>JANRJY010000071.1:0-16479 GCA_033763735.1 Bacteroidota bacterium | reverse complement strand
ATACCACATTCCAGCAGAAAGGGTTGGTAAAGAATAAGTAATAGTTTGATTAAGACATGGATTTAAATTACCTGTTATACTTGTAGGATTAGTTCCTGTTAGTGAAGTACAATTAATACCCAATTGTGATACTGTATAGGTATAAGTTACCCCATTACCATAAACATTAAAACTAAGTGATCTGCCTGGTCCATTATTAGCTGCTACTGTTATAGTAGGGGTCAAATCTGTTGTACTACTAGAACTAAGACCTACTGGAAAATTATAAATAGTAATACCACCCGCGAATGATTTATTTATTGTCAATTGAAATGAACCTCCATTAGAACCAATTACTTGTGATCCACTTGGAGGGGAAAAGGTTAAAGGTTGCCCAAAAGACATTATATTTAGAAGGAGTAAAAGGAGAGTTGTAGAGAGGGTTTTCATGGGGTTATGGGAACTAATAGTTAATTATAATTGATTTTATATTTTTTGAATTTGGAAACACTTCTATAGGTGTTCCTGTCTTGGCTTGTTCTGTTTTCGTTTCATTATCTTCTTCTTTTTCAATAGTTGAGAAAAGAAAAGTTACTATTGAAGATATTATAGCTGAAGAAACTTCATTTAAAAGTTCAAAAACCAAGATATCAAATAAAACAACAAGCGTAAATCCGCCCAAGAGTAGCTTAAGTACATTGGAGCGTGAATGAGCTAATCCAAATGATTTTAATGACCCTTTAGTAGTCTTATCAATTGCTTTTTTAATGTTTAATGAAAAATTAAAATAAATGAGGATTGCGAAACCAAAATATAAAGAAGTTAAAAGTATTGCGAATAAATATTTGAATCTTTCATTGCTATTTAACCAATAATTTTGATTTGAATTTGCGGTTTCTAAAGGGCTTTTAAAATTTAAAGTGTCAGAAATTGCAACACTTTTCTTATTAACTGATGCGCTATTGCTATTCATAGTTTCAGAATAAGATAAAATTGAAACAGTACATACAAAAACTAAAGATAATATAAATAATATTAATCCTCTAAACCTGAAAATGCTTGTGGCTTGTGTTATAGTTACTCATTTTTAAATAGTTGTGCAAGTAAAAACAGTGCTTTTCTTTAGTTTTCCAATTCAAATATACTAAAATAATATAAACTCAAACAATTCAAATTAAATATTTTACACAAAATAGTTTCATCCAAATACAAAAAAAGCTGCCTAAAAAGGCAGCTCAGAATAAGAAAACTCAAAGAACAACAACCGCAGGTGTACATCGGTATATGCAGCCGGATTGCCGAAACCAAACAAATAACGCTTGGACAACTTGAAGTAAATGCAAAAATAACACTCACCTACACGAATGGACGCCAAACACTTGCCATACTGCAATGAACGAAAGAAACGACCCGCAGACGCTACCATAGCGCTAACACGGAAAACAATGGAATGTAACATAGGCTAAAACTTTTTGATTGATCAGCATAGGTGAAGGCACACTCATGCAAGACTGAGGGCGCAGCCCGCACCCGTAGGGCTTGGCCTTGCGTGTGTGGGACTGAACCTATAATTTGGCAAAAAGTATTTGGCCTATCGCTTGAAGCTAGTAGAGAAGATTGCAGGAGAACAATTAGGAGTGATAAATTCTAAATGTTGAATGCTAAATGGTTGATTACTAAATAAAAAAGATGTATTATAATATGAATAGTCTCACATACTTTTTAATATTGCGGAAATATTCTTTTAATCCTTTAAACCATTAAATATACCTATTTAAAACCTAAAATATATCAACTGATGACTAATAAACCAAAAGTGACAACAGAAAATTATGAGAGACTTAGTATTTTGAATATTTATGCATTGATCATGACCATCGTTGGAATTGTTTATCTATTTATTCTACCTATTAATCAATAACTAACAGAGAAGAAAGAAATAAAGCGAGGGGCCGCAGGCAAAAAGCGAAAGGAAGGGGAAACCCGAAGTATGAGGGGTAAACCTGACTGTAGCGTGCCGCCCCTGAGCGAACGTAGTGAGTTTCCCCCGCCCAGGAGGAAAGGGCATGGAGGGTAAGCGGAAGCGAGGATAGGCTGCAAGTGTAAGCCCCTCCTTAGTGTTAAAAAATCAAATACAAGTGGGGCTTAACTTTGTATCCCTTGCAGCCTACCGGAGCTGACCCAGTGGGATGCCAATGGCTGGGCTGGGGGCGAAGGGCAGCCTGCGGCAGCAACACGGAGGGCGGTGGACGCAAAGGAAGGTGCCGATGGCTTTATGAAATGCAATGAATAAGGCCACCGGCAAGCAGGGAAGGGCGGACAAAGAGCCCGACCGAACGAAGTGCAGCACCAATGGCTGTGAAGGGATGGTAAGCAGGGCTTAGTGACCAAAGGGAACTGTGTCCTGCGCAAGGAAGGACAGCCAGACTGCGAAACGCAGTGAGTCCTTATTAACAGGCTATTGGGTGTGTGTGACGCCCTGATTTGAGGGTTGGATTAGAGCGATGGCAAACAGGGCTGAACACAACCCAAAGCAAGTGCGGTGGGATTGTGTGAAAGGAAGTGCGGAAGGGAAATAAAACTACACTGCAGCTTATTACAAAAAAAGGTTCTTCGTCAAACTCAGAAGGACACCCCTTTTTTTGTAATAGGCTGCTCCCGAACTTTTTGATAAGCTCAAACTTACTACAAAGGTAGCAGCCTCTCAGCCTTTGAAAATAGGGATGGCATTGAATTTTACTGCATGGCCATTGAAGGATTGGCAATTGCGTCAGCAATGGCTATGCGGTGAAATACTTGAGGTGGATTTCCAAAGGGTGAGTGGCTGTGGTGGGACACTGAATAATACACAAATGTATTAAAATAAGAAGTGTAAGTACATTGATTTATATCCTAATTAACAAAAGGTTAATTTTGGATTTCTAATTATTTTGCATTTATTTGCTTTAGTAAATCACCTTTTTCAATGGTAATTACCTTATAATAAGCTACTAATAAATTATAATCTGATTTTAGATATGAAAAATATACAAACTGCTTTGATATTTTTGCTGATGATATTATTTCCAATTTTTATGAACGCACAAAGCCCTACAATTACAAAAACTGTATATAGAATTGATACTTTACACACGTGGGCTTATGATATTAGAGTAAATGGAAAACTTTATATAAGACAAACACATTTACCTGCTGTACAAGGTGTTGTTTCTTTTAATACAAAGGAAGACGCAGAAAAATTAGCCGATTTAGTTGTAGATAAATATATAAAGACAGGTCAACTACCAGCAATTACAAAACAAGAATTAATTAACTTAGGATTTACTTTACCTTAATATCCATGAAAAAAATATTGCTTGTCATAATACTTATTATTAATATTTTCACTTTAAAAGAAACTTTCGCACAAGGTGGTACTTGGCAAGCTATTTCATCTATTACAGGTCCAGGTGCTGTGAATGGTAGAGTATTTGCTATTTCATTTCAATATATCAAACCAACTTTACCATACACTGGTAAACTTTATTTTGGAACTGGTCAAACAGATTTATCACCCACAACTACTTTGCTAAGTGATTTTTGGGAATATAATCCTATTGGAGATTTTTGGACACAAAAAGCGGATGTACCGGGTGGTGGACGTTCGGCAGCTGTTGGATTCCAAGTTGGAGAAAATTGTATTGTAGGAACTGGAATAATATATAATGGTGCTGTATTGACAGTATCAAGTAATTTGTATAGATATACACCCTTCACAAATGCAGGCCAACCTGCTAACACTTGGCAGCAACAAGATAATGTACCTGGACCTGGAAGGTGTTTTGCTATTGGATTTGGTGGAAGAAATAGTATAAAAGGTTGGATAGGTGGAGGCAAAACTACTACTGGTATATCATTTACTGATAAAGCTGATTTAGACGATTTTTATCAATATAATGATAGATTGTTCAACTATTTCGGTACGTATTATGGTTCAATGGATTTTGCAACCACATTGCCATTTGGTGCAAGAGCTGGTGCAGTAAGTTTGACTTATGCAGATGGTAATGCAGGTATAATTATTGGTGGATTTGACAACACAGGAACAAATCTGAGAGATGTATGGCTATACGGATCTAATGGGCCATGTGGATTTGGATTTGGCACAGGCGTATGGACAAGGTTGAGAGACATTCCTGGACCTGCCAGAAGGTTTGCAACCGGTTTTTCAAAAAATGCTTTCTTTGGGAATGGACAATTGGTATTTTATGGAGGTGGTGCTACCTCCTTAAGTGCTAGAAGAACTGATTTTTGGTTGTTAAACAGACAGCAAGCATATAATTATTGTAGTTCATCTACTGGTGAAAATTGGCGAAGTATTACGGCCTTTCCTGATGCTCGATTTGGTGCATCCGGAATGGCATTATATGACCAAGGTTACGTAGGTGCTGGATATACAACTATCTCTAAACAAGATTTTTATACACATTTACCCACACCTCGAATGACATTGTTAGGTTCAAATCTTGCAACTTGTGCCGGGTCAACGTTTAGAGTAAGAATGACATCAGATAATAGTATTTTACCTGGAAATCAGTTTGATGTGTATATTTCAAATGATGGATTCAATAATTCTACAATAGTTGGATCTTTAGTTAGGTCAAATGCAGGCAATTTTAATATTGTTTGCCAAATACCTGAAACAATGGAAGGTGGATTATATGAATTGCGTGTATTAACTTCTAATCCCCAAGATGTTAGTAATGGCATCCCATTTACGGTTTATGGAAAACCTTCAGCTCCAAGTGGTATGTATATTGGAAGTAATCCAATATGTCACACGCAAATATTTACAATTTTTTCTCAACCAAACAGTGGAAATGTATTACAGAATTATACTTTCGGTAGAAATAATCCTATAATTAGTATTGGTGGTATTACTGTTAATCAAATTCCAGGTTCAGCTTTAGTGAGTACTGATATTACAACTTCTCAATTTCAAGGTGTGCAATATGGGATTATTAGTTTAACTGGTTCAAGTTCATTTGGTTGTGTAAGTTTTGCTACCTATTTAAATCTTACTATTAATGGAAGCCCATTAAATCAAAATATCCCTGCTCCAAATACCATTTGCGGTTTATCATTCGATTCAAGGCAATATACATTCCCATCTGTAACAGGTGAAAATTACACTTGGTTATTATATGATAAACAAAATAGCACATTTACAGGCAAAGGGACAATTAGCCCAATACTTGGAAATATAACTACCTTAACAGGATTGGAAAGCGGTAGTTTAAAGTTAACAGCCATTGCATCGAATTACTGTAGTAACTTGACAAATACTAATACAACCTTTGCTGGAAGGGTTATTTATATACGACCTATTCAAACTATTTCAAGTTCATTTACAAGTCCATTAAACCAATATCAATGTTTGGGCACTACCTATAATACACAACATGATTGGGAATATGGTTATGTTTATTTTTGGTCAAATACATACTCAGGAATAGTAGGTTCTGCAAATGCACAATTGCTTAAAACTCCTACGCTGACCACTACTTCATATAATTTTAGAGCTAATACTACAGGAACAGGTACCATATTTTTAAGACGGCAAGATAGTTTTGGATGTAGCAGCGATTGGGTGTATCAAAATTTTACAGTTTCGGGACTTCCTTCCATAACCGGCATTATTACCGGGCCAAGTTCATTTTGTGGACCAAATACTGTAAATGCTTATTATTCTGAAACTTTGGCGGGTATAAACTATGTTTGGGGAACAAGTTCAACTCCTACTTTTCCACAAAAAGCAATAGTTACAACTACAAACCAAAATTTTGCTACAATTACTGGGTTATTAAGAGGAGGTGCGGCTATATTACTTACGCCTTATTTGAATAGTATGGGAAGTTGTGCTGGCACGACATTAACTAAAAATGTATTTATCGCTGCACCACAAACTGCAACAAATAATCTTACTTTAGGCGGGGTATGTCAAGGTAAACCAGTAGTATATACAATTCAAAATAATACTGAAGAAACTAATAGTTGGTATTTAGTACCTTCTTCAGTTGGTGGAATTTTGAATGTTTCGGCAAACAAACTAAGAGGTACAATAACAGGATTTACTAATCCTGGTACATTTGTATTATCTATTACAACTACCCACCTTTGTGGTACAACCTATTCAAATACAGTTTCAGGACAAGTTGTAAATACTTTACCTACTATACCTACAATAACTGGATTATCAGGCACCCCATTTGGTGACCCACATATTGAATGTCGTGGGGATTTTTATCCAATTTCACCATTTTGTACAGGAAACGCATATTTAATCCAAACAATTCCTTTTTCTCAGCCAATTACAGCTTGGCGTGGTGGTGCAAGCATAAATTGCAGCAATGGACTTTTGTATCCGCGATTTTATAATCAAGGATTAAATACAATAACAAGTTATGCAATGAATGCCTGTGGCAATAGCCCAACGGCAGTATATAATGTAACTGTAGTTGGTATACCTGATATCCCTAGTACAATTTCAGGACCTACTTTACTATGTGTAGGAACCTCAAATGTTTACAGTGTGTCAACTGCTTTAGGTGTTGGTAGTTACGAATGGTACATTGATGGCGAAGCTATAATTACAAGTACTAATTTTAACACAGCTACTATTCAAAGTACAGGCTTAGGTATGTTTACATTAACCGTAATTCCTGTACCATTAAATTGTACTACTATTAAAGGAATTGCGAGAATTCAAACTTTTGATAATAGAAACTTAGATGTATTAATCCTTACTACTACTGGACTTTGTGTGGGATATCAACAACAAATTTCCATAACTACTATTCCCGGAAGAACATACTTGTGGCAATTGGATAATGAAAATGCATTTATTACAAATTCCATATCAGGTATTACAACCATAATAGGGGTAAATTCAGGTACTGGTGTAACTTTAAGTGTTACTTCATATGACCAATGTAATATTCCATCTATCACCATTAGCCAACATATTGATATTTTTAGTTGTTGTCGACCAGCGCCAATAAATTCTGTTTTGGGAATTGCGGGTACTACTATTAGGTATTATTTAGATCCAATAACTTTATGTGGTAATATTATTATCGCAGGTAATGTAGAATTTAGTGGAATACCAGTGTATGCAACACCTGGTACGCATATTGATGTAGTACCGAATGGGGTGTTTGATGCTAACCAATATGATGAATATGCTCAATATGAAGCTTCAAAAATAATTCTTTCTAATGGCACAGGATTATATGCCAATCAAGTAGCTTTTAATAGTGCTAGTTGTACGGATATGTGGTATGGATTGGAAATACAAACAAATTCTTTGAGCTTTGTTGATATCCAAAATTCATCATTTGAAAATAGTTATGCTGGAATTTATAATACTCGAAGTAATCCTAACAACACCCAATTGTATATAGTAACAAATCCAAATTGGACAATTAATAATTGTTTTTTCAATAATAATTATTTGAGGCATGTTAAGTTATCTGGTCAATATCCTTATACAAATCATTTCATCCAAAATAGTACATTGACTGGTAGCCCGGAGACAATGTATTGGCCAAAAAATAAATTAAGCGAATTTGAAAAATATTTTACTATTGTAGCAATTGAAACTAACGATGGGGGAATTGTCACATATTTAGAATCTTTGGTTGAAATAAATCATAATTTAATAGATAATTCAATTTTTGGAGTTCATAATTTTGAAGATGTTGTATCAAACCCACATATTGAAAATAATACTTTTACAAATATTCAAACATTACCTATACAATTGAATGGATATTTATCAAAAATCTGGCAAAACTATATTATCCTTACAAGTACAATTGGTACTTCCATCCAATTTCCTTTTATTAATGATTATACTTATTATAGTTCCAAGTATAATAAATTAGGTATTTATCTTCTGCCTTTTTCAAACATACCCTATGAATTGAATTTTACAAATAATATAAGGTATAACACGATTTTGGGATTTAATACTATTTCAAATATCACTACTTGTGGAATCGAGGCAACGAATATTTTTAAAACAAAATTTAATTTTAATCGGTTTATAAATTTGAATTCAGGAATAGATGTAACAATAACTCAAAGATACTTAACTAATCAATTAGGACAAGTTATTGATCTTAATCAAGACCCGTTTTCTGTTGGTAGAAATGCCTTCATAAACTGCGATAAAGGAATATATGTAAGAGGTGACCAATTATATCAAGCTGTAGGAATTGCTTATGGTAATGTTGGATGTAATACTTTTATCAATTACAATAGCCTAAGCGGAATAAATTATGGAATTTATATAGATGAAACAGGAGGATTACCTGACCAAAATATTGCATTTAATTACCATAGTTCAAGCTCTACCTATTATACAAATGCTTTTAATAAGTTTATAGGAGTTACTTCTCCTATATGGATGGAAAATACAAATTCTTGGGCGAGTTGGAGTTATTATGCTGGGATTGACGAAGGATTTATCAGTTTGGGAATTGAAGGAAATGGAGGAGATATTTTTGGAAATTCAACAGCAAAATACTTTCAATTGCCATATACTGTTCAAAGTGCATGTGGCAATTTATACCCTGTAGTTCCATATAGACTTGAAAATGATACAATAATAAAAACACCTGAAATAAATTCGAATATTGAAGTTTCCCCCAATCCCTTTAATGAGAACTTTACTATAAAATTCTCAAATGATAGAATGTTTAATTATGATATTAGAGTTATTAGCAATACAGGTAAGTTAGTATATTCATTCAGCGCTACTACTGAGGAAACAGGTATTAAACACACAATTAACAAAAATTTTGTTAAGGGGCTTTATTTACTTCAAGTTCAAACCTCACACGGTGTATTTTATAAGAAATTAATTTGTGAATAAATCAATAAAAAGAAAAATACTTTTACTAATACTCTATAATATTATCAATTCGGTAAGTTCACAAAACTTAATTAATAATGGTAATTTTGATTATTCAACAACTGGTATAAATTTAACCCCATTTGGCTGGAATAATTGCAACGGTACTCCAGATGTGCAACCAAGAGTAAATTTTTGTCAAAACGGATACAACAATATGGCAGTTAGTGACAGTACTTATTTAGGTTTAGCTAGTTTTACAAGTAGTTCTCATGAAATAGTTAGTTCAACTTTATTCTATTCTATCAGGAAAAACAGTAAGTATAAATTAATAGCTTATAATAGAAACTTAATAAACTGTGTTAGAACTATATCTACAACAAGTGCAAATTATGATTGCAATTTAAATATTTATTTAGGAAATAGTATTTGTGATAATGCTTATCTAGTTTATTCAAAAAACATAAGTGTTTTGCAATTGGAATGGAGAAAAGACAGTATAATATTTGATGCGACTGACAATTTTAACCAACTATCAATAAATGCTGTTGGAGGTTCATTTAGCTCCTATATTGGAATTGATAATATTAGTCTTATTAAAATATTCAGCACTCCTTCCATTTCGGGTATCAATGTAGTTTGTATGAATCAAGTATCGGATTATACAATTGAATCAATTATAGGTATTAATTTTAGTATTAGTGTTAGTGGAAACAACGTGTTTACCTTGTCAGGAAACAATCTCAAAGTAAGATTTCAAACTTATGGTATAACTACCATTACTGGAAATTTTACAGATGGCACGTATACAGGTGTGAATAATTTGGTAGTCACTGTTACTGACTGCAACCCTCCGTTACAACCTACAATTACAGGTGTCAACACAATTTGTAATAATACAAATACAACTTTTTCAATATCTACACAACTTGGGGTAGGTTTAAACCTGTTTGGTTTTCAAAATCAAAATGGATCAGCTTTGTGGAGTGTTGCTGGTGTATATACTCTAACAGCTACCGCAATTAATACTTATGGCACAGTATCAGGATATTATACAGTTACTGTTACCGATTGCAGGCCTCCTATGCAACCTACCATTTCAGGAGTCAACTCGATATGTAATAATACAAATACTACTTATGCAATAACAACACAATCAGGTGTGGGTTTAAACCTGATTGGTTTTCAAAATCAAAATGGTTTGGCTTCGTGGAGTGTAGCTGGCATATATACTTTAACAGCAACGGCAATTAATATTTTTGGTACTGTGTCGGGATTTTATACAGTTACTGTTACTGATTGCAGTCCTCCTATGCAACCAACTATTACAGGCATAAATACCGTTTGTAGTGGAGTATCAACTACTTTTCAAATTAGCACCCAAACAGGGGTGCAATTAACACTTCAAGGTTTTCAAAATCAGAATGGTTTGGCTTCATGGAGTGTGCCAGGTGTCAATACACTAACTGCAATTGCTTTTAATAACTACGGTACAATAACTGGAATTAAAATAATTACTGTGTTTGATTGTGGACCTTCCGTGCCGGTAATTTCAGGTCCTAATACGGTTTGTAGCGGTGTGGCAACTACTTTTCAAATTAGCACGCAAACTGGAGTAACTTTAAACCTATCAGGTTTTCAAAATCAACTAGGTTTGGCATCTTGGACTAGTACAGGAATATTTGTACTAACTGCCACTGCAATAAATTCTTATGGTACTATTTCTGGATTCAAAACGGTTCAGGTACTTTCTTGTATGCCTCCAAGTCCTTGTACCATAAATAAATGTTACCCAAGTTATAATTTCTTTCAAAAAGGCGATACGGTTACCATAGGAAGCTATAGTGGCTGTGATCCAGGACTTAGCATTACTGGCATTCGTTGGATGGTCATAAACAAATATTCATCTGAACCTAATCCTACTTTTATATTCAAAGATACTGCAAAGATTACCAGTGGGGATGTAATTATTTCAATAACAGGTAGTAATGGATGTGTGTATTCTAATAAGTTGCTGAGTTTTACTATTGATCGAAACGCTCCTGAATCAAAACCTGTAAATACTTGCGTGGGTTCGAATTGTAATACTGGCAGCATTTCAAATGTTGAATCTTTAAACTTTAAGCTATATCCAAATCCTTTTTCAGGGTTTTTAAATATTGAAGTAAACAAACCCGGGCAGTTTATAATTTATGATACTTTTGGAACTGTTGTGTATGAAAGGCAAGTAAATGGTTATCAAGAACTAGACCTTCAGAACTTGGCCAAAGGATTGTATTATTATCGGTTTGTGAGTAGTGGTGAAGTGAAGCAAGGGAAGGTAGTGAGAGAGTAGACAAGATCGAAAAATTAAACAAATAAATAAATCTATATTTTAATGACCATGAAAACAATTAAATGGAGTTTTTTAATTAGTCCTCTCATATTTCTTTTTTTAAGTTCATATAGTAACCCTAAGGATAAGTATATAAAAGTAATTGCTAATGAAAATTTAAAAGTATATGAAGAACAGATAGTTGAATTTTATAATAGAGAAGAATTGTTTACAAAAAATGTTACAATACCAAAGCTTACTCAATTCTTTGCTACTTCAAAAATAATAAACGGAAGAATGTGTTTTCTTGTAAATAAAATCAAAGTTGGCAATGATGTATATGATGTTAAATTGATAGCTTTTGATGTTGATTACGTAGAAGGTTTGACATTAGGAAGAAATAAAAAGTGGCTTTATATGCCATTGAGGTTGATTTTTAGGGTTGGGTGATATATTTCTACGATAATTAATTTACAATAGAAACTAGTATGAAATTTAATGCCTCATTATTTCAATTTCAAAAATTAACTTTTTTTAAAGTTGTGTTAATATGTTTTACAATCAATAGTTTTAGTCAGGAGGTTATCAAAAGAGAAATTTATGAAAAAAATAAAATTGGTTTAAATATAGGGTTGAGTCCATTTGGATGGAATATTTCACCAAACTATGAACATAAATTAAATAAGAAAATTTCTGTTGCCTCAGAATTAATATATCAAAATAATTATTATAAATCTTTTTTGTTTGATGATTTCGGTGTGTATGCCGGAGTTGGCTATGAAATTGTAAACCTGTGGAATAGATTAAGAATTATTCCAAAGGCAGGCTTTGTGGTAAACAATGCCCGACTTAGACGCCCAAGTGTAGCAGGAGATGGAGTACATAAGCAATTTGGGATTGAATTTGGAGGCTATATGGATTTAGCCATTGAAGCACGTATTTATAAATCGATATATTTTAATCTTAAGTTTAAACAATGTTATTTGCTTTCTCATTTTTTAGGCAATCAATTTTATTTATTTCAAACAGGATTAATATATAGCTTTTAATAAAATGAAAAATTATCTTTTCTGTAATTCTCATTGGATTGTTTTTTCATTAGTAATTGTTACTATATCATGCAATAATAGGGCTGACCCATTCTTTAAGGACTTTTCAGAGAAAATCACTACTAATGTTGAATTTTATTATGATAGTATTAAGTTAAGTAATACTATTAATTGGAATAAAAGAATAATATTAAATATCGAGGGAAACCATACGAAAAGAAGATGGGAATCTAGCTGTAGTTCTTGTTATGGAACTGTAGAATTGCTCTCTGATCTTAACAAAAATCGACTCTACTTTGATTTCAAGCCTAATTTTAAGCTTATTTTGGATAGTTTAAAACTTAAAAGTATTAAATCATATAAAACCAATTTTAAAATTACTTTTAAGGATGAATTTGATAATGAAACAACAAACACTTTTGATCTAACTTACTTTTACAATCTAAAACCTCAAATAATTTTATCAATAGAACCGCAAAAAAACCTACAAGTAGATTTTATCTTCGAAAATTCTTACGATAGGGATGGACCAACAAAGCAAAGTGATTTCTATGGAGGTGAATTGATAAAATATGAAATGCGAACTAAATTAATTTCTAATAGTTCACTCAATGGCATTGCTGATTATGATTCAATTTATGTTTCTAAACCACCATTAAATTTTGTAGGATTTAGTTACTATTTTAAAAAAGAAGGGAAATATGCTGTTTTATTCCGTTTATACGATAATGATAATGAATATACAGAAGTCAAGGACACGTTGGACGTTATCAATTATCCTTGGTATTTTACTAATGATTCATTACCCAAACCACTTATCATAAGTTCAAATTGAAGCATTTCCCAATGCTATCGTTTGATTGAGGTAATAATAGGAACAACAAACTTGTAAATAAAAAATGGATGCCAAATGAATTCAAACGAATTATTTAATTCAATTGTAAAATCTGTTTTAGAAATTGATAATACATTAAAAAATGCAAATAATACAGGTATTTTTTTTGCTCCAGAATTGTATGTTGCATTTCATTTAGGATTAGATATTACAAATAATAAATCATATATATTCAATGATTATACAACTTTAGAATGGTGTAGGGAAACAAACCTTGGAAATGGTGGACCTTCAGATATATTATACAAAATAGACTCAAAATATAATACAGTAATTGAATTGAAAATAAGACAAGATTATTATTCCTATGAAGCAGATATTGAAAAATTACTTAAATTACCTTCCAATATGAATAGATATTTTTGTGTTTTGGTAGATAGTTTTTCAAATCAAAATGATGCTAGAATAACTAAACTTTTTGAAAAGTATGAAATGGAAAAAATTGGAAGTTTTGATTTTGAAACTTGGAATGAAAGATATGTAAAACAAGTTTATTGTATTATTAACCTATTTAAAGTTTAAAATGGAAATATATATTGTTGAAAGAATATTGACTTGTGTTTTTATCTTTATTTTCCTCTTGATTGTATCAGCAGCATTTACTCTAAAAATACCAGAAAAATTTAAAGATGGCCGTTTTATTTCAGGATTCAGAATTGTTGAAAAGAAAGCAGGCTTTTTAACTAGATTGATTATAGCAATTATTTTGGCTCCTTTAATTAGTATTAGTTTAATAACAGCTATCACATTGCCAATTGAATTAATATATGGTCAAAAAATATCATATTGGGGACCAAATAGTGGTAAAAATCCAAAAGACACATTAATAAAACCAGAAATAAATCAAACAAATGAGAAAATTGAAAGTATTGAAGGCTCCAACCAAAATAATATAGAAATAGTTGAACAGAATATTCAAATCGAAAATGATAGTTCACAAAACCCAGCAAAATATACAAGTGTTAACAAAATAACTGAAGATACATTGCAAATCAATCAACAAGATACTGTTAAAAAGAAAAGAGGATTTTTTAAAAAATTATTTAACAAGAAATAAAAAATCAAAAGGTTAAATTTTGGTTGTTCGTATTTTCTAAACAAAAAGCAGCTATTTGTTTTTGACCTCCACTATTTCTTTCCTATAACACCAAATACAGAGTTTCCATTATTGCAAATTTATAAGCTTTGCTTATCTATCCTCAAAAGTTAGGCTTCGCTAAACTTGCGATAGCAATAAAACAACCCTTCCCCACTTATTATGACGATATAAAATACATTTGAAAAAATGTACAAAATGTAGTGTCTTTTTTTACCGGAAATCTTTAAAGTAAATTTAAGATAAAAAATAATATAGGAAAAAATCGTATAGAAGGCATTTTCTAAGATATATAGTTAAAGATGCACAATTAAAAATAAATATCGCTAGAACATAAAACTTAATTATAAAAGGAAATATAAAATAATAAAAACAAGATTATAGAAATGATTTATTACTTATGCATTATGTTTATAATATTCTTTGCATGGATGTTAATACATACGATTATGTTATGGTTAATGCCCAATGAAAAGATAAGAGAGATAACAGAACACTTCAGTAAAATATTGATTCCGCTAAGTGACATAATTAAATCATTGAAAGGAAATTGATACCTCCTATTTGGCATATAATCCTAATTAGATCATAGTGAATGTTAATCTTGCTTTACTCCTATTAGCAAATCATTTATATTCAAATATAATTTGTACTTTATTTTATTTGCGAAACTTAAGATTTGATGACACTAAAACGTAGATTTGAAACTATACTTAGCGAAGTATTATTATTGAAATTAATGTATCGCTTGTTTGATTAAACTCATTATGTATTCAAGGTCTTTATCCGTTTCAACTTGTATCTGATAATCACCATTTCCCCAATGACCTTTTTCACTTACATCTTCAGTAAGATTCTTGGGGTCATCTAATTTACCTTTCTTTAGATTTATCCAAATCTTTAATGATTTTTTGAGAATTGAAATATCTGCGACAATCAATTTGCCCTTTTTAAAATTTAGGCGAACTTTTTTGGGTTGCATCTCTATATCATCACTAAGATTAAGAATTGCTACTTTGAATTTTTGGTACAATTCTTTTATTTCTTCTGAAACGTTGCTTAAATGGTCGTTTTCGGTGTAAACTTTTATTTCTTCTGTTACTGTTTTTAGAGTTTCCTTGTTTTGGGTTAATGGCTTAATACTTTCAGCAGCATTTGATTTTTTGATTGGACTAATAATAACCAATTCATTTTCAAATTGCTTTATTTCCCATAGCTCTATAGCTATGTCTTTAAAATTGGTTGCTTGGATTTGGTTTTCAGTAAAGTTGGTAGAAACAAAGGCTACTCTTGTTTGACTCCAGTCTATATCTTCTCTTTTTAGATTTTGTTTTAAGCTCTCATTGTATTCTATAATAAAGTCGGCTTTATTTTCTAGCATAAGGCTTAAATATGTAAAACCTTGGTCAACCACACTGATATTTTTATCTCTCTTATATTCAATTATTATAAAGGCTCCGCTTTGTTTATCAAAAGCCAGTGTATCAATCCGTTTGTTTTTTATTGTAAACTCACTTTTAACTAATTCCAAACCCATAATTGAAAAAATATTGGCTTCAAAAAGCTTTTGAATATCCTTTTCTAGCTTAAATGGAGTTTCGCAAATTTCTTTTAGTTTATTTAAGTTGTTTTTGTATAAAGCCATTTTAATATTTCATTTTATTTCGTTCTCCTTGATTTTGTCTTAGCCCAATAAATAGTTTGACACAATATAGCAAAAGCAAAGAAACATGAAAATCCTTACAAACGAATTTTACTTACAAACTTGTTTTATATAAAATCGATTGCAGCCTTCAAATTTTATTTAAGCTTTTCAATTTTAAGTCTGCGAAATCATCTAAAAAGAACTCTGTTATATTTCTATAATTTAAGCTGTCAAAATTTAATTTTGAGTAATTGGTGACTGGTTGACCAAGTTCTATAATCATTTGCTTTTTAATTTCTTCGTAAGGAACATTTTCCAATGCCATACATTCAAAGTAAAAACCTAATTTGTCACAACTATTATCTGCTAAATAAATAACTTCAGTTCCTCCAATTATCTTTATGATATTAAAAATATCCAACCTGAATGAATCAAACCAATCAAATTCATAAATCTCATATAGCAGCCTGTATTTGTATATTGTACTTAGTATTCCAATATCAGAAAACAATTGAGGTTGGATGTGAAATGGACCTTCATAGTCTACATTAAATGGATCACTTTTATCGTAATGTATTCTGTAACTCCAATCTCCGGTTTCCTTA
>JANRJY010000066.1:0-5012 GCA_033763735.1 Bacteroidota bacterium | reverse complement strand
TGAGTATATAAGTGGTCAATATCTTTGCGCGAAATCACATTAATCTTTTCATTCCAATCTCTGTACAATCCATCAAGCTTTTCAAATTTTGAAATCTGATCTGCAGTTAATTCAGGGAAATATTTTTTTATTTGTTCCATTGATATTGTGTGCATATTTGCACAAATATTCAACAAAAAATGTGGAATTAATCAATTTTGAAAAACAAATACATTGACAATATTGTCGTTTTAATTCAACGATTTTCTCATTTTTATATCTAAATTATTATTATTAACTCATCATGCTTTCATTTATCAAGTTTTGTTATTACGTATCAGGTGCATTTTTTATATTTTGGTTGTTCTTTTCATACTATCAATTTCCCGAATTTGTGCCGGTTGCATATTCAAGCAATACAGGTCTTAACGAACTTATCAGTAAGCAATACATTTTTTACTTTTCTGGAGGAGTATTTTTAGTTGTGAATGTTACAATTATGCTTCTTAGGCGATTAACTAAATCATTTCCTTTAAGTATTTTACCTATCCCAAACAAAAAATTTTGGTTTGAAAACGAGGACTCACGGGAAGCCTTAGTAGAAGTATTTTCTGTTTGGTACTATTCTTTGAATTGGCTTTTTAACATGCTTTTAGGTTTCATTTTAATGTTTTTATATTTGGTAGTTGTTACTGAATATGGAAAACTATCTGACTACCAATATGTTGTATATGGATTGATGACTACAATTGCTTTGTGGTGGGTCGTACTATTGGTTAGATTAATGTTTAGAACACATAGGATTGATTGAATTATTAATCTATATCTGCACAAATATTTTTTTAATTTATACCTACAGGCTAACTTCGCAGTCCTTTTACTAAATCAGTGCTTGAATATCCAGACCTTTCTGCCAAGCCTAGCGAAAAAGCATCGTGGGCATCAGAAGGAAATGTTTTTTTTTATCCAAAACCCATCACATTAGAATCGGGGGAGTCATTACCGGAGTTGAAACTTATGTATTCAACTTACGGCACATATAATCCTGCTGATAATAATGTAATTTGGGTATGTCATGCACTTACTGCTAATGCCAATGTGCTAGAATGGTGGAAAGATTTGTTTGGCATTGGAAAACTTTATGACCCTGAAAAATATTTTATCATTTGTGTAAATGTGCCAGGATCTTGTTATGGCTCATCTAGTCCGTTGGATGTCAACCCTTTGACTGGTTCTCCTTATTTTCATCATTTTCCAAAAATGACAATCCGCGATATCATTTCAACATTTGAAATTTTGCGTAATCATTTGAACATCAATAAAATACATACTTGCATAGGTGGTTCTTTAGGTGGTCAGCAAGCGCTGGAATGGGCTATTATTAACCCTAAATTGATTCAAAATTTAGTTCTATTGGCAACTAACGCTCGTACATCTCCATGGGGAATAGCGCTCAACGAAACCCAGCGTATGGCGATCGCTAACGATCCTACATGGGTTGAATATATTGCAGAAGCAGGCATTAATGGAATGAAAGTGGCCCGAGCTATAGCCTTACTTTCATATAGAAGTTATACAACTTACAACGAAACCCAAGAAGATCCAATTGATGCTTTTAATGAATATAGGGCAATCACTTATCAGAAATATCAGGCTGAGAAATTCGCAACAAGGTTTAATGCATATGCTTATTGGGCACTCACATATATTTTGGATTCACACAATGTAGGTCGCAAAAGAGGCTCAGTCCACGCAGCTTTGCAACTAATTCAATCAAAAACATTAATAATTGGTATTGAAAGTGATTTGCTTTTTCCGGTTGACGAACAAAAATATTTGGCCGAAAATATTAAAAATGCAACTATTGCCACAATCAAGTCCATTTATGGGCACGATGGATTTTTGGTGGAATCTGAAAAAATAGACGCAATCATTAGAAATTTTTATAATTCATAACTAACTTTGATAGTTTCTGTTGTTAAAAGAATCATAATAATATGTCAAGAGTAATAAAATTAGGTCTTTTTGGATTCGGAGTTGTAGGTCAGGGACTTTATGATGTGCTAAATAAAGCAAAAGCTATTCAGGCCGATGTATACAAGATTTGTGTTAAAGACAGAAACAAACGAAGAACTATTCCTGATTTTCATTTTACTTTTGACCCGGATGATATATTGAAAAATCCGGAAGTAGATGTTGTAGTTGAAATAATAAATGATGCAGAAGAAGCCTACAAAATATGTACGGAGGCGCTCAAAAATGGCAAACATGTAGTTACTGCTAATAAAAAAATGCTTGCCGAACATCTGGAGGAATTGGTTGCTCTTCAACAAAAACACAATGTGTCTTTGCTTTACGAAGCTTCAACTTGTGGTGCTATTCCAATTATTAGAAACTTAGAAGAATACTATGATAATGAACTATTATACACAGTAAGTGGCATTTTCAACGGTACTTCCAATTTTATTCTTACCAAAATATTCAATGATAACCTAACATATGATGTGGCCTTGCGCCAGGCACAAGATTTAGGATTTGCTGAAACAGATCCCACCTCCGATGTAGGTGGTTTTGATGCCAAATATAAGTTAGTTATTATAGCTGCGCATGCTTATGGTTTGTTTGTTAATCCGGAAAAGGTTTTCAATTATGGAATCCAGCATTTGTCTAAGTACGATGTACAATATGCCAAAGAGAAGGGCTATAAAATCAAATTAGTACCAACCGCACAAAAGTTCAATGATAAGCAAGTAACCTTGTTTGTAATGCCTCAGTTTGTCTCTAAAGAACATTACTTATATGATGTTGATTATGAAAATAATGGCGTAATTGTTGAAGCAGCATTTGCAGACAAACAATTCTTCTTTGGAAAAGGTGCAGGGGGTCATCCTACAGGTTCTGCGGTATTATCTGACATATCTGCTTTGACTTATAATTATAAATACGAATACAAAAAATACCTTCAGGGAGACAAAATACAATATACGACCGAAATTGAAATTGAAGTATATGTGAAATATATCGATGAAAAAGATATTAAGTCGTTGAAATTCATTCACATAAGCGAACGCTTTTTTGGTAAGGAACATAATTATGTAATTGGAACCATCAACCTTTCTGATTTGATTAAAGCTAAAGATTTACTTGCAAACAAAAATGTGTTTGTAGTAAATACTGGCAATCAAATTAGCTTAAGCAAAAAGGAAAAAGAAGCTGCAATTGCCAAAAAGCATGTTTTTGAGGCAGTGTTGAATTAAGGCGATTACATAAATTATTTATTGGGACGATAGTTTACCTTGCCTAAGGCATAACTCACGAAATGCGCAAATTAAAGCAACGTTTAGCTTTTAAATAATCTCAAGTGTTAATCAAAAATCAAATTATTTACCGCAAAAATGCGGTTGTTGTTTTCTTTTTTCAACGCAGTGAGGATAAAGGTTGGCGAAGTTCCTATTACAGGAAAAGAATAGGGTTGATTTTAAGCTACCCAATCACCTAAGCCTCTACGAATTACACGAGGGCTATCATCAATACAATCAATTATTGTTGAAGGAATATTGTTTCCAACGCCTCCGTCAATAATATAATCCACTAAGTGCTTATATTCTGCAAATATTTCTTCAGGGTCAGTGGTGTATTCTTTAATGGCATCATCATTTTTAATAGATGTAGTCACTAAAGGATTACCTAATTCACGTACAATGGCTCTAGGAATATTATGATTGGGAATTCGGATAGCAACTTGTTTTTTCTTAACGTCCAATATTTTGGGAACTTCGCTACTTGCCTCTAAAATAAACGCATAAGGCCCCGGTAAAAGAGATTTCATTAACTTGAAATTAGGTGTACTCAGGTTCTTTACATAATGCGATATTTGGCTCATATCGTTGCAAATGAAAGCCAGATTCATTTTTTCGGGTTTCATTTCTTTAAGTTTGCATACTTTTTGCACTGCTTTGTTATTGAACAAATCGCATCCAATCGCATATACAGTATCGGTAGGATATATGATAACACCGCCTTTTTTCAAACACTGAACGACTTCATCAATTTTTCTCGTTTCTGGATTAATGGGATGGATATTTATAAATTCAGCTGGCATAAGTTTAAACTTACGTAAAAAAAGAAAAATTCTTTTATGTAAGATAGTATTCTTGTTTATTTGCAAAAAAATATAAGAAAAATGAAATATTTATTTATAGTATTAGTTGTTTTTTCATTGAATTTGACCAAAGCCGAACGGAATGACTTAAGTAAAAAAATACGAATCTCATCTAAGGTAACTTTTGGTAAAGGAACTATTGTTTCCAACATTGGAATTGGGGTTTTTTCTGCATACAAAACACCAAAATCAATCATACTAATTCCACCGGTTTACACTACTTTGGAATTTGGGTTAACTGATAGAATTGGGTTAGGGTTACTTGCCGGGTATCATGCTACTCAATATAAGGAGGAATCGAATATTTATACTGTTGAGCAAAATTTCAGCCACATCATATTGCAGGCAAGAGTAGCTTATCATCTTATACATCGTGATAAAATTGATTTTTATATTGGTATTTCAGCAGGATATACTTTCATGACATTGAATGATAAATCTGTAGCCAAAATTCCGGGTGCTACTGTGGCTTTCCCTACACCTGAAAAATTGCAAACACCTTTCGCACCAGGCATATATGCAGGAATTCGTTATTACTTAACTAACCAGGTGGCTATTTTTGGTGAGGCTGGATATAGTATAGCCTTTATTTCCGGAGGTATTTGTTATCGTTTCCAATAAAAAAACCCCGACTGGCGGGGTTCTTTTTTACTAATAAATATTTGTTTCCAAATAATTATTGAGCAGCAGGAGCAGCAGCAGCTGAATCAGCAGGAGCAGCAGCAGCTGAATCAACAGCTACAGTAGCAGTAGTGTCAACAGCTGGAGTTTCTGTAGCAGCTGGAGTTTCAGTAGCTGTTTCAGCTTTTTTGCAAGAAGCAAGTGACATAACACCTGCAATTGCGAACAACGCAAATACTTTTTTCATGGT
>JANRJY010000059.1:0-3078 GCA_033763735.1 Bacteroidota bacterium | reverse complement strand
GATGGAGTTCAACCAATCCAACGCTTATTTTTCTTTTGCGCAAAACAAATTGATTTGTCGATTAATAGACGAACGTTTTCCTGACTATGAAAATGTGATTCCACTCGAAAATCCTAATGTACTTACCATTAGCAGAACAGAATTGTTGAATTCATTAAAAAGGATTTCGATTTACGCCAACAAAACCACGCATCAGGTACGATTGAAAATGGCAGGTTCTGAATTGCAAATATCTGCTGAAGATTTAGATTTCTCTAATGAAGCCAACGAAAGATTAGTGAGTGAATATGTAGGTGAAGACCTTGAAATAGGCTTTAATGCCAAATTTTTGATGGAAATGCTTTCCAATTTAGACCATGAGTCCATTACATTGAATATGTCGCTTCCCAACAAAGCAGGAGTTATCTTGCCAACGAATAATCAAAAAAGTGAAGATATTCTCATGTTGGTAATGCCAGTGATGTTGAACAGTTACGCTTAAAGGTTAAATATCTTTCTTTTCTTATTTTTTTGTCTTTTTAACATTTGACAATATAAGTCTGAGTGATGTATCCTTAGTTATATATGCCCAAGCCCAGTTTATAAAAATAATGAGCTTGTTTTTAACGCTCAGTATCAGCATCAAGTGCAAAAACATCCATACCAACCAGGCAAAATATCCTTTGAAATGTACAAACGGCAAATCAACTACCGCTTTATTGGTACCAATGGTTGCCATAGAGCCCAAATCGATATATTCAAATTCTTTTATTGGTTTGTTTAACTGAATTGCCTTTAGGTTTTTAGCTAATAATTTAGCCTGATTGATAGCCACATTTGCCAACTGAGGATGACCTTTGGGATACTTGGGGGTTTCCATATAGGCAATATCGCCCAAAGCAAAAATATTAGAACTTCCTTGTACTTGATTATATCGGTCTACCTTAATTCTATTATTTGGCAAAATAACCTCATTAGGTAAACCTTCAATTTTGTTGCCAATTACCCCTGCCGACCAGATAACCGTTTTTGTTTTGATTATCTCACCTGATTGTAAGGTTAAAGAGTTGCCATCATAATCTTTTACAATTGTTTCTGTTTTGATAATTACTCCTAACTTTTCAAGATACTTTTTTGATTCTTTTTTAGAGCTTTCACTCATACTGTTGAGCGTATTTTTACTTCCTTCAACCAAGTATATATTGAATTTAGAAAAATCGATTCCTTTATAATCTTTGGGTAAAATGTTGTGTTTTATTTCTGCAAATGAACCCGCAAGTTCAACACCGGTAGGTCCTGCACCTACGATTACGAGGTTAAGTAAACTTTCCTTTTCATTTTCACTAGCCGAAATGATATCTTCAAAGGTTTGAAGTATGTGATTCCGAATGGTAATAGCATCGTATGTGGACTTTAACGTGAAGGTGTTTTTGGCAATATTTTCATTTCCAAAAAAGTTAGTTTTGCATCCAATGGCAATAATCAAATAATCATATTCAAAGTTACCGACATTGGTGATAATGATATTATTTTGACTGTCAACGCTATTAACCTCAGCCATTCTAATCTGTACATTAGACTTATTGTTGAAAATGTTTCGAAGAGGAAATGAAATGCTTGAAGGCTCTATTTGAGAAGTAGCAACTTGATAAAACAAGGGTTGAAATTGGTGATGATTGATTTTGTCAATAAGCAAAATATCGAAAAGACGTTCATCCAAATTACGAACCACTTGAATGCCCGCAAAGCCGCCTCCTATTACAATTACTTTTTTCTTAGTATTCATATAGGTATGTTTCCATAAAAATAGGAATAATTACTTAATTAAGAGTCAATTAAAAATTATAATTGAAATAATTCTATCTTCTTTGACCAGAAAGTATTCGAACTGGTTTGTTAGGGCGAGATGGCGGTAGTTTAAGTTTTTGGTCAAGTGGATCAATAATAACATCCATACCTTCCAAAGGGATGGCTCCTAAAAGTGGTTCAGCACTTCCAGGAAGTACAACTGCATTTACTGTGGTTTGTCTGTTTAAAAATTTGACTGTAACCGGACCTACAATATCCAAATCAATTAATGAACCATCAGCCAATCTTGCGGTAGTTCTTTCTACTAAATCTAAATTAAGTTGCGCACGAATTTCTTCGTTTATACATAAATCAATAGCACCTGAGTCAACCAAAATGCTGATGTCCATACTCTTTGCTTCATTTTGGGGTATTAATCCTTTTTTTGCAATAGCAGCTTCAACCGTATTGATTAATTTAATATTTGCGTATGTAAAACCCATTATTTGTAAGATTTATGCGAATATACATATTTTTTAGGTCATTTCAAAGATTAGGTGCCAGCCAGAAACGGACATCATATGCATTAAAAAAATAAAATAACGTTTATTAATCCACTACTTTAAATAACCTGTTCCAACGTACTTTTTCTAATAGGGGAGCACTGTAATCCAATGATAGCCAGATAAATACTGCCTTACCCACAACATGATCTTCTGGAACAAACCCCCAAAAGCGTGAATCTAAGGAGTTGTTACGGTTGTCACCCATCATCCAATAATAGTTTTGACGAAAAGTATAGGTACTTGTGGGTTTACCATCTATAATCAATTGATTTCCATCAACTTTAACTTCGTTATAACCTTCATATTTGGATATTGTGTTTTCATATAAGGCAATGGTATTACTATCCAAATTAATGGTCATGCCTTTTTTAGGCAATACCAATGGGCCAAAATTATCTTCATTCCACATAAATCTGGAATTGTTAGGAAATACTCTGGCATCTCCTTCTACGCCTCTGGCTGTGGTTACTACATCTTTCACAAAAGACATACTTTTGAGTTTTTGTACAGTAGCTTCGGTAGTATATACCACATATCCGCCCTCATATTGTTGATACTCACTGATATCCAATTTGCGAAATATTTTGGCGTTAATAGTTTCATTTGTCTGAATAAAATAACGGTACTGCATTTTTTCAGGATTTACACTTGGTTTACCGTTTACAAATAATTGCATATTAATGATTTTGATAGTATCACCGGCAGTTGCAACACAGCGTTTGATATAATTTGTTTTTAAATCAGT
>JANRJY010000037.1:0-19854 GCA_033763735.1 Bacteroidota bacterium | reverse complement strand
CACACTTTCATATTGTTATGGGTTCTGCTTCATTCTTTGGATTTATGGCTGGAGTATATCATTGGTTTCCTAAAATGTTTGGCAGAATGCTTGATGAAAAATTGGGATATATACACTTTTGGATGACATTTGTGGGGGTTTATGCGGTGTTTTTCCCAATGCATTATATGGGTATTGCAGGTTTCCCAAGAAGATATTATTCTTTCACCAGTTATGATGCTTTTAATTCATTCCATGATTTAAGTATGTTTATTAGCATAGCTGCAATTGTTACCTTTTCAGCTCAGTTAATGTTTGGTTTTAACTTTTTCTGGAGCATATTTAAAGGTAGGAAAACCATTCAAAACCCATGGGATTCCAATACATTGGAATGGACAGCACCCATTAAACCCGAGCATGGCAATTGGCCTGGAGAGATTCCTGCTGTATATCGTTGGCCATACGACTATAGTAAACCGGGAGCTTCTGAAGATTTTATACCTCAAACAGTTCCGTTGAGTCACACTCCTGAATCAAATTTGGATTCTGAAAAAGAAACCGTAGAATTAGGTAAAAAAGAAGGGATATTGGTATAAGTAATCTAGATATTAAATGAAAGCCCATGCGATATCGTATGGGCTTTTTTGATTATGAGCAATTCAAATTTATTTCATAAATGGTCAATAGCAACAATTATCTGTATATATATGGTAATTATTGCTGGGGGTGTAGTTCGATGTACGGGTTCAGGCATGGGGTGTCCGGATTGGCCCAAGTGTTTTGGCTCGTGGGTTCCACCTACTGATATTTCACAATTGCCACTTAATTATGTTGAAAAGTACTCAAAAGGTGGTACGCTTGACGTATCGTTTAATGTTTATAAAACCTGGACTGAATATATTAATCGATTGATTGGGGCCATTTCCGGATTGTCTATTATTGTTATGGTGATCTTAGCGATATGGAATTATGGTTTCAAGTCCAAAGTATTTTTGTTTTCAATCATTTCTTTAGTTTTTATTATTATTCAGGGGTGGTTAGGGGCCAAAGTAGTGGCCACAAATTTGTCGCCTTACATGATCACGATTCATATGTTCCTTGCATTGGTAATTGTTTCAACACTTATTTCTGCATATGTAATTGCAGCAAATGAAAACGTAGGTATTGATAAACAAAGGTTGTTTGGATTAAAATGGATGTTTTTAATAGTTGGAGTTGTGTGTTTAATTCAAATTTTGTTTGGAACTCAAGTCAGACAGCAAGTGGATGTATTAGTGAAAAATGGGGAATTGAGAAATGTCATTGTTGAAAAATTGGATTATATATTTATGTCACACAGAATAATTGCGTGGATTGTTGTATTATTTATTGGGATAATTTGTTATCGATTAATTCAATATGATTTTAAATTTTGGAGTATAGTACTTGGATTGATTGTGCTCATTGAATTTGTAAGTGGGGTTTTATTGACATATTTGGGTTTGCCTTATTTAGTTCAACCTATACATTTGGTATTGGCGGCCTTAATATATGGTATTGTATTTTATTTGGGATTTCTATTTTGGATTAAACAAATTTTCGTCAACAGAGATGGTGTAATTTAAGCCCTATTTTTACTTTCCTATGCAGAATTTAGAAAATATATTTCCTAGTATCTCATCATTAGTTACTTCACCTGTAACTAACCCTAATTGGTACAATGCTTCTCTGATATCTTCTGCAATTAATTCGGTGGATTGATTCGAATCTATACCGAATAATACCCTTTCTAGTGCTTCTTTTGTTAATAAAAATGATTCATAATGCCTGATATTGGTTACCAATGAATTACCTGTCTTAAAGTTTTCTAAATTAACTGCTTTTATAATTTGAGACTTTAAATTTTCTATCCCATTTTTTTTATTTGCTGAGATAAAAATTAATGCATTTGTATTATTTAATGATTCAAATTTTGTAGGTTCATAGTCTTGAAAATCAATTTTGTTTCCGACGAGTAAAAAAGGTTTTTCAAATGACTTAATTTCTTTTATAATTTTTTTTAGATCTTCAATAGAATTATTTGTAACGTCAAATAAGTAAATAATCAAACTTGCTTCTTGTATTTTTTGCATGGTTCGCTCAATTCCGATGGTTTCGAGCTTATCGTTAGTAATTCGCAATCCGGCTGTGTCGATAAAACGAATTTTAAAACCATTGATAATTATTTCGTCTTCAATTGCATCGCGAGTAGTGCCTGCAATTTCACTTACTATGGCTTTTTCTTCATTTAAAAGTGTATTTAATAAGGTCGATTTGCCTGCATTTGGTTTGCCTATAATTGCAACCGGTACTCCATTTTTGATTGCATTTCCGAATTGAAACGAATCTATCAAAGGAAATATGATTTGCAATAATCCCAACACGGTACTTTTGAGCTGACTTCTGTTGGCAAATGCAACATCTTCCTCAGCAAAGTCTAATTCAAGCTCTATTAATGATGCAAATGTTACCAATTGTTCCCGCAATACTTTGATTTCTGCCGCAAATCCGCCTCTCATTTGCTTTATAGCAGCTAAATGTGCGGATTCACTATCGGAATGAATAAGGTCGGCAACTGCTTCGGCTTGAGCTAAGTTGAATCTGCCATTCAGAAAAGCTCTTTGTGTAAATTCGCCTGGTTTGGCATATCGAGCACCTTGTTTGATGAGTAACTCAATTATTTTTTGAATGATGTAATTCGATCCATGACAGGATATTTCAACTACATCTTCTTTGGTGAATGAATTGGGCCCTTTGAAAATGGACACGAGCACATCATCAATAACTTGTTCTTTATCAACTATTTTTCCAAAAACTATGGTATGGGTGAGTTGATTTTTGAGGTTTTTACCTCTGAAAATTTGTTGTAGTAAATCAAAGGAATTACCACCTGAAACCCTGATAACTGCAATAGCACCCACACCCTGAGGTGTTGAAAGTGCAACAATGGTGTCATTAGAAAACAATTAAAGTCAGTTTGATTTTAACTCAGCCCATTCAATAATTCTTTCCGCATTTTTCAAAGCTATTTGTGCTACTTCTGCATCAGGATTGCCGTCATAACCCAACGACAGATGTAACAAATCGTATGTACTATCAAATACTGATGTAATTTTTTTGTCCTGCTTTGATAGTTCCTGATTATACCAATCTTCACTTTTTCTTCCTTTCTTTTTTGCGCCTAATACTTTATCCAATGCCAATAACACCCCTAAATAAGCTGTATGACCAGCAATTTTCACGTATTTTTTATCGGTATAAAAGCCGTCCTGTTTTTTAGCTTTTTCGCTTAAAATTTCTTTAGCGTTTTTTAAATATCTTCTTGCTTCTTTGATATGTTCCATAAAAAAACCAATTAAAAAAGGTTACGGTTTATACGCAGCTTCAAATTCTTGCCAACTTTGTTTTTTGAAAGCATCTTCACCATAAAATTTAATTACTTTATCAAATGTTGGCAAATCTAAATAACCGGGTACTGGCGAAAGCATGTCAAAATTTTCATCAAGGTAAACAGTTGTAGGATAGGCACTTACTTTAAATATTTCTCCAGCAAGTTGGCGCTCACTTACTTGACGACCTTTGAAACTGAAAGTTTTGTTGCTTTCTGCATCTAACTTTACTGCATAGTATTTTTTATTAACATAATCGCCTACTTTTTTGTCACTGAAAGTAGTTGCATCCATGCGTTTGCACCATCCGCACCAGTCGGTATATACATCAATAAATACTTTTTTCTTTTCTTTTTCTGATGCTTTAAGTGCTTGCTCCATTGTAAGCCAATTGATTGCTTTGCTATCGCCATTAGGAATTGCAGAAGTCAATAATACCAGTAGTAAAAAAACTGAAGTCAGTTGTGCCCATTTGAATGTTTTTGTCACTTGTTTCATTTTATTATGAATTTATATTTATTTTATTCGCTTGTTCTGATTTTACAACAAATATCGAATTTTTTATTTGAATTGTTATACTTTCAGTATTGCTTTCCTTTACAACAAATTCTGCATTCGGAAAAATCCCTAAATGCCATAATTCTTTTACACTACTAGTTTGATCTTCGGAAATTACACCAGTAGAACCAGTTTTTAAATCTGAAAGTTTGAATCTTTTTTTACGGAGCTTAGGAATAGGAGAACCATGAGGGTCAATGAGTGGATATCCCAAGTCTTTATCAACTTTATCCATAAATTCTCTAGGCAAAATATGCTCCATTTTTTCGGCTGATTCATGTATCTGATCCATGGGCACATTCATTTTATTGACTAAATAACTTTCCCACAATCGATGTGCTCTAATAAGCACATCTGCCTCGTGCTTACCTGTATGTGTTAGGTTGATTTTGTCATTATGTACTCTAATCATTTGCCTGCGTACCAAAATAAATAGATGCAATTTGAACATAGGAGTGGAAAAAGAATTAAAAATGGCTTTCAATTCAGAAATCAAAATATGCTTATTTTCATTAGGTTCTCTAATCGCTTTTTCAATGGCCTTAATGATATCTTGTTGTTCTTCAATAAAGTTCCTTTGAAAACGTGCAATTGCTTTGGTTATAAATCCTCTTTTGGGAGATATTAGTAGCGTGATTCCAAAAATTATAGAAGCAACTAAAGTCATGGTTGGTCCAGGGGTAATTTGCAACCAAAGTGCAATCATAAAACCTGTAGTAGCTGATATTAATCCAACCAAAGCCGATATTACCAACATTGCCCAAAGGCGGTTTGAAAGTAAATAGGCTGTAGATGAGGGAATTATTAGCATTGCAACCACCAAAATAACTCCAACAGATTGTATAGAAGCAACAATAGTTAATGACAATAAAAACATGAGAAAATAGTGAAAAACTGCCACTGAAATTCCCATAGTAAGTGCAATGAGTGGGTCAAAAGTGGTAATGAAAAAATATTGAAAAAACAGAATTATGCATGCAATAACATATATGCCAATGATTCCAGTGAGCCATAAGTCTGAATCAGAAACACCCAAAACATTGCCAAACAAAAAGTCTTTCATATCTAAGTGTACACCTTCGCGTTTGGTAAGCCACGAAATGCCTATTATACCCAATGCAAACATGGCGGTAAAAACTATACCTATAGAAGCATCATCTTTGGTAATGGAGTTGCGTTGTATCCAAGTAATTAATAATGAAGTAAATAACCCAGCAAGTACAGCCCCACCAAAAATTGCCAACGGATTATGACCGAAAAATATAAATCCCAGCACTACCCCCGGAAGTATGGCATGTGACAGTGCATCACCGATAAGTGCCATTTTCCTTAGTATAACAAAACAGCCTAACAAACCACAAGTAACACCCACAATTGAGGATGAAACTAATGCACGAATGGCATAATCGTAATGTAAGGCTTCGAACATGATATTTTAGACGCGCCTAAATTAACTGAAATATTTTGATTTTCGAAATTTTGAGGGACTTAGTTTAACAGAAGCGGTCTATTCACACTTTCATGAAGCGATATAAATGTTTCGGTTCGTTCAATACCATTTACTTTTTGTATTCGGTCGTGGAGCAAGGACATAAGGTGTTGTGTGTCTTTACAAATAATTTTTGCAAAAATACTATAATTGCCTGTGGTATAGTTCATTGAAAGTATTTCAGGAATCAATTTTAAGTCTTGCACAACTTGCTCATACAATAGGCTTTCTTTCAAATATATACCAATAAATGCTGTGATATCGTACCCAATTTTACTATAGTCAATTATTAGTTGTGAATGCTTTATTATGCCCATTTGATGCATTTTTTTCATGCGTACATGTACAGTTCCGGGCGACACGTGCACTTTGTTACCTACTTCAGTATATGGCATAGTAGCATCTTCCATAAGAAGTGACAAAATTTTAAGATCTACATTGTCAATTTGATAATCAGACACCGTTTTTTAAATTATTAATTATTAATTATTAATTAAAATTGGCAATTTATTATCACATCTGCAAATATTTATGTAAATATATAAATTATTTGCAAAAAATAATGCCGTTTATTAATTTTGCATCAATTACAAAATACTTAAGATTGTAAGGTGTTGAAACTGGCAGACATGCCCTCCGGTCTCGAGGGTGGAGAATCAGGGATAAGCTCGCAAGAGTGTAACCTCTCCGTAGGTGGTTCGAATCCCCTCCTTACAGCAATGAAAAGAGCACCATAATAAGTGCTCTTTTTCTTTTTATAGTAATTCAAATGCCCATTTATCAACTTCCTCCTCAACTTTGGTTTCCGCATCCTGATGAAGCAGAACCTGATGGACTTTTGGCTGTAGGCGGTGATTTGTCTGTTGACCGACTTTTATTGGCCTACAAATCAGGCATTTTTCCTTGGTTCGATGAGGATTCTCCTATCCTTTGGTGGAGCCCTGATCCTCGATTTGTATTGTTTCCTAATGAACTAAAGATTAGCCAAAGTATGAAATCGGTAATTAAGAAAAACATATTTGAAATCAGGTACAACACCGCTTTTGAGATGGTAATCTGTAATTGTGGAGCTACCGCTCGCAAAGGGCAAGATGGAACCTGGATTACGGATGAAATGAAAAATGCTTACATAGAATTACATCGACTTGGATATGCGATTTCGGTGGAAGCTTGGAAGGATAAAATATTGGTTGGTGGATTGTATGGTGTTAGATTGGGAAATGTTTTTTTCGGTGAATCGATGTTTAGCCATGCAAGCAACGCATCGAAAGCAGCGTTTATTAGTTTTGTTCAAAAGGAAAAAGACTTACAAATAATTGATTGCCAAGTGCATACAGCGCATTTGGAAAGCTTAGGTGCGCGATTTATTGATAGGGTGGATTTTTTAAATTTTGTTAATGCAATTAAATAACAGTTAAATTGTGTAACTAAAATTAGAAGATTAGAACAATTTTGAGCTTGTGTTCAATATTAACAAGCTCAAAATTACAAATTTCTCACTATTTTAAGTATATAATTTCATCGATGGACATTTTGAGAAATGATATATGGTATTTTATAATTTGGAACTATCTTTAGCAGAAGTCAAGTTTATTTGATTCCAAAGCCATTTTATTGCTAAATATTCCGGAGCCAAGAAGAATAATAACCAACTCACCACCACTAAAATTGCTGGCACAGGCATGGCATTTGTAGTAGTTAAAACAACCATGTCTTGCAACTCTGTTACGAAGCGAGCTACAAACAGCACGAAATAATATTTAGGATCTTTGAAATAAAGGGCCATTATTGCCATTACACCAAATGTAAGATTGCGTGCACCAAACATACCGGTGATGGTGGTGATTTCAGCAAAATCAACTTTCACATTCATAAACATCATGCCGGGCATAAAGTAGCCTATGGCCGCTGCATTAAATCCGAGTACTACAAAGAATATGGTGTAGTATTTAATCCATTTGGGTATTTGATTTGAATTTTCCATTTCTATTTTTTTCGAGAATTAAAGATTATTTCGATTCATTATTTAACAGAAAAAGCGTATTGCAAAGCCACAGGCTCAAATGTGCCAAAGAAGGCACTCTCTGCCCAAGTTTGTGTGGCTTGACCTATTTTCTGAAATTTCTCTTGATTTTCATATACTGTCATGCCTACAGTAAGTCTTTCGGTAGCATTTCCACCGACCACTTTGAATTCCCAACTTTGAATTACGCCATCTTCTTTTCCCAATTTGGCTACAAAAGCTTTCCTCATTTTGTCAAAATCAGCTTCTTGACCTGATTTAACTCTGCGTACAGCTATTTCTAATATTTGACCTTGTTTTTTGGCAAGTGTAGATAGGTTAAAATCACCTCCTTCAGTTGGTTGAATAAACACGTAAGCTTTCAAATCCATCGTTTGGGCAAAGTTCATAAAGCTGTTCATGAGGTCTTTGTTTGATTGTACTGATCCCAACGTAGCGTTCGATTCGTATTGTGTCATACCAATGAATACAGGTGTTTTGTCAGGTGTTGGCAGGGCGTAAAACGATTGAAACTCACGGTCGTTTGATACGCCTTTTATTTTTGTAAGCTTTTCGATAAATGCTTTTCTAGCTTTCTCGAAATCTTCATTTTTACCCTCCTTCACTGAGCGTACTGCTATTTCAAAAATAGGACTGGTGTTAGATTTTGATGATTGTGCAAATGACAATATGCCTGACAACAAGATGCTGATTGTAATAATTGTTTTTTTCATTTTCCTTTGATTTTAAATGTACATCAAAGGTATAAACGGAAATACGGAGGGAATTATCAATTCAAAAACAGTATTGTCATTTTGACAACTCTCTGAATTTTTGTGGCGTTTGCTCCGTCATTTGTTTAAAAAATCTTAAGAAATTAGGAGGGTCAGAGAAATGATACTCATAAGCAATTTCGGCATTGGTTTTGGTTGTATATAAAAGCTCTTTTTTAATTTCCAAAGCCAGTCGTTCTTTGATGATTTGCAAACTCGTTTTGGCATAAAAATCTAAACATAGTTTGTTTAGATAAGTGCGACTAATTCCTAATAAATCTGAATAATATTGAACATCATTATGCTTTTTTATATCTTTTTCTAAGACGTACCGGAATTTTAATAGATAATCATTGGTAAGCAATTTGGAATTAAGTTTTAAATGCAATTTGGTATAGAGACGATTTAGTTTTATCAATAACTGATACAAATAGGCACGAATAAGATGTTCGCTATCTTGTTCAAAATTTCTTATTTCTTTATGTGTTTCTTCAAATAAAAGATAAATGTTTTTTTGTTGATCATTGTCTATTTGCAAATAGTGAGGATTATCAGTATTGTGAAAATATGAGAATTTGAAAATATAATTCTGTTCATTGAAAAATTTATCTAAAAATTCACCTTCAAAAAAAATAAAATAACCTTCTTTGAAAACACTTTTGCTAATATCTACCATTTGAGAAACAGGAACAAAAAGTACGATATTCTCTCTAAGTACGATTGTTTGATTATTTATTTTGATAGAGCCGGCAGATTCTTTTAAAAAAGCTATGGTATAGAAGTCGGGCAGCACTTTGATGCTATCCACCGCAAACACCGAAGTATGAGCAGTATCTATAAGTATTTCTTTACCATACTTATTTCTTTTAAAAGTAAGTTTTTGCATGTTGATTGCTATAAAAAAGTCAATTATTTCTCCAATTTCCTTAAATACATTTGTATAGTATTTTCCAAACCATAGTATAAAGCATCGCAAATCAAAGCATGACCTATGGAAACTTCATCGATAAATGGTATGTTCTTTACCAAATAGTTGAGATTATTTAAGTCCAAGTCGTGCCCGGCATTTACGCCTATGCCTAGTTCTTTTGCAGTAAGTGCTGCATTAATATATGGGGTTACGGCTATTTCTCTATCTATTTGATATCCAGTGGCATAAGGTTCGGTATATAATTCAACTCTATCGGCACCTGCCAAAGCTGCATATTGCACCATTTCACTATCCGGATACAAAAAAAGCGACACACGAGCACCATAGTATTTGATTTCTGAAATGATTTCTTTTAAAAATATCATATTGTTCTTGGTATCCCAACCGGCATTGGAGGTAATTGCCCATGGTGGATCGGGCACAAGGGTTGCTTGTGTAGGTCTCACATCTTTGATCAAATCAATATATCTTCTATCGGGGTATCCTTCAATGTTATATTCAGTGGTAATCACTTGTTGTAATGCGTACACATCATAAGTACGTATGTGCCTTTCGTCTGGTCGTGGATGGATGGTAATGCCTTGTGCGCCAAATTTTTGACAATCGATGGCAACTTGAACCACATTGGGATTGTTGGCGCCTCTTGAATTGCGTAAGGTGGCTATTTTGTTGATATTTACGCTTAGCTTGGTCATGGTACAAGTAAAAAATAAATTACAAAATTTCCAACTTATCTGCTTCAATTTTTTATTCCATAAAAGGTGGCTACTTTTACCACACATTATTTTATGGAACTGAAAGCAACACAGTTAGGAAAAAGATTTAATAACGAATGGATATTTCGAAAGTTGGATTTTGTACTGCAAGAATCCAATTCTTTGGTGATAACCGGTCCAAATGGGTCAGGTAAGTCTACACTTTTGAATGTGCTTTCTGGGTATTTATCAAGTTCTGAAGGCGACATTATTTTGAATGTTCAAAATAAACATATCCAACAAACCCAAATTCAGGAATACAGTTCTATAGCGGCACCTTATTTGGAATTAATAGAGGAGTTGACTTTGGATGAATTAATCAGGTTTCATTTCAAATTTGTACCATTATCACCTATCGTTACTCTATCAGAAGTAGCTGATTATATGCAACTTACAAAATCCAAAAGTAAGACAATTAAACATTTTTCGTCCGGTATGAAACAAAGAGTAAAGCTGGGTTTGGCTTTTTTGACTTTAAAACCGACTCTGCTCCTAGATGAACCCACCATTAATTTGGACTTTGAAGGAATCAAATGGTATGAAGGTAAAATTTTGGAATTAATACCAAATAAGATAACTGTAATTTCATCAAACGATCCTAAAGAATATTTTTTCTCAAGTAATACGCTTAATATATTGGATTACAAATAGTTGAACAATGATTATAACTAAGCTGTTTGCAGGAATGGGTAATCAAATGTTTCAATATGCAGCTGGTAAATCATTGGCCATCAAATGGAATGTTCCTCTTAAGTTGGATTTACAATCGTACAAGGAAGACGATTTTCGAGAATTTGAATTGCATTATTTCGAGATAGTTGATGAAGTAGCGAGTGAGAATGAAATTGCAAAAATGACAGATCAACCCAATAATTTTATACTTCAAAAATTGCATGCTTTCAATCAAAGAATTTCTAAAAAGGAAGATAAAATAACCTTACTCAATGAAACTTCTTTCAAATACGATGGAAGAATTGAAGAAGCATCAAAGAACACCTATCTGAATGGACATTGGCAGCATTTCAAATATTTTGAATCTGTAAGTAATGAAATTCGATCGCTTTTTCAATTCAAGCAATGCTATAACTATGATTTTTTGGCCATTTATGAAAAAATTAATAAAAGTGAATGTAGCGTAGCTATTCATACCCGCAGAACGGACTATCATTCATCAGCGTTAAATTACACATTATCAATCGATTACTATCAAGAGGCTATTCAATTAATAGAGCGGAAATTGCAAAAAAATTGCACTTTTTTTGTTTTTGGGGAAGATGTAGTTTGGAACCAACAAATGTTTGGAGAAATGCCCAATACATCTATTATATGCTCAAATTGGCCTGCTGCTTTTGATATGCAATTAATTTCGATGTGTAATCATCAAATAATTGCCAATAGCACATACAGTTGGTGGGGTGCTTGGCTTAATGCTAATACTGAAAAATTGGTAATCATGCCAAAACAATGGTTTAAAGAAGGGGCAGTGTGGTACAATAATGAAATTCCTGACACAACCGGCTTATATCCAATGGGTTGGCTCACGATTTAAAACTCTTTTGAAAAGTAATTTTTTTGAAAAAAGAAATTGTATCCGAAAAAGCTTTTTTCGTTATTAAGTATCTCAAAGTTCTTTTCTGAAATCACAAAATAATCGAACTTTTCATCCGGAAATGCCTTGAGTGGAGAGCTTTTACCATTTTGTTTTTCGAAGTAATTCATTCCCTGAATTTTATTTGGAAATTGTTTAACAGCCAACATTACAACGGAATCTTCCAATATTATTTTACTGATTTGAAGTTTCTCTTCTGTATAAAAGTCGTTGTTATATGTTTTGAATTTTTCAACCAATTGATCTATAACCATTTGATTTTTAGAAGCTACACAAAACAAATGAGGGAAATTAAGGTCCAGGTCCCAATTGATTCGTTTGCGCATATTACCTGTGCTATCTGAGGCAGCTACTTTTTTCGAACCTTCAAGTAAGTTTTGGGCATATCCAACAAGTTTGCTTTTTCGCTTTTCATATTTTTTTATGAAATACCTAAGTGTATCTTGGTAATTGTCCCAACTTTGAGTACGACCCACAATCATGCATCGAAGTAGCTCCAAACGGTCGTCATATTCACTTTCGGGAAATAATTCCATAGTTTCCGTTATCATATTGTTTGATTCAAGGAATCGGTCTCTTTCGTAATACTCAAATGCCAATCGATATTTAGCTTTTACTCTTTCGCCCTTTATTTTATTCTTTTTCAAATAATCAGGGTCCTCCACTAATTTGGCATAAATAGAATAAGAAAAATCGTTGATAAGCATTCGTGCACAAGCACTTGTGCAGCTATCATTAGGCGCATTTGCAATTTTATTTTTGCATATAAGGTAAATAGCATACAAAGCTTCCGGGGTTTTTTCGTCATCTGGATATTTGGCTATGAACGCATTATAGGCATTTATTGCATTAGGATATTCTTCCAGGTTTTGATCAAATATTCGGGATATCTTAAACATTGCTCTCTTTAATTTTGCAACTGAAGTATCCATTTTAACTTTGGTAAGCGGTAATTGGTCGTAGTATTGTTGTTTCTTTTGATCTGATGAGAATACCGTTTTCTCTGGCTCTTCTTTAACCGGTTCATTACTATTATTGCTGCCTGATTGAGGATTAAAGGCGGTTGAAAATTCATCTTTTTCTTTGCTGCTTCTTCTCCAATTGTCTTCATTGGCACGTATTCCCCATTTGCTTTCAAAGTCAGCTTTTCCTCTATCCATTGCCTCTTGATTGTAGAAATACCATTTGTTTTCAGAGCCGGGAAGTAGCCTAATTCCTTCAGCTTTATATTGTCCCATTGTTGGGTCAACTTCCGACATTGTAATTAAGCTCCTTGCTTTTCTGCGTTGCTCTCTTTCTTGGTCATCCAGTTTGGCTTTTTCATCTGCAATCCAACCATCAATAATTTTACTTAATTTAGCTGTATCCATACGCGCTAATCTTTGCAAACTATCTTCAACTCTAATGATTCTCATTTGTTCTACAAACTCCTTTAATATACGTTGTCGTTTGTATGCTTTAGGATATTCCGGGAGGTCTTTTTCAAGTACAGTAATACAAGAATCATAATATTTTGAGGCCAATTCAAATTTTTGTAAATCATCATAATAAATTTCAGCACTTCGCAAGTAAGCAAAGGCCTTCACATAAGTACCTTTTGTAGCGTTTTTAACCGCTTTGGAATAATAATCAAGGGTTTTAGGAATACGTTTTCGTTTATACTCCACAGTGGCCATGTCATAGTAAATCTTGTCATAATAGTCTTTATTTTTTGGGTCTTTGAGTAGTTTATTATAAAATGCAATGATTTTTTCATAGTCTTTATCTGTTTTGATATCCTTCATCAAATACATATTGAGCTTTGCATAAAGCCACATTTCGTAATTACCGGTCATTTTAGAGCATTTCTTAAAATATTGGTAGGCATCTTTTTGACGTTCAATTTTTTGGGCCAATTGACCAAGAATATAATAAATTTTAGCTCTATATTGTCGGGGTTTTACATATTTGACCCCTACTTTTAGTTTCAGAAATGCAGTTTTGGGTTCATTTTGTTTGATATAATAATGTCCATTTGCAAGGCTTAATAGAGCTAAGTTTTTTGTTGACATAGCTTCGTTTTCGAGATATTCGCCCCATGAATGTGCTTGGTCATAATCGCCCATCCACATATAAGTTTTCATTAGCCAAATGAGCGTTTCATGTTTAACTTCAATTTCATTGTATTTCATATTAATATACCGGAAAGTAGTAACTGCATTTTCTAAATCGTAATCATAAAACCTGATTTTACCAATAACAAGATAACAATCATCTACCCAATGGCTCGGTTTGTGCCATTGAATAGGCAGAGAAGCGTTTTTAATAATTTTGTCAAACTTATCTTTATTTCCTTTGGCATATGTGCAATCAGATTTTGGGTAGATATTTAAATAATTGTAAAAATTATTCGGATCACCATCATAAAGTGCCTTCTCCAATTCGCCTAATCGTTCTCTTGCCAAAAAATAGGCATTGTATTTTGAAGTTAAATTATGATAACGCATAGAAATAGGACCGCTTGCATATGGAGAACAACTCGTTATAAATAAGGAGATTAACACAAAAAATATAAAATAGAAAAGCAGTAACTTTCGCAAATGGAATATTGACAATTAACTAAAACGATTCCAAGGATTAATTATTGGCAAAATTATACAAAAATGTTGTGGTATTAACCACTCTTATGTAGTATTGTGTATGTTTGTTGATATTGACACATACAAAATTCAATTTATTGCAGTAAGTAATTGAAATTTAGATAATATTTTTAAACTATTTTTAGAAATAATTGTATATAAACAGTAAATAAGATTAAAGACATGGAAATCAAGAGAGTTTTTGATTTGTTGGAAATGCAACTCCAAAAATATCCGAAAACAGATGCTTTGGCCAACAAGGTAAATGGTAGTTGGAAAACGTATAGTACCACTGAATATCAGACCATTGCAAACAAAATCAGCATTGCCTTGGTTAAAAAAGGCATCCAAAAAGATGATAAAGTAGCCATAATTTCTCCTAATAGACCTGAATGGAATTTTGTGGATATAGGAATTCAGCAAATAGGCGCTGTAAGTGTGCCCATATATCCTACAGTGACTGTTGAAGATTACAAATTTATTTTTAACGACTCAAAGGCAAAACTGGTTTTTGTAGCCAATGAAGAGCTTTATCTCAAGGCCAAAGAAGCTTCAATTGGTGTCGATTCAATTCAACATATATATTCCTTTGATGAATTGAAAGGTGTTTCCAATTGGAAAGATTTGATTAAAGATGTGCAGGAATCGGAATTTGCGACATTGACACCACTCAAAGAAGCTGTTAAGTCCGATGATTTGGTAACGTTAATATATACTTCCGGTACTACCGGCACTCCCAAAGGCGTAATGCTTACTCACGGAAACTTTGTAAGTAATGTTACCTCTTGTATTCCTCTAATGCCTATTGACCACACATCGAGGGCATTTAGTTTTTTGCCATTGTGCCATGTGTACGAACGTATGCTTAATTATTTGTATTTGGGTTGTGGTCTTTCGGTTTACTATGCCGAAAGCATGGACACAATTAGCGACAATTTGAAAGAAGTACATCCCAATATGTTTGTGACCGTACCTCGATTGCTTGAAAAAGTTTATGATAAAATCATAGCCAAGGGACAAGAATTAAAGGGTATCAAAAGACTACTGTTCTTTTGGGCTTTGGAACTAGGTCAGAGATACGAACTTGATACGGACTTGGGTGCTTGGTATCGATTCCAACTGAAATTAGCTAACAAGCTCATATTCAGTAAATGGCGTGAAGCGCTAGGGGGAAATGTAAAAGTGATTGTTTCCGGAGGAGCAGCATTGCAACCACGATTGGCAAGAGTATTTTCGGCAGCTCAAATAATTGTGATGGAAGGATATGGACTTACCGAAACATCGCCGGTGATAGCTGTTAATCGTTGGGAAGAAGGGGATAGAAGAATAGGTACTGTAGGACCTGTGATTCCGGGAGTGGAAGTAAAAATAGCTGAAGATGGCGAAATTCTAAGTAGAGGGCCTCACATTATGAAAGGCTATTATAATCGTCCGGATTTGACAGCTGAAGCCATTGACAAAGATGGTTGGTTCCATACCGGAGATATTGGAGAATTTGTTGAAGGTAAGTTTTTGAAAATCACAGATCGCAAAAAAGAAATGTTCAAAACTTCCGGAGGAAAATACATAGCACCGGGATTAATGGAAAATAAGTTTAAAGAAAGTAAGTTTATTGAGCAAATAATGGTTGTAGGAGATGGACGCAAATTTCCTGCAGCATTAATAGTACCCTCTTTTGCATTTTTGAAAGATTGGTGTGCCATTAAGGGCATAGAATACACCACTCCGGATCAAATGATTAAAAAGCCGGAAATTATTGCTCGAATCGGCCAGGAAGTAGAAGAACTTAACAACAACTTTGCTCAATGGGAGAAAATCAAACGATTTGAATTGCTAGGCAAAGAATTTACAATCAACTCAGGAGAATTAACACCTACCTTAAAATTGAAACGCAAAGCGATTTTGGCAAACAATGCCGCTTTGATTGAAGGCATTTACGAAAAGGCAGGAGCGATGGCGGAGTCGTAAGTGCTTAATGTTATACTTATCTTCCCTTGTTGGTGTTCCCATTTCGACTTTGCTGTGTCATTTGACCAGCAAACAAATTAAATTGGCACTCAATGATTGGTTGCTTGTTGGTCAAAATAAGACCAAAAAAGGGTGGAATATTTATTATTTGTATTCTATTAATTGAATTGTATATTTGAATTATAGTTTTTTAATTATTAAACACCAATTTTATGAAATTAACCAAGTTAGTACTTTTCATCATTTTTAGTATATTGATTCAGTTTAATATAAATGGACAAGATACTCCTAAAGAAGTTGATCCTGAAACAATGTTGACGGAAGAATTGCGTAATGAAATCAAAAGTAATTTAGTGTATCCAACCAATGCATTAAAAAATAAAATTTCAGCTTATTTATATGTTGAAGTAATTGGAGATAGTGCAGGCAAAGTAATAAATGCGACTATTAGAAGAACTAATATTTTAGATAATTCAGGAAAGAAAACGTTAATTACTGATTACAATCCTAGTAAAGATAAATCAATTGATTATAATTCAATAAAATCACTTCATGAAGAAGCAATTCGAATTTGTAAGGGATTTACAAAATTCTATCATGGAGAAGATCTCAAAGGAAATAAAATAAATGCTTTGGTGGTAATTCCAATCAAATTTACTTATGATGAGTATAAAAAATAATATACTTTTAAACTTATACATTTTTCTTTTAATAAAAAGAAGCAACATTTTCAATAAACTAGTGAGTTTTTCAAAAACCTCATAAGTTTAACAATCAAAATATATTTTTTATAATTGCATAAAAAAACCTAATGAAAATAGCCATCGGTTGCGATCATGCTGGATATGCGTACAAGCTCCCAATTATAGAATTTCTTAAAAAACAAGGACATCAGATTGTTGATGTAGGTACGGATTCAGAATCTTCGTGTGACTATCCGGATTTTGCACACCCGGTTGCTAACAAAGTGGAAGAAAAATCAGTGGATTTTGGTATATTACTTTGTGGTACTGCCAATGGTGTAGCCATGACGGCAAACAAACATGCGGGTATTAGAGCTACCATTGCTTGGACCGAAGAGATTGCCGGAATAGTAAGAGCACATAACGATTCTAATATTTTGTGTATCCCATCACGATTTGTGACTTTGGATATGGCAATGGCAATAGTGGTTCGATATATGAACACCCCATTTGAAGGAGGCCGACATGCAAATAGAGTTAAAAAAATTCCTTGTTGATTAAAAAAGTTTTACTACCTTTGCGCTCCTTTTAAAAGAATATTCATGGCAAATCATAAGTCCTCCATAAAAAGAATTCGTTCTAACGAAGCTAAAAGACTGAGAAACAGGTATCAATTGAAAACTACCCGTACTCAAATCAAAAAATTAAAAGTTTCGGCAACCAAGGATGAAGCAGAGAAACTTTTCAGTAACGTTATTTCATTGATTGATAAACTTTCAAAAAACAATATCATTCACTGGAAAAATGCCGCTAACAAAAAATCAAAATTGGCTAAATTTGTAAATACTTTTAAAGAAGCCGTTGCCAGTGCACCTAAAGTTAAAGCTGCAGCTAAAGAAAGTAGCTCTACAAAAGCTAAAGCTGCTTCGAAAACAACAGCAAAAAAAGCAGCCAAAAAATAATAAGTTAATTCATAAAATTAAAATAAAGCCGAATTTAATAGATTCGGCTTTTTTGTTTGTGCAAATCAGATATTCATTATTTAAATTGATCATAACGAACTACTTCCTGCCACATTTTTGCAAATTTATCGTTTGGTAACCATGAATGGCAATTATCGTTTGGTGAAATAGCACGCTTATCAATAATAAAAGCTCCGGTTTCAAAATTCCCCCATTTACCTAATTCAATTAGTGGTTTATGGATTAGTTTAATTTCTAAAACCGATTGAAAATATTGTATGCTTAACTTTTTGCTTTGACCTTCATCATGTGCAATTTTTTGTTCTTCTACAAAAGTCCAAAGTGCACCTGCCCGCTGATTCATTGCATAAATGCCTTTAACTATGGTTTTGCGTTCCATCAAATCTTTTTCACCGGTAAAAAATATACCGGGCACTTCACGGGTAGTTTTGGGAGCTAAAGCCGTATAATAAAATCCTCCTTTGTTTACCACAAATGCATCTACTCTTTCAGGTTTCCAGCAAGCAAATTCATAATTGAATTGCCCTCCCGCTGAAAATCCAAACAAAAGCAACTTATTGGTTGACAGCTCATTGTGTTGTGATTTATTTGCAAATTTATCGATAGCATCAATCAAAGCTTGTCCGCTTCCTTTACTCACGTTGCAATATGCTTCTACAAATTTGCTTTCATTTTCATAATCTGTATAATAACATGCCAAAAGTGCCATATTATTTTGCTTTGCAAATTCCACCCAGCTAGAGTCTTCAACCATATTTCTACCGTCTGAATTAGAGCCCGGTACCAAAACGATTATCCCTGTTATTGTCTTAATTTCATTGGGATACCAAAGCCGGAAAGCGGCTTTTTTAAAATTTTTACCAGGTGGGATACTGTCTTCTATAGTAACAGCTAAAGTGATATTGCTTGAAAACAAAGTGTTTAAGCAAAATAAAACTAATATTATCCTTGTTTTCATTATTCAAAAATATATATTATAAATTAAGTTAAATAAATATTCAAATTACGTTTTGAGTTCAATCAAAGTATTTATTTCATCCTCTTACAAAATTTGTATTTATTTGCGGAAATAAGAAATTAATATGGCAAAGCTCCCCAAACGTAGTGAAGATTATTCTGCTTGGTATAATGAATTAGTTAAGTCAGCCGATTTGGCCGAAAACTCTGCAGTAAGAGGATGTATGGTGATAAAACCATACGGATATTCGATATGGGAGAAAATGCAACGCGCTTTAGACGATATGTTCAAAGAAACGGGGCATACCAATGCTTATTTTCCGTTATTTATTCCAAAATCATTTTTAAGTAAAGAAGCCAGCCATGTGGAGGGTTTTGCCAAAGAATGCGCAGTAGTAACCCATTACCGTCTTAAAAACGCACCTGATGGCAGTGGCGTAATTGTGGATCCGGAAGCAAAATTGGAAGAAGAACTTATCGTTAGACCTACTTCAGAAACTGTGATATGGAGTACATATAAAAACTGGGTACAATCGTATCGCGACCTCCCACTGTTAATTAATCAATGGGCCAATGTGGTTCGTTGGGAAATGCGTACACGACTGTTTTTGCGCACTACTGAATTTTTGTGGCAAGAGGGCCATACCGCTCATGCAACGCAATCAGAAGCTGAAGAAGAAGCAAAAAAAATGCTGGAGGTTTATGCCGATTTTGCTGAAAATTTTATGGCACTTCCAGTTGAAAAAGGAGTGAAAACACCTAACGAAAGGTTTGCCGGAGCAATAGATACTTACTGTATTGAGGCTTTAATGCAAGACGGAAAAGCATTACAAGCAGGTACTTCCCACTTTTTAGGTCAAAACTTTGCCAAAGCATTTGATGTGAAATTTTTGACAAAAGAAAACAAACAAGAGTTTGTATGGGGAACGTCATGGGGCGTGTCTACACGATTGATGGGCGCACTAATTATGGCACACTCTGACGATGAAGGGTTGGTGCTTCCTCCAAAACTAGCTCCTATTCAGGTAGTTATTGTGCCGATTTATAAAACAGATGAACAAAAGGTACTGATTTCTGAAAAAGCTATTGCCATTCAAAAAGAGTTGAAAGCTTTGAATATTTCTGTTAAATATGATGATCGC
>JANRJY010000023.1:0-7279 GCA_033763735.1 Bacteroidota bacterium | reverse complement strand
TGATAAACTCAAATATTATGACGAAGTACTCGACAAACATGGCAAAGGCGATGGTTGCGAGATATGCAAACCCGCTGTTGCATCCATATTGGCAAGTCTATGGAATGACAATATACTTAAACAATCCCCTATTCAAGATAGTAACGACCGATTTTTGGCTAATATCCAACGAGGCGGAACTTACTCAGTGGTGCCTCGAATTCCGGGGGGAGAAATTACTCCTGACAAACTAATTGTGATTGGTAATGTCGCCAAAAAGTATGGGTTATACACAAAAATCACCGGGGGACAACGTATTGATCTTTTTGGCGCACATGTAGGTGATTTGCCCTACATATGGGAGGAACTAATTCAAGCCGGATTCGAAAGTGGACATGCATATGGCAAGGCATTAAGAACAGTAAAAAGTTGTGTTGGCACAACTTGGTGCAGGTTTGGCCTTCAAGATTCTGTTTCATTTGCCATTCATATAGAAGAGCGATACAGAGGTCTGAGAGCACCTCACAAATTAAAATCAGCTGTGTCGGGATGCATAAGAGAATGTGCCGAAGCGCAATCCAAAGATTTTGGCATTATCGCAACTGAAAAAGGATATAATTTGTATTTGTGTGGCAATGGAGGTTCCAAACCGCAACATGCTCAATTATTCGCAACAGACTGCAGCGAAGAATTAATCATCAAATACATTGATCGCTTTTTAATGTTTTATATCAAAACAGCTGAACCGCTTTCAAGAACTGCTACTTGGTTTAACAAACTGGAAGGCGGTATGCCATACCTTAAATCCGTGCTAATAGATGATAGTCTCGGCATTTGCGAAGAACTTGAAAAGGAAATGCAGTATATGGTTGATACTTACAAATGCGAGTGGAAAGAGGCTGTTGAAAATCCTGAGATTAGAAAACGTTTTACCCACTTTGTAAACAAACCGGAAACAAAAGATCCAACCGTTGTTTTCGAACCACTTAGAGATCAAATCAAAGCTAAAGATTGGGGGAAATGACAAATTTTGAATGATGAATGATGAATTCAAAAAAAAGTTTTGAATTAAGGAAAATCAAATATCTATTAACAAGTCTCGAACCACGGACATCGAGCATCGAAACCAGAACATCGAAAAAAATATTGAAATAAAGGAAAATGGAAAAGACAATAACCACTGAATGGCAAGTAGCCTGTAGCACAAGCGATATTCCTGAAAATGGAGGCGCTTGCGTTTTGATTAATGGCGAACAAATAGCCATTTACAATTTCAAAAGACGAAATGAATGGTTTGCCACACAAAACTTGTGTCCGCACAAACAGCAAATGGCACTATCAAGAGGAATGATAGGTTCCATGGGTGATGAACCAAAAGTTGCATGTCCATTTCACAAAAAAACTTTTTCGCTTAAAAGTGGTGCTTGCTTAAGTGGCGATGATTATCAAATTAAAGTATACCCCATAAAAGTTGTTGATAATCAAGTGTTTGTAGGAGCAATAGGTTGAATTTGTGGTAGAGGGAATGACGAGATTCTAATTTTAATGACATGAATGATTCTAAATAATTAAATTGCAATTCATTACAAGTACCTTTGGAAATAGTTCTACTATAAATTTATAATTGTAAACCTTGCCTAAAAGTTCATCACAAAAAGATCTCTCAAACAACTTAGTAAAATTATATATACTTGCTTTAAGTGCTGTAGCCCTTTTTTCAATAATTAGTCAAATATTAGTTCAATATTCTATTGCTCAACAGCAAAATGATGCAAGAGTAGTAAATATTGCCGGAAGACAAAGAATGCTCAGTCAAAAATTATGTAAAACGGCTATATTAATAGTTGAGCCAAAAGTATTTATGGCCGATGCTGAATATTATTATCAAGATATATCCGAAATCATCGAATTATGGGAAAAGTGCCACTATGGGCTTAAAAACGGATTATTAAAACTTGAAAATGATGTGCCTGTGAATAATAGTGCAAAAATAGACAGTATGTTCAATAAAATAGAACCCATTTTTTTAAAATTAATCACAAATGCAAAAATCATCAATTCCCAAACCGTTAATCCTACGACCTTAAAATCGGATGAAGTAAAACAATCGTTAAACCAAATGCTTCAAAATGAAAGAACATTTTTAAAAATGATGGATAAAATTGTTTTTCAATATGATAGTGAAGCCAAAGAAAGAGTTGGTAACCTCAAAACAATAGAATTATGGCTTTTTTTATTAACAATAATAATATTGATCCTGGAGGGAATTTTTATTTTCAGACCCACATACAAACAAATAAATGATACGATTGATGAAATCAAGGCATCAGAACAAAATCAAAAAGATTTGAATGAACAATTGAATTTGGTAAACGATTCTCTATTTAGAGCGCGTTATGAATTACTTGAAGCAACTGAAGAAAAATATAAATTGTTGATGAAGGAAGATAAAATTCGATCAGTCTCTTTAATTGAAGGTCAAGAAGATGAAAGAAAACGATTGTCTATTGAACTTCATGACGGATTAGGACAAATGCTTACCGGACTAAAATTAATAAGTGAAAAACTTAATGAAAATACTTTTGAACATGAAAAAGACAGGAAAACATTTAACGACTTAAAACAATTACTTAATGAGACCATTGCCGAAACCAGAACCATTTCGTTTAACCTCATGCCTACTGTTCTCAATGATTTTGGAATTATTTCTGCGATAAAATTATTGAGCGAACAAACAGAGAAAAATGCAACAATTTCTATCAAATTTACTCACAACTTAGAGGAAAAACGATTGCCCAAAAATATAGAAATAACTATCTATAGGATTGCTCAAGAAGCAATTAACAACATTATTAAACATGCCAACGCCTCTGAAATAGAAATCAATTTAATGCTAATCGACAAAATAATACACTTAAGCATCAACGATAATGGAAAAGGATTTGACATCAGACGTAAAAACAATAAAAAAATTCAAAATGGCATAAATAATATGCGTTCCAGAACAGAAATTAATGAAGGAGAATTTAAAATAATTTCAAATGTTGGCAGAGGCACAAAAATAAATGTATCAATACCCTTAAAATAGCACCTATTTTTGTGAAAAGTTATAGTTTTTTGTAATTTTAGGTACTATAATCAACATATATCCCAATAATTGAATGACAAAAATAAAGGTTTTAATAGCAGATGATCACCAAGTAGTTCGTAGAGGTATTTCTACTTTACTTGAAGATGAAAATGATATTGAGATTATTGGGGAAGCAAGCGATGGCTTAGAAACACTTGAAAAAGTTAAAAATCATATGCCTGACATAGTTTTGTTGGATATCAGTATGCCAAAATTGACAGGAATTGAAACTGCAGGGTTAATTACTAAAAAGTTTAAAACGGTAAAGACCTTGATTTTCTCTATGCATCACAATGAAGATTATATCATTAAATCAGTTGAAAGTGGCGCATCAGGCTACATTTTAAAAGACACTACAAAAGAAGAAATATTACAAGCAATCAGAAAAATTCATGCAGGCGAAAAATATTTTACTCATCAAGTTTCAAACATCATCATAGAAACATTAGCAAGTAAACCTAAAAAAAACGGATTAAAAAAAGACACCTATAATATTTCAAAAAAAGAACTTGTTGTGCTTAAGCAAATTGTAAATGGAAAAAACAGTAGAGAAATAGCCGAAATATTGAACCTTAGCATTAGAACAGTTGATAATCATAGAGCTAGAATCATGAAAAAAACAGCTGTAAAAAATGCAGTTGAACTTGTTAAACTTGCATTGAAAGATAATTTAGTCTAATTCCCAAAGTGCGCGATATTACCGGCAAACAAATTACCCTTAGAACTGCTGAATCAACTGCTAGTATTTTTTGTTCAAAAGAAACAATTGAACTCATTAAATCAGATAAAATTCCGAAAGGCAATATTTTTGAATTCGCGAGAGCTGCCGGATTTTTTGCTGCTAAAAAAACTGATCAAATACTGCCCCACTGCCATCCGGTAAATATTGACGGACTTGAAATCAATTTTGAAATCAAAGATAACTCCGTCGAAATCAAATGTTTGGCCAAATCAATCGGTCGTACGGGTATAGAAATGGAAGCGCTATCAGCCGTTTCAATAGCTGCGCTTACCATCTATGATATGCTCAAACCGGTAGACACGCAATTGGTAATTTCAGACATCAGATTGCTAGAAAAAAAAGGAGGCAAATCCGATCAAAAATACTTTAATACGCCTCCCAAATGTGCCGTATTGGTATGTTCGGATAGTACATTTGAAGGCAAAAGAGATGATCATTCGGGAAATACTACTATAGAAATGCTCAAAAAACATCGAATTGAAGATATTGAATACAAAATCACCAATGATGATGTACATCAAATTCAATCGATTATCAAAGAATGGGTTAGTCAAGATATACCTTATATATTCACTACAGGAGGTACAGGTTTAAGTCCCCGCGATAATACGGTCAAGGCTATTAAAGAAATTATTGAAAAAGAAGCACCCGGAATTGCGGAAGCCATGCGTGCGCATGGCCAATTGAGAACTCCTCTGGCAATGATGTCCCAAATGGTTGCCGGAACCATTGCATCTACACTCATAGTTACTTTACCAGGTAGTACAAATGGTGTAAAAGAAAGCTTGGAAGCCATTTTGCCCGCTGTATTTCATGCTCGCAAAATGCTAAAAAGCAAAGGCCATTGAAAGTCTTGGCATTTTACAAATTCATAAACTATTCAGTAATAATTTGATTCCCTACTCTGAAGCGATACAAATAATACTTAATCATGCCATTAACTATGGCACTGAGTCAGTATCCATTCATAATTGCCTAAATAGAGTACTGGACGAAGCTATTATGTCCAAAAGGGATTCTCCTCCATTTAATAGGTCTGCAATGGATGGCTATGCAATTCGAAAGGAGGATTATGATAATGGCATCCGAAAATTTGAAATCATTGAAACCATTTATGCCGGTGCATCATACACTAAAGAACTGTTGACCAACCAATGTTATAAAATAATGACCGGTGCTTCGGTACCTCATTCGGCAAATGCAGTCATACGGAATGAGGATGCAAAAGAAACAAATCAATTCGTTACATTCGTAGATATCAGCCTTAAGCACTTTAATAATATAGCCAAACAAGGTGAAGACTTTGTTAAGGGCAAAGAAATACTGCAAAAAGGAAAATTATGTAATTCTTTGGTAGTAAGCGCGTTGGCTTCCAATGGAAATGCACACATCAAGGTAAAAAAAACGCCTACTGTAAGCGTAATTTCAACAGGAAACGAACTTATTCCCTTAACGAATGAACCCAATAGCACACAGATTTACGATTCAAATAAATATGCCATTCATTCATTTTTAAGTGCTTATGGTATTCAGGCAATTAATTTACCAATAGTTAAGGATGATGAATCAGCACTTTTTCAATCTATTACTAAAGCATTAAGTTCCGAAATTGTTATTATAACCGGGGGTGTTTCAGCAGGAGATGCCGACTTTGTCCCTAAGGTGTTGGAACAATTAGGAGCTAAAAAAGTATTTCACAAAGTGGCAATCAAGCCGGGAAAACCCATATGGTTTGGCACATTTGAAAATAACAAAAGAATATTTTCACTTCCCGGTAATCCATTATCCGTTCAGGTAGCCTTTAAGATTTTTATTGAACCTTATTTGAGAAAATGCCTAGAACTAAATGAATTACCCATTTTCCAATTTCCATTAGTACAGGAAAAGAAAAAGAAAACCAATTTGGATGAATTTTTCCTGTGTCAAATTCAAATAAGTGACAAAATCCAATTAGTCCCGACAAAAATGAATGGTTCGGGCGATATTTTAAGTCCCGTTTTGTCACATGGTATTGGCATACATGCTCATGACCGAGAATATATTGGTATAAACGAAACTTGCCCTTTTATTTTTTGGAATGGTATCGAACTATAACACAACAACACCTTAATTTATCTATACAAAATTCAATATTTTTTAAAAACAGGTTTGTTTTTAAGCCTACTTTCTAATTTTATAATATAATTATTCCAATATCACGTTTAATTTTAACAACAACTTTTAGTTTTTAGGTACTTTTTATCAAAAAAAGGTCATTTTTTTTACTTAAATATTTTGAGTATTAATACTTATTACATATTTTTGAAATACTAGTTCAAAATAAAGGGTCATTTTAAAAATAAAATGATGTTTTATGAAAATCTAGTTTGAATTTTAAGCATATAAATCAAAAATGTATATAAAAAATAGAAAGCATACCTAAAAAACAAAAGCCCGGCATGAAGTACGAATTCATAACCGGGCATACAATTGACTGTCCAACCTAAATTAATCAAACAATCAAACCCAAATAAAATGAAAAAAAGCTACAAAACCTATCCCAAATGGCTAATTGCTATAAGTATTTGTACTCAAATCCCAACTTTTGCTCAAGGCCCAATACCACCACAACCGGTACCTATACCTCCTATTATGGCAGGAACACCTTTATGGACCCTACAAGGCCAAGTCAGAACTCGTTCTGAAATCAGACATGGTTTAGGCAACCCTGTGGGTGCATCTCAAATTCCTGCGTTCTTTACTTCACAAAGAACGGCACTTAATGCAGGATTCCGTTGGGATAAACTCGGTTTTGGTTTGCAATTACGCGATGTTCGGGTATGGGGGCAAGATGCATCTTCTATTACAAATGCGGACGGAAATAAGTTTTTTGTTCATCAGGCATGGGGCGAATTTACTTTAGGTACCAAATTAGATACCAATGCGCGTTTGCAATTGCTTGATAATATCACTTTAAAAGTAGGTCGTCAAGAGATAGTTTATGATGATGTTCGCCTATTAGGAAATCTGGATTGGTTGCAACAAGGTCGCAGACATGATGCTGCTATATTAAAGGTGACTCATCAGGGACATCAATTTGATGCCGGATTTGCTTTTAATCAAAATTCAGATGCGTTCGGAGTAACTGGAACCTCCTATACCCCTGGAAATACTTCGGGAACGGCTACTTCTTCAAATGGTTCTATTGTGGCAATTCCCGGCAATTTTCTTCCGACTAATGCTCAAGGTGCACCTATTACTAATAATCCACCAAGTACAAATGCACAAAATCAACAATATAAAATGTTTCAATATTTATATTGGAGTAGGAAATGGAATCAAACAAAATTTTCGATTCTAGCATTCAAAGATGATTTTGGGAAATATACCGCAGACACCGTTTTTATAAATAGAAATTCTACGGACCCTAATAAGCCTGCTTCCTTTGT
>JANRJY010000108.1:0-2073 GCA_033763735.1 Bacteroidota bacterium | reverse complement strand
TTCAGCCAATGTAAATTTACCAAGTAATCTGACATCAAATAGCATTCAATTAGGCGCATTACAGGGAACTGCTGAATTTTTAAATGGTCAATTAGACGAAGTACGTATTTGGAATATAGTCCGAACTTGTGATGAAATACGAGCATATATGAATAACGAGCTATTGGGTTCAGAAAGTGGATTGTTGGCTTATTATAACTTTAATCGTAACTATTTAGCCCCTTTGAAAAAAGGAGAAATTTTGATTCAGGTTGATGTTTTTGAGTGTTTGAAAAACATTCAGTCCATTTTTTTTGATGGTGTCAATGACACTTTGAATACGGGCATACATTTTAGCCCCCTCAAAAGTTCTGAAACACATAGACACTTTTTGTTTGATTTTGACGTGCCTTATAGCCCTTTCTGCCTCATTGTTGGTAAAAGGGATATTTTCATTTTGGGCAAAAGCGATTACCTCCGCTTGGTAATTTTTCAAGCGGTTGAGCAAATTTCTGCCTTTGGAAGATTTTAACTTTCCATTTTTTGATTTACTTGGTGGTGGTTCTTCTTTTTCTCCAATTTTACAAATGTAATCATACATACGTAAAAAATAGGCGGGGTTTTCAAGGCTTTGTGTGCCTGTTTCACTTCTTTGATACATCTCTTTGAGCAAATTAGACATATTTTTAGCCCAAATACTGCCTGCTTCCATCAAAGCCTTCAATTCTCTGAGGATATGGGCATTACACAAGGCGTGTTTGCAGTTATAAAAATTGAAATAACTTGCCCAACAATCATGGACGGCTGTGCCTGAAAAATCTTTCAATAGGCTTTCATCACTGCGCAATGCTTCAAGTCCCCGCTTTTGGTGGACAAACAAGTAAGTGTATAAATCAGTACAAGCCACGTGAAACCAATGTAACTTGCCTTCTACACGCATACCCGTTTCGTCAAAATGTACCACTTCGGCTTGTTTGATTGCCTCTTTGATTTGGTGTTCTATAGGATCTAAATTTTCATAAAGTTTTTCATTGGCATTTATGATAGTGCCAACATTCAGGCTACAACCAAATATATCTGAAAGTATTTGACTTGATTTTTGATAGGAAACGCGACATTCATTGGTCAAAATATTGCAAATTGTCAGTATATTTTCACCATATTGTGTTTTGGATTTTATCTCCAAAGGATATGTACCAAATTCCACTTTCCCACAACTGCATTGATGTTGGGTAATTTGGTGGGAAATTACCTCTAATTTCGGACTGGGCATATCAAATACTTGACGGGTATCCACCACACCCAAGTTGCTTGTTTCATCTAATGCTTTCCCGCAACAACTACAACTTAAAGGACTATGCACAATTATTTTGTCAATTTTTTCTGACATTTCTAAATAATGTCCTTTGTGTCCCTGTTGTCCACCTACTTTTTTGCCCGTTTTTTCTCGCAACGAAACATCTTTTTTAGGCTTAACGAACTCATCTGTTGAGGGTGGTTTATTACTATTTTCGCTATTTTGACCTAATTGACGTTTTAATTCCAAATTTTCTAAACGCAATAAAGCATTTTCTGCTTCCAAAGAAGTTATGGTTGTCTTGCAAAAAGACAACTCCTCTGATAATTTTATTATCAAAGTTTCTAATAACAATAGCTTCTCTGTTAATTCCATAAAGCAAAGATAAATTATTTTTGCATCTAAAAAAACTACTTTTGAAGGGCTAAATAGTTACAAATAAAGAATCTAATATCCGAATTAAATACAACTCCAACCATCCCAAAGAAAGTTTTTTGCTCATCGAATAAATGATTATATCCTATCAAAATTAGCCTTGCAATTATTTAAAATCCAAGAAAATAGATAAATTTGAACAAATATTTTGATTATATTGATATAAATCGATAATTTTCAAACTATAAACACTCTTTAATAGCAATTTAGAATATTATTATGATAAATTACCAACAATTCATAACTAAATCCTGTCAGATTTAATTTTTCAATCAAAGTATCATAATCTTCTGATTTCTGCAATTGAATACCCACCAAGGCAGGCCCTTTTTCTCGATTGTTCTTTTTGGTATATTCAAAAT
>JANRJY010000116.1:0-6745 GCA_033763735.1 Bacteroidota bacterium | reverse complement strand
TAAGCAAAAAAAATATGCTATGCCTTATAATCAGGAAGTTAAAAACAGTCAAAGAGCTGAGTTATCTTTTAAATATTTAACAAAAACTGAAGAAGGCTATTTACTGGAAGTAAAACCGGTTACAGGCAGATTTCACCAAATTAGAGCCCAATTATCAAAAATTGGCTGCAGAATTGTTGGTGATTTGAAATATGGTGCACCAGCGCCAAATCCTGACAAAAGCATATGTTTACATGCTTACAAACTCAATTTCGTACACCCAATTAAAAATGAACCGATTGAAATAATTGCAGAATTGCCTGAAAAGCCAATTTGGATTAATGCCCGGACATTTTTAAGTGAAAATGCGTTTTAAATTCTATTAAAAATTTAGACAAATAAAACTTTTTGTATATCATTGCAGTATAAATATTCAAAATTAGTTTTCCTCACTTAACAGCACTCTATGATTTGAAGCTCTACGTTTAAACAACGTAACGATGATTGAACTAAAAAAAATGACTGACACTGAGTTAGTCACTCTTTATAAGTCTGGAGAAATCGGAGCCTTCAAAGTGCTTTACAACAGATACAAATCAAAAGTTTTTACAACTATATATTTTATAGTTAAAGATAAAGACTTGGCAAATGATTTAACCCAGGATATTTTTTGCAAAGTAGTGGATACAATTAAAACAGATAAGTATCAGGATAATGGCAAATTTAAGCAATGGGTTGTTCGCATGGCCCATAACCTTGCAATTGATAATTACAGAAGAGCACATCGATACCAAATGGTGCATGAAGATGATGATTTTCAATTATTTAACCTGCTGCCACTGGGTGTAGAATCTACTGACAAAGCTATGTTGCAAAAAGAAATCAAAGAATTATTAAAAAAACATATTCAGTTATTGCCTCAAGAACAAAAAGAAGTTCTTATTATGAGGCATTTTGCCGATATGAGTTTTAAAGAAATTGCTGCTCATTCAAATATTAGTATAAATACAGCGTTAGGTAGAATGCGATATGCATTATTGAATTTAAGAAAAATGTTAACCCCATATTTTGCCTATGAACAAAACTACTACCCATGAAAAACTCACCTTACATTTATATAACGAACTTCCTGTAAATCAAATAGATGAGTTGCAATTTCAACTTTTGTTGAATGCACTTTTGTACGAAGAAAAAGTACAATCGGAACTAATGATTAAGCAAATCAACAAATGTACGTATTCACCCAATGCTTATGTCGAAACAAATGTTTTGACCTATGCATCTTCCAGAGGGTAGGATACTTCCCATAAAGTTGCGGTCCTATCATCGCTAACGGATAGCAATTTATTATTGTCTATCCACTTTAATTTATTTACAGATGTCCCATGCCCTGCATGACGCGATTTGTCAATAACTTTAAGCAGTTGAAAGGTATTTGCATCCCATAACTTAATTGATTTGTCCATGCTTGCAGAGGCAAAATGATTCCCGTCAGTAGCATATTGTAAGTGGTTCACAGCATACAAATGTGCTGCTATGGAATTAATTTGTTCATAATTATTCCAGCAATTCCACACATTAATTTTTGCATCTCTGCCTCCAGTAAGCAAGTAATTATAATCTGGTGAATAGCATACTGTAAATACGGAGTTGGAATGAGCTTTAATGGTTTGTTTTATTGATAAGTCGTTTTTATCCAGAATTCGAACATTAAAATCACTAAATCCTACAGCTATTTCATTGATTTTTGGATGAATTGCAATACACCTTGCGCTTTTGTCAGAATATCTGGTAGAAGTTGTTTTTATAAATTTATCTAAATCTACTACGCATAATTCGCCATCGCCACATGCTACATAAATAAAGTTTCCCCAAATTTGTATATCAAATATGTAGCTATCCGTTATTTTAAGTGAGCGTGTTTCTTTTTGTTTTTGTAGGTCAATTATATGTATGCCATCAAAATTGTGTCCTACAATCATCCATTTTCTTGCTTCTATATAAAGAATACTATAAATTGAATTTTGTACTTGTGCTATAGCTTTTCCTAATTCAGGTTCTTGCAAATTCCATTTAACAATTAATCCATCACCCCCGGCAGTATAAAAAACATTTGCATCTTCTGTTAACTCAAGAGTGTACAAACAATCTTTATGACCTATAAATGAATGTATTTTTTTAATAATAGGTCTTGGTTTAGAATACATTAATTGTGGATAAAGTGATTAACAATTTCCAAAAATACATAATATCTGATTAGTTTTGGTAATGTGTATATCTGTATAATTAAATCCTTTATTTTCGCAAGATTAGGCAAAGGCATATAAACTTCGTATCTAAATGGCTTTTGAAGGAAAACGCCCTCCACTTTGGGTATCTGTATTATTTGATTATCACAACACGCCCACACTCAGAAGAATTCTTTATGGAATGTTAGCGGCTGGGTTATATACTTTGGCACTTGATTATCTTGAAAATTATCAACTGCATGTTGATTTTAAACCTCCTGTAACAATTTTCTCACTTATGGGTACGGTATTAGGTTTGTTATTGGTATTTCGAACAAATACAGCTTACGACCGATGGTGGTCAGGCAGAATATTGTTGAGCAATTTGACAAATAGTACAAGAAATATGGCACTGAAAATTAATGCATACTTAAGCCCTGATGACATAAAAAATCGAAAATTTTTTGCTACCATGATTGCCAATCATGCCTATGCGATGAAAGAAAATTTGAGGGATGGTGTGAAGTTTGATGAACTGGAGGATGTTGATGGAGCATATATGGAACGAATGAAAAAATGCTATCACGTACCGAACGAAATTGTTTCTATTATGAACGAACGGATAACTGAACTTTATCAAAAGGGCATTCTTGCTGATCCTCAATTACTTGAGTTAAACAAACATACAGATATAGCCACTGATGTAAATGGAAGTTGCGAACGTATACGTACTTCACCTGTGCCATTTTCATATAGTTTGCATTTAAAAAAGTTCATTTTCTTTTTCACCTTGATTTTGCCATTTGGATTAATTCATGATCTGGATTTTTGGTCCGTGCCCATCGTAATGGTAATATTTTATGCATTGGCAGGTTTAGAAGCCATCGGTGAAGAAATTGAAGATCCCTTTGGATTGGATGAAAATGATTTGCCTTTAGATAAAATTTGCAAATCAATTAAAACTTCCGTCAAAGCACTCCTAAGAGTTTAACGAAATTACATTGGCAGAGAAATTTAGAATAGATGATATTTTTAATGAGAAAGCCAAAAAGTGGTCACTTTGGTTTATGGTGCCATTTGATTTCATATCAAGCACCAATTTAAGAAAGATTTCTTTTGCTGCATTTATAGTCGGTGTATATACTTTTGTAATTGATTACTTAGAGAATTATTGGCTTCATGTGGAATTTCACCCGCCTTCCACTATTTTTTATTTATTAGGACTGGTACTCGGTTTGCTTTTGGTTTTCAGAACCAATACGGCTTATGATAGATGGTGGCAAGGACGCATTCAAATTTCATATTTGAGTAATAATGCCAAAAATTTTGCAAGCAAAATGAATGCCTATTTACCTAAGGATGACCAAGATAATAGAATATTTTTTGCGAAAATGATTGCCAATCATGCATACGCGATGAAAGAAGTGCTTCGTTATGGCGTACGGTTTGATGATTTAATAGAAACAAATAAAGGGGAGTTGGACAAATTAAAAAAAGTATATCATGTGCCAAGTGAAATTACTGCTCAAATAATGATCAAACTTGAAGAAATGTACCGAAGCAAAAAACTTTCTTTCCCACAATATTGGGAGCTTCATAAATATATTGACGAAATGACAAATATCGTTGGTAATTGCGAACGCATACGTACCACTCCGATGCCATACTCCTATCGATTGCATTTAAAAAAATTTATATTCGTATTTGCTCTAATGATGCCATTTGGATTCATTGAATATCTGGACGAATGGAGTGTGGTTATTGTTGTAATTATATTCTATGCAATGAGTGGATTGGACGTGATTGGTGAAGAAATTGAAGATCCTTTTGGTCAAGACGAAGACGATCTTCCTATTGATTATGTTTGTCATTCAATTGAAAAATATGCAACAGTAGCCCTTAAAGTAACATTGCCATCGCATCATGTTGGTTCACATTAATATAATCTGTTATGAGAAATAAATTTTCATTTCCTTTATTTATAGTTGTATCCTTTGCATTGTTTTCGTGCAAAGATGTATTGGATACACCTTATAGTAAAAAAACGGTTGAAGGTGATTTAGAAAGAATTAGTGCCATTCGTAGATTAGATTCGACCAAATACAATTTGCTGACAAAATATATGCTAAATAATGGCTTGATTTCACCGGACTTAATGCACATTGATGAAACTTATGAGGAAATACTCGCTCAAGCTGAAAAAGCAGAGATTTTGGAAAAGAAAAAGTTAGAACATGCCAACAAAAACAAAGGAAATACCAATCAATTTCAAGTCGATCACATGGATCATATGCATTCAGCTCTGATAATTTTGCCTGAAAAAAGTTCGATCAGGAAGGATTGGTCTGCTAAGAATGCAATTTTCTACAAAATGGTGTTTGTTAATCCTTCAGATAAGCCTATTCGTGCGTTTAAAGGTAAGTTTACATTTAACGACTTATTTAATGCCGAAATCAAAACGGTACAAATGACTTTTAACGATCCAATCACACCCGGAGATACAATTGAATACACTGCAAACATTGATTTCAATGCACTGAACAACAATAATATGTATTTTTCAAAAGATTTTACCGACCTTAAAGTGATTTGGAGCCCTTCAAAAATATTGTATGCGGATGGCACTATACTTGAGTAATATTACACATTAATAATTTTTTATTTTTCTCATACTCAACCTTTTACTTTATTCATCGTATATTTACTCTACTCGGAATAGTATTCTTATTTTTCCATGAATAATTAAATTAATTGTTAAAAAAATTATAAATTTCATTTGAATATTGTACAAAACAATGATAAATTTGTATGATAGTTCGTTTGGCTTAATTAAATATCGATTAAAAACTTACACTTATACATTTCTGCAAAACCAGTTTCTCATGAATAAAATTACCAAGTTCTTTGTTTTAGTTGCAATATTGGCAGCCATTTGCACCAAAGTATCTCATGCGCAACAATTGCCAATGTATAGTCAATATATGCTAAACCCATATTTGATTAACCCGGCCGTGGCAGGTACAACCGATTATTTCGACTTCAAAGCGGGTTATCGTTATCAATGGGTAGGGTTAAAAGATCCTCAAACAGGTGAGTCAGTTGGGCCACAAACTTTTTACGCAACAGGACATGGTCACATAGGTAAAGAACATCAAAGATTAAGAGGTCGTCACCGCAACCAAAACACCTGGCATCATGGCTTAGGAGGTCAATTAGTAGTTGATAAAACCGGTCCAACCAGTATGACATCGTTTATGGGTACATATGCATATGATTTTAATATCAATAAATCCATTCGCTTATCTGTTGCAGCACAAATTGGCATTAAACAATTTGCGTTGGATGCAGGTAAAATACGTTTATCTACAGGAGAGCAAGGTGTAGGAAATGTGCCTATTCAACAATTAAGTCCTTTTATAATGCCTGATGCTGCTATTGGTGGCTGGTTGTATCATAAGCTTTGGTTTGCCGGACTTTCAATACAGCAGTTGTTCATGAACCAATTTGGTCAATCATATTATCAAACAAATGTTTCTGGTTCATCAGTAGTAAACAGACTCACTCAACATTATTTTATTTATGGAGGTGGAATTTTTCACCCCAATCGCGAAATTGCTATTATCCCATCCGTATTAGTTAAGTCTGTTTTTGGTGCTTTTCAAGGGAGTTCATTTGATTTAAATGTAAAAGTACGTTATATGAACTTTGTATGGGGAGGTTTGTCTTTCAGAAATAGTGCTGTATTTAAAAACTCCGACTCATTTTCTGTGTTTTTGGGAGTATTAGCTGCAAAAAGAGTAGAAGTAGGATATTCTTACGATTACGCATTGAATGCTTTAAACGTATCAACAAGCGGTTCTCATGAAATAATGGTTGGTTATCGTTTTGAACCAAACGCACATATTATATCTCCTTCTGATTTTTGGTAGAATCACCCCGTCATTGCGAGTGTAACGAAGCAATCTACTACGTCATTGCGAGAGAAACGAAGCAATCTGTATGTATCTACAACGTCATCTCGAGTGTATCTAAGCAATCTGCTTGAATCAAAGAGATTGCTTCACTTTGTTCGCAATGACGCAAAAGTCATAAACGTCATTGCGAGTGTAACAAAGCAATCTTCATTAATCATTAAAAAAACGGCATTACTTTTATCGAATTAATATAGGTATATAAACCTACTTATTTCTAATTCAACATTTAAATTTTAGCATTTAAAATTCCTTCTTTTGTTTCACTTTTTTCAAAATTTAACAATTTCATAATCTCGATTTTTAGCTTTTTCCGTGCGGTGTGTTTTAGTTTGCTATATTAAATAAAGTTATTTAGCCAAACCGAATCCTAATATGAAAGCATTTTCGCGTCTCTTAATTCTTATTTTTTTAATATCTTTTGGTTTTGCCCAAGCCCAAAAAGGTAAAATTGCAGGTAAAGTAATTGACAAAAACACAGGTGAGGAAATAATTGGTGCTACGGTAGCTATTGAAGGGCAAACAATTGGTAGTAGCACTGATATAGAAGGTCGATTTTCAATATCT
>JANRJY010000110.1:0-9227 GCA_033763735.1 Bacteroidota bacterium | reverse complement strand
AGGCGGGTGAGTTTTATGCCATCCACAGGGAGCGTCCGTTTTTTGAAGACCTCAAAAGGGTGATGTCCGCTGGACCCATCATAGCCATGGTGTTGGAGAAAGAAAATGCCGTAGCTGATTTTAGAAAATTGATCGGAGCTACCAATCCGGCCAATGCAGAAGAAGGCACCATACGCAAGCTGTATGCCCGCTCCTTGGAGAGCAATGCCATCCATGGGTCCGATAGCGACGAGAATGCTCAAATCGAATCTTCGTTTTTCTTTTCCGTTTTGGAGAGATAATACATAGCAAAAGGAAATAGGCAGTGATGAAAAGATAGCACTTCCCTCCATCCCCTATGAATTTCCACAGCAAAGCTACAACATCCTCTAATCAAGAGGGCTAAGAACACTGTGATCATAGGACTTTGAGTAAGCATAAACATCCCTCCAGCGGTAGTGCTTTATGTGTGTTTTGTAGAGGGGGATAAGAATGCGAGACTTAAATGTTGGCTATAGTGGTTTTTATGTCCACGTTTCGATTTGTCATTTATTTATTTCGTTGATTTTCTTTTTGATGGCTTTTTTGTTTCATTATTAAGCCAATATTGCTTTCCCCATTCTGCCATCGATTGTATGATTGGTGATAAACTTAGCCCAAATTCAGTCAAAGTGTATTCTACTCTTGGGGGAATTTCTGCATAAATTTTTCTGTGAATTAACCCATCTTCTTCTAATTCTCTTAGCTGCTGTGTAAGCATTGATTGAGTTATTCCTTTAACACTTCGCTTCAATTCCCCAAACCTTGCTGGCGCAGTTAAGTATATGGCATTAATAAGTATTGGCTTCCATTTTCCACCCAAAACTTTCATTGTAGCCGTTACGGGACAAGAAATTTCATCAAATATAATTTTATTTGCTTTGCTATCTACTTGATATATAACATTAGTATTATTTTCCATACTTACACAGTTAAACTGACCTACTTGTATTATTAATTATAACTCTGATAATTTGCAGTACAAAAATAAATAAATAATTAAAATCATATTAATATGGAAAAATTTATGTTTTTATTCAGAGGCGGTGACACTCACCCCGACAATGCCAATGATTCAAAAGAGGCTATGGAATACATTCAATCATGGGTAACCTGGATGCAAGGTTTGGGTCAAAAAGGAATACTTGCAGGAGGCGAATCTCTTCAACGCACTGGTAAACAAGTAATCGGAAAAAGTAAAGTAGTGGCCGAAGGTCCTTTTATCGAAGCCAAAGAAATGGTTAATGGCTATCTTATTATTAATGCAAAAGACATTAACGAGGCGGTTGAGATTTCAAAGGGTTGTCCTATTTTTGAAGAAAACGGAAAATTAGAAGTTCGCCCAATTCATAAATTGGAAAATTAATAAATTTAATGTCCGACTTTCAATTATCAACTATTCGATATGTTGCATTACGCATGTCGAATAGTAAATAAAATGGGATTTGAATTCTGACACCCATTATGATTTGGTTACCTCTAAACTTACATAGTGGCTATTTATAAATTTAAGATTAGAAACTGTTATAAAAAGAGCATGTGAGTCTGATTAAACCGCCACCGCTGCCTTTATGGCCGGATGTGGATCGTAGTTTTCCAAAGTGAAATCTTCGTACGTAAACCCGAAAATATCTCTGATAGCAGGGTTCAATTTCATTGTTGGTAGGGGTTTGATATGTCGTGACAATTGCAACTTAGCTTGTTCGATATGATTGCTATACAAATGTGCATCTCCAAATGTGTGTACAAAATCTCCGGGTTCCAAGTCACATACTTGGGCAATCATAAGCGTGAGTAATGCATAAGAAGCAATGTTAAAAGGCACTCCCAAAAACACATCGGCACTTCGCTGGTATAATTGGCATGAAAGCTTTCCATTAGCCACATAAAACTGAAACATGGTGTGGCAAGGAGGCAAAGCCATTTTGTCCACATCGGCAACGTTCCAGGCACTAACCAATAACCTTCTGGAGTCAGGTTTGCGCTTGATTTGCGCAATTAAGTTCGTAATTTGATCTACTTCTCTGCCATCGGCACATTGCCAGCTTCGCCATTGTTTGCCATACACCGGACCTAGTTCTCCTTCTGCATCGGCCCATTCGTCCCAAATTGACACACCGTTTTCTTTCAGGTATTTAATATTTGTATCTCCTTTCAAAAACCACAATAATTCATAAATAATGGAGCGTGTATGGACTTTTTTTGTTGTAACTAATGGAAAGCCTTCAGACAGATCAAATCGCATTTGATAACCAAAAACACTAAAAGTACCTGTTCCGGTACGATCCGGCTTGAATGTACCTTTGTCGAGTATGTGCTGAAGTAACTGATGATATTGTAGCATATGATAAATGTATCTACAAAATAACAAGAATTTTAACTTGCTTTATACACCAGTTGTAAAAAATTAAAACAATATTGAATGTGTGTGTGAAATCGTTGAATGAACGGTTGTTTCCATTGGAACGCCAATTTTGTCAACTATCTTTTTGGCAGTATAGAAATGTGATAGAGCTGCATCTTTGAGGGCATCTGAAATAAACAATGTATTTTGATTTCCTTTATTTATAAGGAAATTATTGATTTTAAATCCACTTTGTTTGATTAAAACCTCCGTTTTTTCGCCCTTTCCTTTAATTACTATTTCAATACTTAAAGGTTCTTCCAAAGGTGTAAGTTCAAAAATAAACTGTACCATATTTTTCAAGAATTGGAGTATCAAGGTTTGAGGAAATGTGTTGGATGGATTAAATTGATCGGTGTCGAACGTAAAGTCTATTACCAAGTTTTTACTCTTTTCAACCACAATTCTTTTTAATATTTCCTGTATATTATCAATGTTGGCTTTCAATATAAATTCGTTGCTAAATATGTCTTTATCAGTGGTTTGAATTATATTTTTGAGTGTGTTGTCAAGTTTTTCGGCATAAGCCCCAATTTGATCTATATAAAAATTAAGATCAGTAATATTAGTGTTTTTGAGTTGCGCCACATTTACCAGTCCTTTAATAGTTGCCACAGGTCCTCTCAAATCGTGTGATACTCGGTATAGGAACTCATCAAGTTCAAATGTTTTGTATTTAAGATTTTCGAATAACGCTTTTACATCATCCAAATTTTTGACATTGAGTATTACATACCCATTCATATCGGTGATTAATCCCAAATAATATCCGGATACACTTATGGCAAGTGAATGTCCCAATCGTGTATTTGCCTTGATTTCTCTTTCCGAAAAATATCCATACTTGTTCAACAAATAGTGAATATTGTTGACTTGCCCAAAATCCGAAAAAATTTCAGAAATAGGTTTGTACTTAAGATCTTCCGGTGAAAAGTTCAGTGCATTAAGCACATTAATACCCACATTTACAATATGAAAATCATTATTTAATATAATTACATCACCTAAAATATTGGGTAGTTCTTTTTCAATTTTATCTTCAGATATCAAAAATTGCGTAATGTCAATCTTGTCTTCCATGTGGATGGTTTTAATGCCGGTGTCAAATAATTGCATGTATAAAATTAAAAAATATAATTACACCAAATTTTAACAATGAGTAAGACAATACTTTGAATGAGTAAGTGGAAATACTTACCCAAATAAGTTATCAAAGCTTGATTCTGGTGAGGAAAGCCTCTTTTTTTCTTTTGGATACATCTAACGAAACATCGTTACTCATTACCACATAACCACCATCACCTTTCACATATTTTTTTATTTCTTTGAGGTTGATCAGATATGAATGATGAATTCTGAAAAATTCCAATCCTTCCAGCATTTCTTCGTATTCTTTAAGTGTTTTGGACACGATATATTTTTGTCCTCCAATCATAAAAAAGGTTGTATAGTTGCTATCGGCTTCCAAGTACAATATTTCCTGAATTTTTATAAAAAAAAGTCCTTCGCCTGTAGGTAAGGCAAGCTTATAGTTTTCATAATTATCGGTTTTGAGGTTTTTGATTAAAGATTCGATTTTGGCAAATGAATTACCTGCCACTTTTTTCTCCACTTTTTTTACTGCTTTTTGTAGTTCCTCAATATCGATGGGTTTTAACAAATAATCCAAAGCCGAAAATTTGAAGGCCTTAATTGCATATTCAGAGTACGCAGTGGTGAAAATGATTTCAAAATCGATACTTCCAATTTTGTTTAACAAATCAAAACCAGTTTCCTTTTGCATTTGGATATCCAAAAATAACACATCAGGTTTGTTTTGATTAATTTGTTCAATTCCTTGTGCTACATTTTGAGCCATTCCTACCACTTCTACATTTTCGCAAAAATCCTGTAAAAGAATACGGAGGTTTTCTCTTGCTTTTTCTTCGTCATCAACTATAATACAACGTACCATAAAAGTTTATTCAAATTTAACTATTAGTTTAACTCTTGTTCCTATCGGATTGTTTTGATTATCATACAAATCATCAATTTCCTGAACTACTTCATTTGTCAAATTGATGATTTTGAGTCTTTCTTTTGTTACCATCATCCCCACGCTTTTGTGAGATGGCATGCTCAAGTTTTTAATTCTTTGTGCTTCGGCTCTACCTACACCGTCATCTTCGATGATAAACTGAATTTTTTCGTCTGATATTAAAGACGCTGCAATAATAAGATTTCCTTTTTCATTTTTGTTATATAAGCCATGTAATAATGCATTTTCCACGTAAGGCTGAATCAATAACGAAGGAATTTCAATGTTTTGTACGTCAATAGTTGGGTCAATGTTAAATACTACATTGAACTTATCACCAAATCGTACATTTTCGAGCTGAATATAGTATTTAAGTATTTCCAATTCATCTTCAAGTGAAATTTTGGTTTGGACAGATGAATTCAATACTCCTCTAATGAGCTTAGAGAACATTGAGAGGTAATTAATAGCATTTTTGCGATCGTTGCTTGAGATAAAATATTGTATAGAATTTAAGGAATTAAAAATAAAATGCGGATTCATTACTGATCGTAATGCCATCAGTTTTAACTCCGATATTTGCTTGCTGAGGTTTACCAACTCAATTTCGCTCTTACGTATTTTCTCTTCTTCTATTTTCCGATCCGTAATGTCCTGACTTATACCTATTATTCTAACAGGTTTGCCTTCTTCCTGAATTCTTTTGCCATAAACATTGATATATTTTATAATTTTTGGGTTATGACCCGGATGTGCTATAGTTTCATAATGGAACTCAGTGCCGTTTTTAATGCAATCCATTAATAAATTGTAGGTAATGGTTGCTTCTTCATCAGGAAAAAACTTTGATGATTCTTGAAAATTAAATGTTGTTTGGTTATTGGTTTCGTAAATCTCTGACAATTCTTTTGAAAAAATAACTACTTCATTTTCTGGTTGTACTTCCCACACACCCATTTTACCCATTTTCATAGCTTCAGTGAGCTTATATTCATTAAGTTTCAATTGGTCGATAAGAGCATTTTGATACTCAATGTTTTGCCGAAGTTCTTCTTGATTGGATCTTAATTCTTCTTCACGAGTAGCAAGTTCTTCGTTTAATTTTTTTTCATTGTTATACGCTTCACTTATTTTGTTTTCTCGCAAAATGGTTTCAGTAATATCACGTGAAACCGTTAGGAGATATTTTTTATTTTCCAGTGTTATTTCTTTTCCATTGATTTGAGCAATGAAATGCGCACCATTTTTGCGGCAAATGGTAGCTTGCATACTAATTTCACCCTTTTCTTTAAATTGTCTGTAATATTCGTCTCTTTCTTCAGGATATACGAATATCTTAAATTTATTGGCCGGCTGTCCAATCATTTCTTCTTTGGAATAACCTAATATATCCAGCGAACGGCTGTTAATTTCTGCAATTACCAAATCTTCCAACCCGTACATTGTAATCAAATCAGGGCTCAGTTCAAATGCTTTATAAAATTTTTCTTCACTTAATGCTATTTTATGCTCACTAAGTTTGCGTGAAGTGATATCTTGTGTAAGAACTACAACTTTAGAAACAACGTTGTTTTCATCTTTAACAGGGATATGCGAAAAACTCAACCATTTACTTGCCAAACTTTTAGAAAAGCCTAAATCTTTCTTTTGAAAATCAATATAAACTTCGTGATCCAATATTTCTTGACCGGTGTCTCTTACTTTGTTGAAATCTTGGATTAATCCATATTCATGAACTAGTGGAAATTGATTGATATTAATTTTGCCTTCGTCTATGGAAAAATTTGACAAATTATAAATGTCCAACAATTGATCATTAAAACTCAACAAAAACCCATCACTGGAATATACTTCCATGCCAATGGGCAAGTTTTTGAATAATGCAGTCAAGAAAATTTCATTTTCCTTTACCTTAATTTCATTTTGCTTACGCGTTGTGATGTCGCGCGAAAAAATAGAGGCACCTGTTATTTTACCTTCTCCGTTATAAATAGGGTTGAAACTATTTTCTACAATAGTGTCCCCTATTGGAAACTCAATGGTGAATGAATTTCCTTCAAAGGTTTTGTCATAATTTATTTTCCAAATGGATGCAAAAGAAGGGTCAACTGTATCTAAGATATTTTCTCCGATATTAACTTCTCTTCCCGCAAAAAATTTCATTATTTCCTTAAAATTGTCATTGATTACCAGTATTTTGTAATCTCTGTCAACCGCCCAAATGGAGTCACCTGTATTATTAATTAACGAAATAAGATTTGCTTCATTAGAAGCAATATTTTGAAGCAGTTTTGTTTGTAAATCAAGATTTTGAAAAAGAATTTGTTCTTGATTTTTGAGTGCCCTTTCTCGTTTTTCAAGTTCTATAATCTTAATTTCTAAGGCTTGCTCCTTTGATTTTAAATTTGTTATGTCAGTGACAGTGCCTAACATATATTGAGCATGTCCCTTATCGTTGGATATAAGTTGTCCTTTGCAATCAATCCAACGAACTGATCCATTAATCAGGATACGATGTACAACTTCAAATTTCTCAATTTCTCCTGCAACAAACTTATTTATTTGTTCCAACTGGTATTCTAAATCATCTTTATGAATGAGAGAAATATAATTTTCAAAGGTTGGTTTAAAGGAGTTCTTGTCTTTATTAAAAATTTTAAAAACATTTTCTGTCCAATATAACTCACCTGTGGCTATTTGCCATTCCCACATGCCAATGCCCGATGATTCTATTGCAAATTTTAGCCTTTCTTGCATATAGGTGTATATATGTAACAAATCCAAATCTGCATTAATTTATCTTCATTTTCAATTATCTTCATTAATAAATAATGCACAAACTAATTAATATGCTCTCCGGCTATCCAAACTAAAGCCGTAATTTCATCATCAAAATATTGAGATACCAAATTAAATTTTTCTTCAATATTGATTCGCTCTTCAATTTTTAGACTCAAAAATACTTTTTTGGAAACGATTACTGCTACTCTTTGAAGTCCAAGGCCAATAGCTGACGGAAACCATACTTCTTCTGACCATTTTTGATCTGTTTCATTAATTTTTATTGTTTCAGAAAAATTGGCAACCCACTTTTTGACTTTTTTTTCGTAAATCAAATCCAAACTTGCTTCTAACCCTTTGCGGTAATCATTACTATTAATTGTAGGGTCCAAATGAACAATTGCTGCTTTTGCTATATCATTATAATAAAGTTGCAGATTGTTGTTATGATAATATAAGTTTTTCATGAATTAATATTCTTTGTTTGAAGACTTATTTTTAATAATTTTTATTATTTGCCGGTCAAGGACATTAATTATTCCAGTGTTTCCTTTTTTGATATTTAGTTCTGTTTTTTTCATATTTTTAATTGTTTATATTTCAAACTTAGTTCTAATAAAAAATATAATGTATCCAGAAAGAGTGATTGAACTTATAACTTGGCTAAGTGGTAAACTGCACTTAGTAAATGGAAATGTTTTAAATTAATTAACTTATATCTTTCAAATTGATTGTTGATTTTATAATTCCGATAGTTGGTTTTTTCATTTTCATTGTCATTGCTTGGTCACTTTCAGTAAATAGAACTGCAATAGATTGGAAACTAGTGATTTCGGGCTTTGGATTACAAATTCTATTGGCATTTATGTTTTTAAAGTTGCCTTTTACTATAGAAGTGCTGCAATTTGTAAGTAGGGCATTTGTAAAAATACTCGACTTTTCATTGCAGGGAGCACAATTTTTGTTTGGCGATTTGGCTAAAAATAGTCAAGCCAACCTGGACGTAAAACATAATCTGGGATTTATATTTGCATTTCAGGTACTGCCTACAATTATATTTTTTTCTTCTTTAACAGCCGGATTGTACTACTTAGGAATATTACAAAAAGTAGTATGGGTACTTGCGTGGATGATGTCAAAAACCATGCGAATATCTGGAGCGGAAAGTTTGTCGGCATCGGGCAATATATTTTTGGGACAAACAGAAGCGCCTATGCTCATAAAGCCTTTTATTAAAAATATGTCGCCTTCTGAAATTACTTGCGTAATGACGGGTGGAATGGCTACGTTGGCAGGAGGTGTAATGGCAGCTTACATTTCCTTTTTGGGAGGAACCAGCCTGGATTCCAAAATATTATTTACAACAAGTTTACTTACTGCTTCGGTTATCAATGTACCGGCTGCAATTGTATTTGCAAAAATTCTATATCCTGAAAACCAAAATATCGACACCCAGCTGAGACTTAATAATGAAAATTTCGGTGCTAATATTTTGGATGCACTTTTCATTGGAGCTTCCGATGGTGTAAAACTCGCACTTAATGTAGGAGCCATGTTGCTGGCATTCATTTCTCTGATTGCTTTAATCAATTTTATTTTCTCCAAAACAGGTGATTGGCTGCATTTTAATGAATGGATTAAATATGCATCAGATGGAAGATTTAATCAATTGAGTTTACAATTTATTTTTGCACAAATTGGTCGTCCATTAGCTTTTTGTATGGGTGTCCCTTGGAACGAATCAATGTATGTAGGTAGTCTTTTGGGACAAAAAACCGTAATTAATGAGTTTGTAGCTTACATTGATTTGTCAGATATGAAAGTGAAAGGTTTGCTTTCGCCCAAATCAATATTAATTTCCACTTTTGCATTATGTGGTTTTTCTAATTTTAGTTCCATTGCCATCCAATTAGGAGGCTTAAGCCTTATGGCTCCTAATCAACAAACAACCATTTCAAAAGTAGGTATGCGTGCCTTGTTAGCAGCTTCGTTGGCATGTTTTAGTAG
>JANRJY010000107.1:0-1911 GCA_033763735.1 Bacteroidota bacterium | reverse complement strand
GAGGTAGAATGTTCAATTAACCACGTCACCCGCCATTTTGCCAAACTGCTGTTAGGTGCTTGAGTTCTTGTTTCTATCGTTTTTGTGTAAAAATTACTCTACAAAATAAACCTTTGCAATTTTATTATTTTCAATGTGATATATTGCAATAGCTTCGATTATTGTGTTTCCAAACTGAACTCGCTCTTTGTCTATGACAATATTTCCTTGCATAAGTCGCCCTACTAATTCACAATGCAAATTAGGTGTTGCTTCAAACATTTTAGCATATTCTTCACGCATACGCTGCTTGCCTTTACTTATTAATTTGTCCGGATAGCTGTATATTTCAATATCATCTGAGTAAGGTTCTAAAAAGGCTTCAATATTTCTACAATTATAAGCATTTAATTGACGTTGTACTAATGCAGTAGGTGTTTCTGTAACCAATTCATTAGGGTTAAATACAACGCCACGATTAATGACTCTATTGATTTTGGTAATATTATCAAGCTTATTAACAGGGTTTTCATCTAACAGAATGAGGTTGGCTTTTTTACCAATCGTAACTGTTCCAAATTCATTTTCTTTATTCAAAACTTTTGCACCGTTAATGGTTGATGCTTGGATAATTTGCCAAGTATCCATACCACTTTTTTGCATGGCTTGCAATTCGGCTAAATATGAAGAGGCGTGCAAAGTACCAATGTTTCCTGCGTCTGTGCCACTTACAATTAAAACTCCTGCATCGGATAGTTTTTTAAGATTTTTTAAACGAATCGCATTTGTTTCATTGGTTATTGCAACTTGTTTTTCTGAATTAACACCTTTTTTATAGTTATCTATGAGCATTGTATCAGGCAAATGTTTTAAGTCTAATAGAGAACCTAATTGATAGGGGTTGGCTTTTAGCAATTCGTAGTTGCTAAAATTATTATTTTGCCCAAAAGTATTTGTATAACCATCCATGACTATTAACGTTGGGCAAACAATGGTTTTATTTTTTTTGAGCAATTGTACAAAATCATCTTTTATGATTTCATCTTCAACGCTATGGACTAAAAAATCGGCACCATTTTCTACCGACAATTGCGCTGTTATTCGCTCCGTAGCATGTACGGCAACTTTCAAATTATTTTTATGTGCTTCGTCAATGATAGCTTTTACAATGGGCAAACTTTTTCTTGCACTTTCTTCAATACCTAAACCATCTGCTCCAACAATGTACCAAATCTTGATGAAATCAGGATGATATGGCAGTTGTTGCTGTAGCATTTTTCTACCTTCCTCAACGGTTTTTACCAAACTAAAGGGTTCGTTATCGTGTAAATTTTCAAATACTTCTGGTTCGTAAGTAGTTAATAGCGGACCAGTCATATAAATAGATGGAGCGTAAGTTGAGTTTTTAAACTGTTCTCTTAGTTTTAAAAAATTAATGGTTGCTCCAACATCAATTACATTGGTAATGCCGTTTTGTACATATCTCCTCAATTTGTCCTCCATTGTTTGATGTGACAATTCAATTTCCTTATCGTATGGCATTTTATTCCTAAAATCAATCGCATCAGGACGGGCATATAAACCGCCATTTTGGAAAAAGTGGATATGCGCATCGGTTAATCCTGGAAATAGATATTTATCTTTTCCATCAATTACAATAGCATTTGCAGGAATATTGATTTTACTGCTTGGCTGTATGTTTGAAATTAAATCATTGGTAATGACTACCGTTTGATTGGTAATAAACTTTTGCTTTTCAACATCAGCAATATTTACATTAGTTATATATGTTTGAGCGTAAGCAGAAAAAGTTGAAATTAAAAATGAGACTGTGATAAGAAATTTGCTTTCCATAATTGATTTGATTGATTAATTTCTAATGATTTTGTTTGTTTATGATTGATTTGTCCTCCAACACGCTTGCACCTAACG
>JANRJY010000064.1:0-80191 GCA_033763735.1 Bacteroidota bacterium | reverse complement strand
GGAGTAAGTGTGCCATCATTGTTTTGTATGATGATGTCACATTCTTTTTTGTCTTTAAAATAAAATAGTTTGTGCCCCCTTTTGAGCAATTCAAGTATTACAGTATTCTCAAGAATACTTCCAAAGTCATTGCTGAATTCGAATGTTAGTGCTTGAAGTAATCCTATATCAATGGCGTAGTATTTTTTTTCGCTGAGTTCTTGTTTGAGTACCGATTGGCTGTATTTATGTACACCTGCACACATGTAAATCGTATTAGCAGCATCCAGAAATTGATACAATTTGTTTTTGCCGATATTATAATTTTGCGATTTAAGGTCATTAAACACTTTGTTTACAGAGAAGGGCTTTCCAACCGATTCGAACATTCGCTTAAGAAAATATTTTAGCACATGCACATTGCCAAATTGATAGCGTTCTATCATGTCGCGGTATATCATTACATTGAAATAATCTTGAAGAATATTCTTGTGATATTCTTCGGGCAATAGGGCTATTTCTGGAAATCCGCCATATTTCATAAAATCTCGAAATGCTGTTTGGATTTTTGCATGATTTGCTGTGGTTTCCAACGTAGAATCTATTTTTTTAAATCGAAGATATTCGTTGAAAGAGAGGGGTAATAATTCAAAAGTAAGAGTACGTCCACGCAATTCAGTGGCTATTTCTGTGCTCAAAAGCTTTGAATTTGAGCCTGTTATGTACACATGGGAGCTAACAGTGTCATATAACCTGCGTACAAATTTTTCCCAACCGTTTATGTTTTGTATTTCATCAAACATAAAGTAACAGTTTGCCAAATCCTGAGCAGGGTACATTTCGGCATAAACTTGTAATATCGTATCCAAATCATCTGAGTTAAGGACTAATCGTTCATCTTCAAAGTTTAGATAAAGTATCTGGCTGTTTTTTAAACCGTTAACTCTTAATGTTTCAGCCATGTGCTCTATGGTTGCGGTTTTGCCACTTCTTCTAGGACCTATTACGGTTACTATCTTATTTATATCTTCAGGTAATGACAAATCCCTTTCTATCAGCTTCTTGGGCGGTTTTGAATGATAATCTGCTATTATCTTTTGAAGTTTCTGTTTATCTAGCATTTCCCCCTTTTTATTTATACAAAAATACGAAAAGTTTCTTTTTAAAAAGGATAAAATATTAAAAAGTTTCTTTTTTAAAAGGAAATAATTATAAAAAGTTTCTTTTTAAAAAGGAAATAATATAAGAATAGTCCGTTGCAAATCGAGAGAAAAGTATTTGAATTTATTCAAAACCTTCTTCATATACTTCTCCTGAATTGATATCCTTGAGCTTTATTTGATACAATTTTCCAATTCCTTTAAATTTGATTCTTATGCCCTTGACTTGACCAAGTGCCTGTTTGTAAGTATGTTGATGGATTAATTGATTGTCCAAATATGTAAACAAAACATTGTTTTGTGATTTCATTTTAATCGTACGAGGTTGATTGAAATCTATCCCAAAAACACTTAAATCTGTATACCTACCGTCTAATTTTACCTCTGAAAGTTCAAAATGCGAAAACTTCTCGCATCCGGGTTGCAAAAATTGTAGACTGATATTTCCTCTTTCACAAACAACATCAAAATAAGCATCAAAACATGACTTTCCTCCGGTATGTTCATTTAATTCTATGGTGGCTTCTCCTTCCAATGCATCACCATTGATTTTCATTGGATTGAAATATCTGAACTCTGTTATGTAGTGCTTGATTTCCGTGTATTGCAATTCTCTCAAATAGTTTGTATCAATGGTGATATAGCCGTTTTGTTTCTTAAAATCTACAATTTCAAAATAACTAAAAGGATATCCTGCCAAAGCGAGCCATTTGTCGGCAGTAGGATATACATAAGCCGAATCTATCGTTTTGCCTGCTGCTATTAGTTTGACTTTGTGATAATCAGGAGCTTGATAGCTTTCGTTAAATTCCTTTACGGTAGAAGGAAGCGTTATTTTAGATACGGGGTGGGGGAATAACCAATCATTGTAACCCAACATTAATGTAAATGAATCCGGTAAGAACAGTCCTTCGCTTTGAAACCTAAAGTGTGTATACAATGGAGCTTTGCCTTGCGTGTTGGTGACGGTAAGCTGTATATTTCCTTTAAGATTGGGATAAATGAAAAAATAAGTACCAATGATTGTTAGTACCAAAATCAGAAAAGGAAACCCAAGTTTATTCCAATTCAAATTAAATCGTGTACTTGAGTGGGTCGGCAACGTATCAACCGAATAATGTAAATTGTAGCTTTTGCTGAATTCAACCCAGTCTTTGTATCCAATGTATGCTACCAATGCATTACGTGTGGCAGGTTGGGGCAGCGCAAATTTCCTTTTGCCAAATATTCTTTTTAAGGTATCGGCACTAATATAAATTTTTGTGACCTCCTGAATGTCTTTACTTAAGGCTAGATAGTGTTCGTTTTTCCATAAATGTGCATCCCCTTGAGCAAATTTTTGCTCCACCAATCGCTTACATTCAACCAATAACTCTTCCTGAGTTTTCATTTAAAAATTTGATTTACAAAGGATTACAAATTTGCCCAACATTTGCCTAGCAAGTTAATAGATACTGCTCAATCAATCAATGCTTCAACAAAAGTATTTGCATTAGCTTTATCTAAGTTTTCATTCAAAAAATTCAATTTCGCAATGCTTGACTTCGATTATTGGCTACAGCTTTTTTCAAAATTTCACCCACTTTTTGTGCACTTACCGATTGGGTTTGTGTTTTTTGCTGTAGTTCTGGAGCTTATCGATCGAAAATTTATCCAATACATGGAACCCCGCAAGTATCTGGTCGGATTTTTGTTTCTTTCTTCTGTGGTTTCAAGTATAGCAGGATATTTATTAAGCCTTAGCGGTGGATATGAAGGACAGCTACTTGACTATCACATGTATACCGGATTTGCATTCTGTGCTTTATCATTCATTTGGTCGATTTGGATAATTTTCTTTACCAAAAACAATTTTTATAAATTATTAAATAGGCTTTTGTTAATAGCTCATCTTGTTCTTATTTCCATTGTTGGGCATTATGGAGGCTCGCTTACGCATGGCGAAAATTATTTTGAAGTTGAACAAGCTTCTGCTGATGGAAAACCTATTGTTAAAGTAACATTTGGTGACGCTTTGGTATACAGAGATGTAATTCAACAGGTTTTCAATTCCAAATGTATCAGCTGTCATCATTCGGGAAAGAAAAAAGGAGATTTAAGACTGGACTCTTTTACCCAGTTGATGAAAGGTGGAGAAAGTGGGCAAGTGGTTAAAGCTGGGGATGCATTGCATAGTGAGTTATATAAGCTAATTACGCTTGATCCGGTTGAGAAACGTGCTATGCCTCCCAAAGGGAAAAACCCCTTAAATGAGCAGGAAATTAAAATCATTGAAGCCTGGATTCTTGAAGGAGCGAATGAAAATCAAAAGTTATCTGAACTTAAAGAATTACAAAAGTTCGATGCATTGCTATCCTTTTATATTGATGGGATTGTTTCGAACGAATCAAAAGATACCTTACCTGCCATTAATCCACTTGCTCCTATTACCATTCAAAAAATAATCGATAAAGGATTGGTTCTTACGCCTTTGAATCAAACTTCCAATTATATCGATGTACGGTTGATTAATAACAAAACAGAATGGAATGATCCCGATACCAAATTGCTGGCTGATGCAGCAAATCACATCGTTATGCTTGACTTATCGGGTTCGAAAATCACAAAAAGCAGTTTGGAAGTGATTGCCAAAATGAAAAACTTGATAATGCTTCAATTGCAGCACACTAATTTGAAAGATGTTGATTTGAGCCCTATTCAAACGTTAAACAACCTTGAAACCATCAATTTGTATGATACCAAAGTGACGGATGAATGTTTGAAAAATTTGAAAAGTAAAAAGTTGAAAAATGTGTATTTGTGGAATACAAAGGTGACAGAGAAAGGAAAAGAAAAATGGCAAAAATCAAATCCAAACGTGCAAGTAGTTCTTGATGCGTACTCCAATTTTAATAATCCAGTAGTTAAAAAGTAATGAAGCAAAAATAATTAGTTATGAAAATATCAACAGCACAATTTGAAAATAGAAGTGGTGACAAAAATTACAATCTCTCTATCATAGAAAAGCTTTCCAAAAAAGCGGCATCAGAAGGTTCAGATGTTATAGCCTTTCATGAGTGCTCTATTACTGGATACACATTTGCAAGAAACTTATCCAAAGAACAAATGCTTGACATAGCTGAAATAATCCCAAGTGGTGAAAGCATTTTAAGACTCACTGAAATTGCTAAACAAAACAACATTGCAATTTTAGCTGGTTTATTTGAAAAAGATGAAAATCAGAATTTATACAAAGCACATGTTTGTGTTGATAAAAATGGATTGGTTGCTAAATTCCGAAAACTACATCCCTTTATTAATCCTCACTTACTTCCAGGAGATAATTATTGTGTTTTTGATTTACTGGGTTGGAAATGCGGCATTTTGATTTGTTACGATAATAACATAATTGAGAATGTTCGAGCTACAAAACTACTGGGAGCAGATATCATTTTCATGCCACATGTTACTATGTGTACCCCTTCTACGCGACCGGGTGCAGGTTTTGTAGATGTAAAACTATGGGAAAATCGCGAAGCTGATCCTACTTCATTACGCCTTGAATTTGATGGAATGAAAGGCAGAGGTTGGTTAATGAAATGGTTGCCTGCAAGAGCCTACGATAATGCCATTTATGCGGTGTTTTCAAACCCAATTGGGATGGATGGTGACCAATTGAAAAATGGTTTGTCTATGATTATTGACCCATATGGCGATATAATTGCTGAATGTCGTTCGTTTGAAGATGGATTTGTCACTGCTACCCTTACACCTGACAAACTCACTAAAGCAGGAGGATATAGATATTTAAAAGCAAGACGTCCGGAATTGTATAAAGACGTAATTGGTCAAAATCACAAATCAGAACAAACTGTTGTTTGGCTTAATTCCAAATAAATATTTAAATGTATGTTTCAATATTTAGGTTTAAATAATATGTCTAATACAATTTTAAAGAACTTATTAATAGTGGTTTTTGGTTTTGCATTATTTTCCTGTAACAAAACAGTTGTCTCTGAAGCGCAGATTGAGGCACTATTAGAAGCAAAAAAGGACAGTTTGCCAGAAGTAGTTGACTATAATATACACATTCGTCCGCTTATGTCGGATAATTGTTTGGTGTGCCATGGTCCGGACAAAAACAAAAGAGAGGCCGGACTTGCTATGCATACCGCAGAGGAAGCTTTCAAAAAAGTTAATGGTAATTACGCCTTAGTTGCAGGCAAACCTCATCAGTCTGAAGCCATTGCACGTATTCTTAGCAATGACCCTGACAAAATAATGCCTCTGCCATCTTCTAATTTGAAAATGACCGATTTGCAAAAAGCACTGTTTATTAAATGGGTTAAACAAGGAGCGGTGTTTAAGCCTCATTGGGCTTTCATTCCTCCGCAAAAATATTCAGTCCCTAAGCCTGTAACGTCGGGTTGGGTGAAAAATGAAATAGATGCATTTGTATTAGAAAAATTAGAGAAAAGTGGTCTCAAACCGTCAAAGGAAGCCGACAAAGTAAAATTGGCGCGTAGGGTAGCATTTGACCTGACAGGATTGCCTCCTAATAAAAATTTATTAAACAAATATTTGAACGATTCTTCACCAAAGGCCTACGAAAATTTGGTCGATGCCCTATTGAATAGCCCATCATATGGTGAAAGGATGGCAAATGAATGGTGTGATGTGGCCCGATATGCCGATAGCCACGGTTTTCAGGACGATGGAGATAGCGAAATGTGGCCTTGGCGCGACTGGGCGATAAGGGCTTTTAATAAAAACATGCCTTATAATCAGTTTATTACAGAGCAAATGGCAGGTGATTTATTGCCCAATGCAACACGTGATCAAATATTAGCCACAGGCTTTCATCGTAACCATATGATCAATGCGGAAGGAGGAATCATTGATGAGGAGTTTAGAACGGAGTATGTGCTTGACAGGGTTGTGACCACAGGAAAGGCTTTTTTGGCGCTTACTATTGAATGCAGTCGCTGTCACGATCATAAATACGACCCTATTTCGCAGAAAGAGTTTTATCAATTTTCATCTTTTTTCAACCAGTTAGATGAACAAGGTAAAGGAAATTTGTACGAAAATAGCACCGGACCCACAATGTTGCTAATGGATGACCTGGTTGAGAAAAAGCTAATAGCCAGTCGTAAAAACCAGGAAATTCAACAAAACAAACTCAATGACATAATATCCAAATTATCCATTCCCAATCCGGACCAACAATTACTTGCCAAACCCAATGATAGTTTGTTAAACAAATATTTGGTTGGATACTTTGGCTTCGAGCCCAAAAGTTACAAAGACAGTACGATATATGGAATCAATAATGATTCAATAGGCAAATTATCGGCTTCTACAGCTTATACAACCGGATATAAAGGCAAAGGACTTTCAATAATAGGTGACGATAGGGTCACCATCAAGGAAATGATTCACAACTTTGAAAGAAGCGATCCTTTTAGTGTGAGTATGTGGGTGTATGTTCCTGATAATGTGGCTAAAGGCTATACGCTATTGGCTAATTGTGCCAGCACCTACAATGGTTTTAGAGGGTATGAATTGCTCTGCATAGGTGGCAAAATTCAGGTACGAATCTCAAATTCCTGGCCTTCAAACGCAATTTCAGTGATAACCAACGATTCAATAACACCAAAAAAATGGCAACATGTGGCATTTACCTATGATGGTTCAAGCAAATCCAAAGGGATAAGTGTGTATTTGAATGGCAATAAAACAGAAACCAAAACAGTGGTAGACAATTTGTATCGAAGTATTCGAACGTTCACTTTAGAGCAAGATCGGAAAGAATTTATGTATTATAGCAATCTTCAAAAGAAAAGACCTTTAACACAAAAAGAGACCAAAATACTTCGTCAGCTAAGTTTTAAAGCCTGGTACTCCAAAACGCATTATTTCGTTCCCGGAGGAAGAAGCGATCAGGGGGTTCAGCCTTTGTACAATGGCAAACTGGATGAAATCAAAATATATAATATAGATCTAACGCCAATTGAAATCTATGCAGATTATGCATCCATTTCTCTTAAAGATGCTCTGCAAAAAAAGCAATGGCAAAAAGAGGATCTCAATATGCTTTATGCAAGAAACCTGAGTGCCGAATACACTCATACTTTTTCAAAACTTCAATCCTTTAGAGAAGAAGAAAATAATATAATTCTGCCCTTACGTGAAATCAAAGTGATGAAAGATAGACCTGAAAAAAGAGAAACCTATGTTTTGGAAAGAGGTGTGTATGATGCACCCAAAGAAAAAGTTGAAGAAGGTGCCATCAATGCTATTCTGCCGTTTGACAATAAGCTTCCCAAAAACAGATTAGGTCTTGCATCGTGGCTTACGGATACTAAAAACCCATTGGTGTCAAGGGTGACAGTCAATAGATATTGGCAATTGATGTTTGGTAATGGATTAGTTTATTCTTCGGGTGATTTTGGAAATCAGGGAAGTAACCCTTCTCATCCGGAGCTTTTGGATTGGCTAAGCATATGGTTTGTTGAACATAATTGGGATGTAAAAGCACTACTCAAAATGATGGCAATGTCTGCCACTTACCGACAATCATCGGATGTCAATATGGATAATTTCCAAAAAGATCCACAAAACATCTTGCTTTCCAGAGCTAATAGATATCGTATGCCATACGAAATGGTACGAGACCTTGCGCTTACTTCCAGTCAATTATTGTATCAGCAAATCGGAGGCCCTAGTTTTAAGCCCTATCAACCCGATGGACTATGGGAGGAGAAAACGGAAAGTCCGGTCAATAATTATTATGAAGCGGATCAAGCCCCCGAAATCTACCGAAGAAGTATGTATATTTATATCAAACGTACTTCTCCGCATCCTTCTTTCAATGCATTTGATGGCCCTGAAAGGTTCAGCTGTCAAGTCAAACGCCAAATTACCAACACCCCTTTGCAAGCGCTTACCACACTTAACGATCCACAATTTATGGAGTGTGCCAGAGTATTGGCTCAGCGGGTAGTAACATCCAAATCCAATTCGCCAATTGATGAAGTATTTGAATCCATTTTGCAACGAAAGCCTTCTGAAATGGAAAGAAAGATATTATTAAAGCAATTTGAGGATTTCAAATCAAAAATCACCTCTCACAAAGCAGAGAAAATAATTAAGGCAGGGGTTTACCCATTCCCAAATAATATCGATAAGAAAACGGTTGCAGCACTTGCTTTAGTAGCGCATACCGTTTACAATCTTGATGAAACTTTAACCAGAGAATAATCAGTTACTACTATGAAATCAATTCAGGATATTGACAGAAGAGAATTTTTGTTTAAGTCAACACTTTCTCTTGGTGCATTGGCATTGGGTACGTTATTGCCGGGTGGCGATTTGTTTGCAGGCACTCCCGGAACAGGTATTAAAGGGATACTGGGTGCGCCACACTTTGCACCCAAAGCAAAGCGAATCATTTATTTATTTCAAAATGGCGGACCCTCCCAAATTGAACTTTTCGACTACAAACCCAAATTAGAAAAAATGTTTGGACAGGATTTGCCTGAAAGTGTACGCCAAGGGCAACGACTCACCGGTATGACGGCCAATCAAAAATCATTGCCACTGGTGCCTAGTTATTACAAATTTGCACAATATGGTAAAAGCGGAGCTTGGGTAAGCGAATTGATGCCATACACGTCACGAATTGTGGATGAATTATGTTTCGTCAAATCCATGCACACAGAGGCCATTAATCATGACCCTGCTATTACTTTTTTTCAATCCGGATCGCAAATTGCCGGCCGACCTTCGTTTGGATCGTGGATAAGTTATGGACTTGGTTCCGAAAACAAAGATCTGCCTGCATTTAGCGTATTGCTATCTAAAGGAAAAAAAGGACAAGCCCAACCATTATATGCCCGATTGTGGGGAAGTGGATTTTTGCCTTCATTACATCAAGGAGTGCAATTTCGGTCAGGCAAGGACCCTGTAGTATATTTGAATGATCCTGAAGGACTTAGCAGAGATGAACGCAGAAAAATGCTTGATTATTTGAGTGATTTGAATCACTTGCATATGCAACAAGTAAGCGATCCGGAAATTGAATCAAGAATTGCTCAATACGAAATGGCATACAAAATGCAAACCTCCGTTCCTGAAGCTATGAGTCTCAAAGATGAGCCTAACGAAACTTTTGAACTGTATGGTGAAGATAGCCGTACCCCCGGAACTTTCGCTGCTAACTGCATATTGGCACGGAAGTTGGCTGAAAAAGGTGTTAAATTCATTCAACTTTATCACCAAGGCTGGGATCAACATGGGGCATTAATGGGTGCTATTGAAGGTCAATGCAAAGATGTGGATCAGGCAGGTGCAGCATTGGTTGTGGACCTAAAACGAAGAGGCTTGTTGGACGAAACATTAGTCGTATGGGGAGGGGAGTTTGGCAGGACCAATTATTGTCAGGGCAATCTGGCAAAAGACAAGTTTGGCCGCGATCACCACCCTCGTTGCTTTACCATGTGGATGGCAGGTGGAGGCGTTAAACCCGGTATGAGTTATGGCGAAACAGATGATTTCTCATACAATATCCTTCGCGATCCGGTACATGTACATGATTTTCAGGCTACTGCCATGCACCTAATGGGCATCGACCATGAAAAACTAACTTTCAAACATCAAGGTCGCCGTTACCGACTCACCGATGTACATGGTAAAGTAGTTAAAAGTATATTGGTGTAGCTGGAAATTATAATGGATCCTAAAATTTTATAATAAATATTCTGACACTTTTTTTCCAATAATTTGCTTAATTGTTTCCCATGTTTGACCTTTAAGACTAATTGGGTCAGGGGTTTCCTCTGCATCTGCAAAATAAGTAATTGCCTGAGGGACAGTAATTATTAGGTTTTGAGTGGCATATTTTTGTTTATGAAACTGAATAAAGTCCGCTAGAGAAAAATGTTGTAACTGCTCTGCAATATCCCAGAAATCCTTTTTCTTGGCTCTACCCAAAACTGCCTGCACATTCATGGCAATGATATCCTCTATAGAAAACACCCTGATTCCGTGTATTTCAATTGTAGGTTTTATTAAGGGGTGAGTGAAGAAAACCAAATCTACTTTCACACCTTCAACAAATTCAAAGATGCCAAAATTTAAGTTAGTTGATCTATATTCGAATTTTTCTTTATATTTTACTTTCAATCCATTTATAATTTCATCATTTTCAAAAGGTTGATTGCTAAATAAATCTAAATCCTTTGAAATTCTATGCCAATAAAGCAGCGATAAACCAGTGCCACCAACCAAGTAGAAATCACTTAGTTCACTAATTTCCATAAGTTTTTTTTCAGTATGGAAAAGGTGTGGGGTTCGACTGTCTGAGTATGTAACATCTGAAATCTGTTAAAGGTCGTTGAATAACTTCACTGGCAAGATACATGCTTGTTTCTGATAAAAATTTGGCGTTTAAGAGAGCATATGTTACTTTTTCTTCTCCATAATATCTTCTGCAATTTCGGATATCATCTACATCACCACGTTCAAACACACGCTCTATTACAAAATTGGCATATTTGTCGTAGTCAAGAGCTGCAAAGTCAACATCCCAAAAAATTCGCTTATTAATTCAGGTTTTGGTTTCTGAGTTTCGATGTTCATTTTTTATAGATAGAGACCAAATCTATAAAAATTAAAACAAATATTATTTACAACCATTATTTGGATTTATATACTGTTGACTTAAACCATATCAAAGTTTAAAACCTTTATATGGTTTAAACTTTAAAAATCGAAATCTTTGAATATAACTGAGTCGTATTTAGTTTCATGAAATTCTTTAAACCAATCTATACTTCCAAACCATTTCAAAATCTCTTCTTTGTCTATTTTAGTGTATTTATCTCCTACAATTGCGTGGTATGAGCTGTATTTCCAATCTTCAATATTTTTGCAGAATTTGTGATGAACAGGATTGTTATGAATATAGTATACCAAATGTGAAAAATATTTTTCGTGAGAGATTTCTTTACGCCTAACAAAATCTAAAAATAAAGCGCCTTTTCTATTATACATTTTATTATACGCTTGTGCATAACCATTAAACATATTTTGAAATTGCTGCATAACAAAATCAGGATAGTCTATTATGTTAGTCGTTTTTGGTTTACTTGGCTTAGATTTAAGTTGATTATTTTCTTCTTTGATTTTTTGAAGTTGATGATAATATGTATCTAATTCTTCTTCTTCATTTACCCTTATCATAATATGAAAATGATTTGGCATTAAACAATAGGCATAAGTTTTACAAATTGGAAAAATATATTGAGCATATTTTTTGAGGAAATAATCAAAGTTTTTATCATTTCTGAATAAGTTTGCTTCACCTACTGAATGGTTATAAATATGGTATATTTTGCCAGGTTGAAGTAATATGTTCATTGGACAAAGATAAATGGAATCTTAAAGCAATTATTCATCCTTATAAAGGTTTAAAACCTTTATAAGGATTTTTAAATATTAATTAATTGATAATTCTACATCACCTTAAAATCTCCACCAATTCCAGCTTCATCCAATAATTCTCCATCAATTATTTCTGATTGATAATTACTGCGGATAGCTGCTATCCAACGTTTGGCTCTTTCCGAAAGTGTAAAGTCGTCATACATTTGTCGGCCGCGCATCACAAGTATTCCCAGATCCGCACCTTCATACATATAGCCATCTTTCTGAGTGATTTGCATAAAAAAGGCAGTATTGTCACTTAACACAGAAAGCCTATTGAAATCTGTTTTTTCAAACTTTATCTTGCCATTTTTCTGAATTTCCCAGATGCCGGTTTGAGGTGCTTGTATAACAAATTCTAAAGTCTTTTTGGTATGTTTTATCACCAATTGGCTCCAGCTATCTATATTGTTTTGTGTATTCCACTTTTGGTTAAGTGCTTCAATATTAATATGATAAGGCATATTGATCCATTCCAATAAATGAAACAAAAACAATGGCACATCATTATAAGCAAACTGTCCATGATTCGTCAAAGAACTAACTCCTGAAAAGCGAGGATTTAATTCTCCCAAATAAATAGCTCCATTATCTTTATCAATCAAAAAGTCAAGCTCGAAATATCCTTTATATCCTTCTTTAAGAAGTTGATTGCCAAATAATTGGGTGTAGTTGTGGGCTTTTTCTCTTATTTCAGGAGTGAATGCATTTGCAAATAATTCATTGCCACACCATCCCCCTTTGTATGGCGTAAGTTCCTTAAAACCAACCAATTCTGTCATCAATGGACCCACAATGGTGCCATTGCTGGTTACACATCCTTCGATAGCTGTGCCATAGCAATTGATACGTTTCATAATTTTCACCTCTTTCTCAGCGGTAATTTCATTCTTGTAAAGTTCAAAATCAGCTTCTGTGGAAACGAAAAAAGTGGTATGACCCGAATCACCATAAGGAGTTTGAACCACAAGTTGTTCACCGAGGTCTTTTGAAACCTGTCTCAAATGTTTGTAATCATTCACTTTGGAAAGTACATATGGCACACATGCAACACCTGCTTTTTCGGCTACTCTATTGGTATTCACTTTATTGTCTAAATATTCACGAAGATTAGCTGATGGCATACATACTTCAAGGCCCAAGTGTTTTGCCAATTGTTCTGTCTTAGAATCAAACATTAAAAACACAACTTTACCAGCATTCCCATTTACACTTCTAGATTTGATATAATTGATGACCTCTGGGTGTTGAAGCAAATAATTGTTAATGTCTTCTATACTTTGAAATTCCTCATGTTCAATTTCTATTGAAGGAGATAATACATTTGGATGTGCACCTTCAAAGCTATCAATGTGACAAATGAATTTGAAGTTGCTTATCCACTCGTCCATTCCAAGTAAATTAAAATTAGTGGCACTTATGAAATAAATTGGGGTTGTATTGGATTTGAAAAGAGATCTGATGTGTGCGATTTCAGCTTCTAAGCTCATATTATAGGTGTTTTTTTTGTGTTATTTTGATTTAGCATTCATCATGGCCATTGCACCCATTGCAGAAATGGTGTTTTTGCGGTTCAATGCTTCTTCTGTAAATATTTTCAAACCCAAATCTGCTCGGTAACCATGTATTTCTTTTACATCTAATGCAATCATAAAACGAATGATTCCTTCGCTAATTACTTGCCCTGGAACTAGTATTGGAAATCCGGGTGGGTATGGAATTACAAATGAAGTAGATACTAAGTTTTCCTTTTTGTTTAGTGCATCAAGGCATTCACTTAAAGGGATATATTTGCACATTTCTTCATTGTAAGCCAAAAAATAGGCCTCTCTGATATTGCCTCCGGGTACTCCGGGAGCTGCCAAAAATGAGGTATGAAAATGGCTGAAATCGGGTAGAGGAGGCACATCCTTAATGAGTGAAGTAATGTGTTTTTTGGATATTTCGGCTTCTCTCCGATTAAGTGACCGATTGCTTTCATCCAACTCATGGGCGATCTGTAAAAGTGCATTAATCAAAAAAGTGACACTACTACGCGTTGTGCCTATATTGGTCATTAACAAAACAGTGTTTCTCGATGTTTTATTAATCTGAATATTAAATCTATCCATCAAGTATTCATTTTTGAACACATCCCCGGATATTCCGGCTTTACCTACAGATAAGGTTATTTTGGTGGGATCAAGCACAAATTCATCTTTTTCCCAGGCTTCTTCCATACGTGCCCATCCCGTTTCCGGTGAAAAATAATCGTCCAAACCATGCTCACGATACTTTTTAGGGATAATGTCTTTTACCGATAAAATATGAAAATATTTACTTAATGTGGGATGGTTTTGCACTTTAGATCGCAGAATCATAGCCATTTCAATACTATTTTCTACCATTTCGTATCCCTCCAATTCAACTTGCCTTCTGCCTACGTCCATGGATGCCAATATTTGGTAATTGGGAGAGGTGGAAGTATGAGTCATATAAGCTTCCCTGAAACTATCCGCTACTTTAAGGCTATATTCTTCATCCCAAACGTGTATCATTGATCCTTGTCTGAAACTCGAAAGTGTTTTGTGAATACTTTGTGTCGTATATACTCTGATTTTAACCTTGTCCGGGTCAGGAAGAGTAGGGGATTCTTTTGGCTTGAGTTTTGAAATGTGCTCGTTATACATTTGGGCATAGGCAGTACTTCGGTACTTGTCATATAACTTTTGAGCTACATACATGCCTGTTCGTTGCTTGAATGTGTAAGTGAACCCTGCAAATGCAAACCAAGCCTCATCCCACAAAAAAACCATATCAGGCTTTATGGCTAGGATTTCTTCCATTATTTTTTCAACATTATAAACCAACCCATCAAATGTACAATTGGTTAAGAGAATCATTTTTACTTTATCAAGTCTTCCTGCGGCCTTGAGAGTGAGTAATTTTTCTTTTATAACACTCAGAGGTACAGCTCCATACATCGAATATTCTTCAATCGGATAGGAGTCCAAGTACACAGGAAACGCACCTGCAAGTACCAAACCATAATGATGCGATTTGTGACAATCTCTATCGACCAACACCACATCTCCGGGTTGAATAAGTGCTTGTTGCACAATTTTGTTTGCTGTTGAAGTGCCATTGGTCACAAAAAAACTATGCTCAGCTCCATATGCCTTGGCTGCCTTTTGTTGGGCTTTTTTTAATGTGCCTTTGGGTTGAAGCAAGGAATCCAATCCTCCATTGGTAGCTGAGGTTTCAGGCAGAAATACATTTCTTCCATAGAAATCACCAAAATCTGAAATCCAACGTGATTTGAATACGGAATTACCTCTCGATATGGGTAATGCATGAAACACAGTGGTGGGCCTTTTACTGTATTCTAAAAGTGCAGAAAAAAATGGTGTTTCATATCGTTCATTAATTCCACTTATTATGGACAAATGTAGTTCCTGAATATCTTCCATTCGGTAAAATATTCTTTTGAAAGCCTTCAAAGTGCTGTCTTCCAGATGGGTAAGGGACGCGTCGGTTATGTAGTAAATATCTAATTCCGGTCGAAACTGATGGATGTATTTCCCCAATAACGGGCCTAATTCCGCATCTTTTACTTGGCTAATGTCTATTTTGAGTACATTTTGAATAAATGGACGAATGAGTTCATTGATGTTTTTTGATAAACGTAAAGGCGCATACCTAATTACCGCTACTTGAATATTGTAATTAAAAAAAAGGCTTATCAACGCATCTTGAAATGACCGTTGAACCAAGATGTCATAGGTTAAATTATCTTTAGGGTCGATAAGACTTTTGATTTTGTTTTTTAATGAAATCTCTTCATTTTCAGATAGTTCTTCTACATATAATACCTCAAAATAATTCTTTTTGTCAGCAATTAATTGCCCGTTTTTTCTGATCTCATTTTGATTGATATTGGTTTGAAATCCCTCAATGATTTCGGGATGTGTTTTGTAACTTTCACTAACCAATAAGTGCACAACATCATTTACTTGACTTCCAATGGATTTGTGGTCTCCTTTTTGAACGGAATCGATTAATCGTTTCACCAATAATGCGCCCGGAAAGGAAAAAAATTGCTCTATGGTTAACAAATTATCTAATGACTCTTTTATTTTTTTTACATAAAGGTCATTTTCATTAATGTTTCGAATTGCATTATTACTTTGCTCTTTAAGGTCATTCCAAAGATCTATTCGTAATTGAATGATATTATAATGTTTCAAATTCATGTTTTGATTCATTTAGTTTTTTGAATGCAGAGCAAGTCTATTTCCTTCTGAATCAATAAATAACGCAAAGTATCCTGCTTGTTCACCCAAATAAGTTTTTGCTGCCACTACTCTTCCGCCGGCTTCATTAACTCTTGCCAATGCATGGTTCAAATCCGGATTTGCATTCAGGTAAATCAATGGTCCTGTTTCGCTGGGCACGCAACCTTGTCCGGTAACAATGGCACCACCTATGCCATTTTCGGCAGGAAAAAATCCCATATAGTATCCATTAAGTTCAACGGTAGTCATTTCTATTCCGAAAATATAATTATAAAATGCAACGGCTCTATAGTGGTTGTAGGCAGGTATTTCAAACCAGGTTACATAGTTTTTTACAAATGCTTTGTGTTGTACTGCTTCTTTTATTTTATTCTTTAAGTTGACTGTAGAGCCCATTGGTTGTGTTTATGATATTTTTTATAAAAGTAGATTATATTTGGATTATGACAATGAAAAAGTGTTGACGTGTTGATGTTTTGAGGTGTTGACTAAAAGATGTTTTGAGGTGTTGACGTTTTGAAGTATTGACGTGTTAAGGTTCAGAGTGTTCAGGTTTTAAGTGTAATTTCTATGATATCTTAAATCAAAAATAGTTGATCTTCAATCGTAAATATGTAATATTTCCCTAATTACATCAAAAGTCCTACGGAAAAGTGTTAAAAATTGCATAAAGTCGTACGTGTTTGTGTTATATTTGCACATATGAACAGACGACTTTCGCAACAAATTTCAAATTGGTGCACAAAAAAAGACAGAAAACCATTGATAATCAATGGCGCACGTCAAGTAGGTAAGACATGGATTCTAAAAGAAATTGGCAAAACAAAATTTGAAAACTTTGCATATATCAATTTTGAATCCAGCACTATTATGCGCAATGTATTTAGTGAAGGTTTTGACTTGCACAAAATATTAACTGCAATACAAGTAGAAACAGGCATAATCCCGAAAGAAAAATCAACCTTAATTATTTTTGACGAAATTCAAGAAGTTCCACAAGCAATTACGGCATTGAAGTATTTTTATGAAAATGCACCGGAATTTCATATCGCATGTGCTGGTTCGTTATTAGGGATTTCAATTGGTGCAAATAGTTCATTTCCAGTTGGTAAAGTTGAGTTTTTGAACTTATTTCCTTTGGATTTTTTAGAATTTCTTGAAGCAATTGGTCAGGAGGTGTTAAAAAATGTAATTGAAAATATGAAATGGGATAATTTGAATCTTTTTCATTCAAAAATTCAAGATTATTTGCGTATGTATTATTATGTAGGTGGTATGCCGGAAGCGGTTCGAACTTATGTAGAGTCAAATGATTTAATAAAAGTAAGAGAAGTGCAACAAAATATATTGCAAACGTATCAATACGATTTTGCAAAACATGCTCCAGCAAGTATCGTTCCCAGAATGCGTATGTTATGGGATTCAATTCCTTCTCAATTGGCAAAAGAAAATAAGCGGTTTATTTATAGTGCAGTAAAATCAGGTACTCGTGCCAAAGATTATGAATTGGCATTAAATTGGCTTATTGATGCCGGGTTAGTATTAAAAGTGAATAAAATTTCCACACCAAAATCACCATTAAAAATATACGAGCAATTCGATTCATTCAAGTTATTTGTTTTAGATGTGGGGATTTTAGGAGCTATGGTAAAAATAGATGCTTCCCAAATGGTTATTAAAAACAATTCAATTTCGGAATTCAAAGGAAGTATTACGGAGCAATATGTATTGCAGCAGTTAAAGGCTCAAGGTATATCAGAAATTTATTATTGGTCACCTGTGGATTTACAATCAGAAATTGATTTTATGATTGACTACAAAGGCAATATATGGCCTATTGAAGTTAAGGCAGAGGAAAATTTGCAAGCAAAAAGTTTAAAAATATATAGTCAAAAATATAAGCCTCTGACTGCATTTAGGGTTTCAATGTCAAATTATCGTACTCAAGATTGGCTGACTAATATACCATTGTGCGCAGTTGGTAAGTTGTACAAATATGTTGAAAGATGATCATCTTAAAAATTGCTTTTCAAATTTTTATACCCCTACTTTTGAGTCTCATTCCTCAATTTAATTTTTTAAATAACATCCTAAATCAAAAATCTTTAATCTTCAATCGTAAATCAAAGGTAAGCAAGGTTTATTTCCCTAATTAATTTTATTTTCAATTTTTGCTCGTGTATTTTTTACACAATTAAACTTTAATCATACTTTTGAATCCAATACAAAATTACAATAGACACTGAATTGCCTTCTCTTTCAAAAGAATTAAAAGCTAATTTTTGGCTGCAAAGCCTTTTGAACAGTTATAGCCTTATATTTTTTTCGTTGAACAATGTATTGGCTGTTGTTATAATGATAGTTACTTTTTTTAGTCCTTCAATAGGGATTTGTGGATTGGTGTCCGTGCTGGTTGTTAATTTTATAGCCTTTTTTTTGGGTTATAATCACGAAGAAATCCGCACAGGAACATTTGGGTTTAATGCATTATTGTTTGGATTGTCAATGGGTTATGATTATGCATTCAATTTCCCATTTGTTTTGCTTTTTCTAACGGCAATTTTGGTTTTGTTACTTGTAACATCACTTCTTAAAGGTGTGCTAACTCCTTTGAATTTGCCTTTTCTTTCATTGCCTTTTTTAATTACGTATTGGATGGTTTCGCTTTCATCGAGCAATTTGAGTTTTATCAAATTGGATGAAAATCATGTTTTTGCATTTAATGAACTTGCACGAAACGAATCCTCAATTTGGTATCAAATCGTGCATGTTGCCGATAATTGGGATTTTTTTCCTTTTGCTTATTATTATTTCAAAACGCTTTCCGGAACATTCTTTCAGAGCAGTGTTTTGGGCGGGATAATGATAGCCGGTTGTATTTTATATTTTTCGCGAATTGCATTTTCTTTAAGTATTGTAGGGTTATTTTCAGCATATTTTTTCTACTCTTTGCTTGGTGCCGATCTTAATGATTTGAATTACAATTTGTTAGGCGCCAATTTTATTTTCCTTGCCATTAGTGTTGGTTGTTTTTTTCTGATACCGAATAAGTACAGTTATGTGGCTGTTGTAGTTCTTACGCCAATTTTGATGTTGCTGTTGATGTCATTAAGCAAAATATTAGGCGTGTTTCAATTGAAAGCTTACTCATTGTCGTTCAGCTTATTATGCATATCTTTTTTATATTCATTGAACCAAAGATGGATGCAAAAGTTTTTGCAAGTGACTACTATTCAATATTTCTCAGCCGAAAAAACAATTTACAAGTTTCTAAATTCTATCCAAAGATTCAAAAATGAGCATTTGTATAAAGTTTCACTTCCTTTTTCGGGAGAGTGGTATGTGAGTCAGGGTTATGATGGCAAAATTACACATTTGGGCGATTGGGGTAAAGCTTTGGATTTTGTAATTGTAGACTCAAAATCTAATACATATCGCTATCCTGCCACAAGTTTGGAACACTTTTATTGTTACAATAAAGAAATTATTGCCCCGTTTGACGGATATATTTATGATATAATCAATAATGTGGAGGATAACGATGTAGGGGAAGTTAATACCGAACATAATTGGGGAAACACTTTGATTATGAATCATTTGAATGGATTGTATTCGCAAATTAGTCATATTAAAAAGGACTCTTTTAAAGTGTTCATTGGTCAGTATGTGACCAAAGGCACACCATTGGCAACTTGTGGTAATTCAGGTCGTTCTCCTGAACCGCATATCCATTTTCAATATCAAACAGTGCCCTATGTAGGAGCTAAGACCTTTTCTTATCCAATTTCTTATTTTATTGAAAGAAATGGCATGCAAAAGCGATTGCACATTTCTGAGGTGCCAATTGAAGGTTCGCATATAAGTAATGTGCAAGTAAATGAATTACTGGTTATTGGTTTCGCTTTGTATCCGGGTTATGTATTGGAATGGAAAAACGAGAAGGATCAATCAATAATTAAGTGGGAGGTGTTTACAGATGCCTGGAATCGAACCTACATAATGTGTAACAGCACGAAGTCAGTTGCATATTATGTGTATGATGGCGTAATGTTTTATTTTACTGATTTTGAAGGAGATAAATCGTCACTCTTATTCAAATATTATCTGGCTGCTTACCGAATATTGCTTGGATATTATGATAGCATAGAAGTAACGGATAATGTACCTTTGATTCATTTTAACAATAAATCAGTTCAGTTCTTTCAAGACTTTGTAGCCCCGTTTTATTTGTTTAACAAAGCCGTTTACACATCAAAATTTGAGTCTGCTGATAATATTTATGCGCCTCAATATATAAGAATTTCATCTGCTGTTCAATCCTATACATTAAACAAAAAAACTAAATCCCTTAATTTCAGTATAGAACTCAAAAGCAATAAATTGAAGTCATTTTCAATAATTCAAAATAACAAATCCGAGACCTATTCATGCGTTTATTGATTATACTGTTTCTCGTACAATTATTTTCAAAAGCGCAAGAATTGACCTATAGGTCTGCGGATAGTTTGACCTACTATTATTATATCAATAACGATTATAAAAATGTAATTTTTACTGGAAAGCTAGCATTGGAACAGGAGATCGATTTCTATTATTTGCGTATGCGAATCGGAATCGCATATTATGAAAATAAAAATTATGTTAAGGCAATTCCACATTTTGAAAAAGCTATTTCCATGAATCCTGCGGATGAAACGGTACAGGAGTATTTGTATTATTCATATATGTTTTCAGGGAGAACTGAAGATGCAAATGACTGGGCTACCTCCTTTTCAAAGAATCTACAAAATAAAATCAAGTATAAACCAAAAATCATTGAAGTTGTAGCAGTAGGTGGGGGTATTACATTAAATGATAATATTGCCCTCTTACAAGATTCATATAATAAAGCTGCTACAGATTTATATAATCAAATAACTTTTCAAGGGAAGAATAATTTTGTAAATGCTTTTTTACAACATAAAATCAAAAATAGATTTCATTTAATGTACGGATTATCTGTGTTTAATATAACTAGTCGTACTATTATTAGAACAACTCTAAAAAACACAGACCAAACATTCAATAATAATCAATACCAATGTAATTTTGGTGCTTTTTACCAATTTAGATCAGGGTGGAATATTGGAGGTGGTGTAGCTTATTACAATCAATCTTATTCTACAATTAACACCACTTATAATTATATTTCAGGATATTCATTTAGTCCTGCCACAACAAATACAAGTAATTTTTCATTATCTGCACGAATCATCAAACAGTTTGGAATTTTCAAACCAAGTCTCGCTTTTGCAACAAGTAATTTTAACAATTCCAGTCAAATTCAAGAAGAAATAGGAATAACTCTTTTTCCGAAAGGGAATCAGCATTTGTACTTTGGTTATTCTAATGCTCAAATTTTAAATAATACAAACTCTCAAAATGTCAATAATATTTATTTCGGTGGTAAAGCTTTTAATTGGTGGTGGTACTATTATAGTTTGTCTTTTGGAAATCACTTGAATTATATTACAGATTTGGGTTTCAGCACTTATAATTCAGCTGATAAAATCTCAAGTATTTTGAACTTAGAATGGCATTTTTACCTTAAAAATTTAGAAATTGTGCCAACTTTCAGAGTTCACTCTTATGAAGGAATGCATATTTATTATGATAACCCTATTACGTATAAAACGCGAAATTATATTTACACCAATTACTTCTTAACCACTACATTAAAATGGAACTTCTAAAACAATCTTTAAAAATCGCTATTGTATTATTCGCATTGAGCACATTGGCTCAAGAAAAAAACCTTATGAAGGCTTTCAGCCAGTCATATGAATATGAATACAATAAAAATTATGATGCGGCAATTGCAACACTTGTTTCCAATTATTCTGAAACCTCATATGAAACGAATCTCAGATTGGGCTGGCTCAATTATATGTCGGGTCGGTATAAGGAATCTATCGCTTATTATCAAAAAGCAATTGCATTGTATCCGGCAGCTACAGAGCCAATTTGGGCAATAATCACGCCTTATACCGTTCTTGAAAAGTGGAACGATGTCGAAAAAAGCTATCAAGCCATTATTCGCCTGGATCCAAAAAATTCGTCCGCTCATTATCAATTAGGAATGATATATTATTATCGTAAAGATTATGTAAGTGCAAAAAAATACTTTGACATTTCATTGAACTTGTACCCATTTGATTACAATAATATGTTAATGAGCGCATGGACAAATTTTTTTCTAGGCAATAAAAACGATGCTCGTATTATATTTAATAAAGTATTGCTATACAGCCCCAATGATAAGTCGGCTCTTGAAGGATTGTCTTATATCAAATAATAACTTTGTAAACCTAAACACCTTTATACTTTTAATGAAGGTGTTTGTTAAGTTTTAGTCCAACTTATTTTGTACTCGAGGATTTTGATTTTTATTAATTCCAGGTAGGCACTTTTCCATTTATTATTAACAATGAAATTATACAATATTCATTATTAGTATAATTGTCAAAGTAATTCAAACCGCATAATAATTATATTTCCCATAAAAATATTTATATTTATTTTGAAGTTAAATAGCGTATTATGAATAAAATCATTTATTTGTAATGAAATCATTTATAGCTATAAATTCTCACGATTTTATAATTGTTTTCGATTAGAAGAATTGAATTTAAATCTCCCAAATTGTTAAAAATAAACGTTTTTGTAATTGTATTTATTAAGATTAAAGTTATAGTTTTGGTAGATTAAAAAGTTTCTAATGTTATTAATATCAGCCAATTTCAATTACATGTTTTCAAATATTTTTTTAGTATAATTAATTAACATTTACATGATAAGAAGATCATTTATTAAAAATACAGTAGCTACCGGTGCACTCGGCTTAACTGCTTTTGAAACATTAGCTCAAAGTCAAGAATTAAAAAAGGAGAGCAAAATCTCATTCAAGCTCAATTATGCACCTCATTTCGGTATGTTCGAAAGTCATGCAGGTAAAGACGTAATTGATCAGCTTAAGTTTATGGCCGATCAAGGGTTCACTGCCCTGGAAGACAATGGAATGCCCGATAAGCCTATCGAATTGCAAAATAAAATAGGTGCTGAATTAACAAGATTAAATATGAAAATGGGTGTATTCGTAGTTAATATGAGTACGGCATGGAAACCAACGCTTACTACCGGAAAACCCGAATTCAGAGATCAGTTTTTAGCTTCCTGCAAATCTGCTGTAGAGGTAGCCAAACGCGTGAATGCCAAATGGATGACCGTTGTACCTGGTTTTTTTAGTCGCGATTTGCCCATCGGAATCCAAACATCAAATGTGATTGATACGCTCCGAAGAGCTTGTGATATTTTTGAGCCGCATGGTTTGGTAATGGTATTGGAGCCTTTAAGCGATACACCCGATTTGTTTCTTCGAAATTCAGACCAAACGTTTATGATCTGTAAAGCGGTTAAAAGCCCTTCTTGCAAATTGCTCTTTGATATATATCACATGCAAAAAAATGAAGGCCATATCATTAACAACATGAATTTGACATGGGACGAAATTGCATATATTCAAATAGGGGATAATCCAGGTCGAAATGAACCTACATCAGGCGAAATCAACTATAAAAACATTTTCAAAAACATTTACCAAAAAGAATTCAAAGGCATCCTTGGAATGGAACATGGCAATTCAAAACCGGGTAAAGAAGGAGAATTGGCATTAATCGAAGCATATAGAATTTCAGACGCATTTTAATTATTTTCTCAAATGAATATCAACAAGCATAAAACCTTAATTATCATCTCATTACTTTCATTATTCCTTTATATTTCTGCTTTCAAAAATCCACTTGCATCCGGATTTTTTAAAAGTATTGAGGGAGATAGTTCATATTTCAAACTAAGCAACGAACAAAAGCGCAAACCGGAAAACGCACTTTCAGGTTTGATTGTGAACGATTCTCTTAAAGCTAATTTGTTTGCATCTGAACCAATGCTTACAAATCCAACCGATATTGACGTAGATGCAAAAGGAAGAGTGTGGATATGTGAAGGTTTTAATTACCGACCTATGCACAACCCGGGAGCTAAAGTTAAAGGTGCCGGAGATCGCATTTTGATACTCGAAGACACCGATGGAGACAATGTTGCTGACAAACAAAAAGTGTTTTTCCAGGGACCTGAAGTTAACGCTGCATTGGGAATTTGTGTGTTGGGCAATAAAGTGATTATATCGTGCAGCCCCGAAATATTTATTCTGACAGATGAAAATGGGGATGATGAAGCCGATAAAAAGGAAGTATTGTTTAAAGGAATTGGCGGTTTCCAACATGACCACGCAGTTCATGCTGTTGTGTTTGGTCCGGATGGGAAATTATATTTCAATTATGGGAATGAAGGAGGTAAGCTTTTGGACAAAAACGGTAACCAAGTAATTGACAAATACGGAAACACAGTATCCGGCAAAGGTAAAGCTTTCAAACAAGGAATGATTTTCAGATGCAACTTTGACGGCTCAGAGGTAGAAGTTTTAGCACATAATTTTAGAAATAACTATGAAGTAGCCGTCGATGCTTTTGGCAATTTATGGCAATCCGATAATGATGATGATGGCAATAAAGCGGTAAGGATTAATTATGTGATGGAATTTGGAAATTATGGTTACCAGGATGAAATAACTGGTGCAGGATGGCAATCGTATCGAAATAACATGGAAACAGAAATTCCACGCAGACATTGGCATCAGAATGATCCCGGTGTAGTCCCAAATATGTTGATAACCGGTGCCGGATCACCCACAGGAATTATTGTATATGAAGGCACTCGTTTGCCAAAAGGTTTCCACAATCAAGTCATTCACACCGATGCAGGTCCTAAAGTGGTAAGGGCTTATCCAATCCAACCCGACGGTGCCGGATATAAAGCGACTATAAAAAATTTAGTTGAAGGCCGAGATGATTGGTTCCGCCCATCTGACCTCACTGTTGCTCCTGATGGTTCACTAATAGTTGCTGATTGGTACGATCCGGGTGTTGGTGGCCATCAAAGAGGTGATTTGGATCAAGGTCGTATTTTTAAAGTTGACAACAAAGTTGTTCCAAATGGCAAATATGCCATGCCTGATTTCTCTAAACTTGACCAAGCTGCTGAAGCATTGGCTAGTCCAAATATGGCAACCAGATATTTGGCTTGGGATCAGCTCAAAAAGCAAGGTGCAAAGTCCGAAAAATATGTTTCCGCTTTATTGAAATCTCCAAATCCAAGAGTAAGAGCTAGGGCATATTGGTTTCTTTCAAAATTGGATGGAATTGGACAAGATTACATCAAAAAGGCATTAAATGATGCGGATATTAACGTCAAAATTGCGGCCATAAAAATGGCCCGACAGTCATTTTCTGACCCAATTCCGGTGATTTCTTCACTAATTAAACTTAACAATTCTTCCGTAAATAGAGAATTGGCCATTGCAACTCGATACGCCCCGTTAACGGATGCTTCTATTCAGCTTTTGGTCGATTTAGCAATGAATTATAAAGGCAATGACCGCTGGTATTTGGAAGCCTTGGGAATTGGTTCAGATACACATCCGGATGAATTTTTTAAGGCTTGGAAATCTAAAATTGGAGACAATTGGAACAACGAAGTAGGAAGAGATATTATATGGAGAACGCGTTCAACAGAAGTTTTGCCTTATTATTTCAAAATAATGTCTGATCCAAATACCTCAATAAATGAAATTAATAAATTCTTCAGGGCGTTAGACTTTCAAAAAGAAGGGACACCCAAAAGTGATTTGCTTCTCAAACTATTAGATGTTGAAGGACCCAATAAAAACGAAATTCTTAGAATAAGTGTAAATGCAATGTCTGCATTTGATATTCAACGATCGGCAAAACTTAGAGACATTGTTTATAATCGACTTCAACTTGTAAAAGGAACGGCTGAATACCTCCAAATAGTTGGCAAATTTCAACTCAAAGATCAGGCATCAGAGTTATACAATATAATTGTTACTCATCCTGAGAAACCAATGGTCCAAAATGCCATGAAATCCTTGGTGGCTGTGGATGGATTGAATCTGATTAAAGAATGTGTCAAAACGAAGCCAATCAACGAGCAAATCAAGGTTTTGGAATCGATGATTTATACTGAAAGCAAAGAGGTTCTTGAATTTAAGGTAGGTATATTAACTGATGATAAAATATCAAACGATGTAAAGAAAGCAGTAATTAACTCATTTAGTTGGGGATGGGATGGCCAAGATTATTTGCTTGAATTTGTTCGTAAAGGAAAACTTCCAAAGGCACTGGAACCGGCTATTGCTAATCTATTTATTAATGCCGACAGACCTGTTATGCGCGAGGAAGCAGCCAAATTGATCAAAATGCCTGAAATGAACGAAAAACCGCTTCCTTCTATTAATCAACTGTCTCTCAAAAAAGGAAATGTTGAAAATGGTATTCTGGTTTACAAAAAGAATTGCATGACCTGCCATATGGTCAATGGCAAAGGTGTTGATTTCGGTCCCGGACTATCCGAAATTGGAAGCAAATTTGGTAGAGATGGACTATATATGGCTATATTAATGCCGGATGCAGGAGTGAGTTTTGGTTATGAAGGTTATATAATCAAGAAAAAAGAAGGTGGTGGTGGTGCAGGTATCATTATTAGCGAAACAGAAGCTGATTTGGATTTGAAAATGATGGGTGGTACAATCACTTCTTTCAAGAAATCAGAAATTGCTGATAAAAAGAAAATGGAAAAATCCTTAATGCCAAGTTTGTATGGTGCCATGACTGAACAAGAATTGGTTGATTTGGTTGAATATTTAACTACTTTAAAAAAAATAAACTAATATGAATTTGAAAAAGGAAAACAGACGGTCCTTTATTAAGACTGCCACCATTGGAAGTATTGGTACATTGGGTCTAACATCCATTGCCCAGATAGCCGAAAGCGCAGCATCAGGAAAAAGCGCCAATGGCAATTTGTCTATTAATGGATATATATCCGGATCCATTTTGAGTCCATTGAGTACAGTGAAAGTATCATCAACTGTAGGTGGAACTTTTGTTATTCGTGATGCTCAATCACGAATTTATGCTAAGTCAAACTCTTCTTTAAAAGCATTTGAATTCAAAATAGGTGGGGCTTTGGGTTTTCATTCCATTTCTTTGGAAGATACTTCGGGCAAAACATTGGATCTGATTGGATTCAAAGTTGATACCAAAACCGAAATTAAAGATAAGTCAGGGAAATTTGATGAACTTTTAAGAATTGTTCAATGGTCTTTAGTAGGTGAATGGGGCGAAACCTCAAGCTTCCGATACAACAATCGTATTTATACAGTATTTGTAGGTTGGATACGCGACCACACGCATACACTCAAAATGATGAAATATTTTCATCCTGCGGTAAAGGATGGATTTGATTTATATGCCAATTCGCAAAGAGAAGATGGTATGATATGGGACAATATTTACAAGCGTACACCTGAACCCAATTGGTGGGAAAGTGTGCTAGGGAAAGATCATGGCGATTTTATCAGAGTTATTGAAAACGGAAATTACGAATTCAAACGTCAGCCGGTTGAAGCTGATGTGGAATATCTATTTGTCGAATGTTTGTATGTAAGTTGGAAAGCATGCGGTGACAATGAATGGATGTCCAAAGGAATTGATAGTGCCATCAAAGCAATGAGATATTGTATGAAAGACCGATATAGATGGTCTGAGAAATACAAATTGATCAAAAGAGGATTTACTATTGATACGTGGGATTTTGTACATGAATATGACGCACGCCAAACCGGCTATGGTTCAGCACAGTGCATTGATCCTGACAAAAACGACTTTGGTGTCATGCATGGCGACAATACAGGTTTCATTGCAGGATGCAAATATATTTCTGAAATGTTGGCAACACTAGGCCGAAAGGAGGAATCAAATGAGTGGTTGAAAATAGGAATGGATTTCAAAGAAAGATTGGACAAACTCGCATGGAATGGCAAGTTCTATACGCACTATGTCCCTGAAAAAGATGATTTTTGGTCAAAAAGAGATATAGGCAAAACAGACCCTTCCAAACAAGTTTCATTGTCAAATGCATATGCATTAAACAGAGGCGTTACACATGAACAAGCAGTCGCAATAATAAAAACCTATTTAGATATTAAGAAAAACCTTCCGGTAGGGTCTCCCGGTGAGTGGTATACGATATATCCTATTTTTGAAAATGGTTATGGTAGCGATAATGGTAATTATGAATATATGAATGGCGGAGTAATCACCATTGTTGCCGGAGAATTGGCCCATGGAGCATTTGAACATGGTTTTGAATCTTATGGAGCAGATATCTTAGGTCGTGTATTGGAGATAGGTAAGAAACATAACGGATATTTGGATTGTACATTCAAGGGAGCAAAAATAGATGTGCCTAAAGCAATATTTAACCCAATTAGTCTTAAAGAGGCTGCCAATGCCGACATTGTAAACAAAGGCGCACCAGGAGTACCCGGATGGAGTGGGGAAGGGGATATCAATGATATGAAAAATATGCCTTTGGGTTCTCAAACATTCAGAGATATACCATTTGAAATTGTTGATCCTGCAACAAATGGAAGAAAATCTGTCTTAATTATTTCCAATGACAAGGGATATACCTCCAAAGGTGTAGTAAAAGTAGGTAAGAAAGCCAAAACGATATATCTTTTACATTCTCGTTCTCGTAACTCTATGGTGGGATATGCTACAATTAAATATTCGGATGGCACCTCTTATAATGATTATATGCTTGATGGAAAAATTGACAACTGGTGGTACCCAACGGATAGACCTAATTGGAAAGTAGCCTTTAGTGTGCCTAATGGAAAATCGTTAAGAGTAGGAATGGGTATTTATGGGTTAAGAAATCCAAACCCTGAAAAAGAAATTGCAAGTTTGGAATTTGAGCTTCTGAAAGATAACAAAGAAAAATGGTTTATCGGAGGCATCACATTGAGTGATCAGGATCCTTATTTTGCTGCAGGTGATGTATCATTTGGTATTCCTGATCGTTGGGGTGCAGCTGCGGTTGGATATGGATTAATTGAAGGTTTGGCTGGTGTTAAAGATTTGGATGTTACGTTCTCTAAATCATTGCTAGCACCACGGTGGGAAGCTGCCAATGAAAAAGAAGCCAACGCTACCATCAAATATGAAGCTTCAGGTGGATATCTTTCATATATTTATAAAAACACCGGAACAGCTATTGAAATTGAATATACCGGTTCAGGTGCCGATACCAATTTGGAAATATTACTTCCAACTGGTAAAAAAGCTGATTCTTTTATGATGAACGGTAAACCGGTCCAATTTATCACTAAAAGGGTCGAACAAAGTGATTATGCGGTTTATTCGAGTGTTGGAATGGTAGGCGTTAACAAAGTTCAAGTAAATTATAAATAAATTTTGAAATTATAGTAACTTATAAGTAGTTTGGCACGGTATTGGCTTAATTATTTGTAACAACGCAAATTACACTATAATTCGTTGAACGAGCGGTTTTGAATCAACATAAGGGTTCAAGGTCGCTCGTTTGTTTTAAGTTGCTTTTGTGATAATTCATTGATTGCCAGCCAGGCCATCATTCCACTTCCAAGCTCAAGCGCATCTTCATCAATATCAAAAGTAGGTGTATGAACTAATGAAGTTATACCTTTTGCTTCATTTCGAACGCCTAATCTGTAAAAGCATGCATCCACGTAGTGGGTATAAAATGCAAAATCCTCAGCTGCCATCCACAAGTCTAAGTTTACAACATTTTCAGACCCAATGTACGCTTCGGCATATTTCCTCATTCTTTGAGTTAATTCAGGATTGTTTTCCAGATATGGATATCCATCTGCAAATCGAACTTCGCAGCTTCCACCCATTCCTTCAGCGAGTGAAGTAGCAATTTTTACAATTTTATCTTTTGCATCCTTGCGCCATTGTTCATTCATGGTCCTGAGTGTCCCTTCAACAAACACTTCGTTGGGAATCACATTAGTTGCCCCGTTTGCTGTAAGTTTTCCAAATGACAGTACAGTGGGAACTTTCGGACTGGCATTACGACTTACTATTTGTTGCAGTGCTATTATTATATGAGAAGTAATAAGAATGGGGTCAATATTGTTTTCAGGCACCGCTGCATGGCCACCTTTACCGGTTATTTTCAGATATATTTCATCAGCACTAGCCATATACACACCTTCTCTAAAACCAAATTTGCCGACTTCCAGCTGAGGCATTACGTGTTGACCAATAATGCCAATCGGTTTTGGATTTTCGAGCACACCTTCTTTAATCATCAACGAAGCACCACCAGGCGATTTTTCTTCCCCGGGTTGAAATATCAAACGAACAGTTCCTTCAAACTCATTTTTTAATTCATTCAAAATATGAGCGCATCCTAATAAAGAAGATGTGTGTACATCATGTCCGCAAGCATGCATTACGCCTACATTTTTCGAAGTATAATCTTTTTCATTTTTTTCAGAAATGGGTAATGCATCAATATCTGCTCTAAGTGCAAAAGTTTTGGAATGATTGTTTTTACCTTCAATTTCTACTACTAACCCAGTGCCTGCTATTCCGGTTTTCGGACTTAAACCTATTTTTTCAAGTTGTAATTGAATATACTTTGAAGTTTCATATTCTTCAAATGACAATTCGGGATGCGCATGCAAATGCCTTCTGTAGTCAATTACTTCATTTTTGTATTTTTGTGCAAGCGACTTTACAACTTCAACGGTCATTTTCTTTTTATTACAATATTATCCTGAATTACTATGGCAGCAGGCAAGTCCCATTTCAAAATTTTGGCAATAATCCGTTCTGCATCAAGCTTTTCGTGATAATCACCTAGTTTTATCCTATAAGTAGGTTGTTTGTATGAGGAATAAATATCGGCCATAGGTAGTTTTTTGTATATTTTTTCCTTAACCAAATTTGCTTCTTCTTTATCAGTACCGGAATAAACCAAAATACGATACCCTTGCATGAATTTCAATTTTTTGTTCATGGATGCAATGGAGTCAATTATATATGAGGTTTTAGCAAAAACTAACGATTCAGGAATTTTTTTATCTATAGGAATTAATACTGATGATGTACTGGTAAATACGGGTAATAATTTTATCAATTCCGGATCAGAAGTACTGTTTTTTTTTGTTACTTGAGCAATTGTATATTGAGTTGCTATAAAAGTTATCAATATTAATATTCTGTTTATCAATGGTTTGTATTATTAATCGGTTTCGCTTTTTATCTTTGCAAAACTAATAAATAATGCTAAATATTTTTTCTAATTCATTTTTGTCATTTCAAAAATTAATCTCTACCTTTGTGACCCTTTTTAAAAAAGGACTGAAAAAACATTAAATATCGGTAAAGTGGATATCCAAAGTTATAAGACCAAATTCGTGAACGATGCAACCGCAAACAAAGGTTGGGTAGTGGTGGATGCAGAAGCTGCAATACTAGGTCGCTTAAGTAGCAATGTTGCAAAAATATTAAGAGGCAAAACCAAGCCTTCATATACTCCTTTCGTTGATTGTGGAGATAATGTAATCGTAATCAATGCTGAGAAAGTAAGACTTACCGGCAAAAAAATGACCGAAAGACAACACGTAAGATATACAGGATATCCTGGTGGACAACGTTTCGCTACTCCTGCTGAAATCATGCAAAAAAATCCAAGAAGATTGGTAGAGATGGCAGTTAAACGTATGTTGCCTAAAAACAGACTTGGACGTCAACTTTTTACTAACCTTTATGTATACGAAGGAAGTCAACATCCACATGCCGCACAAAATCCTCAAAACGTCAACTTATAAAAGATGAGCATCACAAATACAATAGGAAGAAGAAAAACATCGGTAGCCCGTATTTATTTAAAAAGTGGTTCAGGCAATATTGTTGTAAATGGACGTAAATTTGAAGAATACTTTCCTTCAGAACTTAAAAGAATTGTAATTAATCAACCACTTACAATTTCTGAAAAAATAGGAAATTTTGATATAGAGGTAAATGTTAAAGGTGGTGGTATTACAGGTCAGGCAGAGGCTGTCCGTCATGCTGTAGCACGTGCATTAGTAGAAGTTGCACCTGAAGACAAACCGGCATTGAAAAAGCAAAGCTTACTTACTCGTGACTCACGTATGGTTGAAAGAAAAAAACCGGGTCGTAGAAAAGCAAGAAGGAGATTCCAGTGGGTTAAACGTTAGTCAATCAGAAGAAAAATCAGCAATAAAATATATGGCAAATATTCAATATCAAGAGTTGTTAGATGCAGGTGTGCATTTTGGTCACTTAACCAGCAAATGGCATCCGAAAATGGCTCCATACATTTTCATGGAGAAAAATGGCATTCACCTTATTGACCTAAACAAAACATTAGCTTGTTTAGATGAGGCTTGCAATGCGGTAAAAGGCATTGTGAAATCGGGCAGAAAAATAATGTTTGTTGCTACCAAAAAACAAGCAAAAGAAGTTATTGAGAAAGAAGCTGAAAAGCACAAAATGCCGTATGTTACTGAAAGATGGTTAGGAGGTATGCTTACCAACTTCGCCACAATCAGAAAATCTTTGAAAAAAATGTCTACCCTTGATCGTATGATGAAGGAAGAAACATATGCTACGATCACTAAAAAAGAAAAATTAATGATCAACCGCGAAAAGGATAAGCTTAACCGTATCCTTGGTGGTATTGCCGATCAAACTCGTTTGCCTGCAGCGCTTTTTGTAGTAGATGTTAAAAAAGAACATTTATCCATTTCTGAAGCACACAGATTAGGAATTCCAGTGATAGCTATTGTTGATACTAATTCTGATCCGGGTGTGGTTGATTATCCAATTCCAGCCAACGATGATGCATACAAATCAATTGCAATCATAACTGCTGCTATTTCAAGAGCCATTGAAGAAGGATTAAATGAACGTAAAATGGAAAAAGACATTGTTTCCGATAAGGAAGAGTCTGACGAAGTTGTTGAAAGTACCGAAACTGTTTCATCTGTAGAATAATAATATAAAAATAGTCATGTTATACATTGATATTAAAGAAAACGAAAACATTGATAAAGCACTAAAACGCTTTAAAAAGAAATTTGAAAAAACAGGTGTTTTGAAAGAACTAAGAAAAAGACAAGCTTTCGAAAAACCATCTATTACACGTAGAGAAGAAATTAAAAAAGCAGTTTATCGTACCAATTTGCTTTTCGGTAATAAAGAAGACTAGATTTTTGTTGTTGGATATTTGAAAAAGCAGGGCAATTGTGTAAATTGACCCTGCTTTTTTTTATTTTACTTCATTCTTCTCTAACTCACTGTGGTTGGTGGTACACCCAAACACAATTATCGCCTTTTTGAGGTCACCAATACAAACAATAATTTTGAAATCAAAAATTTGTAATATCATTAACTAATTAGTAATTGCTTTTAGGTTAGAAACTAAGACCAAAAATGTAAAAATTGAGTTTTGGATTGGAAATTAAATTGTTTTAATAGATAAATCAGAAGTTTAATTTCTCTTTGACATATTTATTAAAAACATCACATTTGAATTAAACCCTTCATCGTTGTTTGTTATAATAAAAAATGAGTTATTAAATTAGAACAAAAATATCTTTTACTTCAAGTTTGAAATTATTCCACTGTTAGTTTCTGATTGTAAATTGATTTGCCAGCTACAATTTTCATTAAATATTGTCCACTTCGATTTATAGTAATTTTCTTAATTTGACCTTCATACAAATCCATTAGTTTGCCTGTCATATCGTAAATGTACATGATACTATTCTCAGGTAATCGACCCTCAATACTAAAATCTCCCATAGATGGGTTGGGGCAAACTATGAAATCATTTTCATTTTTGTTTTTATCAATTACACTCAATTTTTCGATGCTTTTTATAGTATAATTATTAACTATTATGCATTCATTTTTATTTTTTACCCTTACATTATATTCTTTGGAAGGTAAATCTTTAAAAACAGCAAAATTTTGTCCTACAATAGTTTCCATTTCAATACTGATTAAATAAGGTTGATTAAAACCTGAAATACTGACATTTAATCTACCTTCAATTTCTTTTGTATTTAATGAATCGTCAAATGAGGTAACATTGACAATATCTCTAATTGGAGCTATTAAATTAACAGAATCATGAATAGAACAGTTTTTGTTATCTGTTATCCTAAGTAGTTGTTTTTTATAAGGTAGTCCGGAAACACTTAGTCTTGAACCTAATAAAGAATTTGAAATATTTGATATCTCAACAAAGAAAGGGCTATTCCCTTTTAAAATCTGAAGTTCAATTGCCCCTTGATTGCCAAAACAACTTAAATCTTTCATCGTATACTTGACACTATCTTTATATACAGTAAATGATGATATTAAAGGGCAATCTCCATTTCCAGAAATTGTCAATGAATAGTTGCCTGATGAAACATTTGCTAATCCAGAGGTGGTTAAACCATTATTCCAATAGTATTTTATTGGGGGAGTTCCAACAACTGATGCAATAATAATAGATCCAGAAAGGCTTGATACACAATTCTCGTTTTGTACTGAAATGTTTGCCTTAATTGTAGCAGGTATAAGTGTGATGTTAAAGTTTTTATTACATTGCCGATTATCAGTAACAGTTAAAGAATAAACCCCTGCTGGCAATCCTGATATTGAAGTCAAATTCGATCCATTGAACCAATGAATTGCAGGGTTAATACCTCCGGAAATAGTTGTCATTATAATACCATTTGATTGATTGCATTTGGGATTTACGAAATTTGTTTGAACTACTAAACTATCACACAAATTACAGTTGTTAGGAAGTACATTAACAGAGTAATTGTCCCCAATAATTATCTCATCTATACCATCAGAATTTAGGTCTTCAATTTTCATTGAATAACCTTGCCCTAGTGAATTTCCCATCGAGTTTGTAAGTTGAATAATTCTAGTGGTGTCGCTAGGATCAAAATAATACAATCTGCCATCTGAGCTAAAAACCATTTTTTTGCTTCCTACTTTGCTAAAAATTCTCGCCATTTTAATATTATCAATCTTGTTATTAGAAACTTTAAAAGTAAAAATAAAATTCTTTGTTACTCCATCAATCACTTCAATGACGCCCGAATTGTTTCCTGCAATTATATCAAGGCGCGAATCATTATTAAAATCATACAAATCAATATTCGAATAGTCGTTTTTATTGCTTGACCAAACTTGATTTGTATTTACATCTATAATATTTAGAGTACCATTATTTACTATTATCTCGTTTGAAACATCGTTGTCAATATTTCCTGCTTCAATAATGGTGGTGCCATAACCATAATATCCACCTGAAATTGTACTTGTAAAAAGGGTAGTAAAATATCTTGAATCAATAATTCGGACCAGATTGCCATTTGCAACTATGATTTCATTTATTCCGTCATTATTTACATCAAATGTTTTTTGTCCATAGAATCCTCCATAATCTTCTGCATTAAAAGTGTATGATTTTTTTACCCGCTTTGTAACCCCATCAAATATCGTAATCCTTCCATCATACCATTGGTCAGTTGCTACTACTATTTCATTATTGCCATCTTTATCAATATCAATTACCTCTATGCTTTTTGTACCATAAACTGTTAGAGAACTTAGTGAATCAGGATGTGATTGCCACAACAACTCATTAGTTTGATAATCATACACTTGTATTATAGATGATTCATAACCGTTATCACTTTCATTAGAGACGACAACAATTTCCTTTTTACCATCATTGTTAAGATCACCTGTTGCTACTCCATAAAAAGGACCATTCACATCTATGCTTTCCCAGTTTATTCTTTTTCTTGCCAAATCTGCGATATATATATTATCCGGTCCGGTACTTGTTATGCCACCAACCCAAATAACATCTAGTGTATCATTCATATCGAAGTCAGCAATTTGTAAATTCATGGTGGCATGACCTGGGTTATTGATTTGCCAAATTTGTGAATTTGTTTGAGCATTGATGCAATGAACCCCACCCCATTGAGCATCACCATAGATTATTTCATCTAAATTGTCGTTATTGATATCTTTAGTTATTAGTGAGGCAATATCAATAGATGTTACAATTTCATATTTTAATGACTGAATATCAGCATCATAAACCTTGATTGATTGCCACTTAAATGCCATAATAACTTCTTTTTTTCCATCATTGTCGATGTCGGACAATTTTAAGGAATGATGACTATCGGTATTCAGATCTACCCTCCATTGTAAAATATTAGTAGAATTTGTTATTTCATAAACTTCTCCACTCAAAACTACCAATTCGTTTTTAGAGTCTGAATCTACATTTCCAACAGCAAAATCACTTGCTGTGATATTTAATGTTCTGCTAAGTCCATTTGTTGTTATATTATATAAATAAATATTATTGCCACTACTTACACCAAAATCAGGGATTTGATCATTATCAATATCTTCATAAACCATCTGACTAATTCGAGAATTGCTACCTGTATTTAAGGATCCAACAATAGAGAGTGTGCTTCCTGAATAAATGTCTATGTTTCCTTTATTGGTTCCAACATAAATATTATAGTTTCGGTCTCCATCTGGATCAAATACTCTAATGCATGTAATTCCATCTTCATAGCTTTTACTTAACCATACTTGTTTGTAATTATTGTTCGATTGAGAATATTCTAATATTTGCCAAAACGCTGGGCTTGAGCCATTATAAAAGTTACTGTTTTGTGTTGCTGAACAAACTATTTCAATAATTCCGTCCTTGTCAATATCAATAGTATTCATGGAGTTTACTCCTATTGCACCACCTAACACTCCTCGTTTAAATGCTGGTACACAGTTTTTAGAATTATCTCCTATTATTGTAGTTGTGCCATTTGATAGCCTTGAATTAGTGTGTTTATTAACAATTTCACTGTCATGTATAATTGGGAAGTTGCTATAGTTTAAATGATTGCCTAAACTATCATTGACTTGTCTTCCATATTTGTCAAGTAATATTTTTTGAGCATAAAGATTTGTGCAGTTGACAGCGAGTGTTAAAAAATAAATATGAATGAATGTTTTAGAAAGATATTTTGCAATTGACATATATTATTGAGTTAATTACTAATTCAAATATATAAAACTAATTTTTGCAAATCAGAATATTGTGTCAATAAATTAGTAGGAAAGGTACTCCTCTGTAAGTCTATAAATTAAAAAAGCAGTTTGTCGCAACAATTTGCTTTTTGGTAACAAAGAAGATTAATGTGTATCATAAATGATATTTGAAAAAGCAGGGCAATTAGGTAAATTGACCCTGCTATTTTTATTATAAATCAATCCATTTTTCCGTGATTTTTCCAATTAACTTCATTCACATTGCATGTGTCCGACGCAGTGGTTGGTGGCACACTAAACACAATTTTCCTCGCAAATGACTTAAACTAACTTCAATATTTTTCCTCAAGACAATGAATAATTAAATGTCACTTTTAAAGTCCTTAAAGCCTATGACTATAAAATATCCAAATAACAGTTTGTAAACTATTTAATAATAATTTCATTATTTTTGCAATATATTTTTAAATGTATTTGTGATGGAAAGCAATGAAAAAATGATTGATCTTTTGCTTGATATGGTCCATCAACAAAAGGAAACAAATCAAAGATTAGCTCAAATGGATAAACGATTTGAAAAAATGGATGCAAGGTTTGAACAAATGGACAAGCGTTTTGAAAATATCGAAAAACAAATATTTAAGAATACCGCTGCGGTAGGTGAGCTCAGAATTTCGGTTATGCGCTTGGCAGATGAAAATTTGAGAATAGATGCTATTGAACGAAGATTATATAATGTAGAAAGCAAATTAGCTTCTTGATATATTATAAGTAAAAATATCTTATTGTATATTGTATAAACAGTGCAATTGTGTAAATTGACCCTGCTTCTTTTTTATGACAGACTCATTCATTCGATACCTTGAATTTGAGCGCAGATATAGCAAACATACTATATCTTCATATACCATTGATTTGCAACAATTTATTGATTTTTATAGTGCCAACTATAATACAGCTAAAATTGAAGATGCTGACTATCATTCCATACGTTCATGGATCATTTCATTGATGGAATCAGGTCTTGAGCCGAGGTCGGTAAATAGGAAAATAGCTTGTTTGAAATCGTTTTATAAATTTCTATTGAAACAAGGAAAGATTCAAAAAAATCCAACCTTGCGTATTAAAGCCCCAAAAGTAAAAAAACGCTTGCCTGTATTTGTTGAGGAACTTTCAATGGATACACTTTTAGATCAAACTGAATTTAAAGATAATTTTGAAGGCACACGTGACCGATTGATAATTGAGTTGCTTTACGGAACCGGAATTCGTCTTTCTGAATTAATACATATTAGAGAGGTTGATATCAACTTTTATGATCAAACTTTGAAAGTAAAAGGCAAAGGAAATAAGGAAAGAATTATTCCAATTCACAAAAATTTAGAACAAATTATAAAAGCGTATAACATTCACAAAAGCAATACGTTAGTAAATATACAAAGTGAATATTTATTAGTATCAGACAAAGGTGAAGATACATATCCGGTAATGATACAGCGGATTGTGAAAAAGTATATCGGAATGGTGTCAACAGTAGAAAAAAGAAGTCCGCATGTGATGCGTCATTCATTTGCAACACATTTATTGAACAAAGGTGCTGATTTGAATGCAATAAAAGAGCTTTTGGGGCATTCCAATCTGGCAGCTACTCAAGTATATACTCACAATTCGTTGGAAAAACTAAAGTCAATATTCAAACAAGCACACCCAAAAGCTTAATAATTAATATGTTCAACCTTTAAATTGTATTATCATGAAACTTCAAATTCAATCACTCCATTTTGATGCCGATTCAAAACTTCTTGAGTTAATTAAAAAGAAAATGGAAAAACTCGAGACATTTCATGATAAAATAATTGATGGAGATGTGATTCTGAGAGTTGATAAGGACATCCATCAGGAAAATAAAGTGATAGAATGCAAAGTTCATATTCCTGGAAGTCAGCTTTTTGTTAAAGAAAGATCTAAAACTTTTGAAGCAGCTATTGATGAAGCTGTTGAAGCTTTAAAGTCACAATTAAAAAAACATAAGGAGAAATTAGCAAAAGTTTAACATTATTTTCTAATTCTGTAAATCAAGGCATTTATTCGTCAAAACAAATAATAATATCGTTTTACATATTTAACTTGTAAATTGACTTAATAAATGCCTTTTTTATTCAAATTTTCGCCTTTTTTAGTGCTTTTTTATTTTCTTACGTAATATTATTTGTTCAAATCTATACAATTTAAACCCCTTTTGCTGAAACCTTTTTCAAAAATCAACGTGAGCATCCATGTTGTTTTTAACTTAACTAATTGATTTACAGATAAAATATAACTATACCAATAAAATATATTAAAATTTCAATAGAAGCTTATATGTATGAATTGATATTAAATGAAGTTTTAATTAACATTTAAAACCCTCAATTTTACAGGAATGAAACGAATTATTTTTATCATTATTATTTTTTATGCTTTTCTTTTTAGTAATTCTAATTTGAAGGCAGGAGATTTAACTATAAAACTGAAATCAGATTCATCTGTCATAGATTTTAGGAGTTATGCTCAAGTAGCAATAATCCCAAATAACGCAAATGTTTCCAATAATTTGAGTTTGCTTGACAGAGTTGGTTATGAGTCATTAAGTTCATTTAAGGACTTTGACAAATCAGAATGGTGGTTAAGATTAAAATTCAGTAATCAAACCAATAATGAAAATTGGGTGTTAACTTTTGGAGATACCCACGATGACATTTTGGTTTATGACAATTCAAAAGAAGCTAAAAAGTTAGTTGGAATTGCAGGAACAAATCTACCCTTTTCAAAGGAAAACAAAATGTCCAGCCGTACTGAAAGTATTCTATTACATATTGATTCGAATACCGACAAAGAGATTTACTTAAATATTAAGAATAAATCGGATTTTAGTAAACAATTTTTTAATTACCAACTGGAATCATTTAAGATCTATTCCCAAAGTGATTTTGAATCTTATAATACAACTAGCAAATATCTAAACATATTTTTTTATGGTGCAATACTGGCCATGTTTTTTTATAACCTCGTTTTGTCATTTACAGTCCATAGTAGAGGTTACCGTGCCTATACTACGTTTTTATTCTTGTTTTTTTGTTTTAATCTCTTCACAGATGGGTTTGCTTCAGAACTTTTTATGAATAATTATCAATTGTACGACAGATACCTAAGAATATTATTCGGTCCAATTTTAATTGTTATGTACATGGTATTCAGTAGGATATATTTGAATACTAACAAATTTCTTCCCAAATGGGATAAACTAATTATGATATGCATATTATTGATGTTACTTGATTATGCATTTTTTGCCAGTAACAATTGGTGGTTAGGACGTCAAATTATATTATTACAAGCAGCAGTAGGCTGCATAGCATTAATTGTTTGTTCATATTTAGTCATGCGTAAAAACTATCTGCCTGCTAAATTTTTTCTGGCTGGTAATATTATACTAATTTTTTCTACATTGATTTATGTGGCCTATTTGGGATCATTAATTCCTCACAATCAATCAACTAAGTTTATTGAATTTATTTTACAAGGAGCTTCTATTTTTAATATGAGTCTGTTTTCACTTGGATTGGCAAGTAGGATAAAAGTGTCTGAAAATGACCTTGTTGAACAACAAAGATTAAGAGAACATGAAAAACAAATACTAATTGAAGAAAAAAATCAGGAGTTGGAAGATAAAATCAATCAACGAACCGAGGAATTGAAACAACAGAAAGATACCATTGAGCAAATCAATCTGGAGTTGGAAAGGAAAGTGAGAGAGCGGACTAAAAAGCTTCAAAAAGCATATAGAGATTTATTGAATTTGAATTATGAATTGGACTCCTTTATTTACAGGGCTGCACATGATATCAGAGGACCTATTTCTACCATTATGGGGCTTTGCAATATTGCTCTAATGGAAAAAGATTTTCAAAAATGTCAAGAGTATTTGCAGATTTTGGATAAATATTCGAAAAATACACAATTCACTCTGAACAGAATATTAAGTGTGAATGATTTGAAAAATAATCATGTGAAACTGACACATTTCACCTGGCAATCATTAAAAAATAGCGTTTTGGCTCTTTTGTTAAATAATCAAGATACTTCAAAAGTGGTTGTTAAATTTAATTTCCCTTTAGATGAAGATGTGTATTCCGATTATTTTTTAATGCAACTAATTTTGCAAAACATGATAGACAATGCCATTCGATTCCGTGACAATAATAGCGGAATACAACCATATTGTAATATTACCGTTGTACAGGATGAAACTAATTATATTATAAGAATAGAAGATAATGGCGAAGGGATAGCTGATACAATTAAAGAAAAGATATTTGACATGTTTTTTAGAGGTTCAGAATACTCAAGTGGCTCTGGATTAGGATTATATATTGTAAAAATATGTGCAAAAAAATTGAATGGGGATGTCACTTTAATTTCGAGTGAAAAAGGAAAGACTATTTTTGAATTAGTGATTCCAGTGGTTCGCGAAAAACTTTCAAAATCACTAAGTGATCAAATGTTAAAGACTCCAGTAAACTAATTTTTTAATCGTTTGTTTGAATGTGCCTTTAATATCAATAAAAATAGCTCTTTCTGTACTTATACTTAAAAAGTAATTTTCATCTAAAGTTTTAAAAGATTTGTGTGGAACTGCAAGAATAATAGCGTCATATCTTTTTTCGATTTTATTAATCAAATGCATACCATATTCTTCTTCAAATTCATAAGTTGAAGCAAAAGGATCGTATATATCCACATTTAAATGAAAGGAATTCAACTCTTTAATCATATCTACAACTTTAGAATTGCGAATATCTTTTACATTCTCTTTAAAAGTTGCACCCATCACCAGTAAATTAGAATTCAGGATATCTTTTTTTTGAGAAATCATTAATTGAATTGCTTTTTTGGCAACATAGGGTCCCATGCTATCATTGATTTCGCGCCCACTAAGAATCACTTTAGGAAAGTGACCCATATGATTGGCTTTGAAAGTTAAATAATAAGGATCCACACCAATACAATGACCACCCACTAAACCGGGTGTAAATTTTAAAAAATTCCATTTTGTTCCGGCAGCTTCTAATACTTCATAAGTATTGATACCTAATTTTTCAAAAATCATTGATAGTTCATTCATTAAAGCAATATTCAAATCGCGTTGCGTATTTTCAATAACTTTTGCAGCTTCGGCCACTTTTATTGAGGATGCTTTATGTACGCCTGCTTGAACAATGAGACTATAAATTTGAGCAATTGCATCTGAACTCTCACTATCACTTCCTGATACAACTTTGATTACATTTCTGATTGTATGTTCTTTGTCACCCGGATTGATTCTTTCAGGTGAATATCCAACTTTGAAGTCCTTATTAAATTCCAAACCCGATACATTTTCAAGTATTGGAACACATTTTTCTTCAGTGCAACCTGGATAAACAGTAGATTCAAATATTACATAGTCTCCCTTTTTTAAAGACAATGCTACCGTATTTGTGGCTGATAATAAGGGGCCTAAATTAGGTTGATTGTATTCATCAATGGGAGTAGGTACTGCAATTATATAAAAAGATGCGTTTTTGATAGATTCAGAGTCATAAGAAAAAACAATATCTGTATTTGAGAATTGATCAAGATCTTGTTCACCTGAAGGATCAATTTGGTTTTGGAGAGATATAATTCGCTCTTTGTTAACATCATAGCCAATTACTTTTACTTTTTTTGCAAATTCTAAAGCTACCGGTAACCCTACATATCCTAAACCTATTACGGCAATGGATTCTTCCTTGCTAATAATTCTCCTAACTTCCATTTAATAAAAACAAATGCGAAAGTAGCTTATCCACGCAATTTGTCCAAAAGTAAATTCAATTGTTCTGCCTCTTTCTTTGAAAGAGTTTTTAAATTGTTTTCAAAATTTTCAAGTTCTAAATCTGCTTCTTTCAAAAGATGTAGCCCTTTTTCTGTAATATAAATATCTACTTGTCTGCGATCGGTAGTCGATTCCATTCGGGTTACATACTCTTTCATTCTAAGTTTTTCAACTATTCTTGATGCGTTGGATGCTTTATCAATCATTCGATCACAAATCAAATGCACTGACGAGGGTTGACCATTCTGCCCTCTTAGAATACGTAGAACATTGTATTGTTCTTGAGAAATACCAAATTGCTTTAAAAACTTGTTGTTACTTAATGATAGCCAACTGGCTGTATAAAGAATATTTATGATAACTTTTTGATATTCAGAGTTAAATTTTTTCTGTTTTATTTCTTCTTCAATTTTCATGCTCAAATGTATAAATTATTTGAAAAAGAATGATAATGAAATTATTGCTATTAATTATCCAAGTATTGCTTTTAGAATAAAAAATAAATTAACAATTATATAAAAAGACAAGATTATAATAAATGCCTTTAAGTCATTAGGTCGGATTTTATATTTTTCATGAACTGGTTCTGAGGGTAGAAAATATATATTAATTACTGAACTGAATATGATTAAAAAGATACTTACAAATGTGAAGGAATGAATTAAATCAGAAAATGTCATAGAATTAACCTTAGGTAATAATCCATCAACAAAATATTTGTTACTGACAGCCGCAAATAAACCTCCAACCGGCAACGAGAAACGAGTATTAATATCACGAGGACTTATTAAAAATGATAATAATGAAATAAGTAAGCTTACATATAAACCCGTAAATAATTTTAAAAAAAGAAAACCTACCTCTCTGCGAATATTAATAGTAGCTACAATACGGTCAAAAACGTCTTTGTTTTGCAGGTTTTTAGGATTCCCAAAGTTATTTTGATATTGATGTGTTTCATGAGCGGTGTTAAACTCCGATTTGATAATGATTCCATCAATTTTGATGTCTGTGTCGATTCCCGGTTTGGAAAAGGCCGTTTCTTCAATATTGAATTTCAACTTCTTTAATTCACTTTCGGCATCTTCAAAACGTAGTTTAAGTACTTGTTTGTCAAAAGGAAAGTCGTTTACATCAAAGTCGTTGCGTACTTTAGCTGATATCTTGCGAAGTACATATATGTCGTTTTTTAAGCTCGTATCTATTTTCAGATATTCCTCATTGTATTCTGAATTATATACATCCAGCAAATGAACACTATTAATAGGGTTATAATTATATTTGTTTTTATATTCTTTACGGTAAACGAACCATTGCCAAAATTCTACTCCAAAGTAATGTTGCTCCAGATTCAGGTCATAAATAGAAGTTACATATATTCCGGTAGTTACTGTTTTTTGAATGTCTTTTGATTTTTCAGCATGTGAAAAGCCAATAAAAATAACACAGACTATTAAAATTAGATATTTCATAGAAGTCACTTGAATGTCTCTTTAATAATTTTAACTTTTCCTTTTTTCTTGTACTGGTAGTTGAGCCATTCGCCTGATTTATTGCCACTTACAAAATTTCCTTCTGATATTATTTCGCCATTTTCATTATAAAATCGGGCATATCCATTTAAAACTCCATTTGAATAGGCTGATTCTTCTAATAATATACCTTTGTCATTATAATTCAACCAAACACTATCCGGCAGACCTAAGATATATTTACCTTTGTTTTTGGTCTTTCCATTTTCGTGATAACTTTCCCAAGTTCCTTGATACAAACCGCTTTTGAAAAAAGTAGATTTATGTAATTTCCCATTCGGATAAAATTCTTTGTACGGTCCTTCTTGAATTCCATCCTTCCAGAATTCTGATTTTTCAAGCACATTATTTAAATAGTGAAAATAACGCCATTCCCCATGCATTTTGTTGTTGAAATACGCGCCTTCCGCATTCAATTTGCCATTTGGATAATAAAAGCGCCAAGGACCTTGTTTAGTACTATCCTTAATTGAAAAAGTGCCCTCTGCTTTTAGTTTTTGATTTGGGTAATAAAAAGTACGAAATTGTGCACTACAAAATGTTAAATTAACTAGAATCACAAAAAGTACTTTCATCACTTTTGGGCTGATAATGAGATAAATTTTAATAAAAAAATGTATAAATTATCAACAACCTACTTTTTATTATTGGTTTTGAACGGTCATTTTTACGCCTTCTTCATAAGGCATTACTTTAAAATTGAACTTTTCTTGAAATTTGCTGCAATCAAAGTAGTAATCATTTTCGTATTGATAATACATTTCGGGGAACTCTTTCATTATAGGAACAAATAAGCCTATAATACTGCACATCCACTTTGGCAACACTTGAATTTTGACAGGTTTGTTCATTTCTTTGGCAAACATTTCAATAAATTGTTTGCCTGTAAGTTTGCGATTATCGCATGGCAAATGCCACACCTGATTGTAGGCATCTGGGGTGTTTCCTAAAATTGCAGTTGCCTTTCCTGCATCAGGCGTGTAAATAAATGTGTGAATTTTATCAATAGACCCAAACCAATTGGCGGGCTTACCTGTGGAAAATGGCTTATATACGGTTTCAACTAAAACACTTTTTGTATTGAAAGGGCCATAAAAATCAGGGGCACGGGCAATTAATGCAGTTATGTTTCCCGCTTTAATCTCATCTGTTAACATATTCGCAATTTCGGCCCTTACTTTCCCTTTATTGCTACTTGGATTAATTGGGTTATTTTCTGTTAAATGACCCACAGACTTAGGATCATATAGATAGATGTTATCGAAAAATACCAGTTTGGCTTTAAATTGTTTGCATGCATCAATTACATTGCGCATTAAAGGAGGCCAAGTACTACGCCATACTTTAATATTATAATCAAAACCAACGGTTACATACACAATTTCAGAACCTTCAACGGCTTTGAATATTTGTTCTCTATTGGTCACATCAGCAGGGAAAAGTTGATCTGATGGATTCACTTTTTTGGGATTACGACTTACCAAACGTATATCAGAGGTATAACTCAAAAGTGATTTGGCAAGTTCAGTGCCTACTGCGCCTCCTGCTCCAATGATTGTTTGCATGTTGTTAGGTATAAAGTTTAAATTAAAACAAAAAAAGCCATCTTTGGTTCAAAGATGGCTTTTAATTTTATAATAAAAAGAACAATTATCTCACGAAACTAGCAGCTACACCGCCATCTACATTTATTATATTTCCTGTAGATTTTGATAAATGACCTCCAACGAATGCAAATACGCCATTGGCAATATCTTCAGCATACACGATTTCATTCATAAGTGAACGTGAAGCATAGAATGCAGGAAGCTCTTCAACTTTTATTCCATAAGCTTTGGCCCTACCTTCAGCCCAACCGGTGGTTTCCCATATTTTACTTCCACCAATTACTGCATCCGGATTAACCACATTTACACGAATTTTGTCTTTGCCTAACTCTGCGGCCATCAATCGGGAGCCATGTATTTGAGCTGCTTTGGCTGATCCATATCCTAAATTATTAGGTCCTGATACCAATCCGTTTTTAGAAGCAATGTTGATGATATCTCCTCCGAATTTTTGTTTGCGTAGAATGGCAACACCTTCTTTACTGACCAAAAACTGTCCTTTAACCAATACATCATAAAGAAGATTCCAATCCTTTTCTTCGGTTGCTTCAATTGATTTTGAAATGGCAAGTCCTGCGCAGTTCACAATAATATCCACACCTCCAAATGCTAAAGCTGCAACTTTAAATGCGCCTGCAATAGAATCTGATTTAGTTACATCAAGTAATGTATCTGCTACAATATCTTTATTAAATGTTTTTACAAATTCTTCTTTAGCATCTTTTAACCACTCTGCATTGAGGTCGGTAAGTACTACGCAAGCACCTTCTTCTACTAATTTTTTAGCAATAGCTTTCCCGATACCACCACCGGAACCAGTAACGATGGCTACTTTGCGTGAAAGTGGTTTTTCTTTAGGCATACGTTGCAATTTTGCTTCTTCAAGCAACCAATATTCAATATCAAATGCTTCTTGTTCAGGCAAGCCTTGGTACTCGCTTACGGCTTCTGCACCTTTCATTACATTTATAGCGTTGATATAGAATTCAGCTGATACTCTGGCCGTTTGCTTGTCTTTGGAGAAAGTAAACATGCCCACGCCCGGATATAAAATTACCACCGGATTAGGGTCACGCATGGCAGGACTATTTGGTTTTTTGCAACGGTCGTAATAACCTTTGTACATTTCGCGATATTCTGCAAATTGTTTTTCTATTTTCGAGACTATTTCTGGGCTATCAACATCCGCATCAGGCGCAATATCAAGGATTAAGGGACGAATTTTAGTTCTAAGGAAATGATCAGGACAACTAGTTCCAATGGGACCAAGTTTTGATAAATCATTTGAATTAGTAAACTCAAGCACTCTTTCATCATCTGTAAAATGACCCACCATTCTTATATAACTTGATGCAAGTCCTCTTAAGGTCGGGATTATAAGTGAAGCTTGTTCTTTACGTGCCTCAGGTGCAAGTGATTTGCTTTTTTGCCCACCAAAAACGGGGCGTTTTTTACCATAATTTGCTGCTAAGTACTCGCTGGCTTCTTCAATTGTATTCAAAGTATTGATATAACTTTCATACGCAGTATCTCCCCAAGTGAATAAACCATGACCGCCCAAAATTAGACCTTTCAAGTTTGGGTTTTTCTTAACAGCTGCCTCAAGTTGTAAGCCCAAATCAAAACCCGGACGTTGCCATGGAATCCATACCATTGTATCACCCCATATTTCTTTCATTATTTTTTCACCGTCTTTGGCTGCGGCAATAGCTATTAAAGCATCAGGATGTAAGTGGTCGATGTGTTTGAAAGGTAACAATCCATGTAAAGGGGTGTCAATGGAAGGAGTAGCTGATTTAAGGTTAAACAAGCAATAATTGAATTTCTCCACCATTTCATCTTCAAACTCGAGGCCACGGTATACATTTTTAAGTTGATGCAGTTTTTCCACATATAATGAAGCACAGCCTGCTTTTTTTAATGTACCAATATCTCCACCCGATCCTTTAACCCACATCACTTCCACTTCTTTGCCAGTCATTGGATCTATGTCTTGAATTTTGCAGCTTGTGTTTCCTCCTGCATAGTTGGTAAGTCGCAAATCGGCTCCCAACATATTGGAGCGATATATAAAAAGGTCTACTTCATTGCCGTTTAAAGACGCAACTTTGGCATCATCCCATAAGTATGATACATATTTGTACTGTGCTTTCTTTTGATATTTCATTGTCTTATAATTATTTGATATTGATACAAAAATAGAAGGGATATTTAATAAACCTATCCTGTAGTATCCTGTATTTTTGTTAGTTGTATGTAGTTGGTAGTTCGTGGTGAATAATGCATATTTAGGATAGATATATTGGCAATATAACATTGTATAATTCAATGTTATATTGTTGTTAACTGTTTTATAGTCAGTCAGATACCTGATAAACTTTCGATTAAAGTTCAATTTTAAATTAATTTTATAAAAAGAATTGTATTTTTGAACTTATGATTTTTGATGCTCAATCGTCACTTCCCAAATACAAACAAATTGTTTCTAAAATTGAGGAAGATATTGAGAATGGATTGCTCAAAATTGGCGATTCATTACTTTCAATAAATGAATTTGCTGACGAACACGAAATAGCGCGTGATACCGTAGAAAAAGCATACAAAGAACTGAAAAATAGAGGGTTGTTGACTTCGGTAAAGGGCAAAGGCTATTATATTAATTCAAAAGATACCACAAGTAAAATTAGGATATTTTTGCATTTCAATAAACTAAGTGCTTATAAAAAAACGATTTATAATGCATTTATTAATCAAATTGGGGAGTCTGGAAGTTGCGATATTTTTATCCATCACAATGATATTCAGTTATTTGCAACCCAACTACAATCGGCATTGGGCAATTACACACACTATGTAGTCATACCACCTGACCTTGAAGATAAAGATCAAATCATCAAATCATTGAAAAAAGTGCCTGCACAAAAACTTATATTATTGGATAAAATGATAATAGGTTTTGAGCCCCTTTCGGCTGTATATCAGGATTTTGAACATGATATTCAAACCGTTCTTTTTAAGGCTATTATTCAAATTAAAAAATATAGAAAACTCTCTTTGGTATTCCCAAAGGGGAGGGGATATGCAAAGGAAGTAATGGCGGGGTTTGCTTTGTTTTGTCAAAATAATGCTTTTGAGTTTGATATTATTAGTGCCATTGAGGAAAACAAAGTAAACCAAGGTAAAGTGTTTGTGGTAATAGAAGAAGATGACTTAGTGAAGCTCCTAAAAATTTGCAAAATAAAGCAACTAAAACCCGGAACCGACATTGGAATTATATCCTATAATGAAACGCCTTTAAAAGAGATACTTGCCGACGGAATAACGGTGATAAGCACTGATTTTGAAGCAATGGGATCAATAGCTGCAAAATTGATAATAAATAATGAGAGAAAAGTAATAAGAAATGATTTTCGAATGATTGAAAGAAATTCGTTGTGAGTTATTCCTCAATCACTTTTATAGCATATTCATTTATGATATTCATTTGAGGTACATCACCTGATTTTGTTACAACTCCAGTAAAACAAACTTTTTTGTCCATCAAATAACGATGTGGTTCGTAGCTGAAATTAATAGCATCTCTTGTCCAAATAGCAGCAGTAAATATCTGTGAAGGGAATTTTTTATCTAAGTTGATAAAAATATTACCTTTTTTTGATTTGTGTGTGCCCACAACGGTCCCACAAATAGTAACTTTTTCATTTTTGCCCATATATAGTTTTGCCTGAAGGGTGTTAAAAGTATTTCGTGGAAGCATATCTTCAGGAATTGGCATTACATTTTTTGCCTGGCTTTCGGGTACCCATTTGAAAGGATCATATTCTTTTTCTAAGATTTTCTCCTGAGCTGAGGTAAGATTGGGAAAGAAGTTGAGCCCCGTTACACTTTCAACATGATCTATGCTTACGGCATAGGTTTCCACCGGATCCGGATTGTCGATGTTTTTCATCATGAAACCTATTCCTTGTTTGTTAACCGTATCAATCACTACTTTATAATACCACTCTGGAATTGATACTTTGTTAATCGCTCTTGGGATTTTGGGCAAATTATCATCCAATACTGGCCCTGTAACCACGTATAGCTGGGTTGTTTTTTTGATATACACATATCCGCGGATCATATCTTCGAGTTCTGCCCATTTACCACGGTTGAGTTGAGCTACTTGTGGCGATATATTGGAGTAAAAATATGACTCTGACAATGCCTTTCGGCTCCACTTGAAATCGGCCGAAGGTGCCAAGTGACCTCTGTCGTATCCATAGCCATCATATTCGTAGCCGGAACTATCAGACTTCATTTTTTTGGAGAAATAATCTGCTTCATCTGCACTACCTGTTTTGATTAATGAATCGGGTCTGAAGTCGTTGGTGCGGGAATTGGTGCCACTGCTAACTTCGGGAATAATAATATGGGCCACCCATATGGCTTGTTCATGTGGTTCGGAATAAGCCAAAGCCATGGCCGAATGCATAATAATTTCCTCAGAAGCGGGAAACCCCATTTTAAATAAGTCATTTCTGATTTTTTCCAATTTTAAGCCTTCTAATTGAGCGTAAAGGGAGTCTTGTTGCTTTTTGAGCAAAGTTATGATACTATTGATTCGAAAAATTTGGTTATCAATATTTTGACCATAAAAAGTATTGGTAATAAAAAAAAGTAATACCAAATTCTTAATCATTGAGCAGTTATGTTTTTACTAAATTACAGATTAGACTCCTCAAATCTGAGTATTAAAAATTAAGAAATTGTTAAGTGTTTAAGCCTACAATGTATGAATTGAGATATTATGTCCATCTTTTTTTGTAAAAATCGCAAAATGTAATTTAAACTATATTTTATTGAAACTATAGTCAATGTTCTTAATTAATATGTGATTTATTAAACTTTAGTATTTGTATTAAAATGAATATATCAATTATGTTAATCTTAAAGCGATGTAGGTAAAAAATGGAAAATTGTATAAAAAATCAACTTTTATATCCTTTGAATCAAATAATTATAAAGTAATTGTAGCGGAACATCATAACTCTCATTGTTCTTCAAAATAATATCAGATTTATCTTTATGAGGCTCCACAAATAATTTATAAGAAGGTTCCACATGATTTAATATTCTATATTTTATTTCTTCTAATGGATGCCCCCTTTCGCTTACATCTCGCTTGATTCTACGTTCTGTTCTTATGTCTTCATAGGTATCGATAAACACCTTTAAGTCAATCATTTCTCTAATTTCCAAAAAATGAAAAATGAATATTCCTTCAAGTATTAAGATAGGAGAAGGTGTAAATGTAATTTCATGTGTCAGTAAATTGGGATTATTAAAATTGTATTCCATTTTTTTGATTTCATTTCCTGAAGCAACCGCTTTTACATCAGCTACAAAATCATCAATATTAATGGATTCCGGAACATCATAATTTTCATATCCATTTGAATCAACCGGCTGTAAATCAGCTTTTTTGTAATAATGATCCTGAGAAATTAGGCAAATTTTACCGGGTTCAAATTTTTCAATCAATTGGTTTATTACAGATGTTTTACCTGAACCACTGGCCCCCGTAATGCCTACTATGAATGGTTTGGCCAATTGCATAAATTAAAAAACGCCTTTAATATCCTTAAATAACTTTCCTGCAAATGGAAATAGCCATGTAAAAAAACCTACAAACTTTGGACCTATTGCTACCATATACGGCAATATGAAAGTGTCAGAAGTATATTTTTTGGGAAAATATCCCGATTGCATCAACAACCACATGAGTACCCCAGTTATAAATGCCCATTGAACAACTCCTACAATTGAACCTGCAACATTATCAAGTTTTCCGGCAAATATGGTAAGGTCAAGCGCCTTTTTGAGTATCATTCCTAATAAATACACAGCCACTACAATCAAAACAAATATAACTAAGAATGATATAATTGGGAGGATATGAGGCATATTTGGCAATATTTTTTCAAGATATTTAATGCCTAAAAATAGCAGTTCAAATGCTCCTGCTACGCCTAATACTATTGCCAACACACCGGTAAGCATCATTACAAACCCTTTTTTATATCCTTCATACGCTCCAAATATTAAGGGTAATAATATAATCCAATCAATCGGCTTCACTTACTGGTTGGTGTTATTAGGCCAATAATTTTTTTACCAATTCTGAAATCATTTTACCGTCAGCTTTTCCAGCGAGTTCTTTTGTAGCAGCTCCCATTACTTTACCCATATCTTTGGCCCCTACTGCTCCTGTTTGGGCAATAATGTTTTTCAATATGGCATTTACTTCATCTTCACTGAGTTGTTTGGGTAAGAAACTTTCAATAATTTTTAGTTCTTTTAGCTCAGTTTCTGCAAGGTCGTTTCTGCCATTGGCAGTATAAGTGTCTGCACTTTCTTTTCGTTGTTTTGCGGCTTTGGTAAGCAATTTCATTTCAGTTTCATTTGAGAGTTCACCGGATTGCCCTTCTGATGTTTCGGCCAAAAGAATCATTGACTTGATGCCTCTTAAAGCTCGAAGTGCATCTTGATCTTTTGCTTTCATTGCCTCTTTTATTTGGTTGTCTACATTTTGTTTCAGGCTCATAATTTCATTTGATTAATGGTGTAAAAATAATATTAGTTCGATTATTTCATTGTAATATTAAATGAATTTATTATTACATGGAGTATCCTTTTATCATTGTGTTTTTAAAGTATTATTTAATTATTAGTCCCGGGAAAAAGAAAAATATTAAAGCTCCAAACGTTAGAAAAAACACAAATGCCATTTTTAATGGATGAATTTTAATAATATTGTCATCAGCAGGATTTTTTAAAAACATATTATAAATGGGTTTAAAGTAATAAAATATACCTACTACTGTATTCAACAATCCAAATATTAGTACCCACAAATACCAATTTTGATCATTTTTGGTAAAACTTTCCCAAATAGAACTAAAAATCAGCAACTTAGCCATAAAACCCGAAGTAGGTGGTAATCCAGCTATAGCAACTAAAATAATCACACCAAAAATGCCTAAAACCAAATATTTTTTACCCAAACCGTTAAAAGAATCAATTAGCTGGGAACCTGTGATTTCTTGAAGCAAATTAGCAAAGTAAAACACCCCAAAACTTAATACAGCGTATATACATAAGTAAAAATATACAGTGTCTAATGCCAAATTAGAAAATGATGCCAGAGGTAATATCAAAAATCCGGATTGAGCAATGGCTGAATATGCTAACATTCGTTTAAAATTGGTTTGATAAAAGGCAGCTGTATTACCTATTGCAATACTTAAACATGCCGTTACAGATATTAATAATCCAACATTGGTTCCTCCTCCATACCCAATTCCGGCAATCATTGGTAAAAACTTAGTCAATATTCCGATACCTCCCACTTTACTTACCGTTGAAAAAAAAGCAATGATAGATGAGGGCGTACTTTCATACACATCAGGCACCCAAAAATATAAAGGGAAAACAGATAATTTGAACAAAATACCTGTTATAGTAAGCCCTATAGCCATACAAGCCGGTGCATAACCTACAGAAAATAGATTGTTTAAAAAATCATCATTGTTGAAATTCAATGTTGCAGTAAATCCATACAAAAAAGAAATTCCATACAAGGTTATAGCAGAAGCAAACATTCCAAAAAGTATATATTTTACAGATGCTTCTGCCGAAATTTTATTAAAAACAAAACAGACCAAAATGTAGGAACCCAGAGATATAATTTCAAGGGAAAGAAAAAATAAAAGTAGATTTGAAGTAAGAACAATAAAATGAGCACCCAACAAAATGGAAGCTGCAATCGAAAATAATTCAAGAAAATGAGATTTTCTTTCCGTAATTTTATTACTTAAAATACAAAAAAACACGAATAGTATGCCAATTACATCTAATAGCAATTTGTATTTGATAGAATGTGAATTCAATAATATAGAATCAGAAAATAAATGCAAGGGTTGGGTGAATTTTAGTAATTGTATGGCATCAAAATACAAAACCACACTCATTCCAAACCCAAATATCAATGGCATCAACCATAATTGTTGATTTTTAAATATTAAACCGGTCAATACAATAATAATAACCAAACCAAATAATAAGGATTCGGGTAATAAAAATTGCATTCCGGAAATAATTGAAACAAGTAAATCTGTTAAAGTCATTGTGCAAAACTAAAACTTTTAAAAAGAAAGGAACAAGGATGTAGCAGATATATGCTATTTTTTTAGATTTGTGCTTTGACAAAATTAAATCTTACAAATATTATGAATTTTCCCAAAGGGCTATCTTATTCTAAAGACCATGAATGGATTAAAGTTGAAGGCGACAAAGCATTAGTTGGAATTACTGAATTTGCACAAGGTGAGCTTGGTGATATCGTATTTGTTGACATCAATACAGTTGGGAAATCTATCAAGCAATTCGATGTTTTTGGAACTGTTGAAGCTGTGAAAACAGTTTCTGACTTGTTTTTGCCTGTTTCGGGTGAAATTTTAGAAGTCAACCCTGAATTAAATGCCAATCCTGAGCTGGTGAATACGGACCCATATGGTAAAGGATGGATGGTGAAAATTAAAATAAGCAATCCAGCCGAAATTACCGGATTGTTAGATTCTGAAGCTTATGCTAAACTAACAGGAAATTAATTTATCATTTTATGAAACAATACATCATTCGATTATTTAATTATAGCCATTGGGCCAATGAACTTATATTGGAAGTTCTCGAAAAAAATAAATTGAATGATGAATATATATTAAAAATGTTGAGCCATATACTCAATGCTCAATATATTTGGTTGGCAAGAATTAATCCCAAATTTGTACATAACGTTCAACTTTGGGATGTACATAATATGGACGTAATCAAAGAAATGAATGAAACCATTTCGACGTTATATATTGAATTTGTAGCTAAGCAAAAATTAAGTGCATTCAATAATAAATATGACAACACCAACTTGAAAGGTGAAAAATTTGCAACTGCGTTAGCCGATATTTTAATTCATGTTGCCAACCATAATGCGCACCATAGGGGGCAAATATCTCTCAAAATCAGGGAATTAGGTGTAGAACCACCCAACTTCAATTATATAACTTATGCCAGAAGTTTTAATATTTGGTAATTAATATTTTTTAGTTCATGTGAAATGGCATAAAAAAAGAAACTTTGTAATATTCTTTAGGTTTAAATAAAAATGAGCTGTTTCTGTCAGCAATATTCCATCCTCCCGTATATCTGATATAAGCGCCATTGGGCAAATTCAATTGTGCATATGGCCCTATCCAATGAATAATATCTGCAGGGCACGGTTGAATTTTTGAATTATACATTTCCCAAAGATAATCCCAGTAAACACCTGCGGTTATGAATTTTGTAAATTTATATCCTCCCAAAAACACCAAATGCCCTACATCCTTGAATACAGGACCTTTCTCTCGCATATGCTTGAAAACGGTGATATTATGATATATGTCGAATCTTTTATTTTGAAACATGGTTATCATATTCGGCACAATTCCATCAAATGGACCCGGTTCACCTCCTGAAAACAATGAACCTTGTGTAAATCCCACTTGCGGACGGATACTTAATTGTTCTTTAAATAGCCAAAAATTAATACCCCCGCCAATTTCAGTTAAAGAGCCATCATTAGTATATACTTTTATTTCTTTGGGTTTATTATTTGCATCAAGCAACTCATATACGTTGGCAGAGGCAAAATGCGAACTTGCCCATATTTTACCATATGCTGTATAGCCGAACCATGATTTTGTTTTTATAATCGTGCCAAATATTGGTAAAAAACCAAAAAAGGGATCCACCTGCATAGTTAAATGTAAATGAATAATTCGCTTTGGCTTTTCCAAGGTATCATTTTGAGCGTTAGCAGTAAATAGCATTACAAACAGTGCTCCAAAAAGTACAATTATTTTAAGGTAATTCATTAGATAAAATGATTTGGTTCTTTCAAAAATACAAAATGCTATATTTCAAAAAAATGATGTAAATCAATCGGAAGTAATTAATTAAACTCAGCAAGTTACTTTAAAGATGAAAACCATTCGTCTTAAAATTTACAATCCTATAAAAGGACAAAATAAAAAAAAGAGTAGATTCATTTAATTTACTTTTCTATGGATTATAATTTTCACTTAAATTATGTATGCAAGCTTAGTTGCCTTATAAGTGCCGCAAAGTCTTTAGGGTATGGTGCATCTACAGTAATTTCTTGGCCATTCAACTTGTTGAAAGTAAGTGCTTTAGCATGAAGTGCCACACGTTTAATAAATGGTTGTTCATCGTCATTAGGGTTGATTTTATATCCTTTTTTTATTTTGGATAAATAAAAATATTTACCACCATAAAGTATGTCTCCTACAATTGGGAATCCAATAGTAGCTAAGTGAATACGGATTTGGTGCATTCTACCGGTAATGGGGCAACAGGCAACCAAGCTGTATCCTTTAAAAATTTGCAAAGTGTTAAAAATAGTTGCGGCCTCTTTACCTTTCTCATGGTCTATTTTTACATTACCATCTTTAAGGGCCAATATAGGTTGTTCTACCATTCGGTTTTCGAGTTTTTGTATACCAGCAATTACAGCATGATATATTTTGAGCACTTCTCTGTTTTCAAACTGCATGGACAAGTGCCTATATGCTGTCGGATTTTTAGCTATCGCAAGTATTCCGGATGTTTCTTTATCAAGTCGGTGGCATACTTGAGCATCAGAAGAATATCGTTTGGCCAATAAAAGTATATTTACTTTGGTAGCATCTCTGTCGTCAAGTGTGGATACGTCATGTGGCTTATTGATAACAATAAAGTCATCGTCCTCAAACAATATCAGGTCGCTAAATTTTATCATTTTTAACCCCTTTTTTCAAAATAAATGCAAAGGTAGTTCCTTTGCCTAATTTGCTAGTGACCAACACTTTAGAATTGTGTGCCTCTATAATTTCTTGCACTATGGCAAGTCCTAATCCTGACCCTCCTTTTTCTTTGGATCGGCTTTTTTCAACTCTGTAGAATCGTTCAAATATTCGTTTCAAATGGTCAGGCGCAATACCAGGTCCATCATCTTTCACTGATACTACCACATTTTCTTTGTCAATATCCAATCCAACCACTACTTTACCATTTTCGACTCCATAATTAATAGCATTTTCAACCAAATTTTTTAAAGCTTGTTTAATTTGGTAAGAATCTGCGAGTACATACACTGCCATTCCGTTAAAGTTCTCTGAAAAGCGTAAAGAAACGTTTCTTTTTTCAGCCTTTTTTTCAAGCATTTCAAATACATCCTTTGTTAATGCAACAATATCAAAATCATCCATATACATAGGCAATTCTCTCGATTCAAGCTTTGAGAGCAGTAGCATTTCTTCTACCATTTCCTGCATGCCGTCCAGGCTTTTGGCAGCCTTTTTCAAAAATTTCTCCCTGATGTCCTTGTCATTCATCGCCCCATCCAGGAGGGTATGAATAAAACCTTGAGCGGCAAAAATGGGCGTTTTCAACTCATGTGAAATGTCAGCCATAAACTCCCGCCTGAAAGTTTCTACTTTTTTAAGTTCATTTATTTCACTTTGTTTTTTGGCTACATAGGTGTATACTTCTTCATAGAGTTTTTTTCGTTTAATAGGAAGATTTTTAGTCTTAAAATCAGTGAGTTGCACATTTTTTTGTTCCTTCATTTTGAGCCTGTCCAAAATGGAATATATTTTGTTTATTTCTCTGAAAATTAAAAATTCAAGAGTTATATAGTTGAACACCCAGGAACTTAAGAAAATGGAAGTGACCACAGGTAAATAATTATTTGAATTCAAAAATCCTGCTCCCCAACAAATGACACTGGATATTAAAGTGATAAAAAAAGAAATAATAAAGGAAATAATCCTTGAGTCTAAAGTCATCAGGGTAATTTACTCTGTTTTTGCGAGGTAAATATCTTCGGTGGGTTTCTTCATCAAATAGCGTTCTCGTGCGTATTTCTCTACGGCTTCGCTATTGCCCAATACTTGAGCTCTTTCTTGTTTTACTTCTTTGATTTTAGTTTCGTAAAAAAGTTTTTCATTTTGCAAATCTTTCATTTTGCTTGTCAACTTAAATTGACTTATAAGGTCATTTTCATCAAAAAAAGCAACCCAAATAAATAAGAACACAAAAGTGGTAATATAAAAGTTAGAAAAGAGGTTCTTGATTTTTTGAAGGTACTTTTTCATTTTATTTTTTATAAAAGCACCTGTACTTTTCGGAACAGGTGCTTTTGGGATGAATTAAAATTTCAATTTATTAGGGAAATACGCGGTTTCACCCAATTGCTGTTCAATACGCAACAATTGATTGTATTTTGCCATCCTGTCAGAGCGCGAAGCAGAACCGGTTTTGATTTGACCGGTGTTTAACGCAACGGCTAAGTCAGCAATGGTAGCATCTTCAGTTTCACCCGAGCGATGCGACATTATAGAAGTATAACCATTTCTTTTTGCTAAGTTAACTGCATCTATTGTTTCGGTTAAAGTACCTATTTGATTCACCTTTATAAGTATAGAGTTGGCAATGCCTTTTTCTATTCCTTCTCTCAAACGAACCACATTGGTTACAAATAAGTCATCACCTACCAATTGGCATTTATCTCCAATTTTTTCGGTTAGTTTTTTCCAGCCGGCCCAATCATCTTCAGCCATACCATCTTCAATAGATACGATAGGATAATCTTTTACCCATTTTGCCCAATAATCAACCATTTGATCAGATGTCATTTTCTCACCGGATGATTTTTTCAGCACATATAATTTTTTTTCTGCATCATAAAACTCTGAAGCAGCTGCATCCATGGCAATAAATACGTCTTTCCCAGCTTTATATCCTGCTTCATCAATTGCTTTCAATATAGTTTCAATTGCTTCTACATTTGACTCTACGTTAGGAGCATATCCTCCTTCATCCCCCACATTGGTTGAGTATCCTTTTTTCTTGAGTATGGTTTTTAAAACATGAAATATTTCAGAACCCACTTTCATTGCTTCTGTAAATGATCCTGCTTTTATAGGCATAATCATAAATTCTTGAAAATCAATTTTGTTATCTGCATGAGCACCACCATTCACAATATTCATCATTGGAATTGGCAAAGTGTTTGCACTGGTACCTCCAACATATCGATACAAAGGCAGTCCTACTTCCTCTGCAGCAGCTTTAGCTACTGCAAGCGACACAGCTAAAATAGCATTTGCACCCAAATTAGCTTTGTTAGGTGTGCCATCCAAATCAAGCATTACTTGGTCGATTAATGTTTGTTCTGTTACTTCTATTCCTATTATTTCGTTGGCAATAATATCTACATTGTCAACAGCCTTAAATACACTTTTGCCCATGTATTTCTTTTTGTCTCCATCTCTAAGTTCAACAGCTTCATGGGTACCAGTGGATGCTCCTGATGGAACTGCGGCTCTGCCCATAAAGCCATCTTCTGTAAATACATCTACTTCAACCGTAGGGTTTCCTCTCGAATCAAAAATTTGTCGTGCTATAATGTCTTCAATTAAGCTCATAATCTGTAATGTTTTCAGGTTTGATTAAATAAGTAAATTCCTCAAAAATAGGTTTTTTTAATAAATTACATCGTTTTGTTTAAAAAAAATAAGCACTTTTTTTGACTTGCATCAACTGTTTCTATTTAAAAGTTCTACTTCCTGAATTCTTCCATAAAATATTGATAATGCATAATGTTGAATGTCCTTCTTTGAAAACAACCAAAAACAAGACTATGTTAGGTCGTTAATGATGTTCATGGACTTGGGAAGAGGTTTGTTTTAAAGTCTGTCATCCCAAACACATTCGATAGAGAAGAATTTGGCTTGTTGTGCTGTTTACAAAATTAGGTTATTGAAAAATAGTCGCACAATTCGATGATTGTTATTCCAAATTCAATAATTTTTCATTTTTCAATGTTTTTGATTCAGTAATAAACATTGCTTTTATTTGATAATCAATGATTGTGGATAACTATTTTTGGATTGACTCATATAAGTAGTTAAACTTAATAATTTGTTAATATATATGTGCTTTTTTTATTGTTAACTTGCATTATAGTTAAAAAAATTAATAGCATACTCATCACCAAAAATGACTTCACAAAATCATTATCGTACCATTGTAATATCGGATGTGCATTTAGGAACCAAGGGTTCAAAGGCTAAAGAATTGGTGCGTTTTTTGAAAATGAATACCGCTGATAATCTGATACTTAATGGTGATATTATAGATGGATGGCAGTTAAAGAAATCGGGTGAATGGAAACGCAAACACACCCGATTTATTCAAAGGGTTTTGAAAATGGTTAGTGAATTTAACACACAAGTAATTTATCTTAGAGGAAACCATGACGACTTTTTGGATCAGTTTATTCCTCTCACCATTGGAAACTTAAAAATTGTACGTGATTGGGTTTGGGACGGTGCCAACGGTAAAAAATATTATATTACACATGGTGATATATTTGATTCGGTTACTACTAAGTTTACTTGGCTTGCCAAATTGGGCGACATTGGATACACGTTTTTACTTTGGATAAACAGAAAATATAATGAATATCGCGAAATGCGTGGATTACCTTATTATTCTATTTCGCAATTAATAAAATCAAAAGTAAAGTCAGCAGTTTCATATATATCTGATTATGAAGGTAATCTAGTTGAACTTGCTGTGGCCAAAGGTTGTCAAGGAATTATATGCGGACATATACATCAACCTGCCATTAAAAACTATGAGGCAATTGAATACCTTAATTCAGGTGATTGGGTGGAATCATTAAGTGCGCTGGTTGAAGATTATAATGGCGAATGGAGTTTAATGTATTTCTCTGAAACGAAACGACATAAGTCAGACACTGATGAAAATGATGAGATATTTGACGATACTGATGATATGGATCTGCCTGTGGAATTTATGACCAATAAAGAGGTTAGTCAGGAAAGCAAATAGTAATTCAGGCAAATACCTATATTTGTCAATGCCTAAATCGCCTAAAAAGAAATTTATTTTTGTAGTACAAGGAGAAGGACGCGGTCATATGACGCAAGCCATTGCGATGCATGATATTCTTATTGAAGAAGGGCATGAAATAAGTGCGGTAATTGTTGGTAAAAGCAAAAAAGGAGATATCCCTGCCTATTTTTTTGAACACATGACTTGTGAAGTTACCGGCATTGACAGCCCGGGATTTATTAAAGATGATCTTAACAAATCAATTCAACTAAAAAAAACAATATTCTTCAATCTGTTTAAAGCCAACAAATACATCCGAAATCTTAAAAAGATAGATGAAATTGTAGAAAAACACAAACCTGATACCATTATTAATTTCTATGATTTCCTTTGTGGGGTGTATTTTTTGGTGTATCGGCCCAAAATCAATCATATTGTAATTGGGCATCAGTACTTGCTCGAACATCCTGACTTTGTATTTCCGGATAAGATAAGCAAAACCGAGAAATTATTTTACTTTTTAAATACTCAAATTACAGCTTTTAGAGCAAATACAAGATTGGCATTGTCCTTTAAACCGATGGAGCATTATTTGCCGGACCGGATTCATGTGGTGCCACCACTTTTAAGAAAGGAAGTGTTGGCTTTGCACCCTTCAGAAGGTGATTACATTTTGGTGTATATGGTTTATTCGGGTTTTTTGGACGATGTAATTGCTTGGCACAAGCAAAACCGAGATGTTATAATGCACATTTTTACTGACAAAAAAGACATAATTGACGAACAAATTCTCAACGATACCCTTACATTGCACAAACTCAATGATGTAAAGTTCTTACAATTAATGAACAATTGTAAAGCGTATGCAAGCACTGCCGGGTTTGAATCGGTATGTGAAGCCATGTATTTGGGAAAGCCTGTGCTAATGGTGCCTCCCGAAGGTCACTTCGAACAAATGTGCAATGCCCTTGACGCCTGTCTTGCAGGAGCAGGCATACAAAGCAATCAATTCCATATTGAAAAACTGCTTAATTACTTACCTCATTATCACAAGCAAAAAACCAGCCAATTTCGCACTTGGGTACAATCAGCTAAGTCCGAGATATTGAAGTACCTGTAAACGTCATTGCGAGTTTACGAAGCAACCTACAGCGTCATTGCGAGTATAACGAAGCAATCTGTCTGAATAAATGAGATTGCTTCACCACGTTCGTAATTACGAATTTATAAAGCATTTTTAATATATTCGTGCATAAACAAAATAGTAATACTTAAATCTTTTGAAGTAATTTAAAATGGTTAAAGGTGGAGCGGTTTATATTATGACAAACAAAAACAATACAACTTTGTATACAGGGGTAACAAACAATTTACTTAACAGAGTTTTAGAACATAAAAACAACAAATATCCTAATAGTTTTACCTCCAGATATAATTTGTACAAACTGGTTTATTATAGCGTTTTCAGTACTATAAATGAGGCAATTATGGAAGAAAAAAGAATTAAAGGGGGTTCAAGAAAGCAAAAAGAAAACTTAATAAATGAGCAAAACCCAACTTGGAAAGATTTATGTGATGAAGTTAATCAATGGTAAAACAATCTGTAATTACCCTACTTATATCAAAAGCACGTCATTGCAAGTTTACGAGGCAACCTACAACGTCATTGCGAGTTTAAGAAGCAACCTACAACGTCATTGCGAGTATAACGAAGCAAACTGTCTGAATAAACGAGATTGCTTCAGAACTTCGTTCGCTCATTTTGTAATTATTATTACGCATGAGTGTTCGCAATGACAAGAATAGGAAACGTCATTGCGAGTTTACGAAGCAATCTACTACGTCATTGCGAGTATATCGAAGCAATCTACATTCAAAATGAGATTGCTTCACTTTGTTCGCAATGACGAGTAAATAAAACATCTTTGCGAGTTTACGAAGCAATCTGCATGAATAAACGAGATTGCTTCACCCCTTTTGTGGGATCGCAATGACGCTCATTCAAAAAATACAATTTCCATCAAAAAGTAAAATTTGCAGTTTTGTAATTCATATACAGCTATTTTACCATTTTTAAAACATTTTATCCATAATTATACATTTTACATTCTAAATTATACATTTTAAAAAACTTTTATGTATCAAAAAATTCATATTTTGTTAACATCATAATTACGTTAAAAAGTATCCTTTTCACTTACTTTTGGAGGTAAAATATACAAACATATACAACCAATTATTTAAGTTTCTTAGTTGATGAAACCTATTCAATTACTACTTCCTGTAATTTTTTTTGGCTTGATAGTAGGCAAATATTACAAAAGTTTGGAACCCAACACAACCCCCTTATTACCCAAACGCAAAGTGACAAACGCCCTTACCATAACTCCTTTGTTGTACAATAACCTTATGTTTTTAAGTAAGTTTTTTTTGCTTTTTATGATATTACTTTTGGCCAAGTTTGGCATCAACACCCTCGAACCCTTAACCAAATGAAAACCAAAGCACCTGTATTATTAAGATTTTTGATGGTTGGCTTGCTTTGTTTGGGAGTGGAGAGAGTAGGGTTGGGGCAGGTTACTCTTGGGGCTTCTCCTTACATTCAAAATTTTGATGGCATAGGGAGTGGTGCACCTACAGGGTGGACCGTTAGGACAGGTGCATCAGCCAGTGCATTAGGTTCCACTGTAACATTTCCAACTGCAACAAACCCTTGGAATTCAACCACAGGTGCATTTTACAATTATGCTTCTGCTAATGTTGGTTCTTCTTCAGATAATACATCAACACAAGCAGGAAGAACAGATAGAGCTTTAGGAATAAGACCAAGTGGATCTTTTGGAGATCCAGGGCAGGCCTTTGTACTACAATTATCAAATACTTCAGGATTATATGGTTTTCAATTGTCTTTAAACGCTCAATTACTTAGCCCACAAACCAGAACTACTACCTACCAAGTAGATTTTGGCATTGGTAGTAGCCCTACATCATTTGCACAAGTAGGCTCTTCATGGACAGACTTAGGTATTAATGGCGGTTTATGGGGCAAAACAACCTTATCATTTAATTTTTTAGGAGCTATAGACAATATTTCACAAAATATTTGGATACGAATATCGAGTATTAACGGCTCAACAGGCACTAGTTCAAGAAGTACATTTGCTATCGATGATTTTGTACTTACATATTGTAACTCTTTAACTAATTATTATTCAAAATCCACAGGAAACTTAAATTTAACAAGTACTTGGGGTACAAATACCGATGGTTCAGGTACAGCACCTACCAATTTTGCCAATTCATGCCAAGTTTTTAATATAAGAAATGGAAATTCAGGAAATCTTTCTGCTCCTTGGGTTGTGTCAGGTACAGGATCAAAAATTGTAGTAGAGCAAACAGATTTTACGATACCTTCTGCAAACGCAGTTACTGCTACCATAGATGTAAATGCCAATCGAACGCTGAATATTCAAAATTCATCTGTTCCTACTTTAGGCACTTTAGATAATTTAAGTACAGTTATATTTAGTAGTAGTTCCAGTCAAACAATTCCAGCTGGTACTTTTGGAACAATTAGTATTACAGGTGCTGGAACTAAACTTTTTGCAGGAGGGAATTTTAATGTGAATGGAGATTTAATTGCTGATAATACTACATTAGATTTTCAAGGTTCAACTCCCTTTTCACAAATATTTTTTGCTGGTAATTTTTTATACAGAAATACTGTAAATCATATAGATACTACAAGAACACCTAACTTAACTACCACAGGTAATGGCAATCAATTAATTTCTAGTTCCTCTACCTCTAAAATTAGGTTTTTTAATCTTGTTTCAAGCAAATCTGCAGGTAGTTTAACTTTTGGTTCAAATTCTAACTTTTTATATCGTAGTACTAGCGGTTCGGTCGCATTCACTTTTAATTTTTCAGGAACATCTGTGTTAAATTTTGCAAGTGGATGTAGTATACAAAATCTAAATTCTGGAGGAGATTTAAATTTAAATTTTTCTAACTCAGCTGTATGCTCATTTGGAGGAAATAATATATTTAATTTAACCCCAAATTCCAGTTTTAAATCTAACTTTTTAAACTCTTCGATTTTTTATGATGGTGGGTCAAATATAAATGTTGGCAATAACTTATCTTTAGATGGTAGTTCTAATGCAAACTATAGTTTAACAGGCACATTTACATTAAATGCAAGTTCAGGAACGGCAAATGTACAAAATAACAATTCATCCAATAATGTAATAGTTGCCAACCTAAATAATTTAATTGTTAATTCTCAATCAACTGCGGCAGTATCTTTTCGTCCAACAGCAGGTAATAACAATATTTTAATTCGGGGCAACTTATCTGTATCTGGTTTAGGTACAGGAAACTTATCTTTGAATGCAAATACAATTTCAATAGGGGGCAGTTTTTTTTATGATCGTACTGCAGACAATATTAATGCTGCTTCAAGCAATATAGTTTTTTATGGTTCAAATGCACAATTTAGAACAAGTGTATCTGGAGGAAATATTTTTAATAACATAAGTATTCCGGGAGGGGCTTCATTAACCATGTTTGGAAATATAAATATAGGCACCGGTGGAGTGTTTTCAATAGCAGGAACACTAAACGCACAAACAAGTATTGTATCAAGTACAGGTGGGTTCAATTTAGGTGGCACCTTAATTACTTCTAATACAAATGGTGTAACAGGAACTAATGCTTCAACAGGGTCAATTCAAGTGACAGGTTCAGAAACTTATAATGCAAGCGCAAACTATATTTTTAATGGCTCATCAGCACAAATCACAGGTTTTAATGGAACTGGAAATCAAATTAAAGCAGCTAATAACATCGTTGTTTCAACTACTTCAGCCGTTGTTACCTTAGATAATGATATCCAAACACCAGGGATAACAGGTGTGCTATCTGTGCCAAGTGGTGCTGTATTCTCAATGCCTAACAGTTTTAATATCAACAAAAGTGGCTCAGGTGTAGTGTCAATTGCAGGCACTTTGCAAACGGGTGATGCCAATGGGTTCAGTGATGCATCTAGTGCCAATTTTCAAGGCTTTTCTGGGACATCAGATATTTTACTTGGCACAAACTCCATTATACATTACAACGGAGGCACACAAGCCATTACCAACCAAATTCCTTACCAAAATCTTTTAATTTCCATTACAGGTAGTACTAATAAAACTCCTGCGGGTACAATAAGTGTTGTTAATAATTTATCAATTTCAGGAAGTGGGGGAGGTGTCTTAGTTGGAAGTTCAAATATATTTTCGGTCGGAGGTTCATGGTTCAATACCAATCAATCTAATTTTTCTGAGGGCACTTCAGTAGTAAATTGGTTTGGATCCGGCTCTCAAAATATTAATGCTTCCGGAGGTGAAAATTTCTATATATTAAGTGTATCTGGTACAGGAACGCTTACCACAAATAATGCAGTAAGTGTAGGTACCTCAGGTAATGGTGGCTTGGGCATTTCTTCCGGAACTTTCGATGTAGGAACTAATACACTTAATGGCAATGCCAATATAACCATGACAGGTGGGCTGCTTCGTTTGGCCAAAACGGGTGTTACTTTACCTGAAATAGATAATAGTACAAATTATACGATTTCCGGAGGAACAATTGAATTATATGGTTCCGGAAATCAAACTTTGCGTGGTTTACGAAAATACAATATTCTTTCAATAACCGGTAATTCATATACATCTGTCACCAATGCATTAACTGGCATTAATTCGATGTCAGGAGTTTCTATTAATAATTCAGCAACATTAGATTGTAATGGTTTTCAGGTAGGAGATATTTATTCAGGTTTGACAATGACGGGAACTTCCAAACTTTTAACCTCTGGTTCAGGTACTCGCCCTGATTTTGGAGCACCATATATTTTAGGAAGTGCAACCAGCATTGAATTTGGTGGCACTTCTGCAACTAGTATTCGCAAAACGCATACGACAGGTAACAATAACAATGTTGATTATCAAAACGTTACCATTTCAGGCGCAAGCACTAAAACATTACCAAGTTACATTGGTATTAAAGGTAATCTTAGCATTGGCTCCCCTGCAATATTGGATGCTACCAACGCTGTTGTGAGTATTCTTGGCAACTGGACCAACTACAATGCCTCAGGTTTTACTGAAACAGGTAGCACGGTAATTTTAGGTGGTGCATCGCAAATCTTAAATGTATCAGCAACCACAGGCGAAACATTTAACAATCTGTATTTAACAGGCTCAGGAACTAAAACTATCTCTCCCGCTTCTACAGCCGCGGCAGCTGTTCGCTTACTTGCCAATGGCACATTGAGTATCAATGGGGTGGTATTCAATTTGAATAATGATTCACTGGTTTTACAAGCGCCTTCACTTACAGGAACTCGTGCCAATCCTGCTCGTCTTGCAGCAATAACAGGTGGAGGTTCATTCAGCAATGCTTCTTTATTTACACAACAACGCGATGTACAAACGGCAGCTCGTCTATATCGCTTTGTATCTTCTCCGGTTCAAAACTTAACCGCAAGTCAATGGCAAAAAAGTACGCATATCACTGGTCAAGGTGGAGCAAGCAATGGATTTGATGCCACCAATACCAATAATGCTTCTATGTTTTATTATAGCGAATCTATTGCAGGAGCCAATTATTTGGGTTTCACAAGCATATCAAATACTTCTAATACCATAACACCCGGTGTAGGATACAGAATACTTATACGAGGAGATAGAGGCGTTAATTTGTATGCCACTGCTGCTACCCAAGTACCCAACCGAATCACTTTATATTCCACAGGCACTCCAAACACCGGAACTCAAACATTACCTGTCACATATACTTCAACAGGTGATGCAAATGCTGATGGATGGAACTTGGTAGGAAACCCTTATCCTTGCGAAATCGACTGGAATGCCTCATCCGGCTGGACTAAATCCAACTTGGATGGTTCTATTTACATTTACGATCCGGCATCTGGCGGTGGGTATTATTCCAATAATGGAGTCACATCAAGTGACGGTCGAGCCAATGGGAATATTATTGCTTCACATCAAGGTTTTTTTGTGAAGGCGACAAGCACACCAACCTTAACTGCAACTGAAAGTGTAAAAGTAGCCAGTGCAAGCTCTAATGCCAATCACAATTTCAGATCAGAGTCTCTAAAAAACTTAATGAGGCTCAAATTAACTACTACTGCCGATACCAATAATTTTGATTTTACCACAATTCATTTCAGAGAGGATGCTTCACGGAACTTCGACAATCAAGCTGATGCTTACCAAATGAACAGCAAAATAGTAACGCTCTCTTCGATAGTAACACCCAATCTGCTTTCTATCAATAGCTTACCTACCGATACAGGTTCGTTTGCTATTCCAATAAGTGTAAAAAGTTTAACTACGGGAGGGCATAATATCAAAGTGTACACATTTGAAAATTTTGAAGCGGGTTACAAATTGAAACTTATTGACAAATATTTGCGCGATTCTGTGGAGTTGGGTACCAATGTGAATTATGCTTTCCAAATAACTTCTGATACAGCATCAAAAGGCAACCGTAGGTTTGTAATTAATGGTCGAATATCTGCACCAATTATCACTCTTCCTGGAGTAGTAACAGTACCAAGTCCAATCAACAATTCTGTTCCAGGTATAGTTACTAATTCTGTTCCAGGAGTGGTTTCAACTACATCCACTATTGTCCCTCCTGATATGGCAATTATCACGGATAAAAATACGATTTCTTCAATTAGCGGAATAAGTTCCACTACAGGTATCAATCCATCAAGCAAAAAATCAAACACCTTAATTTTTCTGCCAAATCCATCCAATGGATCATCTGTCTTTGCAAAAATCATTTATTCCCAAAACTGTGAAGCAATAGTTACTATTTCCGATATATCTGGAAACCTAATAGCAACTTTCAAAATAACATTGCAAACTGGCGAAAACCTTTTTGAAATTGAAAATTCAAAATTAATACCTCAAGGGGTGTATATCGTTAAGATAGAATCTTCTGAGGGTGTTTTGATTGAAAAACTTTGCATTACCAAATAGTTGATTGCCTAACCTAAGCCATTTAAAATGCTGTTGAAAAAACATAGTATTTACAGATTATTATATGCTTTATTTTTTATTTTGTTATTGAAAAATACCGCATTGTATGCTCAGGCACCTTGTGCTTTGTGTGACCCCATGGATTCACTTTGTCTGGCAAATTGTCTTCCTGGTGAGGATGTTCCTATCGAAGACCATCTTTATTTATTAATATTTTTAGGTGTTTTATTGATGTTTATGATGAAACTCAATTGGAAAAAAATATACCTTATATTACTCATAACCATGCGTAGGCAATTCACTTGGTATTAGTTTTTTATTTTTAGTTATACCTACTTATATTTTTTTTAAATTACTTATTACTCACTTCCTACTACGAACTAATCACCGAGCACTAAAAAATCTACTCACTCCCCACACCCAAATACGTTCTAAGTTTTTCGTCTTCAAACTTTTGAGCAGCTTCCGGTTCTTTCTCAATCAATGAAAAGATAACACCTGTAGCAAATGAAGCTACCAACGAAAACAATGCCGGATTTTTTAAAGGATATATAGCTTGTTCATTTTTGAGCAAATCTACCCAAATGGTTGGGCTCAGAATAATTAAAACTACAGCAACAGTTGTACCCACTGCAATGCTCATGTATGCACCTTTTGTTGTAAATCGTTTCCATAATATAGATAAAATTAGTGCAGGGAAGTTGGCACTGGCTGCTATTGCAAAAGCCAATCCCACCATAAATGCGACATTTTGACCTTTAAACATGAGCCCTAATATGATAGATAATGCACCTAAAGAAAGTGTAGCAGCCTTGGCCACTTTTACTTCACCTTTTTCATCAGATACGCCTCTCTTAATTACATTAACGTACAAGTCGTGTGAAATTGTAGAAGCCCCCGATAGTGTTAATCCGGCTACAACCGCTAAAATCGTAGCAAATGCCACAGCAGCAATAAATCCAAGAAAAGCGGTTCCTCCGGTGGCTTCAGCAAGCAACAAAGCAGCCATATTTCCCCCTTTATCTCCAACCGTACCTACTTTACCTAGTATCACATCTTGTCCTACAATCACCATTGCGCCAAAACCAATTACAAAAGTTAAAATATAAAAATAACCAATAAATCCTGTGGCTACAAACACTGATTTGCGTGCTTCTTTTGCATTAGGAACCGTATAAAAGCGCATTAGTATATGCGGAAGGCCTGCAGTACCCAACATCAATGCAAGCCCCAATGACAGTGCATCCCAAGGGTTTGAAACATATCCACCCGGAGAAAGTACTTGATCGCCATAAGTGGCTGCAGCAGAATTGAAAAGTTCAATTGGATTAAATCCAAACTTTGAAAGTGTTAATATTACAATAATAGTGGCTCCTCCCAAAAGCAATACAGCTTTAATAATTTGTACCCAAGTGGTGGCCAACATTCCGCCAAACAAAACATAACAAGTCATTACAATCCCTACAATTACAATTGCAGCCTCATAAGGGAGATTGAATAAAGTTTTGATTAGACTCCCTGCTCCTACCATTTGAGCAATCAAATAGAATACTATTGTCATTAATGAACCAGTTGCTGCAGCTATGCGGACAGGTCTTTGTTTCAATCGGAAAGCTACCACATCAGCAAAGGTGTATTTACCCAAATTTCTTAAAGGTTCAGCAATCAAAAACATAATTAATGGCCATCCCACGAGAAAACCAATGGAATAAATAAGGCCATCATATCCCTTGGTTGCCACCATTCCAGCAATTCCTAAAAATGAAGCTGCACTCATGTAATCACCTGCAAGGGCTAGACCATTTTGAAATCCGGATATACTCCTTCCGGCTGCATAAAACTCAGAGGTGGTTTTGGTTTTGCTTGCAGCCCAATAAGTAATGTACATAGTAATACCAACAAATAAAAAGAACATACTGATAGCCAAGTAGTTGGTTTGTCCTAAAGCGGTTTGAAATTCTTGCATGAGTATGAATTAATTAATGATTAAATGAGAAAATGAATAGATGAGTGAATGATTGAATGATTGAATGATTGAATTTGTGAGACGTGAGAATTTAAAATGAATGGATGAATAAATGAGTAAATGATTGCTAAACTCATAGCACATAAACACATCCAAACGTCTAACCGTCAGCACTTCAGCACTTCAACACATCAACACGTCCCATCGTCAACCCCTTTTTAGTCGATTAAAGAACTTATAAGATAACTTTTCTAAAGGAGCAAACGAAATTGCCAAGGTTACATTCACAATTAATTTGACAAAGGTAACACCACTGCTAAATTCATCGGCAAAGTTTTCGATATACATCGCAATAAATTCCACAACAATCAATATTGTTAGAAAAAACAGAATTGAGGAAAGTTTGGAATTTTCTTTATTTCGACCTTCAAAAATTGAAATTCCGAATAGAATGAATAAAACACAAATTTCTACAGTATAAAACCACCAAGTATCCCACCAAGGGGGCAAAATGATAAAGGAAAATGTAAATGGATTTACATTCGTTATTCCATCAGAAGTTATTGCTTTAAATTTAAAAATGTAAGAGCCTGGCATTAAGTTTGTATAATTAGCTTGTGCTAAATATGTTAATGGTTGCCACTCTTGATCATTGCCTTCAAGTTTATATTGGTATTTGATTTTCTCTGAATTATGATAAGTGATTCCAATGAATTCAAAAGTTATTTCATTTTTAGTAAAAGGTAACTTAAGCACAGTAGGCAATCCTGTTTCATTATTGATACTATCACATAAGTTTTTCCAATCTAAAACATTCTTTTGTCCTAATTTGATATTTTCGATATACAAATCAGCTTCATTTTTGATGTCCACATCTTCGTTTTTATTGTATTTAACAGCTCCATGTTTGGTTCCCCACCATAAATTACCCTCTTTGTCTTCACTTACAGAATTTGGGTAAACTTGAATGGGTGTAAATCCTTCATTATAGCCATATGTTTTTATGGATAATGTCCTTGGATTAATTTTCCCTATGCCATCTTGATAACCAAACCATAAATTGCCATCAGTGCTCAATATTAAATTGTTTGTGTGCAAAGGGATGCTATCTAAGGTATGCGTAATATTAAAACAGCGTCCGTTTGTCATTCTACTCAATCCATTTGAGTTGCTATCCAATAGGTTGTGTCGTTCAATTGAATAATATTATACACGAAATCAGCTGGAAGACCATTTTTTGAGTTTAAAACATTAAAATTATTACCATCAAACTTTATTAATTTACTTCGGTGCATAAACCAAATGTTTCCTTTTTTATCTTCTGTGATATTTTCAATATCGACAACAGTATCATTTGTTGTAAAGCCATCATAATAGGTAATATTTCCCTCGGAATATTTTGCAACTCCCATATCGGATGATATCCAAATATTTGATTTTGAATCTTGAAAAATAGTTCGAGGAAAAATGTACCCTCCTGTAAGTTTTTCCCATTTTGGTAAATCTAAGTGCTTAAATGATTTTCCATCATGTTTTGAAACACCATAAAAGGGCTGAGCAACCCAAATTGTATTTGTATTATCAATAATGGAGCTATGTAAACCAAATTTTGATAATCCGTTTTTTGAGTCAAATATTTCATTTTTATATTTTCCTTTTACAAATAATCCTCCTTCAGTTGAGATTAGCACTTGATTATTTTGATCCACATGAGTCCTTGCAACTTCATCATGTGGTAAGCCATAAGCAGTGGTAAAAATTTCAAATTTTGAGCCTTCAAACTTGCACAATCCCTGGCTTGAACCGATACAATATACGCCATATTTATCTTCATAGAAACTTTTAATAGAGTTGGTTGGCAAGCCGTTCTCAATACTTAATCTTATAAAATTTTTACCGTTATAATTAAACAATCCAATATTTGTTGAAAGCCAAAAATTTCCTTTTTTATCAACAAATCCATTTAAAATTTCTTGGTCGGGCAAAGTAGAATGCGCTATTTTTTGGTAATTATTTTCATAAAATTTAAAAAGTCCTTTATCCGTACAAAACCAGGCCGTATTTAGTGAATCAAAAAAGATATAGTTAATTCTATCAAATGGTTTTTTGCTTGTATCTTCTTTGAATTGATTATTATAACTTGAATAAACTATTAAACCATTGTTTGTGAATCAACCTGTTCCATAGATCCAAATATTTCCATTATTATCAATGGTTGTACAAGGATAGTTGTAAATCGATTTAGTAGTAAAAACGATTGTAGGTTTTCCATCTTTGATTTTAAATAAGGAATTGATAAAAAACTTCCAAATAACTTGGTTACTATCAATTACATATTCACTACTAAAGTCTATCAACCTATTGCCTAAAGCATTTAAACTGCTTATTTTATAATTAATGTAGGTATTGCCATTTAACTTAATAATAGAATTTCCAGAACCGATCCATAAGGTTCCTTTTTTATCTTTATAAAAATAACTGCCATCAAAATTGTCAAATTCAATTTTTTTGAAAGATTTCCCATTATATTTGTTTATTCCATTTTGTACTCCTATCCATAAATAACCTTTTTTGTCTTGAATTATAGATGAAACACCTTCATCAGTAAGACCTTCTTTTCTTCCGTATGTAGTAATTGGATAAATTTGAGCTATAACATTGGAGCAGTAGAAACTAAAAAAAATCAAACTTAAAATAAGTTGCTTCAATTATAAATTCCCCATTGATAAAACAATAATAAACTAAAGTGATGATATAGTAAAAAAATATAAAGATTAGTAAGACCTTGGGTGACTAAAGTGAGAGAAGTGAGATGGTGAGATTTGAGACTGCTTCATTCTTCGCAGTGACATAATGAAACACTTGAACACTTTGTACCTGAACACGTCAAAACGTCCAAACGTCAACACATCAACAATACTACAGGAAGGGTTGTTCAATTATTTTATCCAGTTTAACAGGATTTTGTCTGCTATCCCAAAAAGCCAATATGATAAGATTGTTTTCCGATATTCTATAAACTAAAAGGTAATCCTTTATAACTTTTATCTTAGTGTTAACAATAAGTGTTGGTTTTCCTATTTCAGGATGGTTACGAATTGTGTCAAGTGCCTCACGAATTAATGCTCTTAACTTTTTACTATAATTATTTGAATGATTTCTTTTATTCCAATATTTGAATATTTCATCTCGTTCCTGAATTGCTTCAGTTGTCCATACTATTTTAACCATTTATCCAAATCTTGTTCTGATTGTTCGTCTGTAATAAAATTTCCATTAGAAACATTATTTGCTCGAGTGGTAAGTATATCAACTTGGTCTTTATTTAAGGCAAATACATCCGTATTATTTGTAGGGATATTCAGAATACGATTAACCTCTTCAAGTATAAACTCATCGTTTACAACCAGAATTTGATTCATTATCTCCTTTTTTATTTCTGAAACTGTCATGGGTATATATTTTAGTAAAGATAAGAGATAAATTTGAAATTATGTTTGAGTACGCGCGGAACTAAATGGAGGTGAGTGACTGAGTTAGTGAATTAGTGAGGGAGTGAGTTAGTGAGTTTTGAATGATTGAGTGTTGAATGATTGAATTCGAACTGTGACACTTGAACACACAGTACATTAACAATTCAAAACATCAAAACATCAAAACGTCAACACGTCAAAACCTTCCCCCTTTTTTGATTTTTCGGTTTAAATACCAGTCTGCAAGTTTGTATAAACCAAAAAGTATTCCACCAATTATGGCAATTACTACTGCGTTGTAAACTAGAATCATTATTGAAATGTTAAATTTTAAGTGTTAAATGTTAAATTTATTTAAAATTCAACATTTAACATTCTACATTACTCTAATGCTTTCACACCGGGCAACACTTTACCTTCCATATACTCCAGCAAAGCCCCGCCTCCGGTTGATACATATGAAACCATATCACCATATCCTGCATTGTTTACTGCCGAAGCGGAGTCGCCTCCACCTATTAATGAATACCCCCCTTTTTTGGTCGCTTCTACCACCGCAATAGCAATGGCATTGGTTCCGATGGCAAAGTTTGGAAACTCAAACACACCCATTGGGCCGTTCCAAAGAATGGTTTTAGAGTTAGCAACTACTTCTGAGAATATCTTAACTGATTCAGGTCCAATATCTAATCCTTCCCATCCGTCAGGTATTTCGCCTTGTTTTACAGTTTTGCGATTGGCATCGTTGCTAAAACCATCAGCAACAACATTATCAACAGGGAAGTACAATTTCACGCCTTTAGTTTTGGCTTTTTCCAAAATAGACTTAGCCAAATCCACTTTATCCGGTTCACTGATGGATTTGCCAATTTTACCGCCTTGTGCAAGTACAAATGTATAAGTCATGCCACCACCTATTATCAAATTATCTACTTTATCCAGTAACTTTTCGATGATCAAAATTTTGTCAGAAACCTTTGCTCCTCCCATAATTGCTGTATAAGGTTTGACTGGATTGTTAAGCACCTTATCTGCATTAACAAGCTCTGCGTTCATCACAAAACCACATACTCTTTCTTTAAAAAATTTGCCCATAACAGCAGTAGAGGCATGTGCACGGTGAGCAGTTCCAAATGCATCATTGACCCAAACATCACCGTATGAAGCAAGTTTTTTGGCAAAAGCTTCGTCACCTTTTTCTTCTTCTTTATAAAATCTGAGATTTTCCAATAATAATATTTCTCCAGGTTTCAACGCAGCCGATAAACTAACCGCAGATGCACCAATACAGTCATCCGCAAAAAGTACATTGGTTTTATAAGTATTTTTCAACCAGTTAATTACTTGTTTTAGCGAGGATTTTTCTTCCGGTCCATCTTTGGGTCGTCCTAAATGAGACATTAATATAGCCGATCCACCATCATTTAATATTTTTTTGATTGTTGGAATACATGCTTTTAGACGAGTGTCGTCTGTAATATTAAATGATTTATCAAGAGGGACATTAAAATCAACACGAACACAGGCTTTTTTACCTGCAAAATTGAACTTATCAAGCGTTAACATGGAATTATAGGTTTAATACGAACGTAATATGCATAAAAATTTAAAAAGCAGAAAAAAGAAATGTTAAATTTTAAATGTCAAATGGTAAATTAGAAAAATAAACAACTGAAATTATCTAATTAAAACCTAAATTTAACATTTAAAATTCAACATTTAACATTAATACATCAGGCTTCCTGATGTAACCATTGTTTTTTGGCCATCAAAGTTTCTTTGTCTTCTACATTGTCAGGGTCGGGAACACAACAGTCAACAGGACATACTGCCGCACATTGTGGTTCCTCATGAAAACCTGTACACTCTGTACATTTGGTACTGACTATATAATAGAATTCTTTTGAAACCGGCTCCATCATGGTTTTGGCCGATATTTTCGATCCATCTTCCAATTCAATTTCCGTCAATTTAGTACCACCTGCATAGTTCCACTCCACTGCACCTTCATATATAGCTGTATTCGGACATTCGGGTTCGCATGCACCACAGTTGATGCATTCCTCTGTAATCATTATTGCCATCTCGCGAGTTATTTAAATTTTAATCAACAACAAAATTAGAAACAATTAAGTTTGCATCATAAAAAAAATTGTACTAATTAAAGGAATGACACTAGAACAAAGGATACAGGCTTGGATTCAACTAGGAAATGAATTGCGTTCAAAAGCAATTGATTATGAAGAAATTACAACCAAAACCCAGTACTATAATCAATGGTTTACAAAAGAGAATATATTAATTTCAATTGCGGGAATTTGTAAACTTTTGGAAGAAAAATCGTTGCGCAAATGGGTTTCCGGATATAATTTGGAAAATATACCTTCCAAAAAAATTGGTGTAGTAATGGCTGGCAACATTCCTTGTGTGGGCTTTCATGATATGCTATGTGTAACATTGGCGGGGCATGAATTGCATGCCAAAAAAAGTAGTGATGACCCTATATTTCCTGAATTAATCATTAATCGATTGATTGAGATCGAACCACAATTCAAAAATAAAATACAATGGAGAGAAAGAATGCATGATATCGAAGCTATTATTGCTACCGGCACTAATAACTCAGCCATGCATTTCAATTACTATTTCTCAAAAATCCCGAGAATTATTCGCAAAAACAGAACTTCAATTGCAATAATTACAGGAAACGAAACCAAAGAAGACCTTCAAAATTTAGGTAAAGATGTTTTTACTTATTTTGGTTTAGGTTGCAGAAATGTATCAAAATTGCTTGTTCCTCAGGGATACAAGTTTGATTCGCTATTTGAAGCATTATATCCTTACCACACTTTTGTAAACCACAAAAAGTACATCAATAATTATGAGTATCAAAGGGCGATATATTTGATGAACAGCACTGAATTTCTTGATAATAACTTTTTGATAATCAAACAAGATGAAGGATTACATTCGCCAGTTGGTGTCCTTTACCACCAATCCTATACCAATTCAGATGATATACTTGATTTTATAAACAAATGGAAAGACAAAATCCAGTGTATTGTACTTGCCAAACCCACAGAAGGTCAGGTAAAAATGGGGGAAACGCAATTTCCGGAGGTTAATCAGTATGCTGATAATGTGGATACAATGAAATTTCTTACGAGTTTGTAGATTGATATTTTAATTTTTTTGAATTATAAATTTTAAAATTTAAATTAATTGGTATTTTTGCAGTCCCAAATCCAAAACGGTCCTATCGTCTAGGGGTTAGGACATCTCCCTTTCACGGAGGAAACAGGGGTTCAATTCCCCTTAGGACTACAATAAAACACGTAAAAGCCCTGTAATTCAACGATTTACAGGCTTTTGTTTTTATAAAAAAAATTTAATTTTTCTATTAATCGTTATACTTAATTAAGGTAAATACCCGACTCAAGTTAAATCCAAAACGAATAGATTGTGCACCTTGGTAAATCGGGAAGGTATTGTAGCCAATAAATTGATGTTCAATCATCCCAGATCCATTGGTAAATAGCAAATGGTACACATGGCCTCCGGTTTCTATTTCAAGTCCGAAAGCGGCAATATGATTATAGTACTTACTATCTTGTTGATTAACCGGGTTGTAATAATATTCTACTATCAATCCAAATCTTTTGGTTAGTTTCATTCTGGCTGCCATTCCCATTGAAAAAATAGTGTTTTTATCCTCCGGTGTATCTGTCAAATTGCGATGAACGACAGTAGGCATAATTTGAGCAGAAAAGGAATTGCTGAATTTGCGTGCTATTATTAATTGACCTGTATAAAACAATCGATAAGGCAACTTATCAGTTTCGTCAAAATTATTAGATGATTTTATTGCAGTGGAAGCGAATAATGAAACACTAAATGGCATTACTTTTTCTCCTGATGATTGACGTAGAAGTTTGAGTTTGAAATAGCCATCGTATGCTTTTTGGCCATTGGGTTCTACCCCACCCCCCGATCGACCAACTCCGATTGTCAGTCTGTTGGTAATTCCATAATCAAATCCAAATCGGATACCTGCGTTATCCAATCCAAAAAAATCATAAGCACCATTGAATAAAGTACCAAATCGATGCTGAAACATTACTTGAAGTACACCCTTCCCTACTCCTTCAACTGACTGACTATTAAGAATTTTTGTGCCTTTGAAAGTACCAATGGTATATTCAGTTTTGGGTTTTTCAGAGGCAGCCATTAATTCATCCAAACTTTGAGCCTGAACGAAATATGAAATAATAATAAATAACAAAAGCGATAATTGCTTATTTTTTAAATGCCTCATAATTTAATGAAAGTGTAATTTGAACATTTTCGGCCAGTTTTTCCCATACAATTTGAGGACGTTCTATTTTAAAATCCGCCAAAGCAATACTGAATTTGGAATCCACTTGTATTTTGCCATTTTTATTTACAATTATAGCATCAACAATATTGGATTTTGACACACCATGAATCGTAAATATTCCTTCAATCTTAACCTTGTATTCACCTGATTTTGTGAGGTCTATAGTTTCAATGTTTTGTATTTTTCCTTTGAATTCGCTTTTAGGAAATTTTTCAGATTCCATATAATTTTCATTGAAATGCTCTTGCATAAGCGAACTGCTAAATTTGAAATCTGTATTGAACATGCTAATTACAGCTTCGCCAGTTTTTAAGTTAATGAAACTAGTTAATTTCGAATTTGTGGCATCGATATCTTCCATAGGTGTGCCCGCAAAAAAATTGACTTTACCAGATTTAAAAGCGTAAATATCCTGGGCAAAAGATAAATTGATATTGAAATAAATTACACTGAAAATAAATAATTTCTTTATCATGGTATTAATTGTTTTTTGCACCCTGTGAAACCCAGTATTTAATTATCTTGATTGTGCAATCGTCAAGTTTTGCTTTTTGATATGGCATTTTTATTGTTTGTCCATCCCAAATTATACAACTTACTAATTTGCCTGTATTTGCTTCTTTTAAAACGCCATTGTAAGAGTCTAGAGAACAATTACCTTGTTTAGCAGAAGATGTATGACAGCTTTGATCTTTGGAACCGCATTGTAATTCCATTATTGGAACTATTTGCTTTGAAAAAGAAACCAAAGCGGTGTCGCAACTTAGTGTACTAGTTGTTGATTTTTCAACTTTTGATTTCTTCAAATCTTCCACATTATCGTTGGTACAACTTATAATAACGATAATTGAAAAGAAGAATACTAAATCACAATATCTTAACATATTTTATTCAAAGGCAAATATTTGCTTCATTTTAGTCGATACAATACTAATTATTACTTTTCAAATGAATCTTATTTTGTTTCGAAAATATTCTCATTATTAAAAGTTAATCGAAGTAATTCTAGAAAATCATTAATAAAAAAGCCGAATCCTGAATATTTAGGAAACGGCTTTATTGTATTAATTATATATTAATGTTACTTCACAATCGTCACTGCTCCCGTCATTGGTGTGGTACCATCGCGGTTGTCGATGTAGTAGTAGTAGGTGCCGGCAGGTAAGCCTCCCCCATCCCATGGCTGACGATTCACTTGTTCCCCTTTGGCTGAATATACTTCTATACCACTTCTGTTGAATACCTTGATGTCGGCAAACGATTTCAAT
>JANRJY010000061.1:0-48838 GCA_033763735.1 Bacteroidota bacterium | reverse complement strand
TTTGAACAAAATCATGATTCCTATTCTTAATCCTCATATCAAGCATCAAATAGCTGCTGTTGAGGAACTTATAAAATCGGAAGTAAATGTTAAAACAATCGAATTCATTGAAGACACTACCGGAATTGTAACCAAAAAAGTAAAACCCAATTTTCAAACTTTAGGAAAAACTTATGGTAAATACTTAAAAGACATTTCGGCACGAATTGCCCAATTGTCGCAAGAGGAAATCAATGCCATTGAAAAAGGAAAAACACTTGACTTCAACTTACAAGGAGATCAATTCAGCATTACAAAGCTTGATTTATTAATAAGCACAGAAGATATCGAAGGATGGGCAGTTGCCACCGAAAATGACATTACTGTAGCGCTTGACATACACCTATCTGAAGAATTGACAAACGAAGGTATAGCCAGAGATTTTGTCAATCGTGTTCAAAACTATCGCAAAGACAATCAATTTGAAGTCACTGACAAAATCAAAATTGAGGTTCAAAGCAGAGGAAACGGCTCAGATAAAGCCCTAGATATTTTCAAAGAATATATCAAAACCGAAACGCAAGCTCTTTCTTTGGAATTCAAATCATCCATAACCAATCCGGCAGTATTTGATATGGAAGGATTTCAGTTACATGTGCAGATTGAAAAGATATAAGTATGAGTTATTGAGTTGCGCAGAAAGCAGAAATGAAAAGAACCTATTTCATTTCTGCGTTTTCATTTCTCTCAGCTTCTCTTTCTTCCTTTTCTTTTTTTCGCTCAGCAACGATCATTCTAACAGAATCGCGCCTTTGTAACAATTGCTTACTTGGGTTTTCGTCAAGTTTTATGGTTATATTAAAGTCAGGCAAAGCACTTTCAAACCTATTGAGCTTCATTTTGATTTCGGCTCTTAATAAATAGGCTTCACCATATTTGTCGTCAAAGGAAATGGCTTCATTTACTTCATGCGCTGATTTGATATAATCTTCATTTTCATAAAAAAACTTGGCAGTTTTATAATGTTCCTTTGCTGCAAATCGATTCATCATCATGCCCAAAATCAGACATCCGGCAGCAATTATCACAAATAGAGTTATGCCTATTACATAATTAAGTGTGCTTCTGCTTTTTGGCTGTGGAGGACTTGCTTCATAATGTTTTCCCTGATTCGAAAAATCAGTTGCCTTAAAATCAGGTTTTGGAGGCGATTTAGGCGTTGTATAGTTTGGCTGGGTGGGTTGATGTGGGGTTCTTTTTTCAATTTTTTGATTGTAAAAAAATCTTTTGTCCGGATCAGACAATGTTTGGTAGGCTTCGTTGACTTGTTTGAAATTTTCTTCCGCGTGTTTATCTCCATGATTCTTATCAGGGTGGAACTTGAATGCTAATTTTTTAAACGCGTCTTTGATGTCTTCAGGAGAAGCATGCTTTGTTATTCCTAATATTTCATAATAAGTTTTCAATCTACAATTTTAAATTTTTTTCCCGGTAATGGTTTAATCAACCCTTCAAACTCCATGTTTAATAAAATGGAAGACAACTTGTTTACGCTATGCCCAGTTTTCCAAGCAAGGTCATCCATTTCTATTTCCTTTTGTATTTTCAATACGTCATAAACTGCTTGGGTTTCGGGTTCAAGTTGAATTTGAACTTTTTGTTGTATGTTTTTTTTGTTTTTAGGCTGTGTTTCCAACCAATTCATCTCTTCAATGAGTTGTTCAACGGATTCCAAAATTCGAGCTTTGTTATTTTTTATTAATGTATTACAACCTGAACTGTAATTATCACCAATTTTTCCGGGCACTGCATATACTTCTTTGTTGTAGCTATTGGCAATTTCAGCAGTAATTAATGCGCCCCCTTTATGGGATGCTTCAATTACAATGGTTGCATCTGCCAAGCCGGCTATTATTCTATTCCGTTCCGGAAATCGTGGCGCATCCGGCTTCACTCCAAAGGTATTTTCAGTTAGGATACCACCGTTTTGAATCATTTCCATTGCTGTACTTTTGTGAATGGCAGGGTAAATAATGTCCAATCCACTACCCATAATGCCTATTGTTGGCAAACCATATTTTAATGCCGCTTTATGAGCTGCTATATCGATGCCATAGGCCAAACCGCTTATTATAGTAACGTTTAAATGGGCTATTTCTTTGATAATTTTTTCTGTAATTTCTTTTCCATATTCTGTTGCTTGTCTGGTACCAACTATTGCAATAGACTTATTGATATTCAATGGAATGTTCCCTTTGAAATATAAAATGCTGGGTGAATCGTCAAAATGTTTAAGTACATTTGGATATGTTTTGTCAGTGTAAAAAATAATCTCTGCTCCAAATTTCTCTGCTTTTTCAACTATTTTTTGGGCTTCCGGAAGTACCGTATTCGAAACGATTTGATCTGCAATTAACTCACCGATATATGGAATATTTTTGAGTTTTACTTTCGAAGCTTTGAATACATTTTCAGCTGAACCACAATAACTAATCAATTGACGTGTTAGGCTGTTTCCGATACCCGGTATTAATCCAATAGCAACTTCATAAACTTTTTGTGGGTAAACCATCATATAAACCGTAATAATGCGATCTTTAAATTTTTAATTATAGAAAAAATACAATATTTTTACCATAAAACTAACTAATTGGTTATGAAGAATAAAATTTTTTTTACCATAATGATTGTGGCTCAAGCTACAATCTTCCACAACTTAAATGCCCAAAACCTCAAAGCAGAATACGATAGTGCACGTTACCACATTCAACGCAATAATTGTGTAGCGGCTTTGCCATGGCTCAACAAAGCTAAAACCACTGCAGCAGCCAATCCTAAGGATACCAATTCTTATGTAGAAGTGATCAAGTTAATGGCGGTATGTTATGCAAAAACCAATGATACATCAAAGGCTGAGTCATATTTTAAAGAAACCTGTGATTTGTATGCCAAAATGCCAACTAAGAAACCACAATATGCTTCTGCCCTTCAAAACTATGGCGTATATTATTACAACAAACGCAAATTTGCCAAAGCCGAGCCGGTTTTTGTTCAGGCTGAAAATATTCAAAAAGCTGTTTCCGGTGAAAAAAAACCGGAGTATGTATCAATACTTAACAGTTTGGCCACCACTTATTTATCTCTAAAAAAATACCCAGAAGCTGAAGCGAGTTACAAAAAATTATCGACTCTTCGTAAAGAATTATTAGGTGTTCGCCATCCCGATTACATAGTAGCTTTAAATGGGCTCGTTAATGTATTCAAAGCAACCGGTAAGATAGCCGAATCCATTCCGGTGTGTAAAGAGATAGTGGAAATAACATTATCAGAGAAAGGGACTTCAAGCAGAGAATATGCAACAGCACTTACGCAACTGGGTAATTCGTACAAGTTACTCATGCAATATGAAAAAGCGGATCCTTGCTTCTTTGATGCTACTAACGCTTATCAAACAAGTGTAGGTGAACGTAACAACGAATATATAGTGTCGCTTGTAAACCTTGCTTCAATATATAAGTTGGAAGGTAAAATGGAGTTGGCTGAACCTATTTACCTAAAAGCAATGAACTTAATGAAAGAAACCGCTGGAGAAAACAGTGTTGAATATGCATCCGTTCTCAATAATATTGCATTGTATTATACCGAAAATGGACGTTACGAACTGGCAGAGGCATATTTTCGATTGGCAATTGATATTAGCAAAAAAGTAATTGGCGACCGTCATCCTGATATAGCTGTAACTTACAACAACTTAGGTCTTTTGTACAAAAATATGGGTCGTTATGACCAAGCAGAACCTATGCTAAAAAAATCACAAAAAATCAGAAAAGATATTCTTGGAGAAAAGCATCCGGATTATGCGGAGTCGCTCAATAATTTGGCTGGTTTATATGAGGTAATTGGTCGTTATGATCAGGCTGAAATTTTATATAAGCAAGCAATGGAACTTACTAAGTCACAATTTGGTGAAAGAAGTTTAAAATATGCCTATGCTGTAAACAACCTTGCTGGTGTGTACGAAGAACTTAAGAAATATACTCAAGCAGAACAATTATATACACTTTCATTAAGCCTGGTAAAAGAATTTTTAGGAGAAAATCACCCGGATTTTGCAACTACACTTAATAATATGGCTTTGTTAAAACAAGCCATGGGCAAAAAGGAGGATGCACTTGCTTTGTTTAAAAGAAATCTGGAAACTACCAGAGCAAGTTTGGGCGACAAACACCCTAATTTTTTAACTTCTATGAGCAACTATGCGGCATTATTGGAAAACATGAATAAAAATTCAGAAGCTGAAACCTACTTCATTAATGTACTGAATGCCAGAAAAGAAACTTTAGGTGAAAAACACCCTTCATATACCAATACTTTATATGAGCTTGCCAAGCTGTATTCTTGTATGAAAAACTATAGTCAGGCAGATATATATTGGGACAAAGCTTTAGGAAATTACCTATATGAAATCGACACTTATTTCCCCGGAATGAGTGAAAAGGAAAAAGGTAAATTTTACAATACCGTCAGTCCAAGATTTGAACAATTCAATTCGTACTGTTTAATACGGTATAAGGATAATCCTGCTATACTTTCTAAAATGTATGATTATGAGATTGCTACCAAAGCACTTTTGTTAAATTCCACAAATAAAGTTCGTCAACGAATATTAAATAGTGGTGATAACGCTTTAATTGAAAAATTCAAAACTTGGAACAGTCAAAAAGAGCTTTTGGCTCGTGCCTATACAATGTCAAAGGAAGAACTTACAGAATTAAAAATTAATCTGGACGAATTAAATAATACCACCAATGATCTTGAAAAAGAGTTATCAGCCTCTTCCGAAGTTTTTAGTAATGCAAATGAATCTAAAGTGACTTGGTTGGATATACAAAAGAAGTTAAAACCTGAAGAAGCTGCAGTGGAAGTTATTAGATTCACCAAATTCAAGTTTGATTCTGCTGGAATATACATTTCTGATTCTGTTCATTATGCAGCTTTAATTATTAATACCGGTACTAAATCAAATCCCGAAATTGCAACTTTAAAAAATGGAGTGGATTTAGAAAAGGCAGTGATCAAATACTATAGAAATTCAATCAAATTCAAAAATGAAGACGAAATTTCTTATAGTCAATATTGGACACGTATCAAAACCAAAATCCCTTCTAATATCAAAACAATATACTTTTCACCTGACGGGGTATATAATCAGTTGAATATGAACACTTTGAGAAATGTTCAAACTAAAACGTTCTTAATGGATGAAATAGACCTCAAAGTTGTTACAAATACCAAAGATATTGTAGCTCTTGGTCGTCCAGATAATTCGACTAAACAAATAACTTTAATTGGTAGCCCCGATTTCTCTTACACCACACGCAATGCGGGTACCTTATACCCGGGCATTCCTGCTGAACATGCGAGTTTTATTGAACGTACAGGCTCTCAAATGCTTAACCCACTACCAGGCACCAAAGTTGAAATAGAAAAAATAAGTGGGATGTTAGGATCAAGTGGATGGAAAACAGAAACGCTTACAGAACAAAATGCACTTGAGGAAAATGTAAAAAAAGTGAACAACCCTAAAGTGCTGCATATTGCCACGCATGGTTTTTTTGAACAAGATGCACAAGTTAAAAAGAAGAAAAAAGCAGATGACAATGAAAATTCAGAAATTGAAAACCCACTCATGCGTTCCGGATTGTACCTTGCTGGTTCATCTTTAACTCTATTAAAACGTAAAAATGAACAAACCAACATAGACATTTCTCAAAAAAACAAAGAAGATGGTGTATTAACAGCATATGAAGCCATGAATCTGAATTTAGATAAAACGGACTTAGTAGTGCTTTCAGCTTGCGAGACCGGATTAGGAGATGTAAGGAACGGAGAGGGTGTATATGGTTTGCAACGTGCATTTAATGTTGCAGGTACCAAGAGTTTGATTTTTAGCTTATGGACGGTGAATGATGCATCTACACAAAAATTAATGACCAACTTTTATCAGGAATGGATTAAAACCGGCAATAAAAGACAAGCTTTCAAAACAGCTCAATTGAATTTACGAAAAGAAAACCCTGAACCTTATTATTGGGGTGCTTTTGTAATGATAGGGGAGTAAGAATCAATTTTTGATTTCCAAGATTCTATGCTTTTTCTATTCCACCAAGCATATGTTGAGGTTTGTTAGGATGTTTTGGATTTACATCTAGGGTTTGATCAAAAGGAACAACTACTAAATCCATTAATTCCATAGGAACTGCTCCTAAAAGTGGTTCGGTATTACCATGCAACACAATTGCATCAGTTACACACCATCTGTTTTTGAAATTCACCTCAATGCCACTTACTACTTCTAATTCAACTATTTGGCCATTGACCAAAGAAAATGATTGCTTTTCTCTTGCCTTCAACCCAAGTTGGTTTTTAATTTCTTCATTTATAGCCAACATTACCGCATCACTATCTACCATCATTTTGGCAGTTATTTTCCTAATATCTTTTTGTTGAATATATCCGTCCTCAGCGTTTAGCTTATCTTTAAGGTTTAATAATTCGATATTTGCACGTACGATACCCATTTTTAAGATATTTATATACAAAAATGACATTTTCAGGTTGCACTAAAGCACATTTTGTGACATTAAAAATAATCTTGATCTGTACATTTTACCTAAACTAAAAAAACAGGTCAATTTTTTATTGTTTACCTAAATCGCGAACCACAACTTTCTTAGATGCAATTCTTGCTACTTTGAAATACCCAAAGACATTTGGGTTATTATAGTTATTTATTGGATTTCCTGCCGGAGAACTAAACAGCCCACCATCAAATTGCAATACTTGATTGAGACCTGCATAGTAAGCAAAACACCTATCGGTAATGCCCTGTAAAAGAACTGTAACCGTATCGCCACTTAAAAAATGTACAAATTGTGGTGGTCCATCACCGGGAGGAGGCAGTATAAAGAAACTATTTATTGGAACTTCTTGTAGATTGTTAATGAAATAACGAGAATTTGGTTTCCAAAGCACACCATTTCTGTACAAATACGAAAAAACATTTACCCTATACGGTAATTCCTTGAGTGCATATAGCCTAACTCTAAAAACGGAATCACCAGTTCTAATGTATTTTTTACCGGTAAAGAATAAGTCGTTGTAACTGCCGGGTCCGGATGGACTATTGACACGATTTTGAACTGCCTTTTCTCTAAATACCGGATTGAGGCTATCAATTACAAAGTTTGCGTAATTAGGCATGGTTTCTGAACCAATAATGTTAATGTCAGGCGTAGAAACATATAAATTATAGGTTGCTCCAGGCGTACCTTTCCACAATTTGGATGGCAGATATATGCCTTCAGACGACAACTTAAATGTGTCAATGATTCCATCGGTTCCGCTTACAATTACTTGTGCATTGTTTATAGTAGGAATTGGCACATTTTCAGTAACGTTTATGACTTTTGAAATTTTGACATAATGCATATCAGTAGAGTCAGACACTAACCCTTCCACGGTCCATTTGGGCGTGCTATCGGATGGTTTATAGTCATTTACCTTCATTTGGCAACTCCATAGAATTACTGCAACAATTATTAGTGTATAATATAATTTCATCGATTTCATTTTTTTCATTTTTTAGAAATTGAAGGTATAGGAAACAGATGGCAAAACAGGAAAAGCATAAATCAACACAACTTCAGTTTCTTGTGTTCCTACAATAGGGTCGCCAGGTGCAACCGTTCCATCCGTATTGGGTACATCTGTAGTTTTAGGTTGAATAATGAGTGTGAAAGGATTTTTGCGATTATAGGCATTGTAAACCGAAAATGTAAGTTCACTATTCCACCATCTGCGTGGTTTTACTTTAGATTTTAAAGTGGCACTTAAGTCCAATCGGTGAAAATCGGGCAATCTATAGCCATTTCTATCAGAGTAAACATTAATTGGAATATCACCTATTTGAGTTTTGCCAGTTGCCAAGGATACAGGTCTTCCGGTTTGATAGGTAAACGTTGCTCCTAAAGTCCAGCGCTTACTGATTTCATAAGTTGCTACAATATTTAGAGTATGTCTCCTATCATAAGTAGAAAAGTATTCACGATTTTGATTTACACCTTCAACTTGTCTTTTGGCCCATGATAAAGTATAACCAATTTGTCCTGTAAATTTCCCTTTTGATTTGATTAAAAATAACTCCGCACCATAGGATTGACCGGTACCTTGTTTGATGTACACCGGCAAATCTGGATTAAGAAATACATTTGCATTATCTACAAAATCCACAGTATTTTGCATGTATTTATAAAAACCCTCAACCGAAAATTCAAACATATTATCCCTAAAATTTTTGAAATAACCACCCGCAACTTGGTCTGCTATTTGTGGTTTTAAATACTGAGTACTTGGAAGCCAAAAACTGGTCGGGAGAGGCACTATTCCGGAAACAATTTGGTGCACATTTTGCACCATTCGATTATAAGATGCTTTCACCGAACTCGATGGTGTAAGCATGTATCTGCCTGATAATCTGGGTTCAGGATTAATAAATGTTTGAATATGTTGGTTAGCTGCATAATCATATTGTTCTTTTTTTACAATTTGGTTACCAGTTACATTTAGGTCTTCGTATTTATAAAATGTATTTCCTTTGTTAGAAGCAACATTACTAAATATCGATAATCTCGCACCGTATTCTATTGAAATTCTGGGTGATAATTCTTGCTTATTTGAAATATAAATAGCATTATCATAAGCTGCCAATCTTTGTAAATTTATACTTGATATTCCAGGGATTAGAATGTTAAAATCTCCAGGTTGAAATTGTCGATAGGCAATATTAGCACCAAATGTTAATGTGTTTTTTGGATTGATATAATAGGTGAAATCTTGTTTAATATTTTGTTCAAATATGCCAGCCGTCCAAGTAAATATATTGTTAAGTCTTAATGAATAATCGTAGTTACTTACTATAAAAGTAGTGTTTGAAAATAGTTTTGAGTTGAAAATATGATTCCATCGAACGGTTCCTGTACTATTTCCCCAATCAAAAGTGAAAGCCGTACCAAACTTCAATACATCACGTCCAAAATATCCTGAAACGAAAACTCTATTTTTTGCATCTATGTTGTAATTCACCTTGGCATTGATGTCATAAAAATATACATCATTGTTGCGGGTATTGGGCTGTAATTGAAATAAATAACCTACAAAGGAACGCCTTGCCGACAGCATAAATGATGCTTTTGCCGGTGCTCTTTCAATAAACTCCAATTTGCCCGTAGAATCATTGAATTTTCTGTGATTTTGAAATAGTTGTGGCCCTATAGGTCCTTGAATATTGGCTCTGGTAGCCAACAAACCAATAGATACGCCTCCTTCGGGTCTTCTGTTATTGCCATCAATAGAACGAATGTCCAATACACTTGACAATCGGCCTCCATAATTTGCAGGTATGCCTCCCTTGTACAAATCCGAAGATTTAACAATAGAACTATTAAAAGCCGAAAGCAGTCCACCCACATGTGAAGGGTCATATACGGGAGCCTCATCATATAATATCAAATTTTGATCGGCTGCTCCACCCCTAACAAAAAAGGCACCGGTTCCTTCTCCTGCCGATACTACTCCCGGTTGTAATTGTACAAGTTTAATGATATCAGGTTCGCCAAACAATGCAGGTAGTTTTTTAAGCTGACCCATGTTCATTTCAACTTTACTCATTTTCAGTTCACTCACATTCGCATCTACTTTACGCTCTGTTACCAACACTTCTTCTGTAAGTATCGCTTCCTCCGATATATTAAAGTTTTGAGTGATGTTTTGAGTTAAGTTTATCTTTTTCTCAATGGATTTATAACCTACATATTCCGTTTTGATAGTATAAGTGCCTTCAGTTAAGGTAAGTGAAAAGAAACCATAAGCATTGGTAGAGGTGGCTTGCTTGGTTTCTACGGCAATAATGGTAGCTCCGATTAAATCCTCACCATTTTTATTGTCTTTTATATATCCGCTGATGGTATATTTTTTTTGAGCCCATAATAAATTGGCCAAAAACAAAAACGCTAATACAATGTACATGCGTACTATTTGAATCATAAGGAATTAAGGTTTGGTGACACAAAACTAAGGAAACTATTTTTAGTTCAAAAGTTTTTTTAGTTTATTTTTTAATTTCTCAAGATAAAACAAAAAAAGCACAGAACATGTTCTGTGCTTTTTGCATATTAACTTACTTCAAAATCACAATAAAAAAATATTTTATTTAGGCAGTGGTTTGTTTTGCCTCTTCAGGTTGCTCATTTACTGTTCCCGATTCTTGAATATCATGTCCTTCAGGTGTAGATGCTGTTCCGTTTTCTGCTGCCGGAGCTGGCGTAGTTGCATTTATAAATTCCTGATAAGTGGTTTGTTTTTCAAAAGGTCGTTTACCAATAAGTCCTTCCAAATCGTGTTGGAAAATGATTTCACGTTTCAACAATTCTTGAGCTATGGTTTCAAGTTTGTCTCTTTTTTCGATGAGCAACTTTTTAGTAAATTGGTATGCATCATTAATTAAGTTGCGAACTTCTTCATCAATTGTTTGGGCAGTGGCTTCTGAGTAAGGTTTAGTGAAAGTATATTCACTTCCTTTGGAATCATAAAAGCTTACATTGCCTATTTTTTTGTTCATACCATACACGGTTACAATGCTGTAAGCCATTTTGGTGATACGCTCCAAATCACTTAATGCACCTGTCGATATTTTTCCGAATACGATGTCTTCAGCAACCCTACCACCTATTGTCATACACATTTCGTCAAATAGTTGCTCAACAGTGTATAAGAATTGTTCTTTGGGTAAATATTGAGCGTAACCTAATGCTGCAATTCCACGTGGCACAATACTCACTTTTACTAAAGGATCAGCATGTTCCAAAAACCAACCAGCTACGGCATGACCGGCTTCATGGTATGCAACAATCAGTTTTTCTTCGGGAGAGATAATTTTGGATTTCTTTTCAAGTCCACCTATAACTCTGTCAATTGCTGCCTGAAAATCAACCATATCAATTTTTTCTTTGTTATTACGAGCCGCAATCAATGCCGCTTCGTTACACACATTCATGATTTCGGCTCCGGCAAATCCGGGAGTTTGACCTGCCAAACGTTTTGTGTCTACATCTTCTGCAAGTGTAAGCGGCTCCATGTGTACTTTAAAAATAGCTTCTCTGCCTTTAATATCCGGTTTGTCAATCGAAATTTGTCGGTCAAATCTTCCTGGGCGAAGCAGTGCAGAATCTAATACATCCGGTCGATTAGTTGCAGCAAGAATTATTACACCTGAATCTGTTCCAAAACCATCCATCTCCACCAGCAATGAGTTTAAAGTGTTTTCTCTTTCATCATTAGATCCCATAGTCATTCCTCTGCCTCTGTGACGACCTATGGCATCTATTTCATCAATAAAAATGATACAAGGTGCTTTTTCTTTGGCTTGTTTGAAAAGGTCACGCACACGTGCAGCTCCTACTCCAACGAACATTTCGACAAAATCAGAACCTGAAAGTGAAAAGAAAGGTACTTCAGCTTCTCCAGCTACCGCCTTAGCTAACAAAGTTTTACCAGTTCCGGGAGGACCTACTAGTAATGCTCCTTTTGGGATTTTGCCGCCAAGAGTGGTAAACTTGGTTGGGTTTTGGAGGAAATCTACTATTTCTTTTACTTCTTCTTTGGCTTCATCTAACCCTGCAACATCAGCAAAAGTGATTTTAACTTTATTATCTGCATCAAATAGGGCTGCTCTTGATTTGCCAATATTAAATATTTGCCCTCCGGGAGCCGAATTTGACATTCTGCGCATCATATACCAAAATCCTACGGCTATCAGAATAAAAAATCCCCAATTGAATAATTGGTTCATAAAATTATCTCTATCTGCTACTTTGTAGCCTATTTGCTTGTCTTTAGAAATACTTTTGTTAATTTTTTCAAAATCGGTTTTGAACGACTCCGGAGAAATTATTTGAAACCTGTAATGAGGACCTTGTACAATTGGAAGTGGACCTCTTTCGGATAGTTCATCTTTATATTTTTTATTGTTGAGTGCTTCTTCACGAAGAGAAACCTCTACAGTACGGTCGTTCACAATTACTACTTCTTTTACATCAAGGCTTAACATCATGTCCTCAAATCTCTTTTGAGTAATTTCAATCGTAGCTACAGACCTTGTAAGATATATAATGATGGCAAAAAACACCATCAAACCAATAATGAGGTAAGTTTGAAAATTGGTTCCGCTTGGCTTTTTGTTATTTCGACCCGAAAACGGGTTGTTTGGGTGGTCATCACCAATTAATGGCAATCCATTGCCAATTTTTCTTTTTTTAGGAGCTTCGGGTTTTTTAGTTTCCTTTTTGTTTGCAACCTCTTTACCGTTTTCCTGCTCTTTTAATTTGTTTTCAGCCATTGTATTTTATTTAATCTGCCCCTAAAGATGCTTCCTTTTAAAACAACTTAAAGTGTGAAATAGTTTTTAATTGTACTTTTTTATTGGAGCATCACTCCAAAGTTCTTCAATTCCGTAAAATTCTCTTCGATCTTTTATGAAAATATGAGCGACAACATTTACATAGTCTAACAAAATCCATTCCTTATTTTCGCGACCCTCCGAATGCCAAGGCCATGCGTCAATACCTTTATGCACTATATCCTCAACAGAATCGGAAAGCGAATCGATATGGGTTCCACTGGTTCCTGAACAGACAACGAAAAAGTCAGAAACGGCATTTTTCAACGTTCTGAGGTCAATAACCGCAATATCTTCGCCTTTTTTCTCCTGCAATCCTTTGACTACAAGTTCACATATTTGTTCTGAATCTCCTAAAGGTTTCTTTTTTCTCATTAATACTTATTAAAATTGCAAACAGCAAAACTAATAATTTATCTTGTTCAAAAATTTTAATCCTTTCGGAATTATTGGCAAAGACTTATTTTTTCTGCCACAATGTCATTCAACGAATGATTTGGCTAAGCAATTAATCAAGGAAAATAAATTTACCAATGGTCAAATTATTATTACAAGCCACCAAACTGCAGGTAGAGGCCAGAGGGGAAATACGTGGTTAACTGAGCCAAATCAAAACTTAACTTTCAGTATTATACTCGAATCAAAAGAGCTTACAAATAGCGAAATGTTTGATGTGAATATGGCTGTTTCGGTAGGTTTATTAAATTCAATTAATAGTATTCTAAAACCTGAAAAAATTCTTTTGAAATGGCCTAACGATATTATTTGGAACAGAAAAAAACTGGGAGGCATACTCATTGAGAATATTTACCAAAATGATAAAAAACAAATACTGGTTGTTGGTATTGGGCTCAACATCAACCAAAAAGACTTTAAATACCTCAATGCCACGTCATTAAACCTAATACAAAACCAAGAATTTGATTTGCAAAATGTACTTGAACAATGCTGCAAATCCATTAATGAATCGCTTAGCGTCAAAAATAATTTAAGAAAAACATACCTTGAAAATTTGCTGGGTTACAAGCAAAAACTCACTTACAAAACAGAAGATGAAATATTTGAAGGCTCTATCATTGACCTGACAGATGAAGGCAAAATCAAAGTTCAAACTCCATTTGGTGTAAAAATATTTGATAAGAAGGAGATTAAATTAATTTAATCTCTCAAGTAATCATTCACAGCCTGCTAAAACTTTTCTGGACGCATGTGTGGAAACAACAATACATCCTGAATGGATGGCTGATTGGTCATAAGCATACACAACCGATCAATACCGATACCGATACCAGCCGTAGGTGGCATTCCATACTCAAGAGCACGAACAAAATCATTGTCAATAAACATTGCCTCGTCATCACCTCTTTCCATCAATTTAACTTGTTCCTGAAAGCGTTCCATTTGATCAATAGGGTCATTTAACTCACTATATGCATTCGCTACTTCTTTGCCATTGATCATCAATTCAAATCTTTCAACCAAACCAGGTTTACTTCTATGTTTTTTAGTAAGTGGGCTCATTTCTTCAGGATAATCTGTAATGAATGTTGGTTGAATAAAGCTTTTCTCTGAAGTGGCACCAAATATCTCGTCAATCAATTTGCCTTTGCCCATGCTGTTTTCAACATGAATGCCTTGCTTAGCACAAAAACTTCTTAACCCTTCTTCATTCATTTCACTAATATCAGTGCCTGTTTTTTCAGCTATTGCTTCAAATATGGTTATGCGTTTGAAAGGAGCCTTAAAGTTAATCGTTTGATTACCTACCACCACTTCGGTAGTGCCGTGAAGAGTCAAAGCCACTTTTTCAAGAAGTTTTTCTGTGAACTCCATCATCCAGAAATAATCCTTATAAGCTACATAAAACTCAAGTATTGTGAATTCAGGATTGTGTGTACGATCCATTCCTTCATTTCTGAAATTTCTGGAAAACTCATAAACCCATTCAAATCCACCTACAATTAATCGTTTCAAAAACAATTCATTAGCAATACGCAAATAAAAAGGAACATCTAAAGCATTGTGATGAGTAATAAATGGACGAGCAGCTGCACCTCCCGGAATATTTTGCAAAACAGGTGTATCTACCTCCAATGCACCATGCTCATTCAAGAAATCACGAATGGTTTTAATCATTAAAGTTCGTTTGATAAAAGTATCCTTAACATTTCGGTTGATAATCAAATCCACATATCGTTGACGATATTTGAATTCTGGATCTGAAACCGCGTCAAACACCATATTATTTCCTTCTTCGTCAGTAGCTTCCTTGACAATTGGTAATGGCTTGATGCATTTACTTAATAATTTTAATTCTGAAACATGTATGGTTGTTTCGCCTGTTTGAGTGGAAAAAACATAGCCTTTGATACCCAATATATCACCGACATCCATCATTTTTTTAAACACCGTATTGTAAAGTGTTTTGTCTTCTCCGGGGCATATATCATCTCTGCGAATGTAAATTTGGATTTTACCAACTCCATCTTGCAAAACCGCAAATGATGCATTACCCATTATTCTGCGAGTCATTAACCTTCCGGCAATTTGAACTTGGGTATATTTTTCGGGAGCAACCGGAAATCCACTAAGTATTTCCTCAGAAGTAGTGTTTACTTCAAATGGCTCAGCTGGGTAAGGATTGATGCCTAATTTTATAATTTCTTCTCTTGATTGCCTGCGAATAAGCTCTTGTTCGCTTAAATTTTGCATTATAGTAAATTTCAATTTGGGGCACAAAGGTATAAAATTAAGTGGTTTATGAGTACCTTGCTTGCGGATGTTTTTTCATAGCGCAAAATGCAGGCAGTCAAAACAATATTATCCGATTTTACATATTTGGTATTTCCTGATTGTTGTTCCGGTTGTGAAGAGCCTTTGGTTTCAGGTGAAGAGTTGATTTGCACCAAGTGCCGAACAATGCTACCTATCAGTACTTCGATTTATGAAAGAGAAAATAGCTTATGGCGTAAATTCCGAAATAGAGCAGATTTTTATCAAGTATTTGCATTGCTAAAATATACCAAATCGGGGATTGTACAGCATCTGATGCAATCATTCAAGTATAAAAAAGAAAAAGAAATAGGTGAACTACTTGGAAAAATAATGGCTGAGGAACTTTCCAAAACATCATTTATTAAGCCTGATGTCATTGTTCCGGTGCCAATTCATCCAAAAAAATTAAAAATCAGAGGATATAATCAGGCAGCAGTGTTTGGAGAATCTTTGTCAAAAAGCTTGGAAATTGGTTTTGAAGAAAAGGGTTTGAATAAAATCACTTTCTCTAAAAGTCAAACCATTTTTAAAAGGAAGGAAAGGTGGAACAATACAGAAGGGATTTTTGAATTATCGAATGGCAATCTATTTGAAAACAAACATATTGCGATAGCCGATGATATCATTACAACAGGAGCCACGGTAGAATCGCTGGCACTAGAAATTCAGAAGGCTAATCCCAAATCCATTTCTGTATTGGCTATTGCGGAGGCTGTGAATTAGAATTTTTCTTTCAAATATCGACCTGTATAATTGTTCTCCAATTTTATCATTTCCTCAGGTGTGCCTTCAAAACATATATTACCCCCGTCATTTCCTCCTTCCGGTCCAAGGTCTATAATCCAGTCAGCAGATTTAATGATTTCCATATTATGCTCAATAATAATCACCGAATTACCCTGATCAACAAGTGCATTCAAAGCGTTTAATAATTTACTGATATCATGAAAATGCAATCCGGTTGTTGGCTCATCAAAAATAAACAATATTCCTCCCTTTTTTTCAGAATGGCTTCCCTCTGCAATAAAAGTCGCCAACTTTACTCTTTGTGCTTCGCCTCCGGAAAGTGTACTTGAGGATTGTCCTAATCGAATATACCCAAGTCCTACATCTCTAAGTGGATGAAGTTTTTCGAGTAATTTATTTTTATCATTAAAAAACCTGATTGCTTCATCAATTGTAAGAGCAAGTATATCCGAAATATCCAAATCTTTGTATTTGATTTCAAGCATTTCCTGCTTAAATCTCTTGCCATTACAACTTTCACATGTGATATGGATATCTGCCATAAACTGCATTTCAACGGTTATGTACCCCTCACCTTGGCATGTTTCACAACGACCACCTTCCACATTAAACGAAAAATGAGCAGGCTTATATCCCCTTTGCTTGGACAAAGGCAATTCCGACATCAGATTTCTAATAATATCGTATGCTTTGATATAAGTGATTGGATTGGAACGAGACGATTTGCCTATTGGATTTTGATCTACAAATTCTACTTGTTGAATCATATTGATATCACCTTCAAGTTTGTTATAGGCTCCTGTGAATTCACCTCCGGTTCCATCAATTACTTTCGTTAATGCAGGATGTAGAATTTTCTTAATCAAAGTCGATTTGCCAGATCCACTAACCCCGGTGATAACACTCAATATCCCCAGCGGCAATTTGACGTTGATGTCTTTTAAATTATTTTCCTTTGCTCCAATAATCTTGATAAAATGTTTTGACTTTCTTCGAAATTTTGGAATTGGGATGATTTCCTTTTTTGCCAAATATTGATAGGTGTGTGAATTGGGATTAACAGAAGTGGATTGATTTTTGTAAATTTTTTTGATTTCTTCCGGTGTAAATGTGGCTACTAAATTTCCTCCATTCGTTCCAGCATCAGGACCAATATCGAATATTATGTCTGCTGCTCGCATAACTTCCTCCTCATGTTCAACGACAATAACCGTGTTTCCAATTTCATTAAGTTTTCGGAGTACACCAACCATCTTTTCAGTATCAAGAGGGTGAAGTCCGATTGAAGGCTCGTCCAAAATGTACATAGAACCAACCAAAGCACTACCTAAGGAAGTAGCAAGCTTTATCCTTTGAAATTCACCACCTGATAAGGTATTGGTAAGTCTGTTTAATGTTAAATAACCCAAACCAACTTGATTCAAATAATGCAAACGCGTTTTAATTTCAGATAACAAACGGTTGGCAACATGACTTTCGTACTCAGTCAATTCAATTTTCTCAAACACACTAAGCGCTTGACTTATAGGGAGTAATACAATATCGCTAATGGACAAAAGCTGTTCTTTCCCTTTATAATATTTACTTTTAATTTTTACATATTGTGCGTCCTTTCGCAGACGTGTGCCTCTGCAATCGGGACATATCGTTCGTCCTCTATAACGAGAGAGCATTACCCGATATTGAATTTTGTACGTTTCCGATTCCAAAAATTTAAAAAATGAATTCAGGCCTTCAAAATATTTGTTTCCTTCCCAAAGCAAATCAATTTGCTCTTGACTCAATTCATTGTATGGTCGATGGATTGGAAAATCAAATTTGATGGCATTCTTTAAAAGTGGTGTCAAAAATTCACTCATTCGCTCTCCTTTCCAAGGCGCAATTGCTCCTTCATACACGGAAAGGTTTTTATTTGGAATTACTTTATCCAAATCAATGCCTAGTACATGACCAAAGCCTTCACAAGTTTTGCATGCCCCAAATGAATTGTTAAATGAAAATAGATTGATTGTTGGTTCCTCAAACGTGATTCCATCTGCTTCAAACAAACTTGAGAACTGTTGCATGCCTTCCTTTTCAGAATCAACATAACAAGTTCCCTCCCCTTCTTTGAATGCTATTTGAACAGAATCGGATATTCGATACTGTGTTTCCTCGTCTTCAGCATTTACCAAAACCCTGTCAATAAGTAAAAAAGCATCTTTATTTTTGTTCAAAAGTGTTTGATCTTGCAAAATATCTTCCACTTGAAGTGCATTTCCGGATTGCCATATTCGGGTGAACCCCTTTTGTAATAATGTATTTAGTTCATTTTCAAGGTCTTTTGACTTTGATAATTGTATTGGGGCTAATACGGTTACTTTACTATTGTTTGGTAAGGCATTGATCCATCCAACTACATCAGTAACACTGTCTTTTTTAACCTCTTTTCCGGTAATGGGAGAATAAGTGACGCCAACTCTAGCAAATAACAATTTCAGATAATCGTATATTTCAGTGGTAGTACCTACCGTTGAACGCGGATTTTTTGTATTTACTTTTTGCTCAATGGCAATTGCCGGTGCTATTCCTTTAATGTAATCGACATCCGGCTTTTCCATTCGACCCAAAAACTGCCGGGCATATGAACTTAAGCTTTCCACATACATTCGTTGCCCTTCGGCAAAAAGAGTATCGAATGCCAATGACGACTTTCCCGATCCGGAAACGCCTGTTATAACAACGAATTTGTTTCGTGGAATAGCAATACTCAGGTTTTTTAAATTATTAACCCTAGCATTTTTAATGATTATATATTCTTTGGGATCTAAGGAATCGATGTTGGTTGTGGACATGTTACAGGTTCGTGGAGCAAGAAACGCAAGTTAGATAAAAATTGACAAACCAAGAATGTGAAATTGAAACTTTACCCAGATTCAATTACAGTGATAACTTCAAATTTCAATAAAGGCAAATGACGCTTTATGATTACCCAAACAATCTCAGCATCAATCTTGTCATATTCATGTGCGATAAAATTTCTAAAGGATATTATTTTGGATGCATTATTTAAAATCAATCCAAAATTTTTAAGCTTTTTTACAGCTTCACCTATAATTTCCAAATTTCTTTCAGATGCTTTTCTGACTAAAATATTATTCTTAAATACCTCAAAAGAACTTATGGATTCATTGAATTTTTCAATTTCATTTATTGCTGTCAAAATGTCGATTAAGAGCTTATTATGACTTTGTTCCATAAATCAAAACTCTACTAGACATAATTGAATCTTTAAAAACTGGATTTGAAATGGATTTCTCACTAATCAAATCAATTTCAGTCCCTAAAGTTACTTTTAAATCCTCATATAAATTTAGCACATCCTCACCCATATCCAGAGGGTCTCGGTTGATCATTCGATATAAAAAATCAATATCACTTTTAGTTGGATCGTAATTATTTTTAACAATCGAACCAAAGACATAAAGTTTCTCTACTTGATATTTATTACAGAGAGAAAAAATCTCATCTAAATGTTTGTTAATTAATTGCATCAAAATTTTTGAATATACCTATTAAATGAAAACTTGATTCTCAAAATCAGGTATACTCAAAAATACAATTATTTTTAGAACTTTTTAAGCAAACTCCACTTTTTTCTCCATACGTTTACGTTCACCTTCATCAAGGTAAATTTTACGCATTCTGATAGCTTTAGGAGTAATCTCTACATATTCATCTTTTTGAATATATTCCATTGCTTCTTCTAAAGAGAAATTTTTCTTAGGTGCTATTCTTACTGAGTCATCTGTACCTGAGGCACGCATATTGGTCAATTTTTTCCCTTCCAATGCATTTACAACCAGGTCATTATCACGAGTGTGCATACCAATTACCTGACCCTGATATACTTCTTCTCCCGGATCAACGAAAAACGCTCCTCTATCTTGCAATTTATCAATTGAATAGGCAGTAGTAGTACCTGTGTCTTTTGAAATCAAGGAACCAGAGTTTCTTTCAGGAATTGGTCCTTTATATGGTGCGTACTCAATAAAGCGGTGGTTCATAATAGCTTCACCTTGAGTGGCAGTAAGTACATTATTTCTTAAACCAATTAATCCGCGAGATGGGATTCTGAATTCCAAATGTTGTAAGTCGCCTTTAGGCTCCATCACCATCAATTCTCCCTTTCTTTGTGTTGCCAATTCAATCACTTTACCTGCTGTGGTTTCCGGAACATCAACGGACAATATCTCGATTGGCTCGCATCTTTGACCATCAATTTCTTTGAAAATAACTTGTGGTTGACCAACCTGCAACTCATATCCTTCTCTGCGCATAGTCTCAATCAATACTGATAAATGGAGAATACCTCTACCAAACACCAAGAAAGTATCTTCCTTGTCAGTATCTAATACTTTCAATGCCAAGTTTTTCTCTGTCTCTTTCATTAATCTTTCTCTCAAGTGACGAGAAGTAACAAATTTTCCATCCTGACCATAAAAAGGGGAATTGTTGATAGTAAACAACATATTCATTGTAGGCTCATCAACCGAAATACGAGGTAATGCTTCAGGTGTTTCTACATCCGACAATGTATCCCCAATTTCAAATCCTTCCAACCCTACTACAGCACAAATTTCGCCGGCTGAAACTTCCTGAACAGGTACTTTTCCTAATCCTTCAAAAACTTGAAGTTCTTTTATTTTAGTCTTCTTGATACTACCATCAGCTTTAATCAAAGCCAATTGGGCATTTACTTTTAAAGTGCCTCTATGCACTCTTCCTATTGCGATACGACCAACAAAGTTAGAGTAATCCAATGAAGTTATTTGCATTTGAACAGGTCCTTCAAGAGCTACCGGAGCAGGTATCACTTCAATAATTGCATCTAGTAAAGGCAAAATATTATCAGTAGGTTTTTTCCAATCTGTACTCATCCATCCTTGTTTGGATGAACCATAAATGGTTGTAAAATCCAATTGTTCTTCAGTAGCATCCAAATTGAACATTAAGTCAAAAATTTGTTCATGAACTTCATCAGGACGACAATTAGGCTTATCAACTTTATTTACTACTAATATGGGTTTAAGTCCCAATTGAAGGGCTTTTTGAAGCACAAAACGCGTTTGCGGCATGGCACCTTCAAAAGCATCAACCAATAGCAATACACCATCGGCCAGTTTTAGTACACGTTCTACTTCTCCTCCAAAGTCTGCGTGACCAGGGGTATCAATAACATTGATTTTGTGATCTTTGTATCGAACAGATACGTTTTTAGATAATATCGTTATACCACGTTCGCGTTCTTGATCATTGTTGTCAAGTATGAGGTCGTCAAATACCTGACCTTCACGAAATTGTGTAGTTGAATGGATGATTTTGTCAACAAGGGTTGTTTTGCCGTGATCAACGTGAGCAATAATAGCAATATTGCGAATTTTGGTTTTCATAGTTCTTGGTTTGTACACACAAAGGTAAGGAGGAAAGCTGAAAAATAAAATTTCCGCAAGATTTAGCGCAAAAATCTACTAAAGTTTAATACTTGGATTTTTGAAATTATACATTACTTTTGTCGCACTTTATGGTTTGACAAAGCAGCAAACTTTGTCAATTAAAAGGGAATCCCGTGATTAATCGGGGGCTGTTCCCGCAACTGTATGTCTGTGGTTATCAATGGATAACTACCCGTTTTTGAATCTGCAACACCATTGCCTAGCCAATTAGCGAAGCGAGAAGGTATTTCAAAAATCAGATAAGCCAGGAGACCTGCCACAAAGTTTAATTAGTTCGTAGCTTTCGGAGAAAAGGCTTGGGACGACAAGTAATATTATTATTTGCCGATTCGTAGTTTTTCAATGTGGCTATGATTTATGACTCATAAATCATTGTCAATGAAAAAGTGTATTCTTATTAGAATATCCTTCTGGATTTTTTTTGTTATCAACACCTATGCTCAAACTAGTATTAAAGATACTGTCTTGAATATGCAAGAAGTAAGCATATTCACTACCAGAGAGATTGGACTTACCACCGGATCAAAGCGAATAGCAATAGATAGCCTTACTTTAGCACATAATACGAATAGCTCCTTATCTGATTTTTTTGCACAAAACAATTATTTAATGGTCAAATCTTATAGCCCGGGGAACTTGGCAACTATTAGCTTTAGGGGAACTAACCCCAACCACACAGCGCTACTTTGGAATGGACTTAATCTTCAAAGTGCCATGAATGGCCAGACAGATTTATCTTTAATTCCGATAGGTTTTTTTGATGAAGCTTCAATACAGTTTGGTGGTGGAAGTGCATTATTTGGAAGTGGAGCTATAGGTGGAGCTATTCATATCCGTAACAAACAACCGTTCAATAAAGGAATACAGGTTGGAGTCGGAGCAAATTATGGAAGTTTTCAGCATTACCAGCAAACAGCGAAAGTTTTGGTAATTACAAGAAAATGGGCTTCTTCTATCAAAACATTTAACTCGGATATAGTCAACAACTATACATATGAATATGATAATGGTGTAAGCAAAAGCATTAGAAATCAGGAAAATGCATCAATCAAATCATTTGGTATTATTTGTGACAATTCTTTGAAAATCACATCAAATCAAATTTTTACAATCAGATATTGGGGCCAAAAAAATCATAGACAAATCCCTCCAACTTTGTTATCAAGCAACAAATATGAATATCAAATTGATGAAAATCACAGACTCAATGCTGAATGGCAATTAACAAAAAACAATTATTCAGTAGCAGCTCGTACGGGCTATTTCAGGGAAAAAATAGACTTTGGAATTCCGGAATTAGAAACATTTTCGAATACAGCGCATGTAATTGTAAGCGAAGTAGAATCTAATATACACTTAAGCAATCGCTTTGATTTTTCATTAGGGATTAATCAAACATATACAACAGCCAAAGGAAACAATCTTATCTCCGATTCATTTATTAACAGAGTCGCAGGATTTGGAGCAATAAAATATGTGTCTCTTTCAAACAGAGCCAAAAGCACCTTAAGCTTTAGAGAACAATTTTCAGAAAATAAATGGGCGCCAATTATGCCTTCGTTTGGTGTAGAACTAGATATAATTCAAAAATGGCTTCAATTAAGAGGGACAATTAGCAGAAATTACCGTCTTCCCACTTTTAACGATTTGTATTGGACAGGTAGTCAATCCAAAGGTAATTCACTTTTGTTACCGGAAGAAGGTTGGTCGCAGGAATTGGGTGTAACCTCTAAAAAATCTAATGAAAACATTCAACTATCAATTTCTTCTTCCATCTACAATTCGTTGATTAACAACTGGATATATTGGCACACCAACAACAATGGTATACTTCAACCTGATAATATTCAGTCGGTTTGGGCAAGAGGAATCGAAATCAATGGACAAGGCATATGGAAAATAAATAAAAGAATTAACGTCAGTTCAGAAATCAATTATGACTATACCGAATCAACGGTAGAACAGTCAAATCAACCCAACTTGAAAGGCAAACAATTGATATACGTTCCGTATGAAAAAGCTTTTGCTAATTTGAAAACGAACTTTTGGAACTTTTCAGTTAGTTATCACCACGCATTCACTGGATTCAGATATACTCAGGAGGATAACCTGGCTTATTTACCGGCATTTCAAGTAGGATCATTGAATTTCAATTACTCGTTAAGCGTCAGTAAGATAAAAGCAGACTTTTTTTGTAGACTTAACAATATTTGGAATGAAAAGTATCAGGTAATTGCTTCTCGACCTATGCCATTATTCAATTTTCTATCAGGAATTTACATACAATTCAATCAACCTATAAATCAGAAAATCCCAACTGACAAACCATAAAAATTCGGGATCCAACTTAATATCCAACAAATCAATGAAAAAGTTAAAAGTAATACTCAGCACGCTCATTTCAATTGCCTCTTTCGCTCAAGTTTCTAATTTTGAGCCTTTAGGTGCCACCCTTGGTTCAAATAAATTTTGGAACGGTTCCGGTCCTTCAGTTAGTTACAATATCACCTCAGGAGGATTGTGGTTTAATAATCAATACTCAACCAATTATGGAGGACTCTGGAGTGGTGGATGGGCGGTTTCGAAAATTGTAAATACTACTTTGGCAGGATACACTAACCAATATGCAGCTATAACAGGTTCTTTATCAGGCACCTATGCGGTTGGCCAACAAGATGCTGTAATTTCATTTTCTGGAACAAAAACCATTACAGGACTTCAAGTAACCAACAGCACTTATGCATACTTTAGCATGAAAAATGGTGATGGATTCGCTCGATCGTTCAGTGGTGCCAATAATGATTATTTTAAGCTTACGATATATCCATTTCAAAATGGGATAATAAATACCAGCGTAGGGGTAAATGTTTTTTTGGCTGATTTTCTTACCATTAACGGTTTAAATACAATCATAAACATTTGGAAAACTGTGGATTTGAGCACTCTAGGTGGTATTACAGGATTGAAATTCACATTATCAAGTTCCGATTTTGGTGATTATGGAATAAATACGCCTGCTTATTTTTGTATAGATAACATTTCTATTTCTGGAGGAAATATGGTAGACTTTGAAGATGTAAATATTACCAGTGGCAACTATGTAAATAAAAATGAAACCATGATACGCAATTCATTTGTTGATGGATCCGCTACTTTTCGTACGGAATACACTACTAGTTCTTATGGCGATTATTGGAGTGGGGGTTTTGCCTATTCAATTGAAAAAAATGTAACATTGGCTGGTTCCGCAAATTTGTACAGCAACATCACAGGAAAGGGTTTTGACAATTCAACTGTATTTGGTGTTGGCAAAAACAATGCAACCCTCGTTTGGACAGGTAATACTATATCAGGTGCTTTTTTCACGAACACTACTTATGCCTACTGGAGCATGAAAAATGGAGATAGCTTCGCCAAAAAATTTGGTGGAACATCAGGAAATGATCCTGACTATTTCAAAATAACAATAAAAGGTTACAAAAATGGTGCTTTAAAGTCCGATTCAGTAGAATTCTTTTTGGCCGATTTCAGAAATTCAGATAACTCCAAAGACTATATTCTTAAAGATTGGCAATGGGCAAGTTTTGCGAAATTAGGACAAGTGGATAGTCTTATTTTCCAATTCAGGTCTTCGGATGCAGGATTATATGGAATAAACACCCCTGCTTTTTTTGCCATTGATAATGTAAATGGCACACCACCTAATACAACTTCGGTTTTTGGAACGGCAATACATTCAAATAATATATTAGTTTATCCAAACCCGGCTAACGATTTATTGCATATTTTTAATAACAGCGAAAAGCCAATAAAAGTGCTTATTTTTGATATTTTAGGCGATAGAATTAATGAACAGGAAATATTAGCAGAAGTTACTTATCAAATAAACATTTCAAACTTTGGTTCGGGTATGTACTTGTTGCAAACATCTGATGGACAAACGATTAAGTTAATTAAAAAATGATAAAGTCACCTTTCTTTTTCTTATTAATAACAACTTGGGTTATTGCACAATTTGATCCTCAAGTTGGTAATGGTGCAAGATTTGCCATTTATAAAGACAGTAGTGTATTTAAAAGTTGGGCGCAGAGTGCAATTATCTATAGAGGGTGGATAAATAATTCCAACAAATCGCTTGGCAAAACCACCTTTGGAATTGCGCAAGATGTTACAGGCAAACCGGATGGCAAAATTGTAAGTTTGGGTGATAGTGGTAATGTAATACTAACATTTGCAAATCCTATCACTAATGGAACAGGACCTGATTTTGCCGTTTTTGAAAACGGCATTCTCGATGTATCAAATGGTAAAGCGTTTCTTGAGTTTGCATTTGTGGAAGTGAGTTCTGATGGAAATACTTTTTTTCGATTTCCGGCAACAAGCAATATTCCAACATCCTCACAGACAAGTTCATTTGATTATTCGGATGCTTCATTGGTAAATAATTTGGCTGGCAAATACATAATTAATTATGGAACTCCATTTGATTTGGAAGAACTTAAAACTATTGTTGGATTAAATGTGTCAAAGATTACACATGTAAAAATTGTTGACGTAGTAGGAAGTGTTGACCCAGCATATGGAACCACCGACAAAAATGGGAATTTAATTAACGACCCTTGGACAACTCCATTTACAACCGGTGGATTTGATTTGGAAGCAGTTGGCGTAATAAATGAACTTTCAAATGCTACTCATATAAATGAAATCGATTCCGGAAATATTAAAATTTACCCTAACCCAGTAACCAATGGCACTTTACATATAGAAGGCGCATTTGATAATATTGAAGTAGTGGATGTATTGGGCAGTGTAATTATTACAAGCTCAAATATAAATGTAATTCTCATAGAAAACCTTTCAAATGGCATGTATTTGATTAAGGCTACAAAAGGTTATATATCAAGATATTATAAGGTGTATGTGTCTAATTAGAAAATTATTAATTGTAGGAATATGTACTATCACCTGTGGATGTAGAAAGCCAATTGAACTTGCTGTTCCCGAAAAACCTACACAATTCGTTGATGGGTTTTTTGTGGTTTGCGAAGGCACATTTGGATTCGGAAATGCCACAATTTCTTATATCAATCCTTTTGAAAGAAAAACTTACAACGATGTGTTCAAGTCTGTAAATGGCAGGGAATTGGGCGATCAGGCTCAATCCATGAGTATATACAATAGCAAAGGGTATGTGTTAGTTCAAAACTCAGCAACTATAGAAGTGATAAATATGAAAGACTTTAAATCCATTACTACTTTGCTAACACCTAGTGCACCTAATATAAGAGTGGTTCCAATGAGTCCGAGATATTTTATTGGAGTAAATAGTCAAAAGGGTTATGTAAGCGATTGGAGCTCTGATGCTGTAAGAATTGTAAACCTTGAAAAAAATGAAATTGTAGGTCAAATATTGGTAGGTCAAGACCCTGAGCAAATGCTTATTTTAAACAACAAACTTTATGTGGCATGTTCAGGATATTCACAAACAACCAGTTACGACAATCGAATATTTGTAATTGATATTGAAAATGACCAAGTTATAGATACTATTGTTGTAGGAATAAGACCCATGCAAATGGTTTTGGATAAGAATAATAAAATTTGGGTTTTATGTAAGGGTTATCAAAACAATAGCAATGGAGAAAATTTTCCTGCATACCTGAGCCAAATTGATGTAGAAACTAATCAGGTAATTGCAAACCTGAAGTTTAATGCTACTTCTGATATGTTTTATAGTCCCGGCAACTTGTGCATCAATAAAACCAAAGACAAACTCTATTTTTCATATCAAGGTTCCGTAAATAGTCAAGATATAGATTCAAAAAACTTGCAGCTTGAAAAAGTACTTGATAGGAATGTATATGGTTTGAATATAGATCCTATTTACAATTATATGGTTGCTTGCTTTGCGCCTAATTTTACCTCCAATGGAAAAGTAGTGAGATATTCCATGATCTCTCAAAATCAACCGGTACCTATTGATAGTTTTGAAGTAGGGATCAATCCCAATAGTATTTGTTTTGTCAAATAGTTATTTCAAGTACTTTAAAAGGAATTCTGAGAGTTCTTCCAAAGAAGTGGGTTTTGTTACATACCCTACAATATTTTTATATTTTCTTGATCTTTCAAAATCTTCATCACTAATACTCGAAGTTAAAATGATAATATTCAATTTAATATCTTTTCTTTCCAACAAATCGAGGATCATCCATCCATCAACAAAAGGCATATTGATATCCAATATCACCAGGCTTATATTTTGGTAATTATTTTCCAAATAACTTGACCCCGTTTCTGCCAAATCAAAAGCTTTGATTTCAATAGTTTCAGAGAAATCCTGAACAATTTTGGTGTAAATAAAATTGTTAATAGGGTCATCATCTATAATTACTACTTGATGCATAATCTATTCAATTGGTAGTTTAACGATAAATTTAGTTCCTACATTTAATTCCGAAAATACTTCAATTTCTCCTCCCAATGATGAAATATTACTTTTTACCAAATGCAATCCTACTCCTTTTCCGTGTGAAGATACATGAAAACGTTGATAAAGTCCAAATATTTTGTGTTTGTATTTATTTAAATCAATTCCTATACCATTGTCATCAAATTCAATTACACAATTATTTTCTGCAACATAAGTTTTTATTTTGATATGAGGACTTTCATTTGGTTTTCGATACTTTATACTATTAGAAATCAAATTAAAGAAAATTGATTGAATGAAACCACTAACTGATTTTAAACTTTTCAGATTGCTGAAGTCTGTTTCAATAACTGTATTTGTTTCTACAATTGATTTGTCAAGCATGGTGTATATTATTGCCATGACTTCGTTGAAATTTATCTGTTTATATTCCTTTACTTTATTTCGAATTGCCAATATCTCATTAATATCATAAATCACATGATCCAGATTAATGGAGGAAACCATAAGCATATCAATTATTTGATCAAGAGAAATATTTTTTGATTTTTTTAACAAATCAATAAGACCAATAATATTTGCAACAGGGGCTCTTAAATTGTGGGAAACAATATAAGAAAACTGCATTAATTCCGTGTTTTGACGAGTTAGATCTTTGATTAGTTTTTGACGTTCTTCTTCTAACAACTTCTTGTCAGTAATGTCAGCAATTGTACCAAACATTCGGATAGTTTTATTCTCTTTAAATTCGGCTTGTCCTTTTAAATGTACCCATTTGACATTACCTTTAAACGTCCTAATTTGAAGTTCACATTCAAAGGGATCACCATATATCATGCATTTGCCAGACAACGATAGCATATTTTCTTTATCTGAACCATCACAGAACAGTTCTAATCCTGATTGACCTTCAATTTCAGAGTTTTCATCTGCCTCTATAATATGCAATGTGGTTTTAGTTACATTGGCTTTTTTATTAATTACATCAAATTCCCAACCGCCTATTTTTGAAATTTGGCTTGTTTCTTCCAACATTTCTTTTGTTTTCTGAAGTTCAAGATTGGCAATTTTTGAACTTGTAATATCATAGAAAACACCATAAAGTCTGTGTGGTTTGTTATTTTTAAACTCGACAGCAGTGTGAACTCTTGCCCATATATTATTGCCTTTGAATGTATTTAAGTTTAAGTCCATTTCAAAAGGTTGACCTGTCGCCAATGTGTTTTGCATGGCCGCTTGTATTAATATTTGGTCATCGGGGTTATATAAAAGAAATGTATTTTCAAAAGTTGGAATAAAACTGCTGTCCGCCTCCATAATCTCTTTAAGTTCATTCGACCAGTTAAGATGGTTTGTTGTCAGGTCCAATTCCCATCCTCCTATTTTTGCAAGTCGGCTGGTTTGTTCTAGCATTTCTTTGGTTTTCTTCAGTTCAATAGATGCTTTTTTGGTATCGTCAATATCGTACATCGCACCGTATATTTTGACCGGAATATCATTGACTTTTTCTACAGCTCCTATTACACGCAACCATTTTTTGTTTCCTTTGTGAGTGGTAATATTGATCTCCAAATCATAAGGAATGCCTGTCTTAATAGTATTTTCTAACGCCAGTTTTAACTTAATCAGGTCATCGGGCGTATACATATTTTCAGTTTCTTGAAGTGTTGATACTTCGTTGGAAGTTTTTTCCAAAATTTCTTTTGCAACTTCAGATAAATAAATTTTGCCTGTTTTCAGGTCCATCTCATAGCCACCTACCTTAGCCAGCCTTCCTGTTTGTTCTAAAAGGGCTTTAGTTCTCTGTAATTCTAGTAAAGTTCTTTTTGAAGCGTCTATATCATAAAAAGCGCCATATAATCTATATGGCACTCCGTCTTTGTCTTTTTCAACTGCCCCAATTACTCTTACCCATTTTTTATTTCCTTTGTAAGTAGTTACAGTAATTTCAATATCATATGGTATACCGGTTGCGATAGTATTTTGAACAGATTCATTTATACGCATTTGATCCTCAACAGAATACATTTGAATTGCACTCTCATAAGTAGCATTTTCGCCTTCTGTTTTTTCTAGTATTTCTTTAGCTATATCAGATAGTAAAATCTCATTATTTTTTAAATTCATTTCCCAGCCTCCCACTCTGGCAATTTTGCTGGTTTGTTCCAACATTTCTTTGGTAATCTCGAGCTCTTTTTTTGTTTTTTTGATAGAAGTGATATCTGTAAATTCAACCAACAAATGATTTACATTATCGATTGTTAACTCACTCGCAGATATTGAAAAGTAAAATATTTCTCCATTTCTATTTCTAAATTCAATTTCAGGATATGCTGTTATAACTTCATGAAATACAAAACTCTCATTTGATTTTTGATTATATAAATTTGGAAAAAACTTATTGATGTGGTATCCAATTATTTTATGCTTTTCTTTTCCCAGTATAGTTTCAACCATTCTGTTGACATCTTTTATTATTCCACCTTCACTTGAAATAATTAATTTTGCAATAGGTGAAAAGTGAAATAATTCACGTGCATATTGTTCTTTTTCAATGAGTTCTTTTTCATAGAGTCTTTGCTTGGTAACATCGTGACCTACAGCCTGTACTTCAATTATTTCGCCCCTTATATTTTTAATGGCAATAAACTCCCACTCTGTAAAAAAATACCCACCTTTAGGGTTAGGTTTACGCAAAGCTACTGTCTGGATACTATTTGGATCCTTCATTAATGCTTCAGCAGCCATTTGGCAATATATCAAATCGTCAGGATGAATCGTTTGGGCAAAATGTTGCCCTATTATTTTATCAAATTTGACTCCAAATTTTTGGCAAAAAGACTTATTTACAAATGTATAAAAGCCTTGCATATCAATTCGGATCATAAATGAAGAAATGGACTCAAGTAACGAATCCAATTTTTCAGACAGATTGCCTATTTCTTCTTTGTAAATATTTATTTCATGATTCAGTAACGAAATATCTTTATCTTTTTGGGCAAGCAAGTTTTTCAAGAAATCTATTTCATCATTACCTACGCTCATTCAACTATGATTAAAAGTTAAAAATTAGTTTGTTTTGTTTATATGTCAAATTTAATAATTTTTAACATTGGATTGTAATTGTATAACATAATAATGTATTAGATAATGATAAATATCAGTGTTTGATAAAAAATATTAATTATCATTTAAATATTAAACTGAACCAAATAAAAGATTTATTTGTATACGAAATACATAAACTTAATGACAACCTAAATCATGTTTGTAGCCAAAGATATTAGTATTCCCATGCTTTGGGCTTTTGCCAAAGGCAATCTTATCAGGACCTTTTTTATCAGTATCGGTGCTGTAGTTTTGTACGAAATATTAGGATGGAAATTCGTAGCTATTCCTTTCGTGCCTATTGCAACTATAGGCACCGCAGTTGCATTTTACATGGGTTTTAAAAACAATCAAGCCTACGATCGTTTATGGGAGGCCCGTAGACTTTGGGGTGGCATCAGCAATACCAGTCGTAATTTGGCAGTAATGCTTATAGCCATAGTTGATGACAAAGAATTTGTAAAAGATTTTTTGAAACGTCATGTTGGTTATGTAAATGTGCTTCGGTTACAATTGCGAAGAAATATCCCATGGGCAACAAGCAAGTTAAACATTCATCAAAAACCCATAGGCCATCATAAAGAAATAGAAGAATTTGAAGCCGGACTGCATAATATTTTGGAAAAACATGACAAACTTCAATATTATGAGGTGCTTAAAAATAAAAACAATACGGCATCTTATTTTTTGAAAATACAAATTGACTTTTTGACAAAATTAAAACGTGAAAAAAAAATAGACGACTTTGAACACAGCGATTTGGTCAAATTAATTAATGAATTATTCAATCTTCAAGGTGGGTGCGAGCGAATAAAAACCACACCTTTATTTCGTCAATATAGTATATTCAGTAGAGTGTTTGTGTCGATATTTATAATATTGCTCCCATTTGGAATGCTCAAAGACTTAAGTGGCTTGGTTGAGTGGGGTGTATGGCTAACAATTCCGTTTTCTTTGCTTATTTCATGGGTTTTTTTTACAATGGAACAAATTGGTGAGTATAGTGAAAACCCATTTGACAATGCCATCAATGACACTCCCATGAGTACAATATGTAGAAATATTGAAATAGATATTAAAGAATTTTTAGGCATGGAATTGCCACCAAAACTTGAACCTGAACATCACATTTTGCTATAACATTTTATATATGGATTTAGAAAAAATATTTCAAAACAATAAAAATTGGATTGCCGAAAAACTTAAAGTGGATTCGGATTACTTTAAGAAACTTAGCAAAGGTCAAAGTCCGGAATACCTGTATATAGGGTGTGCCGATAGCCGGGTAACTGCTGAAGATTTGATGGGTATGCAACCCGGACAGGTATTTATACATAGAAATATTGCCAATTTGGTAGTTTCAACGGATACCAACATTAACTCAGTAGTGCAATATGCTGTGGAACATTTGAAAGTAAAACACATTATCGTTTGTGGGCATTATGAATGTGGTGGCGTTAAAGCAGCTATGAATCCCAGCGATATGGGACAACTCAATAGCTGGTTGCAAACCTTAAGAGATGTGTACCGATTACATCAAGCAGAACTTAATTCAATAGGAGATGAACAAAAACGATTTGATAGGCTTGTTGAACTCAATGTACAAGAACAATGCATGAATATTATCAAAATTGATCATGTACAAAGAGCTTGGTACAAAACAGGTTTCCCTCAAATATATGGGTGGGTATTCAATGTACGAACGGGCGAACTCATTGATTTGAAATTGGATATCGTTAAAATATTTTCTGAAATAAGGGCAATATATGACTTGAAGCCTTTGGGATAAAACAATCGAACTAAAAATTTTATTAAAATCCAGTTCCTATCTGAATTGTTTTTGCTTCGCCTTCATACGATTTCTGTCCATTCCACATAACTATTACATTTCCAGTCATTTTTAATCCATCAGAGCCAAGTTTAACGTTTAATCCGGGGGTTCCTTTGGAATCAATTTTTATGGTATTACCATCAATAGTACAATCAAAATAAGGTAAGCCTGACATTGTCAAATCTCTTACCATATTTATTCCCCATATTCCTGTTCTTTGTTCTGAATCGGAGCCAAATGAAAAAGAGTTTGGACGTTTGCGCGTAAACTGTAACAACCATTCAACACCTGCTTTTTGAGCATCCATTACATAATTATGACCAAGACCAGGAACAGAAGTTGCCATTGGTATCGCGCCAAACTTTGCCATCTCTTTGATTATGTTTTGAAAACCCACAATTCCTCCGTCCTTTTCGCCACACCAAAGCCAAACAGGTAATTGGGTTAAATTTCTGCCTATATCTGGATTTCTTCCTCTTCTTCCACCTCCGGCATAAATACCAATTGCTGCCCAATAATCGGGCGTAAGTGGACCAATAGACCATGTTCCTGATCCGCCCATCGAAAATCCAAACAGATATCTGCGATTTTCATCAATTAAATAATTTTTGGTCAAATCATCAATTGCCTCCCATACATCAATTTCGCCAATATCAACATACCCGCTATTGCCTCTTCCAAAAGGCAAAATATGATAGCCAATTCTCAAGATGGAAGCATAGGATTTATTGCTTTCATACCCAAATAAATCTAACTTTCCTCCGGCTGGCCCCATTTGGCTAAATGTCCCGGACAAAACTGCCGGATTACCTGCACCATGAAGTTCAACTAACATTGGATATGATTTATTAGGATCCCAATCTTTGGGGATACTTAACAAGTAATGCTGTAATGTATTGTCTCTTTTTGATACAAAAGCTATAGTCAACAATATTTTACCGGATGTATAACTTTCCCATTTTCCGGCATCTCCTTTCAAACCTTCATTGATTGATGATATAAAATTGTATGTTTCTAGCCTGATTTTTGGATTTATATTTCTATACAAGGTGAACTTAGCCCATTCTCCTTGAATTAAAGCCTTCACAGACTGTAAATGTCTAAGAAATAAAGGATGAATTTCACTGGAATAACTCAAGCTATCCAATCTTTGAATAGTCTCATTTACAATTAATTCAGGTAGAACCAAGTTGTTAGTAATAGTTTTAGATGATTCAGGTTTGCCACTTTCAAATACTGTTACTTCATATTTTAAATTCCTTTTCAAAGACTTTGGTGTCATTTTTATAATATACCTGGAAATAGATAAATCACTTTTACTTCCCGATACGGTTACATTTAGTGTTTTATCACCTGATTTAATCGAAATTGTTTGGTCCATAGGAGAGGCAATTGCTATAATTGTTTCTGCAGAATGGGCAGGAGACCAAATATAACTTTCCTTGTTATCTAAGACTACCAGTTGACTTAATGGATTTTCTATCCTTACTTTTTCAAAAAGTCCTGGAGCAGGATCTCCATCGGCTCCTTTGCCCCAATACAACCGAGTGTCTTTTTCTTTTTTAGGGTCCATATCTTTTATTTGAACCGCAATACCCAAAACTCCATACTGACCGGCTTTCACCTGAAAAAGTGCCCACGGTATTTGCACTTCATAAGTAGTTAATTTGTTTTTTTCATCTCTAATGACTGAATAATTGCTATTATCAATTGGTTTGTTTAAGCCTGTAGGATTACCCAAACTCCATACATAACTATCAGGTCCTTTGGTGGTTAAAGCAATTCCAAGTTTTCCGTCATCTTTACCTTGTACTCCCCTCAATTCACCAATAGCATCTCCATTTGCGTCAATCCCAATTTCAATTCCATCTCCTCCATAAATAGTAGCTTTTTCCATTTCATTGATATGAATGTCGTCTTTTACTTCAACCTTTAAATGAATAAATTCATCGGATACAGCCAGCCAACCTTTGGCCGAAAACTCAGATTCTGTGTCTTTTAAATCAAATATGGGCTTATTTTTAAGATAGCTTTTATCAGTGGATTTTATCCAAGGCAACAAAGGTTTGTCTGTTGCTTGAGAACCAACTTTAAAAACCTGTATTTTAAAATCTGCATTTTCAACATTACCTATAGGATTGCTTTGAGAATTACAATTGAATAGCAGCATTAAAAAGAAAAAACAGAAAAAGATTGCCTGTAATCGAGAAATAAAAAGATTCATATAAATAAATTAAATGTGAACAATAAAAATGTGAATTAGGACACACCCTATTAATTCGAAATTAATCTCAAATTAATTTTTCTTAATATCTAAAATATTACTTTAATTTTTGACCTTAGAAACGTTCACATACTTTTCATAAAAATCATTTTTATTATCATAAAAAGAGGAAACTCCGCCTATTTTATATAGTGCATATATATAACACCAAGCTAAGTCCAACTGATAAGGCAAAAATCCCGAACGTGCACTTAAAGGGAACAAGTGATGGTTGTTGTGCCATTCACCGGCAAACCAACCCGGACGCGATTGATTAATTGCCAGGTTGCTTCTATCGTAATCAATGCCATCCACATGCCTTACTTCGCCATTGCCATGTCCGGTATAGTTGAACACTCTTACACCAACTACCCATATCATAGCTCCTGTAAACATGGTACAAGCCAATCCGTGACCTCCAATGAAGTAAAATACCGTGTACCAAAATGACCAATTAAGTATCCACAACCCTAAAGTGTACCATGGATTGGCTACTGAACCCCAAAATTGATACTGCTTATAATTATTCATTACAATTCCTGTGTGTTTTAAAAATCCCGCAGTTCGTTTGTAATCTTCTTCGTTCATATTTTTTGCTATTCCTTGATGGTTGGTATCGGCCAAGAAACAATATAAAATGCCTGCTGTGGCATTATAAGGGTCACCTGGTTGATCTGATAACGAATGGTGCACATGATGCGAAACTACATAAGCTTCTTCAGGTATAACCTTTATAACCAAATTTTGAGTAATAAACCTCCATATAGGGTTGCTGAATTCAAAAGCATGATGAGTACTGTATCTATGATACCAAATAGTGCCATGTACACTCATTACAACTACACTATATAAGGCAACAAGCGGAACCGTATACCATTGAAAATAATAAAATATAACCATAAAAAGAAATGGCAACATACAAATAACCCAAAACCATCCGATAAATGAAACCCAATTTTTTCTGGATTTAAAAATATTAACTCTATTCCATAATTCGGACCAAAGTTGTTTGTTAGATGGAACAGAAAGCTGTCCCTGAGGAGTAGTCCACCCATAGGCAGGCTCTTGTAAAATTCGATCAATAAATGCCATACCAGAGGTTAACGAAGTAAAGGTAAGCTTATTTCACGGATAAGCGAGTTTAAAAAAACAGATTATTCAAATCCTATTTAAATGATAAATTTAACAAAAATCAATTACTTACCCTTTTGTTTATAAAAATGGATGCTTGAAAGAATAAATTATCCCGAGGGGATAACATATTTATAAAAATTAAATCATGAACATTCTACGACCCCGATGGGGTCGAAATTGGGCAAAATTCACATTTTCTACAAATGTTTAACCCCTTCGGGGTATAATATTGAATGCAAATCATATTTTAATTCTATAAATGTTTAACCCCTTTGGGGTATAATATTGAATTTTGAAAATGTTGGAAAAATCCCGTAGGGATTAAACATTTATAATACATAACATTCGAAAACCTGCGACCCCCGATGGGGTCAAACAAATGGCTTAATATTGACTATATTTATATGAAACTCCTTAGAGAAAAAATTAATCGAACCAATTAAATAAAAATTTTTCATCAAACTCAACTTCAAAATTTTGAAGAAATTGAATATATTCATTTTTGAAACTTTGTCTTTTGTGATGTTCTTTTTGATTCATTACGTATTTTGCCACCACATCAATTTGCGAATGACCATATGAAAATGCACCATATCCTTCTTGCCATTGAAATTTGTGTTTACTAAATTTATTTTCGTTTACAAATTGAGTACTTGACTTTTTTATTTCTCTTACCAAATCGCTCAAATTACAACTTGGTTTCATACCAATAAATATATGAATATGATCTGGCATCCCATTAATAGCTATTAGCTTCTGTTCCTTTTCTTTTATAATTCCTGAAATGTATTGAAACAATCTGCTTTCCCAAGATTCATTAATAATTGCTTCACGATATTTAACAGCAAATACTACTTGAATATATATTTTCGAAAATGTCCCCGGCATATAAAAATAAATTACCAATCCGGCTTCTTCTTGCTTTTGGTTTTGGCAGCAGGTTCGCGCTTCATTTGTTGCAAATATTGTACTTCTCCCGATTTCATTGCATCCAATAGCATTTTGGCTCGAGCTTCGTTCATGCCCATTTTGGCTAAAGCCTCCGGGTTAGCTACCATTACTTGTTTTTCTTTTTTTCCACCTTGTTTTTCTTTTTGAGCAGCTCCGTTTTCATCTTCCTTGCCGTCTTTTTTGTCATCTTTTCCTAAGCCTGTACTTTCATCTTTGCCGTCCTTTTTATCTTTATCACCTTTGGCTTGTTCATTTTTATCGTCTCCTTTGCCATCTTTATCTGATCCTTTTTTGTCATCCTTACTTTTATCACCTTCTTTTTTATCTCCTTTGTCTCCCTCTTTATTTTCTTTTCCATCCTTTCCATTTTTGTTTTCATCTTTTTTGCCATCCTTTCCATCTTTTCCATCTTTCTTGTCTCCTTTTTGGTCTTTCTTATCATCTCCTTTTCCATCTTTATTTTGGTCTTGCTTGTCCTGACCGCCCTCTTTTTTGTCGTCTTTTTTATCACCATTGTCATCTTTTTTATCCTGGTTCGACTTAGGATCTTGTTTAGCTTCAATCAGTTTTTTCAAAAACTCATAATTATAACGTGCGTCTTTATTGGTAGGGTCTGCTTTCAAGGATTCCTTAAAATAATTGATTGCCTTAGGTTTATCATTATCTCCTTTGAATGATATTACACCCAATTGTTGTGCTGCCACAGATTTTACTTTTTTGTCGGACAAATTATATGCTCTTTCATATACTTTGGCAGCGGATGCCATATCACCTGTTTTGAAATAACAATGTGCCAGATTTAAAACTGCTTTTTCGTCTGATGATTTTATAGAATCGATTAGATATCCAAACTTGTTGATTGCATCTTTATAATCACCTTTGGCATATGCCTCTTCCGCATCTTTTTTTGCTTTGTTTTCAAACGCTATTCGGTTCCAGGAATCGTCTGACAAAACCAATAAAAAAGCAATAATTAATATTTTCATATTCTGATGGTTTTAACTGTTATAAGAATATCAAGTACCATAAAAATAAATGCCGCAAAAAGGAAATAGAAATATTTATTGGCTGATGTATCCACTGTTTTTACTTCTCTTAATTCTCCTTCAATTTTGTTGATATCATTTATCAATCTGGCCACATCATTTTGCTTATCAGATACTTCATAATAATTGCCTCCTGTGATATCGGACAGTTTTTTTAAAGCATCTGAATTAAGTTTACTTACAACAATTTTTCCATTATTATCTCTTTTGAATCCATTTTCGAAAGGAATTTTTGCGCCTTCTGAGGTGCCAATTCCAACAGTAAAAAGTTTAATTCCTTGTCGCTCAAGGTCATCTGCCAAGCCTTCAGTTTCTTCTCCAAAGTCTTCGCCATCACTTACCAGAATAACTATTTTGGATTTAGGATTGCTTGAATTGTTGGTTTCCATTTTAGCAAATCTTTTCATCGCAATTTCCAAAGCAGGTGCAAAATCAGTGCCTGCCGAAGGCACTAAACTTGTATTTAAAGTTTCTATAAATAAATTTAAAGCACCAATATCGTAAGTCAAAGGACATTGAACGAAAGCATCTGAAGAAAAAATAATTAGTCCAATTCTATCTGAACTGAAGGCATCCGTTATTCTTTTGAGTTCGAATTTCATTTTTTCCAAACGAGAAGGTTGTATATCCTTTGCATTCATAGAATTGGACAAATCAACTAATATGTACATATCTTTTCCTATGGCTTTAATTTCTTTCTTAATGTCTCCAAAAGAGGGAGCCATCAAAGCAATTATTACTAATGAAAAATAGATGGTTCGAGTAATTAATTTAATAAATACAGAACGAAAACTGGTTTGAAGAGAAATGGCTATCCATGTAATGCGACCGACATATAGGAAATATACCAATACAACTATCCCCATTAAAAGGAGCAAAAAAGGTGACGGATATTTTTGAAAGGTCATCATAGTTTGGAATGCGAAATTAGCAATGTAAATGCAAAAAAGTAAATTTTTTATTTATATATGCTGCAGTTTTTTAAACGAAATTTAGTTAAGTAAAAATTAAGTTTTATCACTTTTTTTGAAGTACTTTTTTGTAAACTATTGTCATGAATTGTTAATCAATTGTAAAGAATATTCGTTCTCTTTTTTTATGTTTTTTAATTATAAAATTGATGGTTATTTTGACATCGGATATTTGAAACTTCATTTTGTTATTTTTCTAATTTAAGCTTTCCAAATTCAAATAAAATAAAACAGTGATTTTTTATGATATTTGCACCCCATTTTATTAGATATCATGTCGTTTGCAGAACAAATTACAAAAAGAAAAACATTTGCAATCATTGCCCACCCTGATGCAGGTAAAACTACATTAACCGAAAAATTTCTACTTTTTGGAGGTGCCATTCAAACGGCAGGTGCTGTTAAGTCCAATAAAATTAAAAAAGCCACTACTTCCGATTTTATGGAAATAGAAAAGCAAAGAGGTATTTCGGTGGCAACGTCTGTAATGAATTTTGAATATAAAGGCTTTTCTATCAATTTATTAGATACCCCCGGTCACAAGGATTTTGCGGAGGATACTTACCGTACATTAACAGCTGTTGATAGCGTTGTGTTGGTAGTTGATTGTGTTAAAGGTGTGGAGGAGCAAACTGAGAAACTTATGGAAGTTTGTCGTATGCGAGATACACCCGTAATAATATTTGTTAATAAAATGGATCGAGATGGGAAAGACCCATTTGATTTGCTTGAAGAACTTGAGAATAAACTAAAAATATCGGTGCGTCCTTTGAGTTGGCCAATAAGTATGGGTACGGATTTCAAAGGTGTATATAATTTGTATGACAAAAGCTTGTTATTGTTCCAGCCCAATAAAAAGGCAGATGAGCAAAATAGTCAGCAAATTAAGGATTTGAGTGACAGCAACTTGGAAAAAATAGTTGGGGAACGGAATGCACAAAAGCTGCGTGACGATGTAGAATTAATTGAAGGTGTATACGAACCTTTTGATGATGAAATGTATCAACAAGGCTTGTTGGCACCCGTTTTTTTTGGAAGTGGGGTGAATAACTTTGGCGTAAAAGAACTACTGGAAACTTTTATCAGAATTGCACCACATCCAAAAGGTCGATTTGGAACAAGCCGCGAAGTAAAACCTGATGAGCCAAAATTTACCGGTTTTGTGTTCAAGATTCATGCCAATCTGGATCCTAAACATCGCGATAGGATTGCATTTTGCAGAATTGTGTCCGGAAAGTTTGAAAGAAATAAGTTTTTTCATCATGTTCGACTCGATAAAAACATGCGATTCAACAATCCGGTAACGTTCATGGGCCAAAGTAAGGATATTGTAGAGGAAGCGTATCCCGGTGATGTGGTCGGATTGTATGATACAGGTAATTTCAAAATAGGAGACACGCTTACGGAAGGCGAAAATTTAATGTTCAAAGGAATACCTAGCTTTTCGCCTGAAATATTCAAAGAGTTGGTCAACAATGACCCAATGAAAACCAAGCAATTGGAAAAAGGAATATCACAGCTTACAGACGAAGGGGTGGCACAGTTGTTCACGGTGAGCTTCGGTAACCGAAAAATTATAGGTACGGTTGGAGAACTTCAATTTGATGTGATTCAATATCGATTATTGGGCGAATATGGTGCTTCTTGTAGCTTTAGACCCATGAATATATACAAAGCTTATTGGCTGACTTGTCCGGATGCCAAAAAACTGGAAGATTTTGTAAAGCGCAAGTATAACAACATTGCGTTTGATAAGGACAACAATCCTGTTTTTCTGTCGGAATCACCTTATACCTTAAAGCAAGTTCAGGAAAACTACCCTGAAATTATTTATCATACTACCAGCGAGTTTAAGTTAGGGATAGCTCAGGAATAAAGGCTATGCCAACGCCTCCCATATTACTTCTACAGGGTGCTTTGCTAAGCGTCCGGTTCCATCGTGTATTTGATGTCGGCAGCTGGTACCGGGAGCAACTATTTCATAATCAGCAGCTTTGCGCACCGTTGGGAATAATACCAGTTCCCCTACTTGCATACTGATTTCGTAGTGTTCTTTTTCATAACCAAAGCTACCTGCCATACCACAACATCCGGAAGGAATCATTTCTACCGAATAGTTTACAGGGAATTCCAATATCTTTTTTGTAGGCGTCACACTCGATAATGCCTTTTGATGGCAATGTCCATGCAATTTGATTTTTTTGGAGGCATAAGTGAATTGTTCTTTGGTAATACTTCCTTTGTCAATTTCTGATGCTATAAATTCGTCAATGAGAAAGCAATTTTTAGCCAATTTCTTAGCATCTGATTCTAAATGTTCCGGAACCAGACTTGGATATTCATCCCTAAAACTCAATATACATGAAGGTTCTATTCCAAGCAGTGGCGTTTCTGAGGAAACAATATCTTTCAATAATTGCACATTTTTAATAGCCAATTTTTGCGCCTTTCTTACAAATCCTTTGGATAAAAATGTACGTCCACTTTCGTGATGATTAGGAACAACTACCTCATAACCAAGTTTGTGTAGTAATTTCACAGCAGTAATTCCGATTTCTACATCATTGAAGTTGGTGAACTCATCTGCAAAAAGGTAAACCCTTTTCTTGAATGATAAATTTTGAGTGTTAAATGCTGAATGATTTTTCTTGTACCAATTCAGAAAAGTAGTTTTGTGAAGTAAAGGGAAACTTCTTTTTTGATGGATACCCATAACGGCATTAGCAATGGTTCCGGTAACTTTATTGCTCATCAAGAAATTATAAATAGCTGGAATATTTGAAGCTATTTCCATGGCTTTCACAAAATGACCAATCATAAATGAACGAAAAGGAACCCCATTGGCATCGTAATAATGTTGTGTAAATTCCGCCTTCATCGTAGCCACATCCACATTACTGGGGCATTCACTTTTGCAACCTTTACAGCTGAGGCATAAATCATAAACTTCTTTGATTTCTTTATGATCAAATGCATTTTTCTTAGGAGAAGTGGTCAAAAATTCACGTAGGATATTTGCCCGTGCACGGGTGGTTTCTTTTTCGTTTTTGGTTGCCTGATAACTCGGACACATAGTGCCACCGATTATACTCGATTTGCGACAGTCCCCTGAACCATTGCATTTTTCGGCCATTCGAAGAATTCCTTCTGTTTCTTTGAAATTAAAAACAGTATCAAACTGACGAGTTTCTTGATTATTGGCGTAACGAAGTTGCTCATTCATTTTGGGTGAATGAACAATTTTTCCGGGATTAAATATATTATCCGGATCCCATGTTTTCTTTATGTCAATAAAAATCTGATAATTGCTTTCGCCTACCATTTTTTTGACAAATTCGCCTCTTACCCTGCCATCTCCATGTTCGCCACTCATGGATCCGCCATATTTTTTTACGAGACTAGCTACATCATCTGTAATCTTAAAAAATAGTTCTCTGTCTTCTGACTTTTTTAAGTCCAAAATGGGTCGCAAATGCAGTTCCCCATCACCAATATGAGCATAATATACACTGCTTTTGCCGTACTTTGCCATGATCTGAGCAAACTCAGCTGCAAATGCCGGTTGATCTTCTACAGCAACGGCAGTGTCTTCGATGCAGGCTACGGCTTTAGGATCGCCGGGTACATTGGCAAGTAAGCCTAGGCCGGCCTTACGCAAACTCCAAGCCGCGCCTATTTCAGCGCCCCACAAACGCGGAAAATGGTATCCAAAGCCGGAATCAGTCAACTCAGCTTCTAGCTCATTGCTTAATTTTTCAATTTCCTCTTTGGTAGTTCGTGCCCACTCAACTATAATAACCGCCTTGGGCAAGTCTTTGATAAAGAACATGTTTTTCTTTTGCTCTATATTTTGTTCAGCAGCTTTAAGCACGATATCGTCAAGGAGTTCAACGGCACCCGGATGATATTTAAGGGCAACTATGGTTGCTTTACATGCTTCATCAATAGAGTGTAAATGCACAGCCAATGCGCCTTTAACTTTGGGTGGAATATCAACCAAATTCAGCTTTATTTCGGTAGTAAATGCCAATGTGCCTTCACTACCGGAAATGAGTTTTGAAAAATTGAATTGTCGGTTTTGAATGCCAATTCCATTTTCTTTGTAAGTCAAATAGGGCTTATCTGTAAATAGTTCAGTATCAAGCAATTCATCAATGGCATATCCGGTATTTCGCCTTTTGATATTAGGTTTGGGGAATTCTTTAATTATATTTTTTTGAACCTCAGGTTGGGTCAAAATTTCTTTTATATTTTGATAAATGCTCGATTCCAGATCAGAAACAGAAGTTCTCCCCAAACATTTGTCCATAAATTCATTTTGGGACAATGATTTAAAGGTTGTTTCATTTCCATCACTTAATATACACTTAAGCTCCAGCACATGGTCGCGAGTGGTTCCATATATGACGGAATGTGAACCGCATGAATTATTTCCTACCATTCCTCCAATCATACAACGATTGGAAGTACTGGTTTCCGGTCCAAAAAATAGACCATGTGTTTCAAGCACTTTGTTGAGTTCGTCCAAGTTAACACCGGGTTGAACGCGCACCCATTTTTCGGTAGTATTAATTTCAAGTATTTGGGTCCAATATTTGGAAATATCTACAACTATTCCAGATCCAACTACTTGTCCGGCCAAGGAAGTTCCTGCCGCTCTGGGGATAACGGAATTCTTGTGCTTTTTGGCAAATAATATAGTTTTTTGAATATCAGAAACAGTTTTGGGACGAACCACTGCTGTAGGAAATTCGCGATATACCGATGCGTCGGTGGCATACAGTGTTTTCATTACGTTGTCGTAATACACATCGCCTTCTATGCCATTTTTAAGTTCAATTAAGTCTGCTTCCTTCATTCCATTCAATACTACATTTTGCTTACAAAAATAGTCGATTAATCAGGCTGATAAAAATGAAATTTCTAATTATGAATGGTATTTTAAAATGTTAGTATACTTCTTCGTGGGAACCAATATCTATTAAAAATACTTTTTTATTATTTTGAAGAAATTTAAAAATAACTCTGCAATCGGCATCAATACTCAAAGCCCAATGACCTTCTAGTTTGCCTGTCAATTTATGTGTTCGCAATGAAGGTTCAGTATAATCTTCAACAAATAATTCCATAGCCTCCCAAAATTTTGCCTTTAATTCCGGATTGTTTTTTATTCTTTTTTTATAAGAAGCAGTGAAAGAAGTTCCCCAAATTAATTCAATTGTCATCAAGGTCTTTTTTAAGTGCCTGTAAATTACCGGACTTAGTCACACCTTTATTATACTCCAAATTACTCTTATTTGAGTTAACCAAAATTAAATCTCGCTTGGCTTCAACCAATGATTTTCGGAGAATCTCAACTGCGTATTCTTTATCTTCGATAGTTTTAATCGAATAAAAATCCTCAATAATTGTATTAATAGCAGATGTTTTCATTGATTTCTATTAAGTAAATTTAGTTAAATTCTAGATTATTCACTATGCCTAATCAAGATTTTTTCAGGCAGCCTCTACGGGCACATCTTTCTCAATTCTTAAGTTATCAATGATAAAATTTTGACGCTCAGGCGTATTTTTGCCCATGTAATAACCCAGTATTTTGGCGATAAAGCTATCTTTTTGAAGGAAAACCGGTTGCAATCGTATATCTTCTCCAATAAATCCGGCAAACTCATCAGGTGATATTTCTCCCAATCCTTTAAATCGGGTTATTTCGGGTTTGGAGCCAAGCTTTTCGATGGCATTTTGTTTTTCTTCTTCACTGTAACAGTAAATGGTTTCCTTTTTGTTGCGAACTCTAAATAAGGGTGTAATGAGGATATACACGTGTCCATTTCTTACTAAATCAGGGAAGAACTGCAAAAAGAAAGTAAGCAATAACAGTCGAATATGCATACCATCCACATCGGCATCGGTAGCTATTACCACTTTATTGTATCGAAGTGCTTCTATACCGTCTTCAATGTTCAAAGCGTGTTGGAGTAGGTTAAATTCTTCATTCTCGTAAACCACTTTTTTGGTCAATCCAAAGCAATTCAAAGGTTTTCCACGCAAACTGAAAACTGCTTGCGTCTGTACGTCTCGAGCTTTGGTTATAGAACCACTTGCCGAATCTCCCTCTGTGATAAAGAGTGTGCTTTCAAATCGTTTTTCGTCTTTACCCTCCGTAAAATGTTGTCTGCAATCTCTAAGTTTTTTGTTATGAACGGCAGCTTTTTTAGCACGTTCGTTGGCAAGCTTTTTAATGCCGGCAATGTCTTTTCTTTCGCGCTCACTTTGCAATATTCTTTTCAGTAGTGCATCGGCTGTTTGTGGGTTTTTGTGAAGGAAATTGTCAAGTTCTTTTTTTACAAACTCATTGACAAAAGTTCTTAAGGCAACACCTCCCTCTGGAGCCATATTTTGTGAACCTAATTTGGTTTTGGTCTGGCTCTCAAATACAGGCTCTTGCACACGAATACTGATGGCGCCTACAATGGACATTCGCACATCGGATGGTTCAAATTCTTTTTTGTAAAACTCCCTTACCGTTTTGACGATTGCCTCCCTGAAAGCAGCCAAATGCGTACCCCCCTGAGTGGTAAATTGCCCATTGACATATGAATAATACTCCTCTCCATATGATTCGTTGTGTGTCAGTGCAATTTCAATATCATTACTTTTTAAGTGAATGATTGGATATCTTAAGGTTTCTTCATCAGTCTTGGATCGAAGAAGATCTAATAATCCGTTTTCGGAGTGATATTTCTTTTGGTTGAAATTAATGGTAAGCCCCGCATTGAGGTAGGCATAATTCCACATCTGATTTTCCAAAAATTCAGGTATGAACCTGTAATGTTTGAAAATAGTATCATCAGGTTCAAACTTAATATAAGTACCGTTACGATCAGAAGTGGTTGTCTCCGGCAAGTCTTTTACTAATTCGCCTTTACAGAATTCGGCAATCTTGGTTTTTCCTTCACGAAATGATTGTACTTTAAAAAAATTGGACAATGCATTCACCGCTTTCGTTCCTACCCCATTGAGCCCTACTGATTTCTGAAATGCACTACTGTCGTATTTTCCTCCGGTATTGATTTTGGAAACGCAATCCACCACTTTACCTAGCGGAATACCCCTGCCGTAATCTCTAACTTCTACTGAATGGTCCGAAATTTTGATTTCGATGGTTTTGCCATTTCCCATGACATGCTCATCAATGGAGTTGTCAATTATCTCTTTTACTAATATGTATATACCATCGTCGGATGCGGATCCATCGCCAAGCTTCCCAATATACATACCTGGGCGCAATCGAATATGTTCTTTCCAATCGAGTGATTTAATACTACTCTCGTCATAATTAACTTCTGCCATAAGAAAGGTGTTTGGGTAAAGTTAATCAGCATTTATGTATAGTTATCAACAAGAATTTGATTAATGTATAAGTTGATAAATTTTGATTCTATTACAATTAATAATTAAGTTCTACAAACTCAACATGGATACATTTAAATCAAATAAAAGTTGAAATGCTATTTCTATAGGAAGAATATATCGCTTAAAAAATTATACCCTTTTATGAAAAACAAAACAGCCGGTGATTTAATTACAAAATCACCGGCTGTTTAATATAGATTATAATATATCTATTGTTTTCTGTATTGCTTTAAAGAATTAACCAAACCCGGGTTTAGTTTTTCTACGTCTGTCCCCCTAGCTTTCAGTAAATCTACATATTGAATAGCTTTATCGAACCTTTGAGTATAATAGTACAACACCGCAAGGTTCAAATAAGTATCATTATAATTTGGATTAACTTTAACTACATCTAACCAATATTGTTCGCAGCTTGCATAATCTCCTTTTTGGTAAGCGATAACTCCCAATCCAAACTTAGCTTGCCACATATTAGGGTCTCGCTGTACGCATTTGATATAGTATTTTTCAGCTTCAGCAGGCAATCCACGCTTCTCATAAATGCGAGCTAAATCGGTGAGGAACAATATATTGTTCGAATCAACTTCTATGGCTTTACGATAACAACGCTCAGCATTATCAAGCTCTTTTTTGTTTTCATAAGCTTTACCTAAGTCACTTATTGTATTTACCTCCGAACGGTTAAGTCGCACAGCATTCATAAATGCAGTTTCTGCATTTGGTAGGTCACCTGCGTCATAATATACCTTTCCTAATCCTCTATAAACCTGAGATGATGTAGGAGCTCCTTCTACGGCTCTCAACCAGAAATTAAGCGGATTTTTGAAATGCTGACTGTAAAATAAGGTGGTAACAGAGTAAGTAACACAAAGAGCTATGAGCCCCCAAACAAAGAATTTGTGTAATGGCTTACGCGATTCAGCATTAAAGAATCCTCTTAACCATTCATTAACAAGGATTATTATGGCAACAAATGGCATATAAATCCTGTGTTCCAAATAATCATAACGTCCTGAATCTGCAAAAACGAAAGTAATGGTGGGTACAAAGAAAATCATAAACCAAACTTGCGAGAATGCCACCATTCTTAAGTCCTTTCTATTGACCAAAATAGTGATGATTATAAATAGAACGATTACGCCTATTCCCATAAATGTGGACAAATCTGTAAACTTGGCAAAGTTTGATTGATTAATCGGAACGAGCATTTTGCCAATTTGCTCCGGATAAGTTGGTAAATTATATATCCATGAATCACCAAAAATGATACTTGTGAATCGTGTTCCATTTTTATTGGCCAAGTCCAATGCATGTTTACGAATGGCAAGCCATATAAGCCCTATGATTCCCCAGCCTACACCTACGATCATTGCCGGTTTGAACAATTCTTTGTATTTCTCCATGTTCAAAGGAGTGTGTATCAGTACAAATGCAATACATACAAATGGGAATAAAGATGAAGTTTCCTTTGTATAAAGTGCCACAATGAACCAAAACCAATGCAGAATTAGGCTACCTATACTTCGTCTTTCATAATAATTGAGGAAATAATTAAACGAACCAACCAACATGAGTGTTATCATTGAGTCATTTCGACCTGGAACCCAAGCAACAGCCTGAGTAAGAAGTGGATGTGCTGTAAAAATAATTGTCGTAAGTAACGCAAATGTTTTATCATATTTTAGTTTTTCGAGCATTCGGTATATTACCAAACAAGCACCCCAATGGTATATAACATTGGTTATGTGATAAAAGAATGGATCTGTTTTAGTGAATTGGAAATCAAAAATCATGGAACCAAAAAGTATAGGACGGTAATAGTCCAAAACTCCGGATTCACGAAATCCTCTCCAAAAGTTTTTGAAATCAGCAAAGTAACCGGAATACACAACTAAGAAAAAGCTGTCGTCAAGACCGGTGAATTCGAATCCGAAAGTTTGACCGTATACTGCGAAACACACCCCTGTTATCCATAGGTATGGCAAGAGTACTTGAAGAATTGGTTTTTTGGGTTCTATCAAATTTTTTGCAACTGGTGTTTTAGCTGTTGCAAGTGGTTTCTTGACTTGAGTAGGTTGTGATTTGTATTGAATGTTTTTTTTCTGGTTGCTCATTGTTTTGTTTTCAGACGGTAAAATAAATTCTAATTCCCGATAATTTCAAATTCTGTTCTTC
>JANRJY010000052.1:0-30834 GCA_033763735.1 Bacteroidota bacterium | reverse complement strand
AAATACTTTACTTTTATCTACCTTTGAAGTAATTAAAACGAATTTATGAAAAAAGCAATTTCTATTCAACAAGAAGTAGATGAAGTTTCTAATTTATTACGAAATTCATTACGATTATTATATGAAAGAGATTTTGAGTTATTGAATTCCCTTCATACAAATTTTACGGAAAAGAAGTATACTGATAAGGCTGATGAATTAATTATTTATACAGGTTTAAGCTATATAAAAAAGATTCATGAAATAGCATTGAATCATCGCATGGCATTTTATCTAGAGACATTATTATGCAAGTCCATGGAATTCAATAAGTACTCGGTTGATATAGAAAATAATAGAAATTTTGGCAATTGTAAAGAAATTGAAGGAGAATGCTTTATTCCTGACATTCTAATTCACAAAAGACTTGAAAGACCTGATAAAATTGATAATTGCGTATTTACACCTAATTATTTGATAATTGAGGCAAAGAAGCTAGCAAGGGAAAGAGATATAGTTTTTAAGAATTCAGATATTAACGACATTGTAAAGGTCAATAAATTTATTTCAAGTAGTGATTTCAACTTTAAGTTTGGTTCAGTCATAACTTATAGTGATTCACCTCTTTCATTAAATTGTGTGCTTTTCTTTAAAATTAAGGAAACTATTTGTTATGAAATTGTAACAATTTAAGTAACTTCAAAAACAACACATACTCTAAATTTCGAGCAAAATATATTATTTAATTTTAATAATTTTGACTTTAAAGGTAAATATCAAAAATTAAGTTCTTTGAAATTAAGATTATTTTTTCAATGCCTTACCTGTATTAGTAATATCATATTGCTTGAAATTGTTTATACTTCACGTAACACTTAACAAAAAAAAGCCCTAAGAACCATTATTGTCATTGCAGACAACACTAAAATAGCATCAAAATATTTTGAATTAAAGGAAGGTACTTCAGAAAAAGCCAGAAATACTTGTCAAGTGATAATAAGTTCCATCATTTGCTTAAAAAGATAAACGTAGAGCCTGTTTTTGACATTTTCTATACTTTTCTCAAAATCGTTCGAATGTCAGGACAGGATTCAATTTAAAATAAAAAACCGGCCATAGACCGGTTTTTTATTCACTTTCTTTTCTCAACCTTAGGCTGATTTTCTATTAGCTTCCAATTTGGCATACACACCGTTATCAATTTTAACAATCTTCCCACTCTCCTCTAATTCTTTCAGGTATCGATATCCAGTACGCTCAGAAAAACCAAGTTCCCTCGTCGCTTCAAGGAACGATTTTGTTTCAAATTCAATCCCAAGTTTGTCAAATATCCGCATTGCAGGAATGGACATATTTTGAGGTGTTTTTTCTTGTGTGACGATACTATTAAGTACTGTTGCTGAATGAACAAACAAGACTTCCATGATATGCAAAGACACATCAAGTATCGTTTCGTTACAGTAATTAACCCCATCTACTAGGTTGTCAAAAGCCGAAAGTGCCATACATATTCTGGCATGAATAAGTTGCAATCGGTTTGATACACCCACCATTGGATGACCCCCAAATTCAAAAGCTTTCCTTTGGAGTTTACAAAAATATTCTTCTAATGAGACTTTTTGCTCCCTACTAAATCTAAATTCAAGCTTTTCCATTTTGGATGTCCTATTCCAGATATCTAGCAATTCCAGCTTAAGTTCTTCAATCATGTTAACATCTTCACCTAAGGAATCATAATCCGTATAGGGGGATAAATATTCAGGCTGTTGTATGAAGTTGTAAAACATGAAACGTGTTAGCAAGCCATTTTCGACATCCTCAATTAAATTTAACAGCATTGAATTTGTTCCGGAGAGGATTACTGAAAGCCTAGCATCATTAATTTCAATATACTCGTCTTGGGTCTTCCTATAGTAACTTACCACCTCGTGTCCAAACACCTTTCTCAAAATATCTGAAAAGTTTGCATAGTCTATCTTCAGAATTTGTGCCAATGTGTCCGATTCGGTTTCTATCATGATAAGGTTTTTTGATGCGTTCAAAATCACACAAAGACCTGAGGATGAAATATTTGCAGGGCAAATCAAAAGACTTCTTATTGGTTTTTCTGCAGTCTTTTTCTCTTCATCCGTCAAACTGTTATAGTAATCTAATTCTCTTTCATATCCTTCTTTCAATTCCTTGTGAATTTTGGAAAGAAGATCGTTAGCGACTCCAATTACATTTTTACCAGATGCTGGTGGGGCGATCACAAACAAATAAAGATTACTGTAATACTTTTTACGGTCCATGATAATATTTAGGTTGTTTAGAGCTGTAGAGACAGCAACTAAGCCAGCTAGAAAACACATATCCCTCACTCGACCTTTCTTTTTGTCAATTAGCTTTCTATACCATCTAGGCACTTTCGCAAAGACCTCAATTGGAAAGAGAGGTGAATTTTCACTTAAGGACAAAGTTTCGGATTCCATTCGATGAGATTGAATTGGTTGTACTTGAGGAGTGAAAGGAATTACCTTTGAATCAGGTTTTGCATTTTCAGGCTTAATTTCTTCTTGATTGGTGGAAGTTGTATCACCCTCAGATACCTGATTTTCTTTCGCTTGGCTTTCATAATTTTTACCCTTATCATCATTCAAAGGTATTGAGTTATCATTGGTGACTTTATACTCTGTTTGTTTGGTATTAATTCCTGCAGATTCATCCGATATTGGTTGTTTTAATCCGGTATTACCTACAGAATTTAAAGAATTATAATCGATATACCCCACTTCCGGAATGTGTACTTTTAACCATCTGTTTTCGGATAACGCTTTTTCTCGGGCTTCAACTACAAACGGTTTATATGGATCATAGAGGTATTTTTCCTCCTTATTGCTGTAATAAATCCCGTGTAATTTGGTTATCCAATGATAGGTGCCAATCGTTGTCAAATCCTTTTTGGCTTTAGAGCAAGCCAAATATTGTTTCTCACATTCTCCTTCGTCATATTTGAAAGAGAGCTTGCTAACTCTATGAAATAATTCAAGTCCAAATTCCCCAAACGTATTAACAAGTGCGAAACATATTTTTATCCATTGCTTATATGAAATTGTAATATCAATATTTTCAGATTCCAACATTACTATAGATGATTCTACCTTAGTAAATTCATTTTTAAAGGAATATGAATCCAGATTAACGTTAGAAGTAACAGGCATCGATGTTTGTTGGACTTTCGGCACTTTTTGAGTATATTCGAAATACTTTGGATTTTCATTTACCAGAAAGTTTGCATCATGATGGGCATAAAATGCTTGTGATAATTTTGCAGCCTTCATATCTATTTTTAACCCAGTTTCTTTTAATATTTGTTCGTATAGCTGTTCATAAACATCCTTGAAGTTCTCAATTGTAAACTTGCAATATATTATACAATGAAATCCACCGCTCCCTGTTTCAATTACAGATACAACATATGGAAGACTCATTAATTTGTCTTTCAATAGTTGCTTATTCTCATGCGTTAACAAATCTAGGTTTTCTTTTTTATCCATGTCAATTTGTAGCAAGGGATTTAATTCAAGGATATGATCGTAACTTCGGTATGTTGCATTTCTGATTGCAACACAGTACCAAGGCAGTTTTTGTTTAACTGCAGATTTTTCTTTTTCGTCATTTGCAACACCTAACTCAATTGTGGGAGTTTCAATGTCTTTATCAAGGAATCCACCTTCACTCATTCCATTGAATAAATCCTCCAATGTTGAATATTCTATTTTATCTGGCTGGTTAATATTTTTGCCAGAAATGAATTGAATTTCGTATATATTCATAATTATTATTTTTAATGGTTAATTGATACAATAAAAAAGCACCTACTATCAAAAGATATTAGGTGCTTAATACTATAATAAATCCTATTTTTATAAGAGTATTTTTTAAATACAGTTGGAGAAAGGTTTACCATTTTAAAGTGCATTTTGAACTCTTATATGGTATCCAGTCTCACTTCATTTTGCGATTGGATAAATAGTTGATTATAAATGTTATTTGGGTAATATTTCCCTAGGGGGCGGACGTGTTTTCATTGTGTTAAGAGTTACTGTTATGCAGCATTTTGATAAATATCGTCATCCTCAAAAAAGTATTCTTCCGAATCATCGAAGAATATTTTTTCAAACTGGTTTGCGTGGCCCATAAATTCGAGCTCCGGAAGTATTTGCTCTTCTTCAAATGCTTCTTGATCCAAGTAGGGATAGTCTAAGAAGATATGAGTATCATGAAATTCAATGCTAATACATTCTGCGTATGAAGTCAAAGGGTATGCAGCCATTTTGATTTCTTCAATCAAACAAGGTATAAAAGCTTGGTCTAAGGGATGATAAACATCAATAATCAATTCATAATTTGGTTTTAATTTCCTGAATTGTACCTCCGCTTTGAAAGTATCCTTAAGAGAACTGATTAGGTGATTAATAGCATCGTCAAAGTGCCATGAATTTTGATTATAAGTCGACTTAACATTAGTAAACAATTTTAGTTTGTCGCTGCCAACAAAATGAAAGAAATCCGATTTTTTCATGATTTTATTTGTTTAATTTTAGAATTAATTGAATGACCGATTTATTAACTGCATGACATCACTTTTTTTATAGAAGACCCTTCCTAAAATGATCACCGGACTAATAAGTTTTAATTTTCTTAGTTTATAAACACTAGGACGAGAACATTGTAAAATCTTTGCAACTGTATCCGTATTGATTAAATCGCCCATTTCAGAGGTTTTTTGGTTTTCATCAATCAGATTGTTGCTGAGCTTTTCTACAAGATTCATAAGTACCTGAACTTGATTTTGAAAACATTTTTCAACTATTCTTTCAAGTTCATCTCCTTCGATAACTATAATCCTTTGGGGTGTCATACATTTCCACTCGGTTTAAGAAATATAAAGTTAAGTTGAAGATAAAAAAGATAACATAGTATTACTTTAACCTAAAAGTATTTATTGGTGTAAATGTCTAAATATTAGATATTTACACAGGTTAAATTGATTTAAATTCGTATAGTTAAAAAGAGCCTATGAAGTTATAAGTTAGTCTCAGAAAAGTGTTTCTCTATTCTACTTCCTTGATCGTACAAGGCATGAATTTTAGCGCAATAAATATCTTTGAGTTTGTATCGAATTTTTGATTGCTCAGTAGTATCCATTTTATCGAAATTATCAAAACATGACATGAATTGAATAACAGTAGTCTCAAATGGTTTATTTCTCTGTAATATAGATTTATTTGATTTCAATCTTTGTCTTCTATTCTTTTTTTCAAATCGATAAATATCTTCTGCAAAAAGGTTATTGGTAAAGAGGTAACCAAATATTCCTCTAAATTCATTTAGAAATTCTTCATAAGTATTAAAATTCTCCATTTTTGAATGCGTATCAATTCTTTCTATCTTATATTTATTGTTTATTTTTTTAAAAAAAATAATTTTTCGGTACTTATAATTTTCTAGTTTATGGAGGACCTCTGAATTTTTTACCATATCCCTCAATAAAGTTTGTTTGTTTATTTTTTCAGGTATCACATTTTTGTATTTATTTAATAAATTATATAAACGCCTTGATTCTGATTCAGATGCTGTTATCTCAAGTTTCAAATTTTTGTTTTTTTCTTTTAAGCTTCGGTTTTGTTTAAATAATATATCATTTTGTTTCTTAAGTTTTTTGTTTTCATTCAGTATTTCAAATATTTTGTTTATGTCTGAAATGAAAATATGTAAACTTCCAGTATTAGAACAACTAGAGTCAATTTGATTTCCTCCTTCCAGGTAGGATATCAAATTGGAGCTAAGCTCTTTTGATGAAATATTTGCTTCCATCAAAGATATATTTCTCAGCCTCACTCGAGTTTCACAGTGGGAGTAGACTTTTCTGAGGTTTGAAGATAAAAAAATACCTAAAATGTATTATTTGAATTATTTATTGTACTTTATTGATATTTTTATACTTTTTGAACTGTTCTAAATTTTGTTAAAATTTGACTTTTAAGATTAGAATGAGTTATTATGCCATGTAATTGCCATTTAGAAACCCTCAATAATTGTTTCGTATTTCAACCTTTTTTTAGGTCTTGAGGTCTACTAAATTTGTTTTTATATGAGTTATCTTTTGAATTTTTTGTTGGTTTATTAAAGTGAATTATTAGTCCCATCAACATATAATGACATCTAATAATTTCAAGAGTAAACCATGAAGGAATTTTTACACACGACCTATAAATTATGCCATGTACTCTGTTACATTTAACATATCGAAAGAGCTAAAAAAATAATTGTACTTTACTTGTATTGAAATACAATTAAACGTGATTGTTCCTGTGTTTGAAATGGAATTGCTAAACCTAAAGCAAATAGAGTAATTTGCAGAACGAATTAAGTGGGGTTATTCCATATTATACTCCTTCCCTATCAAACATGCTCAGATATATTTCAGCCAATCTAAATATTGATTTACTAACTGAGTTATAATCATCTAGTACCTTTGCTAAACAGAGAGTTTATTTTTCAGCAAAAGGATTTTAAAGAAGTATAAGCATTTTGGAAGGTGTAAATCCTTCGAAATCAGAGAGTGGGGTGTTATTCCTTAATATCACACTAGCATCAATATTGTCCTTTAGGTTCATTTTGATTTACTTTTCTTTAAGGGCTAATTCTAAAAATCCTTTATTCAATGATATTATTTTTAAATTGATTTCAATGTAACAATCTTTATAAGTAGGCTGATTTTTGCATGTATATGAAGGTTTCATTCTGAACAATGCAAACCTGATGTAAAATTTAATAAAATATTTTTACAAAAAATTTTTATTTAATTTTAGAGGTAAAGAAACCTAATCTTATAAGATTTTTCATTTCAAAACAACTTCACCGGAGGTATTTTTCTTGAATTCAGGTATACTTTCCGCTATTACACGTTTCTGAAAAGAAACGAATGCAAGGAAAATATATCAGAAATACCTTCCTTGGCTTTTCTTAGATAGATGGATAGACCGAGACAAAAATTAAGGATAACGGTACCAATTCCTTTATACGGTGCTCAATATATTATTGACAAGAGCTGTCAAAGCTGTCGCAATCCCTCCAATTTTTGACACACTGACATGACTGACACGGCTTTTATTTTTGTCAAAAATGCGATTCTAGAGGTTCTTGATATATATAACTGAAACATTAAACTTCTGCAAAATGCTCTAAATAAATTGTGGCAAGTTCTGATTCAATTTCCTCTATTACATGTCTTGAAGTATTTGAAAGTGCATAGAAATATAATTTCTTTTTAGGTTAAAGCATTACCTTTTATATTTCTAAAACCATGAGCCAAAATTGAGTTTCGAGTATTTTTCAATTCCAGAAATAAGCTATCAATATTTGTAAAGTATTTTTCTGTTTCTCCTTCAGTGCTGATTTTTTTTTCATTTCCTCTGGATCAATACTACTAAAAAAACGATCATATTTATCAATAAAAGATTGGAACCTATTGATATAAATATGAAATATAAAATCGGTTAAGTGATTTAATTCAAAATTGTTTTGACCACTTTCATTTACTTCTTTGTTATAAGGATGATAAAAGGTCTTAAGAGCAGTTTCCGAAGCAGATAATTGTTGGGATATCCAATTCAGGAGTTTTAGGTTTTTCTGTAGTGGTTCAAGATGTACTTAAAACTATTCATATATCATCCGAAAGTATAAATTTATAAAAAGAAAAGCCTTGTCAGTCATGTCAGTCTGTCAAAAATTATCATTAAGATGAAGACTTGCCAACTTGTTTAATATATTCGAAAGAATTTACTTAAAAATTTCCTACAACAAGAGTAATTCATTTGCGAAAAACAATGAATATTCAAAACATTTCGCTTCAATTTATTTTAGGATTAAACAATCATAAGGTTGAATAATTCAATCATTTGGCAGCTTTTTTAACTTTTAAACAATCAACTTTTACTTAATTATAAATATCAGCATTTTATGTTATAGGTTTGACCCATAGTGTTGCACTGCTCTTTTTTTGCTTGACTTTGGCATTTACCTCACTTAACTGCTGTGTGGGTAATGTGTAACTGCTCTTATTGTTGGGCTTTGATTATATGTCTTAATTGTAACTTTTTTATTCAAGTTTTGTAATTGATATTAACGTATAAATGGTAAATGACAGTTTCTGAACCATGTAAAGCTTTACCTACTTTTACAGAGTCGCTACCAAACCCTTTAGAAGACAAATCTTCCAATAAGCCATTTATGTTATATTCAGAGGGGAAACCAATCTTGGGAATTACATCATTTGTGTAGTTAGACCAACTGGTTTTGAATTTGCTGCCATTGCCTAAATAATACACTATAATGAAAAATAGCTTTCTTTCGGGGGAATAATTAAATATTTTGAGATTGTGTGACTTAGTTGTAGTCGTGTTTTTACCAAATAGATTTAATGCCTCGCAAACGGCAATTTGCCTATTACTCGCATCACAAATAACAAAATCTCGCTCTCCTGGATTTCGCATTTTTGGATTATATGAAAACCCACCTCTTTGATTGCCAAGCTTCAAAAAATACATTTTTAGCCTGCCATTTAATGACAGAAGAAGCAAATCTGTATACTTATCTTCAATTCTGATTTCATCTATCGAATTTATGTATGTCAAAACATCACTTGCAGATTCGATTAATTCATGTAGAATGAATTCTTCTACAGTATTGTACTTGTTAATATTGTCAGGAATAATTTTGACTAGATTATCTGTAGATTGTGTCATTATCCTTATATACTGATTTCTATATTCATCTATAGGATTTGAGTCGTTTATCAGATTTCTAAGGTCATATATAAATGAAGGGTATATGCCATTACCTAGCCTATGGTATATTTCTGCTTTTGTTAGCAAACTTTCAGCTTGAATCTGCATATCTCTGTCATTCAGATTAATAATTCTCAGCTTTAAAAAATCCTGTTGTAATTGTACTGCTGTCTCAAGTTTTGAAAAAGTTTCATCAAATTTCGAATGAGCATTTAGTTTGTCGTAAACATCAAGTTTATTATACTCAATTTTTTCTTGGATTTGATAGATGTCTTTTGAATTGGCTGTTTTTTCAAACTCCAACCATTCCGTAAGGGATTCTTTATAAAGCAACTCTTTTCTGTTCAATTCAGTTTCTTTTTCTGCCCACTTAATTTTAGACGCAAATCGGTTTAGGGCCAAAGTAGGACGATCGTCACTGTTTTTAAGGTGTTTGTTGAAAATGTCATATGCTTTATGAGGTTCATTTTGTTTGAGGTATAATAAAGCTACGTAGAATTCTTTGTCTTCTATCGGATTAAAAGTGTAATCAACAGAAATCCTATACTTGTTAAGTTTGGGCTGTTCTAATTGGGCGATTTTCTGCATATCTCCTTCGATGTAAGCCAAAAGCAATTTTATTCTATAGCCAAAAATTTTATGTTCGGTTTTGAAATCTTTCTTGTCAATTATCTTTTCCCATCTCTCTAGGATGATTTTAGACTTGTCAATAAATGATTCATGAGATGTTATAAGTGAAAGAACTGCTTGTATATCAGGCAACCATCGAATCTCGTCTAATGCTACTTTGATGTCGATACTTCTAATTTGGTCAATCAAGAATTCTCTTGACTGTTCTCCAATGGCATATTCAAGTAGCTTTAAACTCCTTATTAAGGTTTCAGATTTAATTATAGACTTAACGATTTCTTTTGCAGCTCCAACTGTTTGAAATTGGTTGAGAGTTTGTGAAATAAGTGGCAAAAGCTCGATGTGGTCATCTGTCCACATGTTCCTTTCTAAGAACTCATTAAACAAATCTACTTGTGCCTCTTTTGGCTTTGGCAGGGATCCCTTGCTTATGTAGCTAAGCACGGTGGTTTCAATTAAATTGAGAATATTGAGAGGGATTTCTCCAGTGTATTCTGGTTTGTTACGATACTTTGTTAATTCTTTGTGAGTTAGTAATAGTATAAAAAGGTGGGTTCTTAATTTCTCGGCAATAAATCTGTTATGCTTGTCATAATCGTCTTCTGCCTTCTGGAATTTCAGATTACACGGACTTAAGAACTGAATAAAGAAATGATGCCGATTAAATATAATTGCTAGCTCTACCCAAGGGAATTCTTCTACTTGTCTTTTTGAAACAGCCCACAATGGTATTATTAGCTTAGGAATTGGGTTTTGCTCGGTTAGAATCTTTGTATCTACTTCATTAAGATTTATATTATATATGTAGGTCTCTAGCGCAACTTTAGCGATTTTTTGCAAAAGCTCATCTTTTCCTTCTAAGAAGTTGTGTTTATTGCAACAATCATATAGCCATAGTAGTAGATCTAATTTTATGAATGGTAATCCTATTACATCATTTATTCTTTCGAAATCGTAATCATAAGTTTCTATTGAATTGAGTAAAGAATGGCTTACTTCTTGAAATCTGTCAAACCAATTGTTTTTGTGCCTATCGTGCTTTCCTTTTACAAATGTGATCTCCAGTTCTTTCTTGAATAATGAATGAACAGTTTTATGCTCCTCGATATGAGGAGTTACTTTAATATTATAGTAGTTATTTCTGCCAGTTGTTAGCAAGCATTCAAATATTACCTGTGCACATATTTCTGGTTCATGATCACGGGTACTCCATAAGACACTTAGGATTATTGAAGCAACTTCCTTGACGATACTATATGATATCTCTGAAGAAAACAATTCTTGAGGTCGGTGAAATCTATCCTTTTCAAACAAGAGTCTAAAACCTAGAGACGCGGTGTTAGATTCTAGAAGTAATTCGGGAAGTAATTCTTTTCTTTGTTCCTTTATAAGATTAGATAATTCCCAAAGAAGGTATGGTCTGTTATTCGATTTGCTATATAATTCTCTGATCCTGGGAAACGCTAATGTATCGCTGTTCCAATGGTATTTATCATCATTTTTAACAATAATATTAATGAGAAAGCCAACATTGTTGCGTGTGCCTTGATGATATACCATGTCTGAATTCCCTCTCTTATTTAGAAGGTTTAACGAATCAAATAAATTAAAAATACTCCCATTATTTGGTAAAGGTGGATGGAAGTAATGCTTAGAGCTCTCCAAACTCATCCATTTCCCTTCACCATGTTCAAGTCGCATTTTTTTGATTTCATCTTCGCCAGTTATAATATCGCTTTCATTCAGAATCAATTCCTTTGCCGCATTAAATAACCTGTTTTTAGAATCTGTAGTAATGTAAGATTCAAAGTTTTCATTCCAGCTCCTTATTTTGGATGTTTTAATCAGGATAAAAAGTAGCCTGTCTTTGTCATTCTTAAAGCGGTTATCTTGAATCACTTTTTCCCATAATAGCACGAAGATTTTATCGAACAATGAATGCACGAAATCATACTCATGATTTGGCTTTAGGATATAACAGCCAGTTTTTCCTTCGCGAATTATATTCTTTGACTTGAAAAATTGCAGACTTGGGGTTTGGGGAAATAAAAATCTATGGTTTCTTAATATTGTAACGAGTCTAGGCTTGCTAATAATGTCAAATTCGCTCCTATCGGATTTTACATCCAAAACAAACTTCAAAAAGGATAACTCATATTGCCATTTTATAATACTTGCATAATGGCCTTTTTCTTCCTCTTTAATAGAAGATAATTTATCAAGTTGCCAACAAGCAGAAAGAACAACGTCAGGGATCTCGATAAGGCCTAGAACAATTCTCAACCATTGCTTCTCCATTAGGAAATCAATGTCTACCTTTTTCCCAGTTTGCTCTTCGTACCTTTCTTTAAGGTTGTTCAAGATGTCGAGAGAAATGTTGTAATTACTTTCCCTCGAAGCAAGAATTACTTCTGACCAAAAATATGCTGCTCCCCATTCTGTATCTGCTTGTAAAGCTTCGTTTCTAGGAGGGGTATTATTTCTAGGATAAAGGGCCTTGACCCAATTTCCAACCTTTTGCACTTTGTCTTTCAACTCATCCATTATCTGATTTGAATTACGACCAATTAAATCTCGAAAATCTCCCTGATATATCTTGAGTTAGCTTTTATCTTCTCTATATCACTAAACATTTGATTAGCAATTTGATATTTTTCATCACCCATCTTTTTGTGTAAATTATTATTGGAATTCGAAAGGTCGACAAGATTGTACTGGCTTAAATTTTTAGCCAAGAAATGCATACTAGTTAGAAAACCCTCTGTCTCGGATGAGCTTGTTCCTTTCCCTGACAACGCTTTTATGGCACATCTTTCTATCACAATAGTTGGGATAGAAAGGTTGTTTCTATCCCGATATATTTTTAGCAATTTTATTGCCTTTCGTACTTCTGGTTTATTTACTGTTGCTTTTTTATGTACGGCTACATTAGTTTTGAATGAAGAACCATTTTGCCACTGCCAATCAGGGTTTACATAAAGATTCAGGTTTTTTTCGCTCGTGTAATCATTTATCTCTCTCCCCGGAACAATATCAAAATGGATGGAATTACCATCGTTCTCGAATGTAAGACCTATTGCTTTAGTTTGTTTAGTAACAGTGGCCTTGCCATCATATTCAGAATCTATCGTATCGTAAACCTTAGTGTACATATCTTCTAATGAACGATAAGCAGTTTTTTTGAAAGGCAGAATAATATCTAAATCGTGATTAGAGGCAATAGCTGTTCTTTTATAGAAGGAGCCAGCATCTTCAGGAGGTGCAGCAAGTTTATTTTTAAACTTTTGACTTAAACAATCCTTAACCTCTTCTCGATGATCTACAATCTTTTTAAAAGTAACAGGATCCGATTTCAAGTATTCTTTTATTAAAAGCTTTTTTAAATATGCGTCGGAGCTAAAAGGAAGCTTTTCTTCTTCACTCACTTTGTACAAATAATAACCTTTTCCAACGCCCGCGCCTAAAACTGTACCTACAAGAGAATTTTTTACTGTTCTCCAGCCATTGTACTTTTCCCAAGTAAAATCTTCGTTTCTGTTCCAATGATCATACCATTGCAATAAAACATCTACTGTTGCAGTAACAATTCCTCCAATCAATGCACCCTTGACTATATACTTTTGCTCCCTTCTCATAAATTATTTTATAATTTAACTAGCACTCCATTTTAGATTTAATGCCCACTTAGTGTGTTTGGAAATCTCATGAGTGTACATTTTTGTTCTCTCATCATGTCCGAGTCTGTTAATTAAGTATTCGTCAGCCCAGATATATTTTTCCGTATTCCCTTTTTCAAGTAGCTCTTTTAGAATAGGCTCCTGCTCATTGTTAATTACAAGGTCATAAATTTCAAAAATGAACATTCCTTTGTCGCCATTATCTAAAGTTATTATCGGTGTTTTAATAGTGCCCTTGTATTTATAATCAATGTATCTGAATTGTCTCCAAGGCAAAATATCGGTGCTTATTAACTCTTCACAGAACTCACGCCAAGGTGAGGTTTCTCTATCTTCCTTGGAATTAAACCATTCGATAAATTCGATTACATTTATTCCTTTGACATAAACTCGTAAATCACCTTTTGCAATGCCCTTCTGAGTTTCAATAATCCTATCTGTGGTGACTTTTAATTTGTCAAATATTTTCTCGGAACCAGGTAGTGTTTTAAACGACCCACCTACGGGTTGGAAATAATCCCTAGTCCTACTTTTAACTAAAAGATATTGACCATCCACTTTTATTCTAAACAAATAGGAGATGGAAAGTCTTATGTCAATGTTTCTCAAAAGAAATTGTGTTTGGTAGTAAAACCAAAGTTGTTTTATGTTTTGAAGGACATTAAGTAGTCCATAAAGCAATATCCCGCCTACTAATTCAATAGAAACATTGAACATAGTGTTGGAAATAGCATCGGATGAATCTGCTGGAAAAAGAGTTCGAAAAACAATGTAGCCACCAAATACTATAACGACTATAATATTAGAAGATCTTGTTGTCATTTTATTTGTGGGCTAGGTTTGATAGCTTGTATTGTTTCTTTCAAAATGTTGAATGTCAATGGTTCTTTAGGATAAGCTTTGGCAATAGCTTCTGGAAGGATTTTTAACCGTAAGTCGGAGAAAGAAAATCCTAGCCCATCGTTTGCCTCAGCTCCAGTTGCCTCTGCAAGTGTATTTAGTTCGTAATCATTTAATCCAAGTCCTTCAAGCTCTTTTTGAAACAATTCTTTTCTTTCAGTAAAATCTGGTCGTTCAAAAGTCATAACTAAAGCCGCTCTTCTAACGATAGCTTCGTCCAGAAAGTGTAAGCGATTTGTGGACATGAATATTATCGCCCTTCCTTTGAGCTCACGTACTTCATCAATCTTTTGGATTAATGTGTTCACGGCCGCTTTTTCCTCTTGATGCATTTGCATAGTGGATCGTGTTGTGGCAATAGCATCAGCTTCATCTATCAATAAAAAAGCCAACCGTTTTTTTCCTGCTTCGGTTTTTAGTCGTTCGAAAGCATCATTGACCAATTTCCCCATTTCTCCATGAAGACCTTCACCTCTAACCCTGGTACTTAATTTCAGGAAAAACCCTTCCTTGTCTAACGACCTAACCATCCTGTCGGCAATTGCTTCTGCTGAGACGGTTTTGCCAGTGCCGGCATCTCCTTCAAGAATTACCAATGGATACCTGTCAGTTATTGAATTTAGAATAGGAAGTTCAATCTTGTGATGTTCTTTACTCCAGCTTTGTAAGCTTTCGTGGTCGAGCAGTAATTTTAGGTTTCCAAATACCCTTGAAAAGCGTTTTTCAAACCCTATCAACCTCTCGGCCTTTGCTTTGAGGCTTGGATCTGGCAATTGTATGATGTTATCGAAGATGCTGGCTTGTGACATGTTATTTAAAGTTTGTTTTTTGGACTTCATACCCTTTGCTGGCAAACAGTTGGCCGTCTTCTTTCTTTAGATGAAAGTAAGAATTGTCGATATGGCTTGTGACCCAACCTATCTTAAAGTTGTTGTTGTCACTAAATTGTTGTTTTTCTTCAGGTGACAAATTGTGCCATTTTTGATTGTAGCTAAGTATTACACTAAGCCTTGTATAGGGTAAATTTGGCCAATCATTACCACCTGCACGTTCACCATTTATGGCTTTTCCATTTTCTTCAACTGTAAATCGGGTTGCCCTGACTGGAACATCCAAGCTGTTCAACAAGGTGATGTCAACGTAATTAAGGTATTTGGCTTCTGCAAGTTTTATTACATCATAGAATATCTTGTCAACGTATTCCATAGTCCATTTTTCAGTTCTTCTGGCTATCATTCTGAGATCCGCCTCAAAACCTTCAAAGGTTTTTCTAATGTCGATGACAGTATAAGTAGTAGTTGCGGTAGTAGTATTATAAGAGCTCATAATGTTTAATTTTCGGGATTAACGTTGAAACTAGGGCCAAATACATATTTCCATTCTTCTATAGTATCACCTTCATTATTCTTGGCTTGAGCTATATTGAGAGCTTCGAACGCATCAAGTGCCTCTTTTTTGATTTCTGTCCAATAGGTCTGTGTAATCTTTTTGGCTGCGTTATTTTCATTGTTCGTAGGGTCGCCAACATAAATAGCTGCCGAACTGGCAGACTTAATCTTAATAGCACCAGGAAAAAGAATGTCAGGAAAAGTAGGGTCACTTACGAACTTGAAGAATCTTATAATTCCTTCTTCAATATTTTGTTCTTTACCTTTCGATATTTCTAAATGAGATACGATTAGCTCAATAACAAAAGAAGAAAGTTCATCTTTTAGTTCCTTGTAGTTTCTCCACCATTTTAAGGCTCTAACTACAGATGTGTAAGATGGGTTACTTTGTCTTTTATCTTGGGCAAAATCTAATTGGCCTGTAACGCTTGTTATATATTTGCCACCTCCACCTCTTTCTGGCTGCCAAACGTATTCAGCAGGAGAGTTTAAAGGTATTACGGGGACTATATCTACTTCAAGACCTGAGCTAACAAATACAATTTTTATCGATTTAGTATTGCCTTCCGCATCTACATCTTTAGATATATCTTTTGTGGGATAAATATCTTCAAGGTATTCTGCTATGAAATCATGTAGTCTTTTTAAGTCAGACGCCAAATTTACATCTCCTTCGACGTAAAGTACCACATCAATGTCAATTGGATTTTCTCCAGTATGTCTTAAAATTGTTCCTTTCTTCCATGATCCAGCTAAAATTACTCTTGTAACTTTTGCGCCCGTTCTTGTATCATTTCTAATTTTATCTTCCAGCTTATCTGTGAGGTTCTTAACCTGTTCTCGATATTTTGGCATATTATCCCGTTTCAACTTTATTCGATCTATAAAATTTGACAGTTGTCTATTTGTTAATACCATTTTATCTTTGAGTTAAGGAGCTTTTAATACTTATGCAAAAATAATTAAAATCTAAATATATCAAGCAATGTTTGATATAACTTATAAACATTTAGCAGATTTTGATGTTTTTAGAATATTTTTATATTTGTAACAATATTTAGTATATGAAATCATTAGGAAATACATTGAAAGATGCTAGAGAGATTAATAATTTAACTCTCCGGCAAGTAGAAGAGGCCACAGACATTTCAAATGCGTATCTAAGTCAACTTGAAAATGACAAAATCAAAAAACCTTCTGCTAACGTTCTCTATAAACTGGCAACAATTTATAATGTAGAGTTAAATACATTATTGATGGCTTCTGGAATAATAGAAAAAGGTACCCCCGAAAAAAGTAAACTTTTAAACTCTATTGCTTTATCCTCTGAAAAATTAACTTATGAGGAAGAACAAGAATTATTAGAATACTTAAAATACTTAAGGCATAAAAGAAATGGTTGAAATTTTTTCTAAAAAGGAGATTGAAAAAATTGCTTTAGATATTCTAGTATGTAGTAGCAGCCTAGATGTATTTCCAACACCCGTTGATAATATTATTCAATTTACCGAACTAACGGTTAAACAGGAAAGTAATTTAACCGAAATAGATTTTAACTATTCAAAACATCAATCGGAAACTTTAAAGTCTGCTTTATCTAAGATCCAGGGGATATTGGATAGGGAGGAAAAATTAATCTATATAGACAAATCTTTAAAAAAGGAAAAAAAGAATTTTGTAAAGCTTCACGAGGTAGGGCATGATGTTTTGCCGTGGCAAAAAAGTTTACACACAATATTACAAGATGATGAAAATTCATTATCTGAATTTGCTAACGAAGAGTTTGAGGGAGAAGCTAATTATTTTGCGTCAGCAGTTATATTTCAATTAGATAGATTCAATCATGAACTAGATAAACTTGATTTGAGTCTAAATAGTGCTATGAAGTTATCTAAATTTTTTGGAGCTTCTGTTCATTCGGCAATTAGAAGATATATTGAGTGTAGTAAAAATCGATGTGCTTTATTAGTTCTTGAAAACGTAACAAGAAAAGGAGAACCGCCTTTCTGTTATAAAAGGGATTATTTTCAATCACCTGCGTTTACTGATACATTCGGTACTATTCCATTACCAACACAATTTGGGTATAAATGGAATTTCACCAAGGATTATTATCATAATAAAAAAATTCATGATAAGGGAGAAATAACTTTGCCAACAGAAAATGGTGATGCTGATTTTAATTATCATTTTTTCAATAACACATACAATGCATTCGTATTTTTTTTCCCTTATTCTGAGAAGAAGAGCCCTAAAATTGTTTATTAATTCTCTAGTCCTTCCACATACACTAATGGTGATGCTGAATATTTTTCCAGAACAAATTCAATGTAATAAATTTTAATAACATGGGAAACTATTTTTCTTTTACGATAGAGCAGGCTTTTATGACTCCAATTAGAAATATTGCAGACAAAATATATTTAAAAGAATTGATGAAATTCGATTTTATTCAAAAGTCTAAGCATTATTTTTTATGCAAGACAAAAAAGTTAATATTCCATACCTCTAAATCTGTTATTTATAATAATACAATATTAAAGATTGAATTTGTTCTTGGAGGAAAGAAAACAAAAATATACTCCATAGATTTAAGAGGGTTAGGTAATAAATTATTTATCGATAGAAATAAATCAAATGACAGGTGTATCGCAATTATTTCAGAAAAGACCGAGCTGCCTTTTCTGATTCAACCTGAGACTTTTGAAAAATTCAAAATAAATTTAGAAAACTACCCTGAAATATTATACATAGGAACAAGCCGTGATTTTTCAAAAAGATTAATAGGTCATGAAAAAGTAGAATTGGCACGATGCGGGATTAGTGAATATGAAGACCTAAGATATTATTTTATCAATTTTAAATTTGGAATTTCTAGTATGAACGAAAATAATATCTTATTTAATTTAAATGGAATAAATCCCGACTTAATTGGAATTACTGATTTAAACAAATTGGATGAGTTAATGGAAAGAATTATGATTCATTTTTTTAAACCTGAACTAAACGAACTTCATAAAAATTCCGAAATTAGGAAGGATAAAAGATTGAATGAAATATTATTATCAAAAGGAATTACTGGTGTAACTTGTGGTTACGGTATGGAAGATAAATCTTATAAATTTTGGACAAAAAATCAATTATTACATTCGGAAGTTTTTTCATTTGATTGTCGAATTAATACAACAGACTATTACCCTTGGGTGGATATTGAGCTAATTGAAAATTAACAGACTAAATGCTAATTTTTAAAGCTGTTTTTTAGCTCATTAAACATTTCAGATTTGTATACATTTTGAAGTAAAGAATATGCAGCAGGTGGTGCATTACGCGATGATGGATGATAAAAGTCAATGATTCTGTAATTTTCATATTTGCCAACTTCAATATTATATCCACAATTTTCAAAATCAAATCCAAACAATTCTTGCCTAATTTCATAATTGAAAGAAAGGCACAAAACGATGATCTCGGGATTAATGATTTGGATTTGTTTTTTTAATAGTTCTTTTGAAACTAAAAAATGTTTCATTATTTCGGAATGATTAGCATTACCTGTTCCACCTATTTTTTTAATGTTTATAAGAGCAATTTTTTGCAAATAGCTATCATACGCGTTCGATTTACTAATCTCAGAAAAAGGTGGAAAATTATTAATTAGTCCAAAAGCCCATTCGGAGATTCTGTAAGAAAATGATCCAAATGCACCTTCCTTCCACCATTCCCTAAAATCACCCGGATTTTGCTCTGGGTCATTAGGTTCCTTGCATATAAATAGTATTTTTGGAGAAATAACCTTATATTCTGACGTATTAATAATCCCATCTTTTACTATTTTACTAACATATTCTTCAGAGATATCTTCCCACTTTTTAAAAAAATTATTTGAATTCAATTCTAAGTTCATATTGCTATTGGTTACAAGTATATATAAATTTGACAAGATAAAACAATATCCTAAAAACTCTTATACAGTAAATACAAATGATACACTCCATGGCTGTGTATCATTTAGCAACTATTATTTTTTAGGCGGATTGTTGCCTCTACCTTTTCCTGAAGCGTTACCTGTTTGGCTAGGACCATTTGGCACTGGTTTGTTATTCATAAATATATCAATATGATTTTGAAGCAATTTACAGGACTGCTTTATGTCCATTGTATTGAAGTAATGTTGGAAGAATTGAAAAAGGGAAAACTTTAAGATTATTTACATCTTTAATCCTATTTTCTTTAATTAATTTATGTTTCAACAGAATTTCAGAAACTTCCCACTTATGAAAACCAACTTTTTTTAGTATTTTCTTATCAATTCTGAGCCTTATGTATAAACCAAATTGGAGAACAATACCCAAATAAATTAACATAGGAATCTTTCGATAATATTTCGGGGGACTAATGATATACTTAGATTTAAAAGAAGGTTGAATACTGTTTAACTCTAAGATTTGATTCTTAATTGCGCTGTCATCAAAAATTGAAATCCACTTATTTAGTTGGTGCCTTGTAATTTTATTTCTATCATATAATTCAGAAATTGGTATATTAAAAGCAGTTAATTCTATTTTTCGTTTATATAAATGAACAAAAATTCTTATAAAAACGAAATACCATTTCCTACTCATTATGACTTTATGATAGATTTGTAAGTATCTATCAATTTTGTTCAATATTTGATTCGATGTCATTACTTTTATGATTTATTGAATCAAATTTCAGAAATAAACTCATAATTAAGGGTTAGATTTTTTTAGATAGAAAAAATAATTTGATTTTTGAAATATTTAATAAAACACAATTATTAAAAATCAAATAAATAACACGGGAATCCCAAAATACCACTTTTAGCAAAGTTCAAAAAGTATCTGCAAAGATATTATTGAAATTCCACATATTTGATTTTAACCCTAAATTTCGATATTCAATATATTGAATACATTTGATGAAAAAAAACAAATCGCTTGTTATTAAACTTTATTGATTCTAAAAAATTATTAATTTGTTTTCAATAAACATTATGAAAAACTATTTTTGTTTATGTTTAAAAAGAAATTTTAAAAAGCATTAAAATTTAATAAAAATGGATAACTACCTAATAAAGTTACTTCAATATTTAAATAATTCTTTTGGTCAAGGAACATATTGTTCTTTAGAAAATTTATACCAGGAATTGCAAGTTGAAGAAAATAATGAAAACCTTATTAATGTGATCGAAGAAGCACTAGAAAATAATTTTATTACTATTGCTACTAACACAGAAGAATATTTGCAACCAATAATTTCTTCTGATTTCGATGCACTAGGTAGAATGTATTTAAGAAGTAGAAATGCTGTACTAATTAAGACTTATAAATTAACTGTAACAGGACGAAATTTTCTTAAAAATGAATTACTCTAGATTGATTTTTCCCTTTAAGTTGAAATATTGAAACAAATACTTTTTATTTTTCTGAACATAAATCAATATAAAATTATCCATGTATTTACACCTTTTCTTTCACATATACCTCCGGCTTTTTTCTTGGTACTTCCCTCTAACTCAAAGATTTTAAACCTCATTACGTGCCCATCGAATTTATTCGATTGAAAGGGAAAGCCTGGAAGGCATTCGCTTTACTTATAAATATGCGATTAAATGTATTATTGACTTCTTAAGATTTCATTTAACTGAATAAGTAACTTTTCTGCATCTATATTATTAGTTTCTACTTCATTTTCAGGATTGGCACTAATAGTTTTTTCAATGAAAATATTACTGTAATCTGTAAATTCAAATATTGCAGCATTCGTTCCGGGGGGGATTCTATCATAGGTTCTGCATGCACAAACACAAATAATACAACCTTCATCAATAAAATATTTGAGATTATCATGAACTAAATCATATGTGTCTCCAGAACTTGTAATCCCAATTAATATACCGTTTTGTGAAAATATCGACCAAAAATCACCACCTTCCAAACTAAAATCGCCATCAATCAATTGGAAATTTTACTGAGTAAAATTTCATAAAAAATTCTAATGGTTGTTGATTTGCCGACACTCGCTCTACCTCTAAGTGCAATTATTTTATTCATGTTTGGTTTTCTAATAAAGACATGTAAATTCTAAAATGTTTATATTATCTATATTATTATTTTTTAATACTGTTACCACTTATAGAAAAAGAGTCCTTTATTGGATTCGAATTATTAACTACCAGACTATATCCAATACCTACGGTACTATTGCTAGGTAAATTAAGTATTATTTGATTACAAAGTTTTGAACCAGAGATTGTTGTTGTATTAAAAATTTCCTTAATAATTTTTTTGTCGGAATCATTAGAATAGACCTTTAATTGATAATTGATGTTTTTTGATATACTTACATTACCTTTTTTAGTTAAACAATAATCTAAGTTGTAAACAAAATTAGAAGTAGTTGTTTCATTAATAAAAATTACATTTTTTGTATAGTTTGGATTGTCAAAAAGTAAATCATCAGGATAGGAAGGATATATTGTAATAATTTTATTTCTAGAGTACCCATCAATATCTACAACCAAGTTTGATTTTCCATTATTGTAATCATCTGTAGAAAAAGTAAACTCTTGGTTTATTGTTTTCCCAGTAAAAGTCACTTCACTTCCTTCCGCATTATTCAACTTTATTTTACCATTGGGGAATGAAATCCTTATTGTCTTTTTTAAATCAACATTTTTTAAAGTGATTGTTCCTATGCCAATATTTGAACCATCGGCAGTCAAGGTTTGTGTGTCTGTTTCAAATGAAAAGACATTATTGATATCTAACTTCTTTGGGTCTTCTAAGTGAAAAGTATTACAACCAGCAAATAATATATTGATGTAAAAAAATAAACTATTGAAATTCAATTTTTTCATTTGGTAAATTTGCTTACAATCATGGTAATAAGAGAACTATTTAAGTTAGCTGTTACAAAAAAAGATGATTTATGTTGACTTAAATCTTGAGTTGGGTAAATAGAAAGTTGTTTATAAAAAACAACTCCCGCTGTTAATGAAAAAAACCTATTGAAATCATATCCAAGTGCAATTATTGGTTTTACGTTTAGTTCGGTACTTTCCAGAAGAACACCCTTGTACTTAAAATTTTGATCAGAAAGGGTAACTGCACCAATTATTAGAGATGACCGTTTCCAAAATTTCCACCATCGGTTTTGAAGATAATAGGGATTATCCAAATGTCGAAAAACAGGTGAAAAATTATATTTTATGCCCGTGTAACTGAACCAAATAGTATTATCAATATTATCTCCCAACACACAAGCACCTATACCTTGGGTAAGATTGATTTTACTAAATCGATAGGTGTTTGAATCTGCTTTTGTCCAAAAATATTGATGAATTATTTTGGGTTTAGAATTATTTGTAGAAATATTTTGATTAACGTTCTTAAAAGAAACATTAATAAAATCCTTTGAACTAAAAGTTATTGTTTCATCTTTATTTAGCTTAGCAGAATCATTTTTTGATTTAACTACTCCAATATTACAACATGAATTTATTTTTATAAAAGAAGGTGGGATTGCCAAATTATTGTCATAAACTAGATCTTGGCAAAAAATTGTATGATTAATATCTTTTATTAAGCTATCACAGTTTGATCCAGTACATTTAAGTTCTGTGGAAATATTTTTTAAATGAATTTCTTTGGTTGCTCTAAAACTTATTTGTGTAGTTTTATAAATTAACTCCTTGCTATTTTGCTCTTTCCAACTTCTATATTTATATACTTCAAGTAGCAAAAGGAATAAATCTCTATGGTACTTTTTATATTGGGTTAAATAAGAAAAATATTTTGGAGGATATAAAATTCCCAATCTAGTGCACCCACCCCTTCTTCCCCCATAATCACTTCTTCTTTTTCTATTTGATTTATTTTTAATTGATAAATTTTTAAGATTTATCGATGCTTGGTTAATTTTATCCGTCAAAGTCTCAATTAATAATTCAAAGTCAGTATTGCAATTCTGGCAATCAATATCAAAATCTGATATGCTTGTTAATGTACTTGTTAAATCATTGACTTCAAACTTTCTTTCACTAATCAAATCATCAAATAAGTTTCTTGTTTTAACTTCATAATATTCTTTACTAATTCTATTAAATGATTTTTTGGTTTTAAAATGTTTTATGTTTTCATAATAAATTTCCGGGCTATAATACTCATCTGAAATGTCATTACTAAACTCTAAAGGTTGATTTGTTATAGGAATAAATTCAAATTTATATTCATTACTATAGTTCAACAATCTATCGACTAAAATTGAGAATTTACCATCAACTACATCTGTTTGCTTGCTAAAAATCGGAGTTTGGGCAAAATCCGTTTGTTTTATTAAAACTTTAATATTTTTTACATCTTTATCAATTGTGCCATTTATAATAAAATATTCCCCAAAAGGAATGTATTTGTTTATTATTTTGTCGTTTTCAAAAGTAATTTGCTTAAACTCTGAATTTTTTTTTGATTCCAGAGCAGAAAGTCTGGCTTCTAATTTACTTATTTTGTCAGAATCTTCTTTTTGGGCAAGACATATTGCGCTAAATAAAAATATAGAAATTGTCAAGTAATGAAAATTCATTTTTAATATTAGATATTTGAATTCAAAACACACAATATAACTATGTTAAATAATTGTTAAATATTGCTTCGGCTTTTTTCTTAGTACTTTCTTTTAACTCAAAGATTCTTAACCTTATTACGTGCCCATCGAATTTATTCGATTGAAAGAGAAAGCCTGAAGAGCCTTCTCTTTACCTATTATATCCTATGGTTTAGTTACATAAAATAAAAACCAATGGATCTTGTTATTCCTTACGATTACAAAGAAGTTATCAAGCAGATAGATTACTCAAAGTCTGATTCCAATATATTGGATCAATTGATGAAAATGCTTGATAATATCATATACAATAACTTTGATTTTATTGATAAACTCATAGAGATTAAAGACAAATTGGATTTCGAAATCATCATTGAATCATTGATTGGATGCCACGATATGATTGATTTGAAGGCTTGCCTAATAGCACTCAAAAATAAAAAATTCAACTCAGATTTGATATTTGAAAGTAAATCATTTGACTTTAAGGATACTTTCATTATTTCTAATTCAAAAATTTTGGATACACTTTTAGATAAATTAGATAATGCAGTACAAGTCTATTGGAAGTTTGTAGATTCTTATGAATCAATAAAAAACAACTTAAATGATTCAGAAAAAGCTGTCATTGAGGAATTTATTGATAGTGCTGATTTCATCACTTTCAAATTTGCTTTTGAAAACTACTATCTAAATTGTTTAAAACTTAATAATCCAATAAAATGAATAATGAAAAAGAATTAAAGCTCCATCTTGCAAGATTGAGATACTTGAATGATAAGCTTAACCAAAATTACAAGCCAAAAAAGATTCCACTCAAATTAAATGAATCTCAATCATTCTCAAAAACTGAACAAGATTCACTGTCCGGTGGATTTCAGGAACTTGACCAACTTTTATTTGATTATGAAGGTAGCTATTTTGATGCTGTTAGCACCATGAAAGCTCTTCACAAATCACTTTCAGAAATCCATCTGAAAGTTTTTTCCATGGAAGAAGAATTCTCAATGATTGAAAAAATGGTGGAAGAACAAAAACAAAAAAAGAACCAAAACACCTTATTATCTGGCAATAAACCGATGAAGAGGTTGAAGAAAGTATCTGAGTATTAATCTAATATTGTAAATCATGTATATTTGAAAGATGCCCTATTTTTTAGATAGGGCAATAAAATGAAGAATTATTTTTTCAAATATTCTTTTACTTTTGCTGCTGAGGTTCCAACTTGAATTACCGCATTTTTAAGTTTTTGTTGTGTAACACCAAGTTTTGCTGACCAATCCCTTAGTTCATACGGTTCACTCACATCAATCCTTTTAGCATCTAGCTTTTTTTTATGTAAATTATCCGACATATCTATACACCTCCTTTCATTTAAATTTAAAAATATATTTCAAAAATGCTTCCAAATAAAAATGAATATCAATAAGTCAAATTAATTTATTTCACTGACGATTTATTAAAAAATAAGGATATTAAGTCAACATCCACTATTCAAAAATATCTTAACTTTGTAACATGTTTTATAGGAGAAAAATAATACTATCATTGTTGCAACTATTTGATGGACAATTAGATAAAATCCGATTGCAAAAACTACTTTTTCTATTCTCAAATATGCAAACTAAAGGAGAATATGAATTTATTCCATACAAATTTGGATGCTATTCATATTCTGCCAATGCCGATATGTCAGCTATGGTAAAGAAAGGTTTGTTAAAAGCCGATGAAAAGAGTTTTATAAAAAATGATACAATCAATTATTTAAAACAATTGAGACCAACTGATTTGAAATTATTAAACAATGTAAAAAACACTTATGGAAATATGAGTGCAAATGCGCTAATGAGACATACGTATATTAATTTTCCATTTTATGCCACAAGAAGTGAAGTGGCACCTTCTATTTTGAATGCTACAGAAATGGAAACAGTACAAAATTCACGACCTAAAATTGACAAGACTATACTATTCACCATTGGATATGAAGGCATTTCACTAGAGAAATATCTTGTTCGTTTGCTGAAAAATGATGTAAAAGTATTAGTTGATGTACGTAACAATCCTATGAGTATGAAATATGGCTTTAACAAGACTCAGTTAATGAAATTTTGTTCGAATTTAGGGATAGAATATGTGCATATACCTGAAGTCGGCATACAATCTGACCTACGTCAGGAATTAAATGTGCAAAGTGATTATGACAACTTGTTTAACTTATATCGCTTAAACAATTTGACTAAAACTGGCAATGCCCAAAACAAGATTTTGGGTTTGCTAAAACAACATAAGCGTATTGCATTAACTTGCTTTGAAGCTAACATTTGTCAGTGTCATAGAAAGCATTTGGCAGAAGCTATTCAACAACTTCCAACTTTTACTTTTGAAGTAAATCATATTTAAAGTATGGCTTTAACAAAAGTTTTAATTACAGTTAAAACATATCCGACAATATCCTCGAAATATGATGAATTGGTTTGTACTGCAGGATTTAGAGAAGACGGTACTTGGATTCGATTGTATCCAGTGCCATTCCGAAAAAAATCATACAATGAACAATATAAAAAATATGATTGGATTGAAGTTGATTTGGTAAAAAACAAAGGTGATTTTAGACCCGAAAGCTTTCGACCATATGATATTGATGGCGAAATCAAGGTTGTGGGACATATTGATACTTCAAACAATTGGGAAGAACGTAAGAAAATTTGCATGGGTAAAATTTACTATAATCTTACTGAACTGATAGAAGAAGCAAAAAATAAAGAAATATGTACTTCGCTTGCGGTATTTAAACCTACACAAATATTGGATTTTACTGCAGAAGAAGTTGAAAGAGAGTGGGATAAGGAAAAACTAGCTAAACTTAATCAACTCAATTTATTTGAAACTTCAAAATCGGGAAAATTCGAAGTTGTACAAAAATTGCCTTATAAATTTAAATTTACTTTTAAAGATATTCAGGGCACAGAAAGTAATTTAATGATTGAAGATTGGGAAACAGGACAACTTTATTGGAATTGCCTTGCCAAACATGAAGGAAATGAACAAAAAGCAATTGCAGATGTCCGCAAAAAGTATTTCGATGATTTTGCAAAAACTAAAGACCTTCACTTTTTCTTAGGTACTACACAATCGCACCATCATGCATCACGTAATCCATTTATTATCATTGGCACGTTTCAACCAAAGATTGAAACACAGATAAAGCTTTTTTGAAAGAAAGGATTAGGGGTATTGAATCCAACACCCCTATTTCATATTACTCTGTCGACACTAAACCACCATCTTCATATTTTTCAACTCTTTTCCTATTACCTTTTTCATCAAAATATTCCCAAATACCATCTTTAAGCCAAACACCAGCTTCTGTCATGAAATATTGCCCTTTTTCAATTGGAGTTCCATCTTTTCGATAATATTTTACTTTCCTTGAAGTTTTATTTTTCTCAATTTCTTCTAAAAGTAAGCCATTCTCAGTATAAGATTTTACTTGAACAGTATCATCTTTTTGAAAAACTCCTTCTGCTTTAATTTTACCATTTTTATGGTAAAAGATTGCCTCTCCACCTAAAACATCTGGGTCTATACTTTTCAATACCCCTTCAAATTGTTTTTCACCCGAAATATAAAAATCCTGAACTTTTCCTATTATTTCCTCTTTGTCGCCATAACTTATCAATCTGTAATATTTTGATGATTTTAAGTCATCAGCCATTTCCCAATCCGCATTATAAAAGATTTTCCATTTTCCATATCTGTAACCATCCTTGAATTGACCATTAATAATTTCATTGCCTAATTCATCTTTTGAAATGCATATTCCTTCAGAATATCCATCTTTATAACTTGTCGTTAAATTTGGTTTCCCATTTGGATGAAATGATTGATATTCTCCAGTTTTTATATACCCTTGATTCTTATCTTCAAAATTTATCATTTCCGAATATTTAGATGATAAATACCCTCCAATGGAATCATATTCTACAACACTAAATAAGTTTTCACCAACTTGTTTGCGTTCAAATTTTGGTTTGCCATTCGGATAGTTTTCTTTGTAAATGGAAATAATCTTATTTTGTGGATTTCGATATTGAAAACCTTTAAGTTTTCCATTTTCAAAGTATTCAGTTAATGTGTCTATTGCTATATCATCTTTATACTTTGCTTTAACTTTCACTTTACCATTTTGGAAATAAGCAAAATAAGAACCATTCATAACACCGTCAATTACATTATACTTTTCAAACAATTTTGAATTGTCGTAATAGCTTAGGCATTGACCATTTAACACTTTAACTTCAGAAAGCACACCATTGTCGAAATAAGTCAATTGCTTTGAAATGGTACCATTCGTGTAAACTCTTTCTTCAATTTTAATTTGAGTTCCATTTTTCAAATAGTCGTATTGTACCCAATTACCTGAAAGAACATCATTTTTATAATTCATTTGTTGCCAAACTTTGCCAATTTTGATTCTGTCTTCAGTTATCAAATAAGTATAGTAGTTTTTTGTCAAACCATTACGCTTGTCATTGGAATAATTGGTTTCATTTACTAATGTTTTTCTATCATCCCACATTCGGTACAGACCATGTTTTAAATATGGAGGGGAAGCTATTACAGTATATTCTTCTTTGATATACTGGTGTGCATAATCATAGTATGTTTGGACTTTTTTTACATTTTGACCAAACAAACAAAGAGGTAAAGAAAAGGCTATCGCGATTCCTTTGAATAAAGAGATTTTTTTTAACATTTTTTTTAGTTTTTGTGTCCTCGAAGTTCAGAAGGACTGATTTAGAAAATTGAACCGGACAACAAAAAATTAGGGCGTGAACCCCTGCCAAAAACCACCTAACTGAGGTACTCGAATACCCGAAAAGAATGGAAATAGCAAAAGGAACACACCCATAACAGGTGCGTTCGCATTCACATTCCCTCTTTTCTTAAATTTTCGAGTTTTCAGTTAGAGGAATATTTAAGCAACGCCTAATATTTTATTGTGTTTTTTTGATAAATCTTTCTTTTCTACATAAGCATGAGTTTAATTGAAATATGAATTTGGAATTTACAAAATAAATCATTCGAATGTAATCAAAAAAGATTCTTATGTTAAGATTTGAGTTGAAAATTGTTGTTCAATTTAATTGTAATTACTAAGAAGGAATAAATTCATCAACCATTCTGAATTATATCAAAAATTCCCTCAACTCAGGATTTTCTTTGAAATAAGATTTCAGCTTCTTCGAATATTGATTAGCAGTCTTTTGCCATTGCTCAGGTGTTGTATCATGAAAAGGTTTAGAGAATTTAATTCCTTTTACTTTAAGGATGTTTTGATTTGACTCATTAAGCTTAATACAAAAGCTATTTTCACTCAGTATGGAGTAAGCAATGCATTCATTTCCTTTATAAAAGGAAAAGTTCAAGGATTGATCAAAAGCAAAATCAAACAAATTCTTTGACTTTGTTAAATCTCTTATTATTGTTTGATCAAGCTTGAATTTAAAATAGAGGATGTCCCAATTATATACTTTACCAAACTGTTCATTCGAATACCTGAAACTTGAAAATGAATCCTTATAGGGATGCTTTTTCAAATGGGATTTTACCGGTAAGTAAAAATCATCCATTACGCTTTTACTTATCTCAAATTCAATAGAATCGGCTTCGAGAAAGACAAAATCTAAAATGGCATTCCATTTTAATGTGCTTTTTGATTTAAAATCCAATCTTGAATAACCTTGTTCATACATTATTACATTTGGTTTTGATTCAACAATACAACTTCTACATTATTTAACTATTGACTACGGATATATGAAGTTGTATTAATTTAACGAAAAGAGATAACAAAGTACTTATCTGATTATCAAGATTATGTGTCGATCTCGACAATGATTGCTTAGAAGGATGTTGAAGCTGGAAATAATGGCAAATTTCCCATAATTATATAATCCTATATGTATATATTTGATAAGGCACTGTTGTAAAAATTTGTGCCTGATGCCGGGTTTAAGATTGAATTTCCGAATACCCATAAAAAGTTGCTAAGTCCGCTTTTTATCCTTTTTGCTTCTCCTGTTTCTTAAAATATATAGGGTTTACCAGTACCTCAGGAAGCAAAATAAAAATGCAAAAGTTGTAACAAAAAGTTTCTTATGTTAAGCTTTATTGAAATACCAAACTTAACATGAGAAGATTGTATTGTTAATCTTGTTCGATTTTTTTTGTTCCGTAAAGCGTAAAGAAGTGTCTCAATGCTTTCGTAAAAGATTGGAATAGAATTGAAAATGGTATAGTGACGGTGGAACTTGTTTTCTTATATTAAGTTTAAAGAATAAAGGCGGTTTAATGGTGTTTAGAGGATATTTAAAAATATTCTTATTGCCCTTTTCTTTACGACCTCTTTACGACAAGATGTAAAAATGTGCCAAAGAAGCGTTTCTTGGGCACTTGTTGTAGCGGGGAGCAGGATCGAACTGCCGTCACGCCTCGGGCGGATTTGAATTCAAATATCTACTGACAATATTTGCTAAAAATTCTCTGCCTTTCCCACTTTTCAAAAACTTTTCTCTTTCCATCGCTTCTAATTTCAACACAAATGACTCTTGATAAATAATTTCCCATGGTCTATATTTTACTGTAAATCCCTTCTTTGAAGGTAAATTGTGCGATAAAAGCCTATTTTGAAGGTCCGAAGTATACCCTATATAGGTCTTTCTGAATTTTAATGAATATAATAGATAAACATAAAACATTTCTACAGTTTTAATAAAAGTAGCGGGGAGCAGG
>JANRJY010000050.1:0-43620 GCA_033763735.1 Bacteroidota bacterium | reverse complement strand
GCATTTGCATCAACCGAGCCATTGGGCAAAATTTAGGATGCGGGAATGCGAGGCACGAGCATGAAGCATCCGTGTGCGAAGGGAACGATTTATTCGGATATTGAGTTGAGAAACGAATGTTGTATATGCTGCTTGGCAGGCCAAAGCTTAGGTTAAATGTAACAGGTATTCCAAGTAGCATATACATAAATGAGTTAGCGAATAAATCGTGCGCGTTTGTAAAATTTTGCCCAACATCCTTGTTTACGCAATCTATTGCGCATTTACCCCTGATTTTGACATATATACGCAACCCTACTGCGTATATATGCCAATTAGTTTCATAACTAAGCTTCCTTTTATATTTTCAACATTACACAATCTGTTTTATAATTGCAAGTATTTTAATGTGCAATTATACCATTTGATTCAACAAACTTGCTAATTGCCCGGTTTGGTATTTTCGTGAGTATTTTTCAATATTACTGCCAGTGCTTACATAGGGTTGCTTGTTCATATAATGTTCAAAAAGCACAAGTATATTTTGCTTAAGTTTCACCTTGTCGTCAAACCCCGATACCAGTCCGGCTTTGGTTTCATATATTACCTGTGCCGCCTCTCCTTGTTCGGGTCCAATGCACAGTAAGGGTCGTTGCACGGCCAGGTATTCATATATTTTTCCGGTAAGTATGCCTAAAGCATTAGCGGTATTGTTAACTGACAAATACAATACCTGAGCCGCTTTTTGCACATATATGATTTCTTTATGTGGCACATAAGCATATATTTCTACCCACGGAGTCAATTTGTATTTTTCAATGCACTCCGGCGCCGACTCATCAAGTTTACCATATAGTTTTATTACTACTTTATCAGAAAATAGTTTGTTTTCAGCTACCAATTCGCTCAATACTTGCCAAAACACCTCATGGTTGCGCGACTTACCCATCATGCCTATATGCACTATGCTGAATTTTGAGTCCAGTGGTACTTCTATTTCTTTATGTATGTCTGCCTCATCGTATCCATTGCTTATATAGGCTACTTTTCTGCCTCCAATATCCTCCAAACCTTTACCCCAAGTTTTGCCAACACACACTACTGTGTTTGCTTGTTGAAGCACTTTTCTTTCAAGTTTCTTATGCAAGTTTCTTGCCCAGGTGGTCAGGTCCAAATCGTCCCAATAGTCAATCTGCGTCCAAGGGTCTCTGAAATCGACCAGCCAGGGAATATTTGTTCTTTTTTTTACACCAAGTCCAATTAAGAGCACACTATGCGGTGGTCCTGTGGTAATGAGGGCATCAATTTTGTTTTTTTTAATATATTGGGTCAGGTAATGTACCGATGGTCGAATCCAAAAAATACGTGCATCGGGCACAAATACATTGCTTCGGATCCACAATGCTATTTTTTCAGAAAGGCTATTTGCCTTTTTTTGATGCAAATACCCGGCTACGAGTTTGTAATCTTTTTTCTTGCCTATAAACCACTTGTATAAGTTAAAAGGCTCAAAAATAGGTTTTTTTATAATTTCAATGCCTTCGGGAACTTCTTCCAGTAACGATTCATCAATTTCCGGAAATTCCCCATTTGATACCGTGTACACAACAGGTTCCCAGCCATAATGACGCAGGTATTTTACAAATTTTAAAGGACGCTGTACACCCGATCCCCCGGAAGGTGGCCAGTAATAGGTTACAAATAATACTTTCTTCAATTGCGTATGTAATTTTGAAGTGAAAGATATAATTATTTTGAACTAAAGTGGTTACGTTTTAGTTGTATTCAGTATATATGTTATATATAACCATTAAATATTATTAAAACCACGTATATAGCGATAAATCCATAAAAAAGCCCTGAATTTCAGGGCTTTTTTATTTTCCAGAAGTACATGATTACTATTAATGTAGGCAATGGTGATTGTACCATTTTTTTTAAAGCTTGTGCCAAACTATATCCGTAGCGGTATTCATGTGTGATTACACTTAACCCGATTAAAAAGGCAATTATTACCAGTAAAATAATATTAAAATACAGCATTTGAACGGCTATGTTGTAATTACTAAAAAATACAAAACAAACAAGACTGCTCAAAAATAAATAAAAAACGGTGTATAAAGTGGATGACAGCCATTTGTAATTGGTTTTAATATTTTCAAAAAAACCATTTATTGAAATAGGATATTTGGAAGGCGTGTAGCCAAATTGGGAAGAAGCTTCAAATTGGTTGGCAATAAAGCGGTCATAATTTCTTCTTTGTTGGCCTATATATAACATCAAACCAAATAGCAATATTGTTGAGCCAATTCTAATGTACTTCACTGGTTTTTGAAAATCGGTTAATCCAAAGTATCCATAAACCAAAAACGATAAAATATATTATAAATACATAGGTGTACTTATGGTTGAATTGAAAAAGTTTCAAATTATTGTAATGGTCAATGGCAAGCATAGCCACTCTCAAAATATTGCAAAGGTATATAAATGCTATGCCGGCAACAATAAACCATATTTTATGAAGCCAACTGCCTCTGTACAAAACCACAAATCCTGCAAAAATTGCGTATATTTCCAAACCATTACATCCCCTTCCAATAACAACCGTTGAAGCATTGTTGATACATACGGAAGTGCCATCTTTACAAACTTCAAATCCAAACTTTTGTAATAAAAAATAACCCCCATTTGCAACAGACTGGTTAAGCCAGGTATCAATGATGCCTAAAGGAGCAATCCACAAATCATATACCAAAAACCACAATAAATACAGTCCGATAGCTTTTGCCAAAAACCAAACTAAGGACTTGTCTATTTGAATTTGATTCATAAAAACAAAAATACGAAATAAGCTTAAATATTTGATGGTTTTCGATGTTTCCATCTTCGGTGTGACCACAACCATATTTCTGGTTTGTGGATGATATCTTTTTCAAGGAGTCGTGAATATTGTTCGCATATCCAACCTTCGGGAGTGTTTTTGGGGTCATCCGTAATCAATTGAACCTTAATGGTGTATTTACCTCTTTGTGGTCGGTCAATGGTTACATATATCACCGGCTGGTCAAATTTTTTGGCAAGTACTTCGGCTCCTCTGAAAATGGGAGTGTCTTGATTCAGAAAAGTAGTCCAGTAAGCTTGTTCCGGAAAAGGCGTTTGGTCACCTACAAAAATAGTTGCGCCAATGATATTTCTGTTTTTGAACATTTCTCTACCAACATCGTTCATTTCTATAAGTTTGGTTCCAAACCGGGAACGGGTGTTGCGCATTAATTTTTCAAAATGCTTGTTTGACAATCGCTTGTAGATAACAAATAGCTGAAATTTGGTTAATATAGAACATGATGGAGCCGCCCATTCCCAGTTGCCATAGTGGCCAAGTAATACAATCATACTCCTATTGGAATCAAATATTTTGTCCAGAACATCCTCATTTTCAATGGAAACTCGTTTGAGCAATTCTTTTTTGGAAATAGTCATATACTTAGCAGTTTCCACCAAAAAATCGCATAAAAAATGATAGTATTTTATTGCAATGGCGTTAATTTCTGGTGCTGATTTTTCTGGAAATGAATTTTTCAGATTTTGAAAAACCACCTTTTTTCGATATCCAAATGCATGATACACGATATAAAATAATCCATTTGAAAAAAGATATAAAATTGGGGTTGGGGTGTAGGCAAACAAATATATCAGCGGATACAGGGCATAAAAAATGATGGACTTAACAATGGGATGTTTCAAGTGAGTTTGTGCTTATTTTCTTTTTTGAATACAAATTTTTGTAATAAAAAATCTACGATTTCCATATAAAAAGCTAAAAGCAAAATAGACAAATGAACATCAAACAGAAAAAAGGATAACAACGACATAATTAAGAAAAAGATAAAATATCCTAAAAAGTTGACCAAAAATTTATTTGTCTTAAAAAACTTGATTTTGAAAATACCGGATAGGAAATTTCTGGAAAAAAAACATCGGTACGAAACCATATAGAATCCTATAAAGAGCAACAATATAAATGGCCAGTGAATAACGTTGTCAAAGGCCTCAAGTGCCAAAAATGCATTGGTTAAAATTAATGGTCCGGGCATACTTCCATATATGGTATCATGAATATCTCTATCTTCATAATCGCCTATCACCAATATTCTGTTTTTGGTAAGTTCCCAAATAAGTTCATCCGGAAGTACTATTAATTCATTTAAGTAAATACGATCGTACCTAATCGAATCAGGCGCTTCAAACAAGTCATAGGGTCTGATTCGATGATCAACTACAAAAGTTGGAAATAATGCCTTGTCATCCATATGATCAAACAACCATCCGTTAATTACATTTTTATTATAGATTTTTTCGTACATTAATAAAGGGAGCGTTTTAAAGGTATCTTCCTGAATGAGTTTGTACTTTGCAAATCCACCGGCCGATACACCCAGCAATCCTTCTTCACTATTTTCATAATCCGAAAGTCCTTTATTTACCTTTATTACCGGATTGATAGGAACACCATCTTTTGATTTGTGATATGAAACCAGGTAATTTTTGAGACTATCAAATTCTACTTGCAACAAACTATCATACGGGGATGGATCTCTAAAAAATACATCCATTACCAAGAACTTATGATTGTATGGGTTTTTATTTAATACATGTAAAAATTTCGCGATTTTATTTCTGTCAGTTATAGCCTGATTACCTATTGGCAGCCCATCTTCATCAAGTTTATCAATTAGTTCTTTGTCCCATGATACTCCAATAAATAAAAATTTGTCTCGGGAAGGTTTTTCCTCAATGTGCAAAACCATACGTTTCACAAATGAACTTATGCGAATAAGCATATATTCATCTTCATACATAAATGTGGTATTGATCCAAATAAAAGTGATAAATATGAGCCAAAAGGAATGAAAACTACATACAAAAATGGTGCGTAGTCTTTTGAAAGTAAAAAAATCAAATAACTTAGATCCTATCCAAAATATAGCGGATATAATTATTTTTATCAGGACCGAAAAATATCTTTTCACAAATCAAAACTACGATATTTTGTAATTATATAATAAATTACGACCAATATGAACCATCTGAATTTGCCTTCTTTTGAATATGATATCAACAAAAATGCAAAAGGACAGCTTACCATATTTGATATTACACGCAAAAAGCATATAATCTTAACGCCTGAAGAATGGGTGAGGCAACATTTTATTCAATATTTGAAAAACCATTTACAATATCCCGTAGGGCATATCAAAACAGAATCGGGTATCACCATTAATAAAAGAAAAAAAAGAACGGACGTAATTGTTTACAATAAAGTGGGTCAGCCCTATATTATAATTGAATGCAAATCATTTGAAATACATTTAAATGAAAACACGCTTCTTCAAGCCACGTTTTATAATTCTCGCTTGAATTGTCCTTTTCTTTGTATTACTAATGGAATGGTACATTATTATTTCCAGAATATTAATTTAAATTGGGTTCGAATTAATGAGCTACCAAAATATAATCTTCAAAATGAACTTTCATGATATATATTATAAATTTTGCATTATCATTGTTTGCTCATGAAGGCAGTATTTAGAATCTTCATTCTTTTTTTTGTTTACAGCATCAATGGATATTGCCAGAAAGAATGGACTTATATAAAGGAAAAGAGTGGCATTAGATTATTTCAGCGCGATTATGGTACTAATGGAATTAAAGAAAACCGGGCCGAAACAACTATCAAGAACATTGGTTACCATACTATAATTGCCATATTTCGTGATCATTCATCATTTCATACTTGGGTAACTGATATGAAAGAGGTTCGTAATGTAAAAAGTATTAGTCCTCAGGAACACTATGATTATTATGATGTAAAAATCCCATGGCCGTTTGAAAACCGAGATGCAGTATATCATCAAAAAATATTTTATGATGCTACTGACAAATCGCTAAATATCGTGTTCAGAAGCGTGCCTGATGTGCTTCCGGAACAAAAAAACAGGATTCGAATGAAAGATTCGTTTGGTGGATGGAAATTTGTACATAGAGGCAATGAATTATTTGTTGTGTATCATCACTATTCCGATCCGGTAAATTTACCTTCCAATTTGATTAATATTTTTGTTCCCGAAGGTGTATTTGATACCATATTGCGATTTAAAGATTTTGCATTGAAGTATGGGGACAAATACAAATCAGTGAGGTATGCGTTTATACCAGAGTAGATAAGTATCACTTTGCCACCATCGTTTATTTAAATGCCAATTATCAAATTGTATTCCTTAGTTTTTGGTGAAATTATATTTTGAATCAGATATATATTATCATATGTGTCAAAAGTGATAAAATAACTCATTTTGCTTTTTTTGTTATCATATCTAACATAATATTTTCCATACTTTTTATTTTTACATCTTTTCAATTGCTTTGAGGGAATTGTATAAATGAAATCATAAATTTTATTTACATACTCCTGAGCTGATTTTTTAAAACCGAAATATTGGCTGTAAAATAAAACTTCAACCATTATTTCAAGTTTGATTCTTAAACTTGAATCAACAATTATTTGGACCATGGAAGCGAATCAATATGATTAAGAGATAATCGTCTTGCTTCTTCAATTGATGTATTTTTACTATTCTTAACCTTATTATAAAAAATTGAAATTTCTTCATTTTTAATTAATCCCAAATCCGAAAGAGGTTTTATTGCATTTTTGTGCTTTTTTAAATTAATTGTAATACTGGTTAACTCCCCATTTTTATTTTTTTCAGTTTTAACTCCAGAAATATTACCCATAATACAGAAATTATTTGCCCAATAATGTTAACAATCATTCAAAAATACGATTTTTCTTTATCTAAATCAATGCAGAATCATATTAATTAGTCGATACTACTTTGCATTTTCATACAACCATTTTAAAATATCATAATCCATTTCCGAAAGAGAAATGCTTCTTCTTTCCATTACTTTTTGAGCTACTTCTATAACTTTTTCAAAATTATATTTTGGGTCATTTTCACCTCCTCCCCACGAAAATGAAGGAATAAATTTAGGTGGAAATCCTCCGCCAAAAATATTTGCATTTACGCCAACTGTGGTTCCGGTATTGAACATGGTATTAATTCCGCATTTCACATGATCGCCCATAATGGTACCACAAAACATACGTCCGGAATTTTCAAATGTATTGGTAGTATAATCCCAAACTTTAACTTCCGAATAATTATTTTTTAAGTTTGATGTATTGCTATCTGCACCTATATTACACCATTCACCAACAACCGAATTACCTAAAAATCCGTCATGACCTTTGTTTGAATACGCATAAAACACACAGTTACTAACTTCACCTCCCACTTTACAGTATGGACCAATACTTACATCGGGTCTTATTTTTGCTTGCATATTAATAATAGATTGTTCACCTAATGCAAAAGGACCTCTAATTACTGCACCTTCTTGTATTTCGGAGTTTTTTCCTAAGTAAATGGGTCCATCCTCTGCATTCAGTACCACCGCTCTTAATTTTACACCTTCTTCAACAAAAATATTTTCAATGTTGTATGTTCTGGTATGAACATCTGTGATAGAGTGTGATTTTTTGTTTGACTTAATCCATTCAAAATCGTTCCTTATTTGGTTTCCATTTTGAACAAATATTTCTAAAGTATTACTTATGTAAGTAATTGGCAAATCATATTCTCTTTTTTTAAGATGGTTCAATACCACATTAATTTGTTCATTATCAAGTATTTGATCTGATTTGAAACCTATAGGAACTCCCTTATACATCAAAACCAAATTTTCATACAAATTTTTTAAGGTTTCAATTAATGGTATGTCTGGAATTATACTTCCATTGATATAATAGTTGGTTTTTACATATTTGGTTGGAAATTTCTTACTCAAATAGGGTTGTGTGGCAAAAGAAATTTGCTTTTTTGTCAAATTTTCCCATTTTTCATTTATAGTAAATATGCCACAGCGGATATTGGCACACGGGCGTGTATAAGTTAGAGGTAATAATGCCTCTCTAAAAGGATTATAATCAAATAATATAATATTCATGGCTGCATATTAATAAATCTTTAGCAATTTAGTACCCATTCTTAAAAATGAAAGATAAAGTAATAATAATCACAGGAGGAACTTCAGGAATTGGAAGGGCATTAGCCATAAAATTTGGCAATGAAGGATCTAAAATTATAATCAGCGGTCGCGATTTGGAAAAACTTTTTGCCACCGAAAAGGAACTTAAATTACTGGGAATCAACTGTATTGGCGTTGTAGCTGACGCCTCTTCTGAAGTAGATGCTTCCATATTGGTTAATAGAGCTTACAAAGAATATGGAAAAATTGATATATTAATATGTAATGCAGGAATTTCAATGCGTGCATTGTTCAACGATGTTGATTTGAATGTGTTAAAAAAAGTAATGGATACTAATTTTTGGGGAGCTGTATATGTTTGCAAAGCGGCACTGCCTTATTTAATTCAATCCAAAGGAAGCATTGTAGGAATATCCTCGATTGCAGGATACAGAGGGCTACCCGGAAGAACCGGTTATTCAGCTTCAAAGTTTGCTTTACAGGGGTTTTTGGAAAGTATTCGCACAGAATTATTATATTCCGGTGTACACGTTTTGGTGGCTTGCCCTGGTTTTACTTCTTCAAATATTCGTAATGTTGCCTTAGGAGCGGATGGCAATTCACAAAAAGAATCACCATTAGATGAACAAAAAATAATGCCGGCCGAAACCGTTGCAAATGAAATATATAACGCTGTAATTAATCGAAAACGGGACCTGGTTTTGACGAGTCAAGGAAAACTTACTGTGCTTTTAAATAAACTATTTCCTGGTTTTATGGATAAAATGGTTTTTAAGCATTTTGCCTCTGAAAAAGATTCTCCTTTGAAATCTCGTGTTTAGGTATTACTTTTTTTGTAAATTTGCTAATTGTGGAAAATAATACTTCAAATTTACATTCTTGAGGGGTCACCTTGGATTGATTCTATTTTTTTGCTTCACATCAGGCTCATTACTTTTTGCGCAGTCCAAAAAACTGGCGCCTACGGCTGCTATTGAATACGATAAATACGGTAAAAAAATAATTAAGTTGCCTCCTTATGCCAAGAAACTCGATCGTAAAACTTTTATTACTCCTTATCTGGGAGTAGGTATTTTTCCTTCGGCACAACAACAAACTTTCAATAAATTTGGCAGACCCGAAAATGTGTATGCCGGTTTTACACCCTCATTTCACGGAGGTATTGGAATGTATTACATCATTTGGAAAGAGCGACTTTCTGTGGGGGCTAATCTGGGGTTACTTTATGCCACAAAGCCTAACTACAGGATGATTGCAGGTGAATTACAACTGGGAGGCAGATACTCATTTTTTGCTGATAAATACAAACTTTCTCCTTTTGTATTTGGGGGAATAAGTGCCTTTGTTATTAATCTGGATCAAAAACCTCACACAAAGGACCTAACATCAGAAAATGGCTCATTGTTTCAATTTGGCGAGAATGCTACTTACACAAATATCTATGAACCAATGAATATTACCTATGGTCCTGTGTCAGGACTCAATGTAGGAGGAGGACTTGAATACAAAATTGATAGAAAATACAAAGTTTTTATTCAGGCAGCATATATGCCTACATTTGGTTATAACAATACACTGCAAAAAAATATTCAGGAAAATAATTCATTTTTAAATGTTACCGAAATTCAAGCCGGAGTTGCGATTCGGTTAATGAAACCCAAACCACCTGAAATTGACACTAACACTATATTTATTCCGGACTTAATTGCACAAGTTGATGTACCCGATGATAATGAAAGGGGGCGGATGTTGGTTCGTGAAAATGTTTTTGATGTAATTCTTAGAGAGGGATTAAAACATGATGTTAGGGTAAATAATAACGGTCACGAAATTATAATTGATGAAGAAGTTCAAGATCCATGTAAAGTCACATGCTACCTTTTCAATGATAAAGGCGATATGGTATCATCTGCAACTTCTACTGCTGAAGGAAAGGTAGTATTTTCGGATTTGGACAAAGGTATTTATGATATTTCTTTTGTATTGGATAAGCCATGTACTTCGGCCAATTTTAAATATAGTATTCCGGATCCAGGCAATGAAATTTTATTGCAACACAATAACGAAGGCAATCCTTCAGATAGTATGTCATATAATATTGAAGGACGGATAGACCTTCCGGATACAACCGCATTTGACTTTATTTACAAACCTTCTGACTTATTCTTGGGAGATGGAAAAGCCGAAAAAAACAAAAATTTTGATGTGGAAGTGATTTTATGCAAAGATGGTGACAGAATCATGAAACATTATATTCCCGGACATGATGAAAGATTTTCGTTTAAAGGATTGCCTCCTGCCAAGTATGATGTAATTTTTAAAGTACCTGATGCAGAGTTACATACCGGAGTGGATTATATGGTATTTGACAGTTTTAAACATCCTCTTGAAAGCAAAAAAACCAATAGCGATTGTGATTCATTGCTTCAAACCAGGGAAGAACATCTAAAATATAAACTGAAGGGTAAAATCGAATTCCCTGATTCAACTGTAAAAGCGGAAGATGTAACCCTGTTTTTAGTGAACTGTTTTAAGAAAATTGTTTCTTCTAAAAAACCGGAAGCGGATGGCACATTTGTTTTTAATAACTTACATACTCAAGAAGGTTACAGTGTTTTTTATGAACTTGATGACCCAATGAAGCGCATCAATCTCCTTTACAGAGTTGAACGACCGACTGCACCCGTACCTGATGTTAAAGTTAAAGTGATAATGGTGGACATGATGGTATGGCAAACCAATACAGAATATGATATGAAAGGGAACGTAATCAATCCGAAAGGTTACGCTGTACAAGTAACCGCATCAGATAATATCGACCGGATAAATTATTTGTGTAAAAATTTGATGGAAGATGGTTTTAAACCCATAAGTATTCAAGTTCAAGGTACAGCAAATCTCAATAAGCGATTTGCTTTTTCAAAAGATTTTAAATTGTTCAAAATATTGATTGGTGAATACGCCACTGAAAAAGAGGCAATTATGCAAAAATACAAACTTGATTTTTATGGTTACGATGCTTATGTTGTAAAGCATTTATAGTTTTCATCTTTTCTTTTTACCAAGCATCGTTTTTGACTTTCCATATTTTAATTTCATTCGTGCTGCTCGGGTTAAGTGCATATTTACTTTTTTGTTTTTCTCAGATTTTTCATGAAATGATGGCCCCGGTTCGTAATTGGATCGTTCTTTTAATTTAATAATTTTCATTTCCACTTTAGGAGTTTCATCTAAAGTTATGATATCTGAAACTTCAACTGATTTAGGAAAATCAAGCATTTCAATTTTTTTCTTCATTAATTTTTCAATCTTATTTAGATTTTTTAACTCTTTCTCAGTTACAAATGATATTGCATTTCCTTCAGAGTTTGCCCTACCTGTTCTTCCGGTTCGGTGAATATAATTTTCAGCGACTTCAGGTATATCAAAACTAATAACATGAGATACCCCAAGAATATCTATTCCTCTTGCAATGATGTCAGTTGCTAATAGTATTCGAATATTTCCATTTTTAAAACCATCTACAGCTGCAAATCGGTTGTTTTGTGATTTGTTGGAATGGATTACCAAAAGTTCAGATTCAAATTCCGGTTGAATAATTTCAAAAATAGTATCCGCCATGTTTTTTGAATTTACAAAGACCAATACTTTGTTCATTTCATTCCTGTTTTTCAAAAGGAAAATCAAAAGATTGATCTTAGTGTGAAAATTGGGTACTTTATATGCTTGTTGTTTTATTTTTTCAATAGGGGTGCCTGATGGAGCAGCTTCAATTATAGTTGGATTATTAAAAAATTTGTCAGTCAGTTCTTTAACTTCCTCAACAAGTGTAGCAGAAAATAATATGTTCTGCCTTTTGGGGGGCAGTAAATCAAATATTCGTGTCAATTGAGCCCTAAAGCCCAATCCCAGCATTTCATCAACTTCATCAATAACCAGCTTTTTTATGGTTTTGGTTTTAATATCTCCTGCCAGCATTACATCTAATAAACGCCCGGGTGTAGCCACTAATATATCCAACCCATGACTAATTTCATCTCTATGACGCTGTAAATTTACGCCACCATATATTCCTATGGCTGTTAAACTAATATATGTCGATAACTTATTGATTTCATTAATTACCTGCACCACCAACTCACGAGTAGGCACTATTATTAAAATTTGTACATTTTTATTTTTGTCAAATTCCCATTGGTTTAACAAAGGTAGTAAGTAGGCAAATGTTTTACCTGTACCTGTTTGTGCAATACCCAACACATCCTTTCCAGACATGATTACCGAAAAAGCTTTATCTTGAATTACGGTAGGTTCAGTCAATCCAATATCCGTAAGTGCTTTTTGGAATGGAGATTTCAACTTTAAATCAATAAATGCCATAAGTATCAGTTCAATTTTTTTTATGAAGATAAAGCTATTTTGACAAATTAAATTAGCAGTAAAGAATATAGCTTGCAGTAAAAATTTTATTAATCCAAGTTTTATTACATTTACAAGTATCTAAACCCCATTATATATGTTTCTCATATTCTTAGGAATTATAATAGTTATTGTAGCTTTTACTTTAAATAAATCTACACAATTTTATTACCGGTTCGGAACTCTAATGAAAATTGGAGGTTCGCTTTTGGTTGCATTTGGTATTTTGCTTGCCTCCGTAATTCAAATTGGTGCAGGCGAAGTTGGTGTTCAATCACTATATGGCAGCGTAAGTGATGAAATACTTGAAAGTGGTCTACATTTGGTAAATCCATTGATGGAAATCAAAACATTTGACAAAAAAACCCAAAATTATACCATGTCATCTGTGCATGATGAAGGTGATAAAATGGGTGATGATGCCATTCGGGTGTTAACTGCCGATGGACTTGAAGTAATAATAGATTTAACAATTCTATATAGAGTTATTCCTGCACGCACACCTGAAATACTTAAACAGATAGGTGAAGATTATAAAAATATTGTTGTTCGACCAATTACTCGCACCAAAATCAGAGATAATGCAGTGTATTATGATGCGGTGTCGCTTTACTCAACAAAACGCAATGAATTTCAAACCCGAATTTATAATGACATCGAAAAGGACTTTAAAGTACGAGGCATACAGCTGGAACAGTTATTGATTAGAAACATCAATTTGCCTGAGTCAGTTAAATTGACAATTGAATCAAAAATTAATGCAGAACAAGAATCACAAAAAATGAAATTTGTGTTGGATAAAGAACGACAAGAGGCCGAGAGAAAAAGAGTAGAAGCTCAAGGTATTGCTGATTATCAAAAAATTATGAGCAGTGGATTGTCCGACAAACAACTTCAATATGAAATGATTAAAGCCCAAAAAGAAATTGCTACTTCGCCTAATACAAAAATTATTATTATGAATGGAGGAAAGGGTTCACCAATAATATTGAATGCGGATAAATAATGTGAGTTCGAGATAAAATAATGCAAGGATAAGAAACCATGTGCGATGGGATGTCCATGAAAAGAGCGAAATACATGTTTTTTGGCATGGTAAGGTGGGTTGTGCGGCAAGAAAAAACTTGGATTTGTCCCGAAAGCTTTCGGGAGTGGTGGGGTTTTTGTTTACTTTTTGCCCAAACAAAAAGTAAAAACAGAAAAATAAGAATCTATTTATGGCTAACTCTTTGACTTTAAATAACTTATATAATATTTAGATTTTATTTTTAAAAAAATATACCGAATTTACGTTAAATAGTAATTAATTTCTTTTTTGTAGTAGAGGGATAAAGGATGATGTAAATAATAAATCTATTGTTTATTTTGAATTAAATGTAAATCGTTAATCAAAAAAAAGACCAGAATCTCTTCTGGTCTTTTTTTAATTTGTTCAGTTTAATTACTATTATTTGATAATCATCTTTTTTATTGTTTTTCCTTCAGAATATTTGATGGTTAAGAAATAGATTCCTGGTGCAAGTCCGGCACCATTTATTTCTGTTAAGCTTTTTCCGGAAAGTACAGTTGAGTTCAATACTTTGCTTCCGAATGTATTGAATAACTCTACTTCCATATTTTCAGAAGCACCACCTAAAACGTTGATAAAGAAAACACCATTTGAAGCAGGATTAGGATAGACATCAATGCTACTTTCAATAGATTTTTCGTTAGAAGTAGCGGCATCACCTTTAACTTCAACAGCTACTTTTTTGCCATCCAACAATCCTTTTGCAGAAACAAAATAGTCGGTTTTCAACGAACTTGTGGATTTGATTTTGATTGACAAAAGTTTTGTGCCTTCTGCCAAAGTCTCTTCCTGATCCATTGCAACTAATAATTGATTGTTGTTATACACATTAGATTCAATATCTGAAGTTACTTTTGCTCCTTCTACTGATAATCCCTCGATGCTTATTTTTTCGTTATCAAATATTACGTTCATGTCAATGGCATTTGCTGATTTAGCCAAACTAACCGGTACATAATAATATCCGTTGGAATAACGAGCACCATATAAATCAATAGTCATTCCTACTTCATATGCCTCACGAAGGTTAATTCCATTTGGTGTCGCATTGTACAAACCATCTATATCTCCAACTAAAATTCCTGAGAATGTTTGGTTATCCAATTTAACACAGCCATCTACAATACTTGAACTTAAAGTCAAACAGGTTGCAACCGATGGCACATTGTTTTTATTAAATCCTGTAAATCCATGATTTAAAGGGATAAATTTCCAATCAGGAACGGAATTCGTCCAAGCAGTAATTTGTCTGGTTGATCTTCTTCTTAACAAAGTTCTGTCTCCTGAAAGTACTCTACCGTCACCATTCACATCAGCTGCAATCAGTTGATATACAGTTGGGTTGGCTACTGATCCATTTCTGATTTTGGTAACTAATAACGCATCCGCACTATTGATATCTCCTTGAACATCTGTACTATTTGGAGTGTCTCTGTTTATTTTAAGACTATATCCATATTCACCCAAAGTGATGTTGAATGAACCATCCACTGAACCCGTAATAGTACCCGTTGGTATACAAGCTTGTTGAGCACTAATTACAGTAACCCCTGAAGCAGTATTTGAATTATTGATTATTGGTTTGTTTAAATAATTTTGATAAATCAAGTTGCCTTGAAGCGTTGGCAAATAATGAGTTACTTCTATGCTTCCATTTGTTGCCATTAAATCATTATATTTATTATCATATGATTCAGTAACAGATGCTCCAGCAATTGAATAAATTCCTTTTACACGTCCTGGTACCGGAAGAAACTCCAAATACATTACCACACCCGATCCTGATAATTCTCCAGGTCCATCGTATGATGTACCTATAACGATTTGGTTTGTTTCCAAAGTAATATCAGTAATTACTATGCCACTTGTGCTTAATACGGGTCCGTTTAAGTAATTACCTGTTGGCGTCATAACGGAAGGGTTATAAGTTTGGATCATATCTAATCCTAAAACTCCGGGACCTGCAGCGTTATTTAATAAAATCGGCAAATAAAATGGCAGATTGCTACAATCAGTTATTGAAACCGTTCCGGTTGAATATGAATTAGTTCCATCAATGGTAATAGTTGAACTGCAACCTGTGGTAGCATTTGAATAAGATATTACTGAGGCTCCTGTAGTTGATCCGGAATTAAATATATTTCCTAAAATAAAACCTCCACCATTTATTACATTCCAGGTGTCACCGTTGACTCCTGAAAGAGACAAACTCGATCCTAATGAAATGCTTGTGGTACTAGTAAGTATGGTAGGAATAGGGCTTATATCAAATATAGTAATAGAAGAATTGCAACCCAATGAGTTTGTTCCAAAAACGGTAACTGTGCCGGAATTTAAAGAAGATGTAAATACATTACCAGATATATTAGATTGGTAAATAGTAGGTAAAGCATACCAGTTAGCAACATTTGAACCAATTAAAGTTTTGGTGCTGATACCATCAGCACAAATATTTGAACCAGAAGTAGAATTAGTAACCCCTGATATTGTAATAGGTGCAAAACCAGAAGCAGCAGAACAACCATATTGAGCAGGAATATAGTATTCGACATTATATACACCTGCGGTAGATGCAGACAAATTGATTGTACCTGTTAAAGTATTTATACTTAAACCTGCTTGAGGTACAAAACTACCCCCTGTGATTGTACTTAATCCTGATATAGAAGCATTTCCTAGTTGACAATATGGAATTGTGCCGTAATCAAAAGAAGCTACAAAGCCAGGGCATTCTAATCGATATAGTATATCTACTTCTGATGAATTAATCGCTCTAGTATAAATTCTGAATTCATCAATCAAACCTTTTACGGGAGCTGTATTGATTGGGCGACTACTTATGTTATAAAGTCCTCCGTTTGTGAAATTGAATACTTGATTGACTTGATTGGTAAATACACCATTTTTATAAAAACGGACATTGTTTGATTTATCTATTGAAACTGTAATGTAATTCCAATTAAAATCATTAAGCAAAAAGCTTGAACTGGCTATTTGAGCTTGGTCGGTTTTATTAAATTTTAACGTATTATCTGATTGAATATATAAAGCGAATCCGTTAGAAGCTGATGAAACTAAAATATCTTCTTTTGCATTGAGTCTATCTCTTTTCAACCAAAATGAAATTGTAAATTCTGAAAGTGGAAAACTTGGTAAACTCACATTATTAGAACCTACTCCATTTATACTTAATGCGTTAGAGTTGATAAGGAAACGATTATTAGAGTAAATTGAAGAACCTGTAATAGTACCATGATTTCCGTTTCCACTTACATCATTCACATTACCATTTAGTGGATAATGTGCTCTCAAACCAGTATTTAAATTTATTGCAGGTGCAGTAATTATAACAATTGGTGATGCTACCATACATGAACCAAATTGATATATGCCAGTATAAGTACCAGGATTTATGGTTCCGGTAAAAGTAGTTGAATTAATTCCCGAAACTGTGCTTCCATTGTATGTCCATAAGTAATTAGTACCTCCAAATGTTGCCGTATTCATCGTTAATAAATTTCCAATTGAGTTAATTGTTGGAACAGTTTCAAATCCGGCAAATGATATATTATATAATTGCATTACTTCACATGGTGATAATTCACGATTATATACATTTATATCATCTATTAAACCTACAAATTGTTCGTCACTTCCAAGATATGAGGTGCTTCTACCTAATCTTATAAATTGCTGAGCTAGTAAGTTAATCGCATTTGTAGTAGATGAATTAATAAGGTTACCATTGAAATAGGCCACCATTTTGCGTGTATTTACATCCAAATGATAATAAAAATGATGCCAAGTATTACGAGTTACTACGTTTGAAATATTAAATTGATTACCAGCGTTGGTGTTCTTAGCTCTTGCAAAAAGTCCATTTCCAGAGTTAATAATATTTGAATACACATATCCTGATGAAACATCTGTTGTGTTTAATTGATTATCATTATCCAACATAAACAATGAACCATAAGAATCAGTATTTAATGAACTTTCGTTGAACCACATTGATATTCCAAAAACTGAGCATGAATTCACAAAGGGCATTAATACACCCTGAGAAATTGTATTATCTGCAATAAAAGCTTTGTTTGGTTCCCCAAACCTATTAATACCTGTTGTACTAATTCCAATTCCTAATATTGAACCGTGTAGTTGATTAGGTGAAATATCATTAGCATTACCATCTAAAGGATATTGCGCTACCAATCCATTATTACTTGAAATAAGAGACAATGTGGCAGTATTACTGATTGCAATACCACAAGTTCCGCTTACAGTGCAGTTGTAAGTTCCTAATAATGAAGTGGTAAAACTTGGTGTATTAGCTCCAGTGTTCCATAAATAAGTTAAATTACTCCCAATTGCAGAAACACTAAAAGTAGCAGATTGTGCGCTACAGACATATTTTTGTGTAGGTTGAGTTACAATAGCAGTATTTGGTAAGAAACTAATAGAAGTACTAGTTACAACATTTCCACAAGTACCCGAAACAGTAACAGTATAGGTACCTGCAATGGATGTATTAAAGGAAGGAGTCGTTATTCCATTGCTCCAAATGTATGAAAGATTATTTCCGGCAGAAGTAACACTTATTGTAGTAAGGCTATTGCCGCAAAAGGTAGTTGGAGATGAAATTCCTATTATGGAAACTACTCCCAACAAGTTTTGATTTAATGGCTCAGGACCAGCAGATATACCAAGATAAATACCTGATAAAGTACGTATTAAACTTCTAATTCCTGTTGCTGTGTTTACATTATAAAGATAAGTAATATTGGATGAAGTTTCATTAATAATAGAGTATGCCAATAAAGTATTGCCATAGAAACTCAATCCAGTTGGAAAGGTATACAGTGTTCCAGCTCCTATAGTTGCGTTTACAACACCAGTATTATTGTTCAAAGTCAATAGAGATGAAGTTCTTTCTGATGCAGCATACATTTTGCCATCTGGACCTAACTGAATGGCAAGAATGGATTCATCTCCGCTAGTAGAACCACTTAATGAATAACATAAACCGGTTATTGTGTCAATACGGAGTAATCGGCCTTGAGTAGCTGCGCTTTCTTCTTTAAATATATGTAGTTGGCCATCTGTATTAAAAGAAATGGGCCCTGAAACGCCTACAGTTGTATTAGAGGCTAATTTAAGTGAAGTTACAGTAGTAATTTCTCCTGAAGTTATGTTAAGTTTATACAAATTATTGAGATGTGAGAACCATAAAGAACCATTGTCATACAATAGACCTGAATTATATTTCACAGGAAAACTGAACGGCAAACACATAACATCCTTTTGTCGACCGTCAAAGTATTGATAAATTAACTTCCTCTGAATTCTATCAATTGTATAAACCCCTTGAGTATTACAGAAATCACTATTTGAATTCTGAATTACCGAAACTGAAGCCACTTGTATGCCACAAGTGCCAGAAACAGTCACAGAATAAGTACCTGCAATTGAAGTAGTAATACTTGAGGTAGTAGCTCCTGTGCTCCACAGATAAGATAAGTTGTCGCCAATTGCAGATACATTTAAAGTAGCAAAGCTACCACCGCAAATGGTTGCATTAATGGGTTGCGTTATTATGGCTGTATTGGGTAAGAAACTTACAGAAGTACTTGTAACAACCGTACCGCATGTACCCGAAACGGTAACGGTATAAGTACCAGCAATAGAAGTATTAAAGGAAGGTGTTGTAGTACCATTACTCCAAAGGTAAGTAAGGTTATCGCCTGTGGCAGAGACGCTTATAGTTGTAAGAGAGGAGCAGATGGTGGAAGGGGATGAAATAGTAAGTATTTGTGTTGCATTGCAATTAGCCACTGGGGTGAAAAAACCAAATGATTGTGTATTGCCAAAACTACCGAACAATTGGACTGGTGCTGTTTTTAAATTTGCAGGTACAAGCACTGAGATTCGATTTGGTGAAAGTAAAGTAGGTACAACTTTTATTATTTGATCATTTATATCTGTAAAGCCAACAGCAGTAACTAGCTCAAAACCTCGAGCTTCAACACCTACAAGTGTGATAACAGCCCCTGCAGAACCAGTATTAGGTAAAATATTGTTAATTATGGGTGTACAACTTCCAACTATAGTAACTGGATTAGACGGTGCCGAAGTACCAAAACTATTGGTACTTGTAGCATATACAACATTGGTATAAGAGAAGGTTGGTCCAACTATTATTGGTGTGCTCCATGTCAATTGGGTAACAATAAATGAAGTATTTCCGCAAAAGTTACAGTTGACTATGTTTAGCGTAGTTCCAAGTTCTGCAGTACCTGAAATGATAGCACCTGCAGAACCAATAGTTCTACAAGTACCTACTTGATAAATTGAGTTAGAAAATGTTGGGGGTGTAGGTACTTGCGCATTTGTTTGTAATATTAATGCCCATCCAAGAATAATATATACAATTATTGATTTTTTCATTGGTTTGTTAAGTTTAGGTTAATTTTTAGTTTTTAGTTTATTCTGTTGGTTTATGGTTATTCACTAATTAAAATGGTGATGCAAACGTAAAACATTCATTTTTATAATAAAATATTACGTATGTTTTTTTATTAATTATTTTTATGGTATTATAATTATCAGAGATTATGGTACTTTTTCAATAATGAATTATACTATTAAAACATTGGCATAAGTCTCTTTAATGCATTGACAGCTTAGTTGTGCAAAACGTTGCAACTTGTGATAAATATTTTCTAATTATTTCAAAAATGCCTTAAAATGAACATTATTAATGTTAATGTTACGTTATAGCAACAAAAATAGTATGGATACGTAAGGAAGTGGTTTTCGTCATTGCGAGTGAAACGAAGCAATCTCTTTCGATTGTAACATATCTTTATCAGGTAGATATTTATTGAGATTGCTTCACTATGTTCGCAATGACGTAACCACTTCATTATTGAAAGTGAAACGAAGCAATCTTTTAACATGAATAGTTTACTAAAACAAAAAGCAAATATAAAATTCTATAATTAGACTCCTCGTGCCTCGGAGTGACAATGATTTGTTTTACATAAACATGACTGAGTTTGATTTTAAAAAAATGCTTCATTCCTTATCATAAGCCTCATTGTCATTCCGATTCCGCTTTTCGCAGAAGAGGAAACTTTTTTCTTATTTTGAAGAAGAGTCTTAGTCATTGAAGTACGCAGAGTTCTGAAAAAGAAACCCTGCTATGAAGGAGCTTATTAATTCATTAAAGCAATTTTCACTGACTATAATTAGACTCCTCGTGCCTCGGAGTGACAATGATTAGTTTTACATATACATGACTGTGTTTGAGTTTAAAAAAACGCTTACTTATTAAACAAAAGCCTCATTGTCATTCCGATTCCGCTTTTCGCGGAAGAGGAATCTTATTGCTTACTTCGAATTAGAGTTTTATTGATTGAAACACGTAGGGTTCTGAAAAAGAAACTCTTCATAGAAGAAAAAAATATTAGAGTAAGAAATCATATCCCCTTTTTGAGAGGGTAAGCTATTAAAAATGTTTCTAATTTTTCGTTTTCTTTGCAACCATGTCAGCTTTTTTCGAAACCAAAATTGAATTTTTAAAAGGTATAGGTCCTCAAAAAGCGGCTCTGCTCAATAAGGAGCTTGAAATTTTTACCTACGGGCAACTTTTGCAATACTATCCTTTCAGGTATGAAGATCGTACTCAAATGTATGCTATAAAGCAAGTCACTGAAATGCATGGCAATGTGCAGGTGAAGGGCACCATTTATTATATGGAATTGATAGGTGAAGGTCCAAAAAAAAGATTGGTTGCTTACCTCAAAGATGCTACCGGTGAAATAGAGCTTATTTGGTTCCGTAGTATAGCTTGGGTGCAAAAAAATATAAAAAAAGGCACTGAATATTTGGTTTATGGTAAGCCTACTTGGTACCATGGTACTTGGAACATTGCACATCCTGAAATAGAGCCTTTTGTGCCTGAGCAAAATTATAGCGGCAAACTTCAAGCCGTATATAATAGTACCGAAAAACTCAGAAATTATGGTCTTGACTCCAAAGGTATCAGCCGCATCGTGCAACAATTGATTCCTTTGGCATTGCCATATATTAAAGAAACGCTTCCTACTTATATAGTTAAGGAAATGAATTTGGCAGAAAGAGCATTTGCGTTGGAGAAAATCCATTTGGCAACCACACAGGAAGATTTAGATAAAGCCATTTTTCGATTAAAGTTTGAAGAACTTTTTTACACACAACTTAAAATTTTGCAAACAAAGCAAATCAATAAACAAAAAAATGCCGGATATATTTTCAAACAAATTCCTTTGGTCAACGATTTTTACAAACATCATATGCCATTTGAACTTACAAATGCTCAAAAAAGAGTAATCAGGGAAATATATGAGGACTTAAAATCGGGCAAACAAATGAACCGTTTGCTTCAAGGTGATGTAGGAAGTGGCAAAACAATTGTGGCATTTATAGTAATGCTTATGGCGATTGACCATCAAATGCAAGCATGCATGATGGCTCCTACAGAAATATTGGCAACACAGCATTATAATTCACTCAAGCCATTTGCCGATACATTAGGCATTCATATAGGTATGTTGATGGGTTCCACAAAAAAGTCGGAACGAACTATTTTGCACGAAAAACTGCGTTCGGGTGAAATGCAAATCCTCGTAGGAACACATGCTCTATTGGAAGATACGGTACAATTCAAACAACTTGGTGTATGTATCATAGACGAGCAACATCGATTTGGTGTGGCGCAAAGGGCAAGGCTTTGGAACAAAAACAATAATATTCCGCCTCACATATTGGTGATGACTGCTACACCTATACCTCGCACATTGGCAATGACTTTTTACGGTGATCTTGATGTGTCGGCCATTGATGAACTTCCTGCAGGGCGCAAACCTATTAAAACCGTGCATCGATACGAAAGTCAAAGACTCGCGGTTTTCGGATTTTTGAAGGAAGAAATTAGCAAAGGTCGGCAAGTGTATATTGTGTACCCACTTATTGAGGAATCTGAGAAACTGGATTTGGCAGATTTATTTAATGGTTATGAAAGTATTTGTAGAGATTTTCCTAAACCTCAATATCAGGTAAGCATCATGCACGGTCGTATGAGCGCAAAGGAAAAAGACTTTGAAATACAACGATTTATTAGAAATGAAACTCAAATAATGGTGGCCACAACCGTAATTGAAGTTGGTGTAAATGTGCCCAATGCTTCCGTAATGGTTGTTGAAAATGCGGAAAGGTTTGGATTGGCGCAATTGCATCAATTACGAGGAAGAGTAGGCAGAGGGGCGGAGCAATCGTATTGTATATTAATGACTGGGAATAAGGTCACTAATGAATCCAAAGAAAAATTATCGGTACTTGTACAAACCAACAATGGATTTGAAATTGCAGAAGCCGACCTAAAACTTCGTGGTCCCGGTGACTTGATGGGAACCAAACAAAGTGGGGTGTTGGATTTGCTTTTAGCAAACTTAGCCCACGATCAGCCCATATTGCATGATGCCAGAAGATGGGCACAACTGATTATTGACAATGATCCACAATTACAATTGCCCGAAAATCAGCCTATTGCACAGCATATTCAATCGTTGAAAACTTCGATTGTTAATTGGAGCCGAATAAGCTAAAAACAAAAAAACCTCAACTATTTTCATAATTGAGGTTCTATTATTTTAATAAAATTAATTAAACAGAAGCTGCTTGAGTAGCGTAAGGTGTAACGGTAACTACACTTTTGTCATTTTTAGTTCTTTTGAAAGAAACAATACCATGTTCCAAAGCAAATAAAGTATGGTCTTTACCAATACCAACATTTAAGCCTGGGTGGTGAACAGTACCTCTCTGACGAACAATAATATTTCCTGCAGTAACTTTTTGTCCGCCATATATTTTGATTCCAAGGCGTTTGCTTTGTGAATCTCTACCATTTCTTGAACTACCGACTCCTTTTTTGTGTGCCATTGTATCGTATGAGTTTTAGGATTATACGTTTATAGAGTTAATATGCAGTTTGGTTACCATTTGACGGTGACCATGTGATTTTTTGTAATCTTTTCTTCTTTTCATCTTGAAAACCAAAATTTTGTCGCCTTTGTCGTGTTCCAACACAGTAGCGCTAACTTTAGCTCCTTTAACTTTAGGAGAACCAACGTTGATTTTGCCATCGTTATCTACCAACAACACATCAGTAAAATCAATTGTTGATCCTACTTCTTTGTCTATCTTATTGGTATAAAGGAACTTATCCTTTTCTACTTTATATTGTTTGCCTGCTATTTGAACGATTGCGTACATCTGGTCTTAAAATTTAAGGGTGGCAAAGGTAATAATATTTGTTAAAATCAAAAAATGTTTTGAAAAAAATGTGTCATATATATTTCCAACAGTAATGTGGGTAAGTTTTTAAAACTCAAAATTGTGCAAATTTGGCAAAAGTAACACTTCTAAAATTGGTCTTCAATATCAAGAAATACAAACCATTATCCAATGTGGATATCATGTGGAATAATAAATCAAAACCATTTTGCTTTGTACTAGTTATTTGTAATATTTGTGTACACAGTTTTGCATTAACTTTTTGAATGATTACAAGCAATTCTGTAACAGCAATAAATATTAACTGAATCGTTATGACAAAGATTGAAGAGCCTATACTGATTGAAAATCCAAATCGTTTTGTACTATTTCCAATCCAGAAAAGCGATATATGGCAATTCTACAAAAAGGCAGAAGCTAGCTTTTGGACTGCTGAAGAACTCGACCTTTCGCAAGATATGACTGATTGGGGCAGGTTAAATAATAACGAAAAACACTTCGTATCTCATGTACTAGCTTTTTTTGCTGCCAGTGATGGCATTGTAAATGAGAACCTTGCCATGAATTTTTATAATGAAGTGCAATATCCGGAAGCAAAGTGTTTTTATGGATTTCAGATTATGATGGAAAATATCCACTCTGAAACATATTCATTATTAATTGACACATATATTAAAGACCCAAAAGAAAAAGATAAATTATTCAACGCTTTGCATACCATGCCATGTGTTCAGAAAAAAGGGGAGTGGGCACTCAAGTGGATATCGAGCCCCAACTTTGTAGAACGATTAGTGGCCTTTACTGCTGTGGAAGGCATATTTTTCTCCGGAAGCTTTTGTTCGATATTTTGGTTGAAAAAACGTGGTCTGATGCCCGGGTTGAGCTTTTCTAACGAATTAATCTCCAGAGACGAAGGTTTGCATTGTGAATTTGCTTGCTTGCTGTACAACAATCACATCAAAGGAAAAATTTCGCAGGAACGTATTTATCAGATTATTACAGATGCTGTTAAAATTGAACAAGAATTTGTAACCGATTCATTACCGGTTGATTTGATTGGCATGAACTCAAAACTGATGGCACAATATATAGAGTATGTTGCCGATCAGTGGTTGGTTGCATTAGGATGTCAAAAATATTACAATTCGCAAAATCCGTTTGATTTTATGGAATTGATATCCTTACAAAACAAAACCAATTTCTTCGAAAAACGCGTTGCCGAATACCAAAAAGCGGGTGTAATGGGCGACAGAGAAGAAACCAAGTTTACGGTAGAGGCGGATTTTTAGAATAATTTGAACTAAATTGTAATAAAATTACATATTTTGCTTCCAATGAAAAACTTGACTTATCGCATCTTATTAAACAAAGAACCTGAGGGGGGTTATACAGTTACAGTACCTATTTTGCCGGGATGCATTACTTACGGGGAAACTATAGAAGAATCTATTGAAAATGTAAAGGAAGCCATTTCACTGTATTTGGAAAGTTTGGCTGCGCATGGAGAACCAATACCCAATGAAGCGAATACGTTTGAATATTCACTTTCATTTGAAATAGAAGATTCATTGTTAGCAGCTTCTGCATGAGCAATATAGGAGCATACACCCCTAAAGAATTAGTAAAAATATTAAAGGAAAAAGGTTTTATTTTAGATAGGACCAAAGGGTCACATCAGATTTTTATGCTTCCAAATGGAAATAAAAGAGTAATTGTGCCAATGCATAATCGAGATATACCCAAAGGGACATTTTATTCAATTCTAAAACAAGCTGGGATTGATAAAAATGAATTGTGATTTAAATTTATTCCCACTCATTTCTCATTTTAATTTGGTAGTCCATTGGTACAATTTCGGTTTTTAATTTCCCCGCAAATTCATTTATTTTCTTTTGCGTTGTTTTGTCCAAAACGTTTTGTATTTGCTTCTTGATGGTGGTACTTGAAGAACCTTTTTTGATAGTTTGCAGCATCCCCTTTATTATTTATTAAAATATGTCTAATACAAACAACTTATTCTCTTAAGAAAATTAGGTTTTTTGGTAATTAATGCCTTAATTATTAGTGATATTTTATCTACTAAAAATAAACACAAAAAAAATGAAAACAATAACAGCTGAATTTATAAATTCAAATATTGAAGAATTTAAAAGTTATGAAACATGTATAGTAATACTTGATGACAAAACCGCTTTATTTTCCTTTTCTAATATTGAAAATGAAAAAACAGAATTATATATTAGTAATTTAAATGATGCGAAAGATGTTGCAATACGATTAGATTCTTTGGGTATTAGGAGTTTAAATTAAATATAACAATACCTAAACTTTCTCTTCTTTTTTAAGAAATTTGGTTAAATAAATTCCAACAATTATGAAAAATAATGACAAAAATAATTTGTTTAAAAAATATCCACTGCCATTATTTAATTTTTCTTGATTGCTAAATACCAAGAAAACAAATCCAATGATATTAATACCTCCAATAACTAATAAAATTATAGAAATAATTCCTAAAAATTTCTTCATCTGCTCAAATATTCATAATTTATTACAATACTTTAGCAATCCTTTATTTGCCATTTCATATCCTAGTGATTTAGACTTGCTCAAATCTGTACAACCATCTTGTCCAAGATTTCCTTTAGCACAACCTCTGATAAAATAGGCAACTGCTTGTTTTGAATTGATGGAAATAGCTAAAGTACTATATTCAATTGCTTTTTGCCATTCACCAAGTGCCATAAATGCTAGTGCAATACCAGCAGAAGCACGCTCATTCTTAGGTTCAATTTGTAAAGCTTGTTTATAATATTTAATAGCTCGATTGGGATCTTGTTCATTTATTCCTTGTTGACCAAGTGAAATTAGTTCGTCAATGTTTTTTCTCTTATTATTTACATATTTTTCTGCAAATCGAATCGAACTTAAAAATGTTTGATATTTACCACGCACATCTTTATCAGACATTACTTGTATTGTTATACTATTGTTTCCTAGTATAAAATATAATGAGATAGCATCATATACTATTCCATCATAAAGCATTTTATCAAATGTTTCAATTGCATTTTGGTCTTTTAAAACAGTTTTTTTAACACTCATTCCACTTTCATTGCTTATTTTTAAAATATTATCTAAATAAGTTTGTTTGAATATTTTGTATTCTTTACTGCTAAATGAGTAATTACTATTAAGTTCAGTATAAGTTATTCTATAAACTGTTGTTTTATTTTTTTCAAACATTATTGCTTTATAACTTGTGGTATATTTACCATTATCACCAACTTTTTTCCAATCTTTATCTAAGGGTTCTTTAAAATCAATAATAAGCCCACAACTGTTTGATAAATCTTGGCAAAACAACTTGTTAGTTATTAGTATTAACAATATTATTTTTAATGCTTTCATATTTCAATGTATTTGTTTATAAAAGTAATAAGAACCATTAAAATTGAAAAGAATTTATCTTTTTTAATAGTTAATCCAACATCTATTGTTTCATTTGTTATATTTAATAGTTATTTAACATATGTTTTTGATTTTAAAATATTTGTTGTTGTAACTTTGTACGTTTACCCTTCAATATTTTTCTCTCTATAATGTTGATAATTTTTAGATAGTTTATTACATCCTTCTTCTTTTCTTTCTTTATTTTTACCTACACATTCTTCTTCATCAGCAATTGATGAAGATAATTCATGAGATTTAATTTATGTTCTATTTCTAATTTCTATTTCTATACTTTCATTATTCACCCATGCAAGCTGCCCCAACTCTACAACAATCAATCCCTACAGCATTAAAAACAATGCTGATTATTAAGCGCGATGGACGCAAAGAAAGCGTCAAATTTGACAAAATTACTGCTCGTATCGAACGACTTTGTTATGGTTTGGAGATGAATTATGTTGATCCTGTAGAAGTTGCTATGAAGGTGATAGGTGGGATATATAATGAAATCAGTACCAAAGAAATAGATCAGCTTGCGGCAGAAATAGCTGCATCACTTACAACCAAGCATCCGGATTATGCCCAATTAGCCGCAAGAATTGCCATTTCAAACTTGCATAAAGAAACCAGCAAATCGTTTTCGAACACCATGAAACGATTATATATGTATGATGATCCTAAAACAGGTGAAAATGCATCACTCATTTCAAAAGATACTTACGAAGTAATTCGCAAAAATGCAGCATTGCTTGATTCTTCTATTATATATGAGCGTGATTTCAATTACGATTACTTTGGATTCAAAACCCTCGAACGTTCATATTTATTAAAACTAGATGGCATTGTAGTGGAACGCCCACAACATATGCTGATGCGTGTTGCTGTTGGTATTCATGGAGAAGACATTGATTCTGTGTTGGAAACCTACAATTTGATGTCAGAAAAATGGTTTACACATGCAACACCAACATTGTTTAATGCAGGTACACCAAAACCACAATTATCCTCTTGCTTTTTGTTGACCATGCAAGACGATAGCATTGAAGGCATATATGATACGTTGAAACAGTGCGCAAAAATTTCGCAATCAGCAGGAGGCATAGGATTAAGCATTCATAACATTCGTGCTACCGGTTCATATATTAAAGGAACCAACGGTCAGTCCAACGGTATTATTCCAATGCTTCGTGTATTTAATGACACGGCACGTTATGTTGATCAAGGAGGCGGTAAACGCAAAGGTGCTTTTGCCATTTACTTGGAACCTTGGCACTCTGATATTTTTGAATTTTTACAATTGAAAAAAAATCACGGAAAAGAAGAAATGCGTGCACGTGACCTGTTTTATGCCATGTGGATGAGCGACTTATTCATGAAACGTGTAGAGGCAAATGATGTTTGGTCACTATTCTGCCCTAATGAAGCACCTGGACTTGCTGAAAGTTACGGAGAAGAACATGAAAAATTATATGAAAAATATGAAAGAGAAGGTCGCTATCGCAGACAGGTAAAAGCACAAGATCTTTGGTTTGAAATAGTAGAATCGCAAATCGAAACGGGTACTCCTTATATGTTGTATAAAGATGCTTGTAACAAAAAATCGAACCAAAAAAATCTCGGAACAATTCGTTCGAGCAACCTTTGCACAGAAATATTGGAATTTACTTCAAAAGACGAAGTTGCGGTATGTAACCTTGCTTCTTTATCGCTTCCTAAATTTGTGGAAGATGGCAAATTTAACCATCAAAAATTATTTGAAGTAACTAAGTCTGTTACCAAAAACTTAAATAAAATTATTGATGTAAATTATTATCCGGTTCCTGAGGCACGTAATTCAAATACGCGTCATCGTCCAATCGGACTTGGTGTACAAGGTTTAGCTGATGCATTCTTAATGCTTCGTATGCCATTTGATTCTGATGAGGCTCAAGGACTTAACAAAGATATTTTTGAAACTATTTATTTTGGAGCAATGACTGCTTCAATGGAACTTGCCCAAAAAGAGGGGCCATATGAAACCTTCAAAGGTTCACCAGTTTCAAAAGGGATATTCCAGTTTGATATGTGGGGTGTTACCCCGAGCTCAGGTCGTTGGGATTGGGATGGTTTGAAAAAAGAAGTGAAAAAACATGGTGTTCGTAATTCATTGTTACTTGCACCTATGCCTACCGCTTCTACCGCTCAAATATTAGGAAATAACGAAAGCTTTGAACCATATACCAGCAACATTTACAAAAGAGAAGTGCTTTCTGGTGCATTTATGGTGGTTAATAAGCACTTATTGAAAGACTTAATCAAATTGAACTTGTGGAATGACAATATCAAAACTAAACTTATTGCACAAAATGGTTCTGTTCAAAATATTGATGAAATTCCGCAACACATCAAAGACCTGTACAAAACCGTGTGGGAATTGAAACAGAAAACCATCATTGATATGGCCGCTGACAGAGGTGCATTTATCTGCCAAAGTCAAAGCTTGAATATATATATGGCTGAACCAAACTTCGGTAAAATAACCTCCATGCATTTTTACGCCTGGAAAAAAGGCTTAAAAACAGGTATGTACTACTTAAGAACCAAAGCTGCTTCAGATGCAGTTAAATTCACTGTAGAAAAACAAGCAGAACCTTCAATCATTCCGGTGGTTAACGAAGAACAAGCAAGAGCAGATATGGCATGCTCGCTTGATAATCCCGATGCATGTGAAGCTTGTTCGGCATAAAAACGAATAAAATTCCTTTGATAAAGCTAATCGTAAAAGATTAGCTTTTTTTTTGATAAATATTTTGTAATTTTGAAATAATATTTGGTAAACATGGAATTTATAGCTCAACCTTGGCCCTGGTATGGAGCTGGTCCTTTGATAGGATTGGTAGTACCCTTATTATTAATTTTGGGAAATAAACCTTTTGGAATCTCATCCACATTCAAGCACATTTGTGCCATGTGTACACCGGTGAAAGTGCCTTTTTTTGACTATGACTGGAAAAAGGAAATTTGGAATTTATACTTTGTTGGGGGTATTTTAATAGGAAGTTTTGTGGCAATGTTTGTAATCGGTCACCCTGATTATTTGAAACTAAATCCGGATACTATTTCACAACTTACCACAGAAGGACTTACTGATTTTAAAGGGCTAATGCCAACTGAAATATTTAGTTGGAGCAGCTTAATAACTGTAAAGGGGTTTATATTCATTGTGATAGGAGGTTTTTTGGTTGGTTTTGGAACCAGATATGGTAATGGGTGTACTTCAGGTCATGCAATTACAGGAATTGCTAATTTGCAATGGGTTTCATTACTGGCAACCATTTGTTTTATGACAGGAGGATTTATAACTACTCATTTGATTTTACCTTATTTATTAGCACTGTAATGAAAAATATTCGATATGCACTTGTAGGAGCACTTTTTGGAATTGTTTTTGTAAAAGCAGAAATCATTTCATGGTTTCGCATTCAAGAAATGTTCCGATTACAATCATTTCATATGTATGGCGTGATTGGTTCGGCAGTATTTGTGGCACTTATTGGTATTCAAATTATTAAAAGATTTAAAATCAAAACCATTGATGGAGGGCCTATTCATTTGGAAGGAAAGCCATTTAATAAAGGAATTATATTGGGAAGTCTTTGTTTTGGAATAGGTTGGGCATTGACTGGAGCTTGTCCGGGACCGCTTTATGCACAATTGGTTTCAGGCAATACAGTTATTATAGTAGGTGTACTCTCTGCATTGTTAGGAACGTGGACATATGGGTTTTTTAAGGAGAAGTTGCCGCATTGACGTGCTGATGTTTTGAAGTGTTGAAGATTGGACGATTTGACGATTTGAGGTGTTGACGTTTTGATGAATTGATATGAAGTGTTCAGGTTCGATGTTAAGGGGTCGACGTTAAACTTTCGATAATAGAATATCGAGCATCGATTCTCGGAAAAACCATTCAATCATTCACAAATTCAATACATAATCACTCTTTAATTTTTTGCATTTCTATCCCATCTCACCCTCTCTACTATACATTTCACCATTATTTTAGGCAGTTAACATTTATTTAATGTGATTTTGTGTCAATATTTGAAATATATTTTTTTACTTTGTCGCCACCTAACCAACCTAAATATTACGTGACATGTCGCACCTTTACAAATTTACCCCCCCATTTTTCTATTTATAAGTATCACTAGTTGTTTGTACACCTTTGCTCAACCTCAACTTATTGACCGAAATATTACCAATAATGGCGCGGTAATTCGCACCCTTACGGGTTGGCATTTCAATGGACCTGCTACCATATCGGGCAATGCCACCTACCGAAGTAATGCCTTTGTAGGAGGTGTGCTCAATGCACAGGGCGGACTTAATGTAAGCGGAGGTATAATCCAAAACGGGCAACTGCTCAATACCACCATATTGGGGCTGTGGAGTACCAACGGAATCAATATTAAGTACATACCCGCAGGAACGGTACTTATGCCATCCATAAGCGTATCCGGAGTAAGCAGACTGGGCAACCTACAATTTGCAGATGGCACCGGCACCTCCACTTGGATGCCTGTTATTACAAGTACTTCTGCAATTTCTCAATTACAAATCACTAATTCGCAACTCACAAACTCGGTCATTGGTCTGAACAGCGCACTTACAACTTATAACTCATCGCTCATCACTTCCATCAACGGTCTCAACACAACTATATCAGTCAATAATTCACAACTTACTAATTCAATCACAGGACTCTCCTCATCGCTCACTAATTCAATCATTGGAATTAATTCTACATTAACCAGCGCTATCAATCAGATAAACTCAAAGCCTGCAACATGGAGTACACAAGGCAATACCATTACCGGATATGAATTCATAGGCACTACCAACTACCAACCCCTGTACCTGCGTACCAATGGCATTACAGGCATTACCATATATCCTTATGGGCGTGTGGATGTGCCTAACTTATTTACTACCAACATAGTAAATGCCAACACAGGCAGCTTTGGCAGTGCGCAAATTAATGGCGATTTACAAGTAAGTGGCAATATTGTGCAAAACGGGCAATCATATAACATAAGCAACCTTGATTTGTGGAGCAACGGTGGCTTTACGGACCCCAATACCAATACCGACCTTGGGCAACTCAGCAATGTGTGGAAACAAAAACTTATGCTTATGGCCGACGTAACCGAAATACCGGGAGCCATCAGTGCCTGGAGCGGATTATCGGTTGGTGGCAGAAACAAATACAGTCAGGGAGGTCCAGACCTCATCAACGGACTACCCGCCTATGGGATAGGCATGAATGCTGCTACTGGTATAGTGCAGGTGGCGGGGTATAATGGGGTGGATATTGTAGATGGCACAGGAAGTGTAGTAAGTGTGAAGAATGGGAAAGTGGGTATTGGAGTAGCCAATCCTTCTAAAAAATTGGATGTGGTAGGGGATGTGAATATAAGTGGGGATTTGTATAAGAATGGGACGAAAATTGATTTTCAGTTCAATAAATTTATTGATGTACAAGATTCACCAATATCGAGTGTATCTTTTGATGTAAGTTGCGATGCAGATGGTGCAACATCTTATGGCATTCACACTACTCGAAATACCACCTTCAGACTTTTAAATAGCTCAACACAAAATCAGAGCTATTGCGGAGGAGATGTATATACACACAATGTAGTATTTGATATTAATGGAGAAGCGTTAGCAAAGAAATTGACTGTTAATAAAGGCGGGTATTATCAAAACGAAGTTTTACTGGATGTAAATGGGGGAATTAATGGTTACAATATTTCTGCTAATAACTTGAATATTACCAGCAATGCTGATATAGTTGGAAATATAACCACAAGAGATATTTTATTTAGAAATACTAATGGCGATCCTACAAGTTTAAGAACTCAATTATCATATTCATGGCAAACTGATAATTCATTTTACAGAGTTGATGCAAACACTCAATCTATTAAACAAAATTTGTATTTCAAGCCATCAACTCAAAATGCAATAGGAAATGTAGGTATAGGTACCACAGCTCCTGGATATAAACTTGAAGTTGTTGGCTCTATTAAGGCTAACGATTTTTATGACATAAATGGATTAAAAATCATATCAAGTCCTTGGATTGAGAGCAATCATACCCAGGGTAAAAGAGTAACATTTGCAGGTGATGTAGTTATATCAGGCACAGGTAACTATTTACAATTTCCGGATGGAAGCACTTTAAATAGTGCTCAATGGCGAACTGAATCAATCTATACAGGTAGTTGCCATAACAACCCAAATACATTAGCACAATGGTATTCACCAATTTGTACTTTATCATTTGATCAATCAAAAGTAAAGACAATTTTGAAGCCTTACTATCCATACGAAATACGTAATTATGACAACTCACTAATCGGAGGAGGAAGTAGTTCATCAGCAAATATTTGGCTCATAAACGGAACTGCAGCCTATTACAACTCAGGCAGAGTAGGAATAGGTACCAGCACCCCTGCTGCACCACTTCATGTAGCCGATAATGGGCAGGAGGCGATTAGAGCGGAAGGACGATTCCATTCGATAGGTCAATATAACGATGGAGGCATGTGGTGTGGTGCTGGTACTGGCAATGAAGCGAATTCCAGATTTGTGGGATCATTAGGCAATGGTATTGGTTTTTGGACCAGAGATGCAAACTCCTTAGGAACAAGACTTTTGGTAAAAGATAATGGGCAGGTAGTAATAGGCGCTGCTAATGGCAACTCCGCAACAGATGCAAAATTAGCTGTATATGGTACTATATACAGCACCAAAAGTGTAGTAACCCAAAACGGCTGGTCGGACTTTGTGTTTGCAAACGACTATAAACTAATGACCCTTGCCGAAACGGAAAAGTATATTGCCCAAAACAAAAAACTGCCCGGCATACCTTCAGAGAAAGAAATCACAGAAAAAGGCCTCGACACAGGCGAAATGCTGAAACTACACATGCAAAAAATAGAGGAATTGACCTTGCACCTGATTCGTTTGGAAAAAGAAAATGAAACTTTGAAACAGGAAGTTTTGAAGTTGAAGTAGCCGCTAAACCTGTAAGATTTTCAAAAACTGACTGGTTTGGGTGGTATAAAATCCAATAAATGCATTTGAAAGTAAAATATCTATTTGGTTTTTTAATCTTAATAAGTTTAAGGTCAATATCCCAACCTTGTTCTGAAGTCAAAGTTCATATCGATGAGTTTACTAAAGAAAGAATAAAAGAGATTGACATTTCATTGACTAAGGAATTTATGATGGAAGAAGATGTAAGTATTAATATTAAAAACTCAAAGGATACCTATGTTGCGAATGTGAATGTATATGTTAGATTTGATTATGCAATAATGGTTACTACCAAAAGTCGTTTCTTTTTTAAGTTACAAAACGATTCAGTGATAACCATTGTACCAACTGAGGCAGTTACAGGATCCATTCACACATATGAAAATAAAACCAGATCTAGTTTTAGTGCCAATTATTCAATAAGTAAAGAACAGTTAAATCTATTAAGTACGTATGAATTAGTGAAATTCAGACTTGAACATACCCGAGGCAAAATTGAATTTAAGGTAAACAAGAATAATGCTCAAAAACTAAAAGATGCAGTAGGTTGTTTGCTAAAATAAGACTATGGTTGACAACTTGTAAAAAATTGGCACTTCGTATAAAAAAACAAAATGAATTTAACCCATTTAGCTTTAGTACTGATTTTTAGCTTAATCTTTACCAGTTGCAACAAATTTGACAAGCAGGAGGCAAAACCATGTGCCGGACAAAAACGTAGAAGTGCTGATTTTTTTATGTTTCATACAGGAGATAACAGTGATACAACTGGAATTAACCCATATGATTCTGATACAATAAATTCATTGGGAAATTATGATGTTAGATTTCAAGCTAAGGATAATTGTGAAAATTATAAATGGAGAATTGGTGCTGGTATCTATACTATTTCAGGTTTTAAATTAGATTTCAGAGGGTATTTGAATACTACCCACAAAATAGTATTGGAGACGTATAACAAGCGGGGTACTGAATGTTTTCCAAATGACACGGGAACTCAGGTAGTTGTACGAAATTTAGTTCTAACTAATCGTTCCTTATTATTTGGGCGTTTTAAGGGCAGATTTAGCTATAATCCTTCTGTTGAGGTTATTTTAGGAATTGACACGCTTAGGTCAATAATGTTTGATAGATTTCAGAATGAATTTTTTATTTATTTAGCAAATTATCCATTCGTAGGGGATACCGTTTATGTAGAAAACCCCAGCAGTGGTCAGTTTTTTACATATAAAAAATGGTTTATTAATTGGGATGCAGATTGTAAATTTAGTGGAATTCGTTGCTTTCCTGGCAGTACAAAAATTCCAATTACTCAAGAATGTGCTGAGTTTCAAAAAAAAAGAGGGTTAAATTATCCTCAAATTCAAGCTACACTTGAATTCAATCCTATGAATAATACACTCATATTTCAAGGAAAACATATTGTGGTTGATGGGCAAACGGAATACGATATCAGAAAAAACAATGGAAAATATAATGATTTTAAATTTGAAGGTATAAAAATATTAAACTAAGAAGAAATGAAATTCACAGTTTTTGTTATAATAATAACTACCGCAGTAATATATTTTGAAGCTGTAGCACAGACTCCTTCTTGTTCAACTAATGTAATTCCAATAGGTACATTAAAGGGAATAAAAACGGACCCACGAAATCCCATTAATCCTGAAAAAAGTTGTGGAAAAAATATGGCCTTTAATTGGTTAATTAAAGATGGAATAGATCCGACATTCCCCAATTTATATGCCAAAGGATATGATTGCTTTACTGGTCTTGAAAAAGAAGGTCAAATATTATCCCCTTTTGAAGTTACAGATACGGATATACCTTATATATCGTTAGCAAAAGGAATAAATAGCGATTATTACCCCGAAGACGGTTGGGAAGTATTACTATATAACATGGGTAAAAAATATGATGGTTCCACCATTTCCAATACCCTAAAGACACCTTTTTTTATACTTTATAATAAATATAGAGGCAAAATGCGACTTTTTATGGCGAACAATGCTGTGATTGGATATGGAGCAGTTTCTGTAGTAATAAAAAACGAAAAAGATATTTCTTCCTCTAATTATCCAAGTTCATTTAATTACCATACGCAAGGAATTTTAAGAACATTGGATGTTGAGAATGACTTATCTGAAACTAGTGTAATGGGTAAGTATTCCAATGAATGTTCTTCTTTTTTTTATGTTGAATTTGATGTGCCATATGATCCATGTGTTTGTAATTTTAAATCTAGACTGGAAATTAATATTCAATATTTGAAAACAGGTAGTATTAAACTGGCAGGTAGTTACAGTGGCTCAATTTATAATATAGCAAATTCATCAGCAAATTCATCTGAATATGCAGCAAAATTTGGGCTTGGAGGGCTTAAAATTGCAGGTGGTGCAACAAGTGGTAGCCCAGTTATGATTTTTAGCGGGGCAAATGATTTGTTTGATGCTGCTTCGGGTTTAAATGATACTCAAAGTGAAGATGATAAACGAATTTTAGATTTTTTTAAACAAGTCTTAACTTCAGGAGAGGAAGCGGCTGAATTTTCAGAAGGAAACACCGAAGCTGAGGAATCAAAAAACAAATCCGATTATTATAAAAAACTTTTTGGCTCAATGAGCAAATATTATAATGCACAGACCAAAAGAATTGGGAATTCAAAAGATAAGGGCATCACAACAATGATGGGAGGTCAAATATTTTTAGAAGGTGTTGTTAATTTTGAATTTGAACAATTTAATGATAATATTAAAATGACATTACCGGGCAGCAAGGACAGCCATTTAGCACCGTTGGAGGGCAATGCAAGTAATAATTTATGGCAATATCCCGCCTATAATGAGCAATTAGGTGTTTTTGCAATTTTAAATAAACCTGAAATAAAATATAATCACAGACAATCTTTTATTTCTTCTGATTTTATTTGTGTTTTACAAAATGATATAATTGTTTCCTTTAATCCTATCCTTTCAATAAATTTTGAAAAAACAAAAGTCAAAGCAAACATATTGTTGTCAGCTCCGGGAATAAGTACTTATTTAAATCCAATAAATAATTTCATTTTTAACATTGATTATCAGGATAACAATAAAATGACCAGTATTTCAATGCGTCCACATGATTTAATTGGAAAAGCAATAGGATACTTTGAAAACTATTTAACATTGGACGCACCAGATACATACATTCAACTTCAAATTGATGTGGAATATAATGATTTAGGTAAAGATGGACTTCCTATAAAAAGTTCATTTGCAGTTACAATTAGACCAAAGATGACTCCGGTTAATGTGCCTACAAATACTTATGATTATTCTAGGCTTTTTCCAGCTGGATATAATACGGCAGTTGGTCACAATAATATGGCTCCGTTATTTGTTTTTCAAGGAACTGGCAATTTAACATTGAATACATCAACTTATTCAGAAGATGCAGTGAAAGTCGCTCGTAATAAAGTTACAGTATTAGGAAATCAAGATGTATTGCCAAATAAAAAATTAGTTATAATTGGAGGCAATTCGGTCGAAATTAATGGTGAAAGTTCAATATCAGGGGAAGTTGTAATAACAAACGACAAACACTATTTTAATGGTTTAACCTACAATCCTGATAGGAAAGATTTTAATTGGGTACAATCAAATTTTTGCAATTCTACTAACGACAACTTTAAATATAAATCAAATATTATAGATGCTTCAAGAGTGGAAGCATATGCAAAAAACAGCAATGAGCAAACTCCATCCCCCGCCACCCGTGCCTCCCTCCCCACCTTTAAGCTCGAAGCCATCCCCAACCCTGCCAAAGGCAACACTACTTTTTATTATATGCTGGGTAGTGAGGGCAATGTAGTGCTATATATTACGGATATCCTCGGCAGGCAGGTGACCGTGGTGGAGCAAGCTAACAAAGGTATAGGCAGCTATGCCATTCCGTACAATACTTCCGAGCTTGCAGAGGGTGTGTACTTATATACGCTTGAGGCTAATGGGTTTAAGGAAACGAAGAGGCTTGTAGTTAGTAAATAGTTCGTAGTTGGTAGTTCGTAGTATGTGTTCGGGTGCTGGGTGTTCAAGTTCGAAGTTAAGAAGTCGAGGTTAAACTTTCGATAATCGAACATCGAGCATCGATTCTCGAAAAAACCATTCATTAGTTCAATCATTCAATCATTCAAAATTCAATCATTCAAAATTCAATCATTCACTAAATCACTAAATCAGTCATTCTTATAGCAAGCCTACATATGCTTCGTACCTACAGCATGACAATAATAAATTGTATAATTAAAATCCTTTGAGGTATTTCTTATATTTTTGCTGTTGATATATCACTATTTTGAAAAAATTACTTTCACTATTTTTTGTCCTATTTTTAATCAATACTATTACCTATGCCACACACATTGTTGGTGGAGAAATCACCCTCAAAAGCTTAGGTGGGCAAAATTTTAAACTTACACTCAATTTATATTTTGACAATAACTCCGGCGACCCAAGAGCATTGGATAATCAGGTTCGGGTGGGATTGTTCAGTAAAAAGGACAATGCTTTGCTCGACACCTTCAAATTGCCCATTCAGTTTATCAACGACATACCCAATGAAGCATCGGTATGCAAGTTTATTACTCTTAAAACCCGCCAAATACAATATCAATTGGAAGTAAAACTTACCAAAGAAGCCTATAAATATCCGGAAGGATTTTATGCTGCTTATGAGCGCTGTTGTCGCAATGGGGCCATCGTTAATATTAGAGATCCTTTTGAAGCAGCAGCAGCTTTTTATTCAGAGTTTCCTTCTATTAACACTATAAACTCAAGTCCTGCATTCAAGCAAATTGATAAAAATGGTTTTTCATGTGTGAACAAGCCATTTATTTTTGATTTTTCAGCCACGGACGACAATGGCGATTCCCTGGTATATGAACTTGCAATACCTCTGAATGGTCATAAAGATCAGGGCAATCCGGGAGGTTGGCCGGGGGCAGCACCTTATCAATTAGTAAATTTCACCAATGGCATAAGTTTGCAAAATATGATATATGGCAACCCGAGTCTCGACATTAATGCCAACACGGGCATCCTATCTGTGACGGGTACCATACCGGGGGTATATGTTTTTGGTGTGGATTGTAAAGAGTATCGTAAGGGTATTTATTTAGGAAAAGTACATCGGGAATATCAGCTCATGGTGGTTCGTTGTACAGGCGAAAATAACCCTCCAAAGGTGAATGCATTTAATGTTGTCAAAGGTGGATATTACCAAAAAAAAGATACGATTAAAATTGATAACCGATACAAAGGTTGTATACCCATATATGGTTCTGACACCACAGTGGGTCAAAAACTAACCATTTCGGCACAGTATATGGATATTAAAGCTATCAATCCGGTAATTACCGTTAATCCTTATTTGAAAGTGACACTTTCACCTACCGATACACTCAAAACAGAAATATGTGTGGACCCATGCAAATACTTAGGGGCACCTGCGGCTACACTACGGTTAATATTAAAAAATGAAAACAATTGTACAGAACCGAAGTACGATTCGCTTTATGTGGTGTTTAAAGACAATGCACCCAAGCACAAGCAACCAATTATTACAAGCACTTTGCCCAATAATCAATCAACGATATATGTTGATGATGTCATAACTTTTTCAGTATCAGGCATTTCTCAAGATTCTAATTTTATAGCTTTGTGGTATGACAAAAACAACTATTTTGATGTTATAACACTTGTTGGCAAAGGAAATATTAGTAACAGTTTTACATTTACGGGATTATGTGACAATGTTCGTAATGGCCCGGTGTTATTTACTTTTTTGGCTTTTGACAGCGTGTGTGCTCAAAAACTTTACACAAATGTACCATTACAAATAAATGTTTTGGATAGTTTGGATAGCTATGCGCCTCGTCCAAATAATGTTATTACTCCTAATGGTGACATGGTAAATGATGTTTTTAAACTTAGTCATATTCCTCGAGTTAGTAAGTGTTCTGAATCGGTTTTTAGTGTTCAGATATTTAATAGGTGGGGTGCTCAAATGTATGTCAGTAATGATACTGATTTTGAATGGAATCCTACTTCCACGTCTGAAGGCATTTATTATTATCAAATTACTTATGGAACCAAGCGTAAAACATACAAAGGATGGATACAAGTGCTGAGATAATTAATAATGAATAATTTGTAATTATTTGCCTTAATTAAAAATAAATATTTTTGATTTATAATTCGTAATTTGGCTTCTTTAGGAAACACTTCTGTAAAATATAATAACCTGAGTTCGGGTTAAGGAAACTTCTATTAGGAGTGTAAAAGTCTATTTATTGTTAATTCGCCCCTATCCCAACCCTTTCCCCTGTGGGGAAAGGGCTAAAAGTCTCCCCTTTGGGGAGATTTAGAGGGGCTAAAAGGCAGAATGTTTTATTTCTGTCAATTTTAAGTTGATGTTTAGCTTCCTTAACCCGAACTCAGGTTATAATAGTGTTTAAAATAGTAATATACTTACGATTAAAATCAACATTTCATTATTTTTTATTACATTTCGAAGTTTTTTATTTGAGATTGCACGAACCTATCTGTTGATTTAATAAGCTATTAATGAAAGTTTCGCCTCAGCTACCGTTTCAAGTTATATATTCGTTATTTGAACACGAATTGCTGGGATTTATTTTCGAACCATTTGTAATTCAGCTTAATACTGCAGGCAAACTTACTTTACAACATCAATCTATTTCTTCAAAAAATGCCAAAGAGTTTGCCTCAGGCCTTGATGTTACCGACTTCAAACTTATTTCACTTATTGATGCCATTCAACCGGAAACCATTCATCAAAAATATGGGGACAGGAAGTTGAAAGCCAATGAATTTTTTCTTAAAGTATATGATAAAAACAAAGGCAATGAGGAACTTCAAGACATTATTACATCATACTTAGAGCGATATAAAGCCGAAATAATGCCTTTGTTGCTTACAAAGAGGGTATTTGAAATGGGTAATGATGGTGAACCTGCCTGGAAAGAAATAGAAGTGCAAAGCGACAGAGCCACAGTTCTTTTTCATTTTTACAGAAACGAATCCAATACCCATTACTTGCCCACCATCAAGCACTTGGGTAGCAAAATAGAGTTTCAATACAAACAAGCAAAACTCATTAATATTAAGCCTGCCTGGTTACTCACCGAAGGCAAATTGTATCATTTTGAAAAAGATGTTGACGGAAATAAACTAAAACCATTTCTGAACAAAAAGTTTATTGAAATTCCACGTAGGATGGAAGAAGATTTTTTTAAAAAATTTGGCTCCCAATTGATAGCTTCATTTGATGTATATGCCAAAGGGTTTGAAATCAAAGTAGATGAAAGTGCACCTAAGCCGGTTATTACTTTTTCTGAATTGCAAATGGTAAGCACCACACCATCATTATTTGCTTCTGATGATAACGTAGTAGTTGAAGATGAGGAAGAAAGCAAAATTGTTTTTGAATTGCAGTTTCAGTATAACGATTATTCTTTTCGGGCTGATAATCCAAATCCAACTTTAGTTCGTTACGAGAAAACAGAAGAAGATTTTACTTTTTACAAAATCAAAAGGAACATCGAATGGGAAAAAGAAATATTGAATTACCTTAAAACCACCGGATTTGAGCCCATCAATGCCAAAAAAGTTATGACCAAAGCAGATGGTTTTTCATGGATGGCGCAATACCGAATGGAATTGGAAGCTCGTAATTTCACATTGCGACAAAATCCAAAAGATCAAAAGAGATATTTCACTGGCGTATCAGATATTCAAATTGTAGTTACCGAAAATATTGATTGGTTTGATATTAAGGCTGTTGTGCAGTTTGGAGACTATAAAATCCCATTTTATTACCTCAAAAACTTAATTCTTAAGAAACAAAAAGAATTCAAATTGCCCAATGGTGAAATAGCAGTAATTCCTGAAGAATGGTTTACCAAATATTCCGAACTTTTTGCATTTATGCTTAAAGGGGAAAAGGATGATGAACACCAGCTTCAGAAGCACCATGTAGCTCTTATTCAAGAACTTAGTGAAGATAGTCTTGCCAAAGTTGTCATTACTCGAAAACTCCAAAAGCTGAAAGACTTTTCTGATATTGAAGAGAAAGTATTACCCAAAGACTTTAAAGGTACGCTTCGTCCATACCAATATGCGGGGTATAATTGGATGCATTTTTTGAACGAATATAAGTTTGGAGGTTGCTTAGCCGATGATATGGGATTGGGTAAAACAGTTCAGACATTGGCTTTTTTGTTATCGCAAAAAAGCTCCGATAATGCAAAAAGAAATACCTCCTTGCTTATCGTGCCGACTTCACTTATTTATAATTGGGAAGTGGAAGCAAAAAAATTTGCACCTACGCTCAAGTTGCACATATACACAGGCACCCAGCGTGACAAAAATGTGGAGAAATTTGCGAAATACGATTTGATAATAACTTCTTATGGAATAGCACGATTGGATGAAGAGTTTATACGCAAATTTTATTTTCATTATATTATTCTTGATGAATCACAAGCAATTAAAAATCCGGGTTCCAACACTTCAAAAGCAGTACGGTCATTGCAATCGATATATAAATTAATATTAACCGGGACCCCAATTGAAAACACTACGCTTGATTTATGGTCGCAAATGACTTTTATTAATCCGGGTTTGTTAGGTAATCAATCATTTTTCAGAGACGAGTTTTTGAATCCCATTGAAAAAAAGGGGGATGCGCTCAAAAGCAAGAAATTGTACACCATTATTAAGCCATTTATACTCCGAAGACAAAAAAATCAGGTTGCTAAAGATTTACCCGAAAAAATAGAGACACTTCGATACTGTTCAATGTTGGAAGAACAAGAGAAATTATATGAAGAAACCAAGTCCTATTTTCGAAATAAAATATTGGACGATACCCAAACAGGCGGTAATGCAGGACAACAACAAATTATTCTTTTACAAGGTTTGACAAAACTTCGTCAATTGGCCAATCACCCGCTAATGGTTGATGAAAAATATGTTGCAGGAAGTGGCAAGTTTGAAGATGTTTTTTATATGCTTGAACAAGCTATGGAAGAAAACCATAAGGTACTTATTTTTAGTCAGTTTGTAAAGCATTTGTCCATTTTCAGACATCATATGGAAGAAAAAGATATC
>JANRJY010000045.1:0-4348 GCA_033763735.1 Bacteroidota bacterium | reverse complement strand
CTATCTTGAATAGGGGATTGTTTAAGTATATTGTCATTCCATAGACTTGCCAATATGGATGCAACAGCGGGTTTGCATATCTCGCAACCATCGCCTTTGCCATGTTTGTCGAGTACTTCGTCATAATATTTGAGTTTATCAATTTTGATTAAGTCAAGTAATTGTTGGCGGCTATAATCAAAGTGTTCACATAACACCGTTTTTATATATTGACCATTGGCTTTGAGCGTTTCATTGATCAAGTCTTTAACCATAGGTGTGCAACCTCCGCATCCGGTACCGGCTTTTGTGCATTTTTTCATAGCATCAAAAGTAGTTGCTACTCCTTCGGTGACATTGCTGCATATAAGCCCTTTGCTAACCGATTCACAGGAACATATCAATGCATCATCAGGCAATGACATAAGTCCGGCACCTTGATGTCCTTCCGAACCACCCCTGGCACCAAGTATCAAATCTTCCGGATCCGGTGGAATGATCGTTTTGTTTTTCACAGTTTGTAGTAACATATTGTATTGCTCTGCATCACCCACTAATATGCCTCCAATCAAATGTTTTCCATCTTTGGAGATGTTTATTCTTTTGTATATTCCCTTGGCATTATCAGTGATTGAAATTGTGGTACAATTAGGCTCTGTGGCAAATGGATCACCAAAACTGGCAACATCAACTCCAATTAATTTGAGTTTGGTGCTCATGTCATATGGATAGAATTCTTTTTTGCCACCGTTAAGGTTTGTTGCTACTACGTCAGCCATTTCATATCCCGGTGCAACCAACCCATATATCATGCCCTCAAATAAGGCACATTCTCCTATAGCGAAAATGGAAGGGTCTGTAGTTTGAAGTTGATTATTAACTACTATACCTCCTCTTTGTCCTGTTTCAAGACCCGAAAGTTTTGCTAATTCGTCTCTAGGTTTGATACCGGCCGAAATAACCAGCATGTCCACATCAATTTTACTGTCGTCTGAAAAGCTCATGCCCTTAATACTTTCATCACCATCGATACTTTTAGTATTGGTATTAAGCTTTATTTTGAGTCCAAGGCTTTCAAGTTTGGATTTCAATAAAGCAGAACCTTGCTCGTCAATTTGACGGGGCATAAGTTTGGGTGCAAATTCAATAATTGTTGTGTCTTTAATGCCAAGGTCAAGCATTGCTTTTGCAGCTTCCAGACCCAATAATCCACCACCAATAACTGCACCTTTTTTGGATTTTTTGGCCCAGTCTTTCATCATGTCCAAGTCTTCAATGGTTCGGTAAACGAAAACACCATCCTTTTCAACACCATTAATCGGAGGTACGAAAGCAGCAGATCCGGTAGCAAGAACTAAATAATCGTATCTGACTTCTATGTTATGAAATGAATGAACAGTTTTTAGTTCACGATTAATGCTTTGGATGGGATCCCCTGTATATATTTTGATATTATTTTGATGATACCAACTTAATGGAGCCATGGTTAACTCCTCAATGGTTTTTTGTCCAAAATATTCACTTAGGTGGACCCTATCATAGGCAACCCTAGGTTCTTCGCCAAATACAGTTATTTCAAATTTATTTTGAGTGCTTTTACTCAATAGTTTCTCACAAAACTTATAACCAACCATTCCATTGCCAACAACCACAATTTTAATCTTCTCTTTATTTTTCATAATTTTTAAATTATGCGTTTTAAAACAAGGTGTATTATTATAAAAAGATTTATAATTCTTTAAATCATGTTTAAAATATAACTTATATTAAAGAAATATATATCATATTATCAAATATAGGTTTAAAAAAGATACACTCAAACAAAATAATGAGTAATTATACTTAATTATTAAAAAATTAGCATATCATATAAAATAAATACAATTAATTTGAGAATGAGCTTTGATTTTGAAGCCTATTTTTTAAAAATTATTACAAAATTTCAAAAATATGTTTTAAAAATAACTCAACCACCAAAGATGACGGTTTTTGTCTTTGACCTTAGAGAACCAAATACAACATGGAAAAAGGATTGCAATAACAAACAGCCAAATGATTGTTACGCCAATGACTCCAAAACCATAATGTATATCTGGTCCCCAGGGCGCTTTATTTGTAAACAGGTATGAAATATCAGCACCTTCAATCCCAAAAATAATGAGTGCCATAATATGAATGACAACCAAGTGCAACAAATAATAAAAGAGTGGCACCTTTCCAATAATTACAAAGATATCAATCAGTTTATTTCTGGCGTTTTCTAACAAACCTAAAACAACAATTCCAGGTCCCAAAGTCATTAATATATATAAGAGTGAAGGAGGATACTTGGTACAGTCAATAAAAGAAAGCACAGTATTATTAATGGTATCATATATTTTCAATATGTGCGGTTCTCCATATATGTCCAAATATCTAAGTATGATGAAAAATGCTATCATTCCAAATCCTAAGTACAATAAAGTGCGAACTCTGAATTCTTTTTTTAATGTATAAATTTTTCCAAATCCATAACCAAAAGCAATGACACCAATCCAAGGAATTAATGGGTACACAACATACATAAATATAGTATCATTCCACTGAATTCCTCCGCCTTCATGTAATATTTTCCATAACCAATCATAACTTCCAAACATTTCGGGAGTAATGAAATCCAACGTATTATGAGCTAATATTATTAGTAAACCAAGTGTTCCAACTATGATAGGGGACAATAAACTCAAAAGCGATAATGCAATCATACTCCATCCTATGGCCCATATCACTTGGGCAACTACCAAGGAATAATCAAAGTTGAAAAACCAACCAAATCGAACAAAGGTAAATTCAAGAAATAATAACCATATTCCTCTGGTAATCAAAAAAATAAATAATTCTCTTTTGTTATTTTTCTTTTGTCCATACAAATAAGCCCCTATCCCTGCTAGAAAAATAAAAATAGGTGCACAAAAATGGGTAATCCATCGCATCAAAAACCAAGCATTATTGGTTTGAGTCAAATCTAGTGGATCAAATTTAATATTACTGAAGAAATCACGGGTATGATCCAAGGCCATCAATATCATCACTATGCCCCTTAGAGCATCAATTGATGTTATCCTATTGTTTTGAATATCAGTTAGATTGCTCATTCCACCATTCTGTTTTTGGATATATGGAATTTAATACAATTTTTTCACCAATTCTTGGTGTTGTATATTGCACTTGAAGCTTATCGGAAGTTTTGGTTACCCTTTTAATTGGGTCATCCCAAGAGTGCACAGAAAGGCTGAATTTACCCCAATGTACAGGGAATAGTACATTTGACTTTAAATCAATTGCCGCTTGTACGGTTTCCTCAGGCATCATGTGAATATATGGCCAGTGTTTGTCATATTGACCACATTCCAATATTGTGATATCAAAAGGGCCATATTTATTTCCAATTTCTTTAAAATGAACATCGTAGCCTGAATCACCCCCAATAAATATATTATTATCTCCTATTTTCATTACATATGAGGTCCACAAGGTCTTATTTCTAACAAAACTTCTTCCACTAAAATGTCTGGCAGGAGTTGCAGTTAATTGTATATCCGGGAGAATGGTGTTAATAGTATCCCACCAATCAAGTTCATTAATGTTACTGTCAGGAATACCCCAATATTCTAAATGAGAACCGATTCCAAGAGGACCGTAAAAAATCGGATTAAATTTTTTTAAGAAACTGATACTTTCATAATCGAGATGATCATAATGGTCGTGTGTGAGAATAATCATATCTATTTTTGGAAGTTGATTAATATCAAATGGAGGAATATAGTTGTATGCTTTTGGTCCTATTATATTACTAAAGGATGCTCTGCCACTAAAAACAGGATCAATTATGATATTAAATCCTCTAAATTGAATCAAATAACTTGAGTGTCCAAACCAAGTAATTTCGGGGATGTTAGAATTAGTAATAATATTAAAATCAACGTATTGTGTCCGAATAGGTGATGGGGGATTAGGATTAATTTTATTGGAGAAATAATAAATCAAAACATCCCAAAATGATTTATCGATAGCCAAACTAGGTGTTTCTGAAAGGTTTTGAAAACTTCCATTTTTATAATTTGGCGAATTTAAAATTCGCTCCAAACGTTCTCCTGAGGGCAATTTTCCAAAAGATTTCATTTGCAAAATTGAAAGCATCAAAGTAACAGATATTGCTAAAATTCCAATTAATATTAATCCAAAGTAGTTCATTTGATTTTTATTTACAACTTACAAAACACAAAAGTAAATGCTAATCATGTTCCTCTGGAGCGGCTTCAACCGGTATAAATTTTTCAAAATGCATATAAATCATTTCGGCAATTAAACCTGTCCATCCCGTTTGGTG
>JANRJY010000020.1:0-77568 GCA_033763735.1 Bacteroidota bacterium | reverse complement strand
CCACTGCCTCCTGTTAAGGTTAACCAGGGTTGTGAGCTGCTGCTCGTCCAGCTAACATTTGAGGTGATTCCGATGTTTTGGCTGCTACCTGCCGATGCATATGTTAAGGTGGTTGGATTGGCTGTTAAGCTTGCTGCTGCTCCAGATTGGGTAATGTTAATGATTTGAGTTAAGGCTCCTCCTGTGACCGTCACTTGTGCCGTTCTGATTCCTGTGGCGGTATTCGTTGAAGCGGTAGCGGATATCGTGCCATTATTCGTTCCACTACCTCCCGCTAAGGTCAACCATGGCTGTGAGCTTGTGCTCGTCCAGCTAACATTTGAAGTGATGGATATAGCCTGCGTTGAACTTGCCGAAGCATAGGTTAAGGTCGTTGAATTGGCAGTCAAGCTCACTGCTGCTCCGGATTGAGTGATGTTTATGATTTGGGTTAAAGCTCCTCCTGTGACCGTTACCTGTGCCGTTCTGATACCGGTTGCTGTATTGGCAGCTGCTGTTGCAGAGATCGTTCCGTTATTCGTTCCACTTCCTCCCGTTAAGGTTAACCATGGTTGTGAGCTGGTGCTCGTCCAGCTAACATTTGAAGTGATGGATATAGCCTGCGTTGAGCCTGCCGAAGCATAGGTTAAGGTCGTTGGATTGGCAGTCAAGCTCGCTGCTGCTCCGGATTGAGTGATGTTGATGATTTGGGTTAAAGCTCCTCCTGTGACCGTTACCTGTGCCGTTCTGATACCGGTTGCTGTATTGGCAGCTGCTGTTGCAGAGATCGTTCCGTTATTCGTTCCACTTCCTCCCGTTAAGGTTAACCAGGGTTGTGAGCTGATGCTGGTCCAAGATACATTTGAAGTGATGGATATAGCCTGTGTTGAGCTTGTCGAAGCATAGGTTAAGGTGGTTGGATTAGCTGTTAAACTTACGGCTGCACCCGATTGGGTGATGTTCAAGGTTTGAATAATCGATGGACTGAATGATTGAATAGTGATGGTTGCAATTCGGATGCCGGTGCTGGTGTTATTAGAAGCTGTGAAATTTATTGTTCCATTATTTGTTCCATTGGTCGAGCTTGTGGTAAGCCATGAAGGTATACCCGTTATAGTCCAATTGACATTGCTTGAAATAGTCAAGAGTTGGGAATTGGGCGTTGAAAGAAACGCAGTTAAGGTGGACACATTAATAAATCCTGATGTAGTTACATTTTGCGCTTTGATTAATATGCGAGATGAATAGGGTGGTATCGTTATACTACCCGTAATGGTAGCATTATCTGGACTAATATATGTTCCTGCAAGCGGTACCGTCTTACTCATTGATGTTGGGTTGTAATCAAAAAACAAATAATTATCAGGATTTGATATGGCAATGTCGGCTTCAAACAGTTGCAAATTATCCAGCCAAAGTGTCGAAGTACGTTCGGATAACTCAAATTCTAACCGAACATTGCTGATGCTTACCGTAGGTTCAAATAGAATTTCATATTCTTTCCGAACATTGTTATAAGTTACTTCTACCGGAGCACTCAGGTAAGTAAAAGCCCCACCATCTTCTCGAAGAGAAACTTTTAATATTTCGCTGACTGAAGTGTTGCTAATGGCACTAAATCGCAAAATATATTTTTTTGTATTCGAAATAGAACCAATTGATTGAGGGAATAGCATCATAGCACCAGTTGCACTCGTAATTGATGTAAAAAAAGCGCGCATACACCCTCCGTCCAATCCTCCATTGATTTGCCAATCGATCTGGCAATTACCGTTATTCGCCCAACAGTAATACCATGGATTAATATTAGCATCAAGCGTACTGTTCATTAGAATATTTGGACCAATTAGTGTATTCACTATATAATAGTTTAATACTACGGGCGATTGCTTGCTGTTTAATTCATAACCAAAAGCGGTGCGCCATTCAGCCAACCCCCGATCTAAAGGCTGGGTGTCGAATGAATTGATTTCGAGCGACTGATTAAACGGTCGGCAGAAATAGTTATTATTCATCACACCGAATTGGCTTATGTCATTACCAATCGTACGATATGAGCCCAATCCTTGCGTAGGTGTTTTACTGAAAAATATATTATTCTGTACATCCACATTGCGAATCGGAAAAGTAGGGGCCAGATTATCGTGTGCTATAAGAAACTGATTTTCGTTATTGTAAACCAGGTTGTCCTTAACTACAATGTTATTGGCATTATGCAAGAAAATACCGTTGTTTCCGCAATTGTAAACTGTGTTTCGTAACACCTGCACTCCAGATGAACGATCGTCAATATATATACCTTCAGCCGCTTTATGACCCGGATCTCCAGAGCCTTCCGGTACACCTATTGCATTTAATATAATGTTATCGGCAACTGTTCTGTTTACATTCACAGGTGAGCCTGCACTCCATGTGTAAATAGCACCTCCATCATCTTTGGTCATTACATAATTGGTAATATAATTGTGGTGCACATTGATGTTATCGCCTCTGTAATCAACCGGCAAATAACCGATACTGTCAATACGATTATATCCTACTTCAATACCATCACCTTCAACTACCAAAGCATTATACTGACCATCCTGACCATTACCCATGCCTTCCTTTAAGGCATTACGTTTTATAAGGTTATTCTTGAAAAGCACATTATTACAAATTAATGTTACCCCATTGTTAGGTGTACCTACTACAGATGAATTTATAATACTTATTTGGTCTCCACTAATTAACCGGATACCATTTAAGGCAGTATTCAAAACTTGAGTTCCAATGAAATCAATGTGCTGGTTATTTGTGCCATATACCGCTTCCTGATTAGCATTTGAAAACTGTATGTTTGTAAAACTGAGGTTGGTGTGGTTATTTAACAATACATTATAGTCGCTAACAGATGCCTCTATTTTTAAAGAAGCAATTGGAGTTCCTGTATGATACACACGTATTGTTTTATTTATTGGATTATAATACCATTCACCTTCACTATCGAGCGTTGCCGGATGATTTTGAATAAAAAAACCAGTATTATCTGTCAATTGATAATAGTTTGAACTCGCCAAATTAAAGACATTACCCACTTGGGAGATTATTTGATACTCGTCTAACACCCAACGTACACTTCTAGAAACGAGTTGTCCTCCTGTATAATCATTGGCATCCGGCAAACTTACAGCAGTGAGTTGAGTGGTTCCAGAATGAGCCGCAATAGTAAGATATCCCTTATTTGTGGTGTTAAAATTAGGCGTGCGTCCAAGCGTTTGAGGTACACCTTCTATAAACACGCCATTGACGACAGAGCCACAACCACTACAAGTAGTTTCAAAAATATTTCCTCCCAAGGCTATCCAACCAGAAAGTGAAGTGGCACCAGATAATACCGGCAAATCACCAAGTCCATAAGCCCCAAAGTTAATTTTTCCTGTATTATCTCCTGATTTAGAAATAGTTAGTTGACCTCTAAATACCCCATTGCGCTTAAATAATATGCTATCTCCTGGGCTAAATAACGACATCATAGCATTCACTTTTGCGACTGACTTCCAAGGAGTTGCCTGCGAAATACCATCATTTGCATCGCTACCACTTACATCATTTACATAATATTTATTACCAATGGCAAAAGATGCTCCCGATTGGGTAATGTTGATGAATTGTGTTAATGCGCCTCCTGTGATCGTCACTTGTGCTGTTCTAATGCCAGTTGCCGTATTTGCTGATGCATTTGCAGAAATCGTTCCGTTGTTGGTTCCACTGCCTCCTGTTAAGGTTAACCAGGGTTGTGAGCTCGTACTTGTCCAGCTAACATTTGAAGTGATGGATATAGCCTGTGTTGAGCTTGTCGAAGCATAGTTTAATGTCGTTGGATTGGCAGTTAAGCTCGCTGCTGCTCCACTTTGGGTAATGTTAATGATTTGAGTTAAGGCTCCTCCTGTGACTGTCACTTGTGCCGTTCTGATTCCAGTGGCGGTATTCGCTGATGCGGTTGCTGATATTGTGCCATTGTTGGTTCCACTGCCTCCTGTTAAGGTTAACCATGGCTGTGAGCTTGTACTGGTCCAGCTAACATTTGAAGTGATGGATATAGCCTGTGTTGAGCTTGTCGAAGCATAGGTTAATGTTGTTGGATTGGCTGTTAAGCTAGCCGCTGCTCCCGATTGGGTGATATTAATAATTTGTGTTAATGCACCTCCTGTGACTGTCACTTGTGCCGTTCTGATTCCTGTGGCGGTATTCGTTGATGCGGTTGCTGATATGGTGCCATCGTTGGTACCACTGCCTCCTGTTAAGGTTAACCAGGGTTGTGAGCTGCTGCTCGTCCAGCTAACATTTGAGGTGATTCCGATGTTTTGGCTGCTACCTGCCGATGCATATGTTAAGGTCGTTGGATTGGCAGTCAAGCTTGCTGCTGCTCCAGATTGGGTTATATTAATAATTTGTGTTAATGCACCTCCTGAGACCGTTACCTGTGCCGTTCTGATACCGGTTGCGGTATTCGCTGCTGCGGTTGCAGAGATCGTTCCGTTATTCGTTCCACTTCCTCCCGTTAAGGTTAACCATGGTTGTGAGCTGGTGCTGGTCCACGATACATTTGAGGTGATGGATATATTTTGACTATTCCCACCAGATGGATAATTAATTATCAATGGATTTGCAGTTAAGAAACTTGAAACCGGAATAAAAATATTTGTTACCGCAGGTCCTGATAAATTATTTGCAAAATCTACAGCAACCACTGTCACTGGATAATTTACCCCTTGAGTAAGACCTGTAACCGTATATGCTGTTCCTGACAAACTGGTTACATATGAACCATTTATAAAAATTCTGTATCCCTTGATGCCATAATTGTCCGAAGCTGAAGCCCAATTAATTCTGGACGTAGACGTAGTCAAATTAGTGGCACTTATCGTAGCTGGGGATGAAGGAAATATTGGATCATTGATATATTGAATCAACGGATCAAACCAACGTTTTGCCATGAACACACTGCCAACCGTGTTTGGATGAACCCAATCAAATGTCATTGTACCAGGTGCAGCTGGGTCATTTATAAAACCTGGAGGCATATCCACCATCACAACTGGGGATTGTGCAGTGGACTTTGCTAACACTATCGAATCTACCTTAGCATTTATTGGCTTCCAGCTTGTAATCAGTTTAGCCAATAGCACCACCACGTTTGGATTTCTTTTGCGCATTTCATCAATAGTGGCATTAATGTTGCTTACCGTTGTTGTAACTTCGGAGTCGTTATCATTAGTACCTATATGGAGTAATGCAAAATCCGGAAAATAACTTCTGTTTGCCAATGAAGGCAGAGGAGAACCTGTCCAACCTGTGCTTGGATCACCTTTTAAATGACTACTTGATGTGATGCCATAATATGCATCATGATCTCTATCAAACGTCCTTGCAGTATATCTCGATAATGGTGTAGTAACCATTGTTCCGGAAGTCTCATTGAACCAATATGGAATAAATCCGACCATATCAATATTCATACTCAACGAATCTAATTTTTCCCATAAAAAGAAGCGATAACTCCATTGATTCACAACCCCTCCTACTACATTTCCTTGAGTAATTGAATTACCTAAACAAGCAATTTTCAAAGGCAATATTCCCGTCTGGGTAATGTTAATGATTCTGGTAAACCCACCACCTGTTACACTTATTTGGGCAGTACGTAATCCTGCAATCGTATGCAAAGATGAAACAACATTAAAAGTGCCATTATTGGTACCCGAACCACCGGTAAAGCTCAACCATGGTTGTGATGAGGTCGCAGACCAACTTACATTTGAAGTTACAGAAATAGGCTGTGTGGCAACCCGATAGCTATAATATAACAAGTTAGTATTCACCGTCAAATTACTACCTGCTGCACCCGCTTGATTAACCGTTATAAATTGGGTAATTCCACCTCCGGTAATCGTTAATGTCGCATTCCTACCTGTAACACTTGCATTTGCGCTCGCTGTTATACTTAGCGATCCGCTGTTTGAACCTGACAAGGTATTAACTGTCAACCAACTATTGGTACCCAATACATTCCAATTGAGATTACTTAATATGGTAATTGTAAAATTGCCACCCGCAGCACTAAAATTAAGACTACTGATTCCGGGAATAGTCAAGAATGATTGATATTCATGTGCGCCCACATCAAACGCATTTCCTTGTGGAATGGTATTTCCATAAAAATCAAACCCTCCAATAGTTTGCGAACCAAAAGGAGCTGTCCTCAAATCTGACCCTGCCCCAATTAGTGGAGATGTTATTTGCAAACGATATCCGGTAAGTGATGTTGCTATTGCAAATGGATTATTAAAAGTGATGGTTTGTCCTGGATTTACTAATAATGGATTGCCTTGAAAGCCTAATGAGTTCCCTCCATCCATTTCTTGTCCGGTTGCGGCTGCTTTCCAAGCGGACAAACTCGTATAAGTGGCTCCACCCCATAAATATTGATAATTGCCATCGGCAGCATAATATGCATTGTCTTGAAAATGAATGACGGAGGTTGCAGGATTAGCACCGTTTGTATTGATAAGTGTTGCTCCACCCGTAACATAAAAAATATTATTGCGAACTTTTATTCCGGAATAATTGGTTCCATTTAAATATACAATACCCCCTGTGCCATTTACTTTACCGGTAGAATTGTCGGCATAAATTGTGTTATTGTAAAAATGACAATTGCTAAATGTGCTGCCTCCCCAAAAATATACGGCACTTTTAGAACCTTGACGACCATCATTTACACTCACATTATAGCGCATGATATCGTTTTGCATGGTCGTAGCACCACCATATTGCGCATACAAAAATCCAGGACCATAATTGTCATGCGAATAGCAATATTGAATGATACAGTTCTCTGTACCTCCATCTAAGTCAAAACCACCACCATCAAGACCCAATGACTTATTCGCATATGATTCGCAATATTGAAAAGTTATATTTTTGGCTTCATATGCCCAAATTCCTACTGGGCCTCCTGAAGAAGCGATATTATCTTTTCCATTGTCATATGCAGTGCAATATTCTACAAGTCCGCCATCAAATCCCGAAACAACTATTCCACTTCCGGAATTGGCTGTTTTAACAGGGTCGCCATAATTTCTATATGTATATACATCTCTCATGTACAAATTTGTGTGGCTTGATTTGGAACGACCATAGGAACCAACTCCTCCTTCCAAATTATCATAAAACCTGGATCCAATGATACTTACATTGGTGAAACCTAAGTATGGTGTAGACGCACACCACTCACCTAAGCTCAATCCCGAATCGTATCCATAAGCCTCTACATTATTAATAATCAGCGTGCTAAAAAGTTGATTTGCATCGGCATAAAATGACATACCGGCGTTATTATTGACGCCTTTAGCAGTTCCTGAAAACTTAATCCCTGCAATGCTGTAACCAGCTGTGTTATACATATAAATGCCTGAGCTATTGCCTGAATTAATTGTAGCCATACCTCCACCATAGGTTCCAATACTGATCAAATTATTCGGCAATCCTACATTTTTACCAGCAACAGGTCTGTTTCTTTCAAAGTATAAGTCTCCTGTAATTGTAGTGTTCCCCTGAAAAAGTATTTTGTCCCCGGGATTAAAACCGGTGGTCCAAGCATAATTTTTTACTTGAGTGGCAGTTTGCCATGCAGTTGCTGGTGATAATCCGGAATTTGCATCGTTTCCTGTAGGGCTTATATAAAAAACAGTTCCACCTGGCAAAGCTCCTGCCTGAGTGATATTTATTATTTGTGACAAACTACCCCCGGTTAATGAAATTACTGCAAATCGAGCGCCAACTGCAGTGTTAATATTTGCTGTTGCATTAAATGCTCCGTTATTCGTGCCGGTATTACTACTCAAAGTAAGCCATGACTGTGACGAAGTTGCTGTCCAACTGACATTACTGGTTACTGTAAATAATTGTGAACTTCCGGATGAAGCATAATTATAACTGGTAGGAGACACATTTAATGAACTTGCAGCGGTAGTTGTATAAATAGTAACTGCCGGAGCCAAGTAAAACCTTCCAACATTATCCACTACTCTCGCATACAAAGTATTGATTCCGATAGTTGTAGGTGTCCAGTTAATCGAATAAGGGGATGAATTATCTGAACCAATAAGCAATCCATTCACAAAAAACTCAACTGTTGAAATTGGCAAACTTGTAACCGTAGTATTGGTTGATATAGTAAATGTACCTGATTGAGTACTATTGGCAGTCGGGGAAGTAATTGCCACTAATGGTGCCGTTCCACATATGCCTGTAAGTGAGCACAATGCCTGATATTTGCCTGAAACAGAAGTATTATATAATTGTGATAAATCTTCTGAAGATCCCCATGCTCCATACCTGCTTGGATTACCTCCATCCATTACAAAATAATTTGCTAATCCATTAACTGTGACTGGTGCTGTACCTGTGGCGGTGGTGGAAAACCAGTTTCTAGCATAATTCCGATTTATTGCTGTTTGCATTTGAGGAATTCTATTGGCTAACACCCGGTTCTGAATATTAGTGGCATTTCCTCCTCCGATATCGGGACCGCCTTCATATTGCAAATTTCTTACGCCATAAGTTGAGGCATATTGCGCCAACTCTACAACACCAGGCACATTTCCATCACTATTTGCAATCATTGCAGTTACCACTTGAGCAGGAGTAGCATTGGTAGCTGCCCCTCCATCATTAAAGTAAGGGGCTCCAGCAATACCATAAATATAGTTATTCGTATTTTTGCTGTTTGGCGTTGCATATGTATCTTTGATATACTGCAATGCATACTGATACTCTTGGCGAAATCCGCCTATTTGCCAAGCCAAAACAGGCCTTATTCTGGAAGTAGGGTTGATATTTACACCTAAGGTTGTGGAAAATATTTGGCCAATTCTTACAATTCTTTTGGCGACTCTTAATACTCTGTAAATGTTATTACAAGCACACAAATTTGCGGTGGCATATGCTCTAACATCGGCATCCGCAGCTCCATTGACGGCCAAATTGGTATTGTAAGCTTCCTGCGCAAACATACCATTCCATACTTCATTGCTATATTCAATATATACATTGATATCTGTTCTCAAATTGTCTTTAAACATGTTTGCCAACGATTGCACGTAGGCATCCGTAGCTTGTGCAGGAATATTTATCCAAATATCTTTGCCTGTTAAATTTGCTAACGCTATTACGTGTTCCCAGGGAGCTCTATTGTAAGGGTAGTTGGTTGTAAGCTGCCGATCTGTCCAGTTTACTTCTGGATTTCCATTGGTGCCAGTCCAATCCATAAATCTCATAGTACTGAAAGGACTTATTGCATTCACAAATGTATTGTTGAATAACTGAGTGGTAGTTGGGTTAAAACCGGGACGAATAATTTTAAGGTTTTTAATACCTGTATTTGTTGCAGATGCATTGGTTGCTTTTGTATTGGTAAATCGCAAATAAAAAAATGAACAGTTCCAGCCTCCTCCACAAGTTGCTGTATTCCAATTCACTGTCATAGTACTCATGTTGCTTGTAGCATTGTAAACAGGTCCATTTATTGACATACTTCCATTATCTGAAAAATTTGTAATGCTGGCAGAACCATTCCAAGAAAAAATATAAGATCCAAATATCGTAGGTGTTACAATCCCCTGAGGATCATCCGTTGGTTGCCCCGGATAATTCCACGCGTTGAAAGGACGAGCATCAAATACCGTCAAATCAAAGTTTTGAGTAGGCCATCCATTGGCATCCACAGTAACCGGATTGCCTGCAAAGTCAGGTGATTTCCAATTGGCTGTGGGTGCCACATCCGGATATACAGCTGATAATCCTACGCTACCTAGTCCACCTAACCCAACGCCAATTTGACCGGGAAAAGATTGTGATTTTGCATCGTAAAAAAATAATACAGATAGAAGTATTAATAGTTGTTTTAGTTTTTTCATGTACCTTTTTAATTAATATTATATAACAATTCAAAGGAATAATTGTAAATAAACAATATTTATGATTAAAATGCAATCGATTTCATAATTTTTTGAATTGTTATTTTCTATTTCCTCAACTCAGTTTATTCTAAAAATTGTATCTACTTTTGTAATCAATTCAAAATCATGCTTCAACATAAAGTTTATATCCAATCTGTTAATAATTTGAGTGATGCACGCTATTGTGCAGGAATGGGAGTTCAATTCTTAGGTTTTGATTGTAATCCAATAAATCATAGATATGTAGGAATTGATTTAGTTAATGCAATCAAGGGTTGGATTTCAGGTATTGAAGTAATTGCTGAGTGTGTTGGGATGAATAATGAGGATATAAACAATGTAATAAATGCATTAAATCCAGAATATTTGTTAGTTGAATCGGGGAATGATTTTGCTTTCAAAACACCTTTAATGTATCTGTTTGATTTGGATTCCAGTACTAAGAAATATCCTCCTTTTGGATCCAAAGTAGTATTGGAAGGAAGTTCAAATTCTCTGAATAATCATCATTCTTTAATTAAAGATATGAGAGATGAATATGGATACCAATTAATATTTGCAACAGGAGTTTCCAAGGATAGTATTCCAGAGTTATTTCATACATATCAGGCTTTTGCTATTGCTCTTAAAGGAGGAAATGAATCCGCCCCCGGTCTCAAATCCTTTGACGAACTCGCTGATATACTGGAATTTATCGAAGTAAATAATTAGAAATTAAAATGAAGTATCTCATAGCCGGACTGGGCAACATTGGTTTGGAATACGAACTTACAAGGCACAATATTGGTTTTATGGTATTAGATCATTTTGCCAAGAAACACAATCTTACCTTTGTAAGTGACAGATTGGCTTCAATTTGCGAACTTAAATACAAAGGAAAATCCATCACCTTAATCAAACCCACCACTTTCATGAACTTGAGTGGAAAGGCAGTGAATTATTGGATGCAAAATCAAAAAATACCAATTGAAAATATATTAGTCATTACCGATGACCTAAACCTCCCACTTGCCACCATGCGTTTGCGTGCCAAAGGTAGCAGTGGTGGTCAAAATGGTCTCAACAGCATTAATGAAACGCTTCAAACAGAAAATTATGCCCGCCTTCGAATGGGAATTGGAAACAATTTCCCCAAAGGTCAGCAAGTGAATTATGTATTAAGTCGATTCTCCAAAGAAGAATACGAAACCTATTTACCTATTTTAGACAAAGCTTCTGATGCTATTTTAAGTTTTTGTACTGATGGTGTGGAACGGGCAATGAATGTCTATAATACGAAGTGACGATATGATGTGTTGACGATTTTGAAGTGTTAACGTGTTCAGGTGCTAAGTGTTAAAGTGTTAATGTTTCCAAGTGTTGACGATAAGACGATTTGATGTTATGATGTATTCAGGTGCTAAGTGTTAAAGTACAAAATGTTGAGGTTTTGACGTCTTGAAGTGTTGACGTATAGAAGTTTACTTTGTATTAACAATATTTTTTACAACTCCATTTCTGCAATTTTCAAGGTCGCGGTACAATGTAAATGACCAAATTCCAAGTCCCAAAAATATTAAAGCATTTAAAGTCGCTATAAATGTAATTATTATGTTTTTCTTTTTTTGATCCATTTTCATTCAACCTTTAACATTTAACATTATTTCAACTTCTCTAGCCTTTTCTTCAAAGTTCGTAATCGTACAAATTGGTCACTATTAAAATCTTTTTCTGAAAAATGATTCTCTTTGTATTTTTCAAACAACTCAGCCATGCCACTTTCAAGGGTATATTCTAACTTGAAATTAGGAAGTAGTTTATTGAGTTTATCAAACCGTACTTTATAATCTCTGGAATCGTTTCCGGCTTCACCCGTATACACAATTTGAGCATAAGGGACCAATTTTTGAACCAAGTCGCCCACATCTTTCACCTGAAAGTTTTCTTTATTTCCTCCGATATTCACTATTTGATTGTGTATCTTTTCTTTAGGTGCTTCCAGAAATGCGACAAAAGCCCTTGCTATATCTTTGCAATGAATCAATGGTCGCCATGGAGTACCGTCACTCATTATTCTTATATCGCCTCTCGCTACCGCACAAGCAAGTAAGTTATTCACTACCAAATCAATACGTAACATTGGCGAATGTCCATAGGCAGTCGCATTCCTCAGAAATGCCGGACTGAACGAATCATCGGCCATCTCCGAAATCGCCTTCTCACAATCAATTTTTGAAATTGCATAAGCGGTCAATGGAGTTGTTGGATCCGTTTCTTCCATATCAGGTTTGTCACTTTTGCCATATATCGAACAACTGCTCGAAAACAAAAATCGCGACACACCTGCTTCTTTTGCAATTTTGGCCAATCGAATACTTCCCTCTCTATTAATACTATAGGTGATATCGGCATTCAAATCCCCCATAGGATCATTGGAAATTGCGGCCAAATGCATCACACATTCAACCCCTTTCAAATTTTCAACAGTCAACGATCGGATATCTTTAATAATCTCTGAATCAGGCTTTGTAATTGGCTCCCATTCACAGCCTTCGAACAAATTGATATCAACCCCAATCACATAATATCCGGCTTTTTTTAATAACTCCACTAAATGTACTCCTATGTATCCGGTATGACCGGTGACTAATATCTTTTTCATTAACTAAATTAATTTTAAACCCAAACTTAGCACAAAATTGAAAAATATTTAGCGAAGCAATTTTTAAAGTATATTTGTAAAAACTATTTGATATGCTTTCCATTAAAGGAATATATGATGAGGGAAAATTTTTACCACTCGAAAAATTTCATTCGAAAAAGAAACTAAATATCATAATTACAATATTGGATGAAATTTCTGACAAAGAAGATTTAGAAATTAGAAATATGACGTCTGATACCCAATCTTTTGATTTTTGGGAAAATGATTCTGAAAATTTGTATCAGGAATATTTGAAATGAAATTTGGCGATATCTTATTAATTCCCTTTCCATTTTCAGAATTAACTTCTGTAAAAGCAAGACCCGCCATGGTAATTGCAGAAACTAAAGATAAATATAAGGATATTATTGTAGCAGCAATTAGTTCAGTAATACCAGAATCAACTACATCCAATGAAATAATTATTTCTCCTTCCCAATCTAACAAACTAAAAGTCAAATCCGTTTTAAAAATAGACAGGATTGTAACCTTAAAAAAAGAATTAATTATTGCGAATTTAGGCAATTTGGACTCTAGTTCTATTCAAAAAGCCAAAGAAACATTTCATTCTTTAGTTAATTAAATCTTTTTTCAATCTATGTGGACAATTAAATTTCCTAATTGAAGTTTTATCCTTAAAATTTTTCTTCAAATTGTAAACATGGAAGTCGAAAATTTCGATCGAATTAAAGGAAGAGGTTCCCAATCCAATCCACAAAACAAATTTTTAAATAACCATATTGAATATGAACCGGATGACTTTCTTATCGAACATGAATACTTAACCCATCCGCGTACGCAATACTTGCATGAAAATGCCAAAAACATTATTAACGAAATTGAAAGCAGCGATGTAGGCATGATGTTTTCGGCCAATCCATATCAGGGATGTGAACATGGATGTGTGTATTGCTATGCGCGTAATTCACATGAATATTATGGATTTTCGGCAGGAATTGACTTCGAAACCAAAATAATGGCAAAGATAAACGCCCCCGATTTGGTTGAGAAAAAATTCAATTCCAAAAGTTGGATTCCTTCAACCATTTCACTTTCCGGTAATACCGATTGTTACCAACCTGCCGAAAAAAACTTCAAACTCACCAGAAAAATACTTGAGGTATGCCTCCGATATCGCAATCCGGTGAGTATTATTACCAAAAACGCACTTATTCTTCGCGATATTGGTTTGCTTAGCGAATTGGCATCCATGCAATTGACATTTGTAATGATATCAATTACAACCTTGGACGAAGATCTGAGGCTAAAGTTGGAACCTAGGACTGTAACTGCCAAACAAAGACTCAAAATAATTGACACCCTAACTAAAGCCGGGATACCATGTGGCGTGATGACCGCACCCATTATCCCATCATTAAATAATCATGAAATCCCCGAAATCATAAAACAATCAGCCGAATATGGAGCTTTGGTTGCGGGATATACGGTAGTTAGGTTGAATGGTGCTATTGGACAAATTTTTACCGACTGGATTCACAAATCCTTTCCGGATAGGGCTGAAAAAGTAATTAATCAAATCAAAGAATGTCACGGAGGTCAACTCAACGATAGCAGGTTTGGCACTCGGATGCGTGGAGAAGGTAAAATCGCTGAAAACATCAGAATGATGCACCATATGGCACGTAAAAAGTATATGAAAGACAAAACGGTTCCAAGCTTGCGCACGGATTTATTTATCAAAAGTGGGCAGATTAGTTTGTTTTGACAATCTAAAATCTTAAATTAACTCTTCACTTCTACCGCAGGTACACCAAATACCGTTTGACCGGCTTTCACACTGCTCATTACTACCGAACCTGCTCCAACTCGCGCATTTTTGCCAATAGTTACTCCTGAAATTACTGTTACTCCCGAACCTACAAAAGCGCCTTCCTCTACAGTCACTTCCGGATTGATAACCGTGCCGGCACCGATCTGAACATAATCTTCCACTTTTACATTTGAATCCAACACAACATTTCCATGAATAATACAGTGGCTACCTACTTGAACTTTTGCTCCCAGGTAAGCCCCAGCAGCTACCATATTTCCATGCCCGAGTGACGCAATTTTGCTTATATATGCTCGTTCGTGAATGGCATTCACAGGCATAGCCTTGCAAGTTTCAATAAGCATTTGAGTAATATTTTTACGTACTTTATTATTCTCAATTGCTACAAATGCATCTGCTTTTTTGCCGATGATATTGAGAAAACCGACATCATCAGTAGGGCCAAAAACCTGCCAATCTTGTATTTCTTTACCGTGGAATGAGGTATCGTCCTCCAGAAAGCCATACACTAGCACTTTATTTGATTCAAATATTTCTAATACCGTTAATGCTATACCTTTTGCACCAAAAATAAGAACAGGGTTTTCCATTTATATGTGATTTTTATTGCAATATTAACGTATTTTTATTAACCTTTTCCACATAATATTTGTATCATTATCAGTAAATTAGCGTATAAAACATTTATTGGCATACAGTCATAAACCTATATGAACTACAGACACTTCAATACTGATACCATTATTTCAATCATTGGCGACAAAAAACCCATAATAAAAAAGCTTGTTCGTGAAATTATTGATGGTTCCGAGCGTAACTCCACACTCTTAAAAGAAAACTACGCACTTAAAAACTGGAATTCACTCCGCGGCAATGCACATTTTTTAAAAAGTAATTTTCGTTACTTAGGAAATCAAAGAATGGTTGAAATATTAAAAAAAATAGAATTAAATTCGCCAGACGTTAACAAACGTCACGAGTTACCGAGTCTTGTTAATGAATTCAATTCTGAATATCCTTTGGTAATCAACGAGTTGAATGAATACTTGAACAATCTTTAATATAGTTGATGGGTCTTTTTGATAAAATTTTTGGAAAAGGTTTAGAAGTAAAACCGGGCACTAAACCAAAAGAAGGTGTTTATAAAAATATTTCATTATTTATTGTTGATGACAATGAAGCTTTCATGTATTTAATTGAAAGTCACTTGATTAGTAAAGAAGAAGAAGGAAGCATCAACGCTCATTTCAGTATTTCCAAATATACCAATGGAGAAGAATGCATTTTGGCATTAGATCAAAAGCCTGACATTATTCTTTTGGATTATTATTTGAATAATGATGACGTTTCTTTAATGAATGGCGATGAGGTATTTAAGAAAATCTTAGAAATCAATCCTAATCAAAAAGTAGTAATGCTAAGTGGACAAGAAGAATCTACATTGGTTCATAGTTTAATTAAGCAAGGATTAAGAGAATATATTATGAAGGATGAAGAAATGTTCGAAAACCTTCAAAGCATACTTTTAGAAGTGTACAATTCGAAGTAACTTCGTCCCAAATTTACAACATCTTGACAAACGATTTATTGATTAAGGCTGCCCTTGGGCAACCCACCGAACGCACTCCGGTATGGATGATGCGTCAAGCAGGCAGAGTATTAAAAGAATATCGCCAAGTAAGAGACAAATTCCCTGATTTTAAAGATTTTGTAAAAAACCCTGATGCTGCGGCTGAAGTAACCATACAGCCTGTAGATATTTTTGGAGTTGATGCAGCAATCATTTTTAGCGATATTTTAGTGATACCTGAAGAAATGGGCTTACCCTATGAAATGCAAGAAAAAAAAGGCCCCTGGTTTCCAAAGTCCATTCAAACCAATGCAGATATTGATAAATTGGCAATTGCTGAACCTGAGCAACTTAAATATGTAATTGACGCAATTAAAATTGCCAAAAAAGAATTGAATAACAAAGTGCCATTGATTGGGTTTGCAGGTGCTCCGTGGACCATATTTGCTTACATGACCGAAGGAAGTGGCTCAAAAACATTTTCTAATGCACGTAAGTGGCTGTATAACAACCCCGAAGGCTCACACATATTACTCGACAAAATAACTCAAAGTACCATTAAATATCTGAAAGCTCAAATTGAAGCAGGGGTGGATTTGGTACAAATTTTTGATTCTTGGGCAGGCATTTTGCAGCCTGACGTTTATGATCAATTTTCTGCCAAATACATCAAAACTATTTGCGAATCTATTGTTGAAGTACCCACAATCGTTTTTGCAAAGGATGCTTATTTTGCCAGAAAAACTTGGAATCAAACCAATTGTAATGTCGTAGGTCTCGATTGGTGTATGGACATTAATGAATCCAAAACTTTAATGCCAAATAAAACTTTACAAGGCAATCTGGATCCTTGTGTTTTATATGCCGACAAAGCCGTAATTAAACTTAAAACCGAACAGATGTTATCTGCTTTTGGGCCAAGCAAATACATAGCCAACCTTGGACACGGATTATATCCGGACATTAATCCCGATAATGTTAAATACTTTGTGGAGGTAGTTCAAAATTATCGACATTCCAAATGAGTTTTGAAAGCTCATTTCAAATAGATTTAAAATCATATTTATGGCTCATTTGGAATATTTTATCATTCTGGCATTCATTGCGGAGGTGTTAGGGACGATAGGCGGATTTGGATCGTCCTTGTTTTTTATTCCAATTGCAGCTTATTTCCTTGATTTTCACTCCGTATTGGGCATTACTGCACTTTTTCATGTTTCGAGCAATATTTCAAAAATATTTTTATTCAAATCGGGTTTTGAAACCAAAATCATTCTTTCTATTGGAATTCCTGCTGTGTTATTTGTTATTATGGGTGCTTTTTTATCTAAACTCTTTGATTCTTATTTACTTGAAATTTGTTTGTCCTTGTTTTTAATAGTGTTAAGTTCTATTTTTTTAATATTCAAAAAACTTGAAATCAAACCGACTTTGCCCAATTCTATTGGCACAGGTGTTTTATCCGGTTTTTTGGCAGGTTTGTTGGGTACCGGTGGGGCAATTCGTGGATTATCATTAGTAGCTTTCAACCTTAAAACAGAGGTTTTTATTGCAACATCCGCTATTATTGATTTGGGAGTGGATGCCAGTAGAAGTGTGGTGTATTTTTTTAATGGCTATATGGACTTTAAAGATTTGTATTTAGTGCCAATTTTACTAATTGTAAGTATTTCGGGTACTTTTTGTGGTAAGTGGCTATTAAAATTTATTTCAGAATCACAATTTAAAACAATTGTATTGCTGTTGGTTATGGCAACCGGAGTTTCAAGTCTGGTGAAAATTTTATTCTTCCAATAACATTTCTTTTGCACTTTGTATGGCAATAGAAGAAGGATTGGCACCTCCTATCATTTCAGCAATTTTTTGTACTTTTTCGTCTTCTGACAATTTGCGAATGGAAGTGTTTGTAACTTGCTGACCTTCTGATTTATATACATAAAAATGGGTGTTGCCCCTTGCTGCAATTTGATGCAAATGGGTAATGGTAATCAGTTGATGCCCAACAGCCATTTTTCGCATCAGGTTTCCCATTTTTCGAGCAATCTCGCCACTAATTCCGGTATCTATTTCATCAAAAATTATAGTTGGCATTTGAGTTGACTTTGCCATAATGTATTTAAGTGCAAACATCAAACGTGAAAATTCGCCTCCGGAAGCTGCATTTTTCAACGAAACCGGAGCAAAGCCTTTATTGGCCGAAAAAAGCATATTTATTTTGTCTATTCCTGTGGAAGTAAAATCTATTGAACTTTGTTCAATTACAAAAGTACTTTCAGGCATTCCTAATTCTTTCAAAAGTGCTATTATTGGTTTTTCAATTTCATCAAATGCATTTTTACGAGTCATACTCAATTCATTTGCCTGATTCACCAATTCATCTTTTATTATTTTCAGTTGATTTTCAAGTTGTTTTATGAGTTCATCAGACGATTCAATTAGTGCTGTTTTTTGAACCAAAGCTTCTCTAATTTTTATCAAACCACTTATATCTGTAACCGAATGTTTTTTTTGAAGTTTGTATATGGTCGATAATCTTTCCTTTACGTATTCAACTCTTTCCGGGTCATCATCAATTTTGTCGGATTCTTTTGAAAGTTCTTTTGTAATATCTTTTAGTTCAAATATTGCATTTCCAATTCTTGATTTATAGGATTCGAAATTTGAAGCTATTCTGCTAATTGAGGAAATATTGTTTTGTAATAATCCCATTTGAACATTAATGGACAAATCACTCTCATTAAGCATATTTACTGCTTCGTCAAGCTTAAGTTTTATTTCTTGGGCGTGTTCTAGTATCTCAAGTTCCTGTTCCAAAAGTTCTTGTTCGCTGATATTCTCAAGATTTGCCTCTTTTAATTCTTTGAGTATGAACAAATCATAATCTGATGTTTTTTTTGATTCCTGAGCTAAAATTTGCGATTCAACCAGTTTTTTCTCAGTTTCTATGTATTTTTTATATGTATTGTAATATTGACTTTTAGCAGTTTCATTTTTTGCAAATAAGTCAATGATATTCAATTGAAAATTGGCTTTTGAAAGCAATAAATTATCATGTTGGGAATGGACATCCAGTAAATTAGAGGCAATTTCTTTAACCACATCAAGGGTAACAGGCGTGTCATTTACAAAAGCTCTTGATTTGCCTTGTGGAGATATTTCCCTCCTGATGATGCAGGTGTCTGAATCATCCAAATCATTATTGGCAAATAAAATCTTTACTTCAGGTTGTTCAATTGTAAATACTCCTTCAATGATACATTTCTCTTCTTGATTCAAAAGCACTTTGGTATCAGCTCGCTCCCCTGCCAATAGTCCAATGGCACCTAAAATTATTGACTTACCTGCCCCGGTTTCACCTGTGATTATGTTTAAGCCTAACTCCGGTTTAAGTTCCAGCGAGTTAATTAAAATATAATTTTTTATAGTAAGGCTCTGTAACATACCGGATTAAGAATTCGAAAAATTAATTTAATTTTTCGAATAAATACTAAATGATTTAAAGATTTAGTTTAACAATTTAGCTATTAAGGGTTGGTTTTTTGAAGGATTAAGTAATCTTTGAATCAGATAATAATCTTGCCGTATGATATACTGTCAAAATATATACAGTATTTTCATTCTTAATTTGATAAATTACTCTGTAATTTCCTTTAATTACTTCTCTGATATTTTCATCATTTGTCTCGGGAACCTTTCTTCCAAAAAAAGGATTATTCGAAATCAAATCTGCGGTATTTAGTAACTTTTCTAAAGTGAGTTTTGCATATTTTGTTGAATCTTTTGAAATATATTCACCAATATCTTCTAAATCAAATAATGCTCTCTGAGTCCAAATTATTTTAACCATTTATTTAACCTATCTTTTATTTCATCGGTGGTGAAAATTCGCCCTTCATTTGCATCCATAATTCCTTGTTCTATTTTATCTAATAAAATTATTTCACTTATCACTTGATCAATAGTAAAATTATCAGGCAAATTATCTATCGTATAATGAATTTTATCTTTAGTTAACATATCCTTTTTTTTCAAATTTACTGAATATATTTTTTCTAGTCAATGAAAGCAAAATATTGCTATTAAATATTCAATGATAAAATTCAAAAACCTTAAAAAATATTGTTTTGGTAATTAAGCCTCTTATACTATGCATTCATTACCAACATAGCATCAGTTTTATCAATTGCAAGTTGATCCTTTAATGCACCTATATTTTCAAATTTTATTTCATTTCTTAATTTTTTCACAAAATAAATGATAATGTCTTTATTATATATGTCGCTGTTGAAATCAAATATATGTACTTCAATTGAAAGCACATGTTCACCAAAAGTGGGTTTAAATCCAATATTCATCATTCCCTTATATGTTGAATCATTTATTTTCACCTTAACAGCATACACACCTGGTTGTGGAATAAGTTTTTCGTTATCAGGCAGTTGAATATTGGCAGTAGGAAATCCAATAGTTCTACCGAGTTGTTTTCCTTTGATTACTATGCCAACTAATTGGTAATTTCTGCCCAACAGTTGATTTGCAACTTCTATTTCCCCTTTATTAAGAGCATTTCTAATATCTGTTGAATTGATAACTCTTTCATTTATTTTTTGCTTGTCAATTTCTTCAACTGTGATACCGAATTTTTCTTGATTCGTCATCAAAAATGTCAAATTCCCTTCTCTATTTTTTCCAAAATGATGATCATAACCAATAATTAAATGCTTCACATTCAATTGTTTGTTTAGAATTTTATCTACAAAATCCGAAGCTGAAATTTCAGAAAAATGAAAATCAAACGGAATAATTACAAAATTATCAATCCCACATGCACTTACCAATTCTATTTTCTCATTTAATGTTGTCAATAAACTAAACCCTGCATTTTTGTTCAATATTTTTCTCGGATGCGGATCAAAAGTAATAAGCATACTCTCACACCCTTTTAATTTAGCTTCTTTTGCTATAAGCGACAATATTTCTTTATGTGCCAAATGAACACCGTCATACATCCCAATTGTAGCTATTTGTGGATTATTTATAGTAAGCTGAGGAGTATGATGGTATATTTGCATTTATAAATTATTTTTTTTCAAAAGTACCTTATTTATAAATTATAAATGGCACACGAACAACACAAATTTGGCAGATTGTGATAGATTAATTAGCAGAAATTAACTATGTTCTTCTAATTCATGTTCTTTTTGCAATTATATTATAAATCATTTCGATTCCTTAAATAAAAAACATTTCAGAAACTCTCTTATTACCCTTATTTTCGCACCCTCATTTAAAAAAAACAATCCAATCAAATGTCAAACTTGCCTGTACGTGTACGCTTTGCCCCCAGTCCCACAGGACCTTTACATATAGGTGGCGTGCGAACTGCTCTTTACAATTATCTTTTTGCTAAAAAACAAAAAGGTACCATGATCCTTCGTATTGAAGACACAGATCAGAACCGATTTGTTCCCGGTGCTGAAGAATATATTAAAGAAGCACTGGAATGGATAGGAATAACATTAGATGAAAGCCCTTGGAATGGAGGGCCTTATGCGCCATATCGCCAGAGTGAACGCAAAAGTATGTATATGCAGTATGCTATGCAATTAGTAGAAGCCGGTTTTGCATATTATGCTTTTGACACTTCTGAAGAACTGGAAGAAATGCGCAAAAGGCTTGAAGCTGCTAAAGTGCCTGATCCAAAATATAACTCAATCACCCGTATGCAAATGAAAAATGCATTGACAATGCCGGAGGATGAAGTTAAAGAATGGCTCAACTCAGAGAAGCCATATGTGATTCGTTTAAAAGTTCCACGTAAAGAAGAAATCAGAATCAATGATTTGATTAGAGGTTGGGTTATGGTCCATTCTTCATCGTTGGATGATAAAGTGCTTATGAAATCCGATGGTATGCCTACATACCACTTGGCTAATGTGGTTGATGATTATTTAATGAAAATAAGCCATGTCATTCGTGGTGAAGAATGGCTGCCTTCTGCCCCCATACATGTGCTGCTCTATAAATATCTTGGTTGGGAAAATGTGATGCCCCAATTTGCGCATTTGCCATTGTTACTCAAGCCAGATGGAAATGGCAAATTAAGCAAACGCGATGGTGACCTGGGTGGATATCCTGTATTCCCAATTGAATGGAACGATCCTACCACGGGAGCTAAATTTATGGGTTTCCGTGAATCTGGATTTTTGCCGGAAGCCACAATGAATTTTCTTGCATTGTTAGGCTGGAATCCAGGGAATAATGATGAACTATTTGATAACGCGCAATTGATTGAACTATTCACAATTGAACGCATCGGAAAATCAGGTTCAAAATTCGATATTCAAAAAGCCAGATGGTTCAATCAAGAGTATATTAAAAAGAAGTCAAATGCGGAACTTGCTGCATATATACAACCTGAATTTAAAGAATATCCTATAGAAACATTGGAAGTAATATGTGGTTTAATCAAAGAAAGAGTCACTTTTTTGAGTGAAATTAAAAAAGAGGCAGCCTATTTCTTTAACACACCAACGACATATGACCAGGCGGTTGCTGAAAACAAATGGAATTCAGAAGCTGCAGCTTTCATTAAGCTTTGGGCCGATTTTGTATTCAAAATTGAGGATTTCAAAGCTGAAGTAATAAAACACGAAATGCATTCGTTGTTAGAATCAAATGGAATCAAACCAGGAAAAGTAATGCAGGCACTCCGATTGGCACTTACAGGGGTGGGTCAAGGACCTGATTTAATGACTGTTATGCAAATAATTGGTAAATCAGAAACTATAAAAAGACTCAATCATGCCTTACAAACTTTGAAAGTTATAGGATGATAATAAAAAAGAAATTAAAAAATGATTTTCTTCTAAATCACCCTTCTCCAAGGATGGAGCTTGGAAGTGAGGTTTTCAAAAAGCTTATTAAGTTAATCAGTATTACATTTTTTTTTGTATCTTATTCTTTTGCTGCAAACCCTGACAAAAGTTTCCAACTTGGAGAATACATTTCTTACCGATGCCATTATGGGTTTATTAATGCCGGTAAGTTTTCAGTTTTTGTAGATACTGTAATGTTTAGAGTGGATAGCCATTATTGCTATCGTACAGAAATGGTAGGCGAAACCGTAGGAGCGGCTGATTTGTTCACTCAGATATACGACAAATGGATTTCATATATTGATTCGAGCAGCTTATTGTCACATCGTTTTGTTCGTGATATTCATGAAAATAATTACCGCCTTTTTGAAACAACAGAATTTGATAGAGAATCCAATCAATGTGTGGTAACTACAAAAAAAAGCGGGAGTGCGTATGAAGTCAAATCTTATAAAATCAAACCTGGTATTCAAGATATGGTAAGTACATATTTTCAATTGAGAAATATTGATTTCGGAAGATTAAGAAAAAACGATACCATAGCAGTAAGTTTGTTTCTTCAAGATACTACATTCACTATAAAAGTTCGATTTGACAGAAGAGAAAAAATCAGAACAGATGTAGGCAGATTCAAATGCAACGTATTTATTCCAATCATTCCTAAAGTTGAAAACACTGTTTTAAATGACGAAAAACCCATCGAAGCTTGGATTACTGATGACCAATTGAAGCTTCCCGTGAAAATAAAAGTCAACAGCAGATATGGGGCAGTTGAGGCTGATATTGAAGTATATGGAAACATAAAAAATAAAAAATGATTTTGAATCTTTAATATAGTATATATATTTGAAAGACTATTTTTGATTTACAGATTATGAAATACACGTTTTTAATTGTTTTATCGCTTTCCTTAGTTTCATTTAACACCTCCTTTTCTCAAAAAATTAAGCCTTCGGGTAAAATTACTTTTGAGAACCGACCAGTACAGGAATTTGAAGATATTGACCTCGATGGTATGTTCAATGTATTTCTTTCTCAATCAGATACCGCATCTGTTAGAGTTGAAACAGATGAAAATTTGCAGCAGTTAATCGTAGTAGAATCGAAGGATGCAAAGCTTAAAGTGTACGATAAGGATGAAAGCAAAAAATACAAACATATTGTTATGAATGTTTACATTAAAGCCCCTGATATTCAAAAACTTAAAGTTGATTTATTTGAAAGCAAACTTACTTGTACAGGTGTATTGAAAGTGACTGATTTTGAATTAAATAACGTTTCATCCGGTTTAGTCTATCTCAATATCAATGCTACGGAGTTCAAAGCAAATTTCAATGCGTTTGGTGATATGATATTGGAAGGCAATGCCGAAACAGCAAAGTTTGTTTGTTCAGGTTCTGGCAATGTAAATGGCAAAAAATTTACTGCAGGGTTATTCGATATAGATTATTCCGGTTCAGGCAATGTGGAAGTGGCCGAAATCAAAGAAATTTCATTGAAATCAACAGGAAACGGGGATATTTTTTATAAAGGCCAGCCAGAAATTCGCAAAATGGAGGTAACCGGCTTAGGAAGGGTTAAGAAAAGGGTACATTGATTAATATTAGTCCATTTTGATTAATAATATTTGGCATTTTCTTATTAATAAAATAGAGAGGTTTTACTGATTTATTTAAGGTCTATAATTTAGTCAGCGCTTATGCGAGCCGATGGCAATTATTAAAATTTAGACTTCTGGAATAAAAAAAATTATATTAATGTTCATTTTTATGTTATCAACCTTTTATTTTACTCCTTATCAACTCTACTATTGGTGGAAGTATTGATAAAAATATAATTCCGAATATCACCAATTCAAAGTTTTTCTTAACAATTGGAATATCTCCAAAAAAGTATCCGGCAAGTAACAGTAATAATACCCATACAGCTCCGCCAATAATATTATAAGTAATAAATACCCTATAATCCATTTTGCCAACACCCGCTACAAAAGGCGCAAATGTGCGGATAATAGGTATGAATCGGGCAAAAATGATCGTTTTGGGTCCATGCTTGGCATAAAATGCTTGTGTTTTGATGAAATATTCTTCTTTCACAAAAGGCAGCTTCCATTCTAATACTTTCATTCCAAAGTACTTGCCTGCCATATAATTAAGGGTATCCCCAATTACAGCTGCAATAAATAATAGAATAATTAAAAAAGAAATGTTCAAACTGCCCTGTGCTGCAAAATATCCGGCAACAAAAAGCAAAGAATCACCGGGAAGAAAAGGCATAATTATTAACCCCGTTTCTATAAATATAATAGCAAACAATATTCCATACGTTGCTACACCATATTGGCTTATTATATCTGCAAGGTGCTTATCCAAATGCAAAAAAATGTCGATAAAATCTTTAATGAAATCCATTTTTGAAATATTAAATTATGAATGTTAAATGTTTTAAAATAAATATATTAAAATGCCAATCGCTAACTAAAATTTGTTCTTCCACATCATACTCTCCACCGGATAGTCTGAGCGTTGGTTGTATTTAGCATTTGGTTTTTTGTTGTACAAATTTTCTATATTGCCTTCCACCTTAAAGTAAATCAACTGCCCGATAGGCATATTGGCGTACACCCTAACGTGCTGTTTTACTGATATTTCCAATGTCCATTTATTACAAAATCCTACATCACCTTTACCAGCAGTTGCATGGATGTCAATTCCCAAACGCCCCACGCTGGATTTTCCTTCCAAAAAGGGCACATGTGCATGAGTTTCGGTATATTCTTTAGTTACCCCTAAGTAAAGTGTATTAGGTTCTAACACAAATCCACTTTCCGGAATTTCAAAAACTTCAATTTTATTATGTTTTTTGGCATCGAGCACACGGTCGTTGTATAATCCTAAAAATGGACCTAAATGTACATCGTATGAGTTGGTGCCTAAGCACGAAAGATCAAAAGGATCTACTAGAATAGTCCCTTTCTGAATTTCTTCAAGTATTTGTTTGTCTGTTAATATCATAGCGAGGCCTTAAAATTAAGGCCTCCAAAACTATGCATTTTTTTTATACCTTTTTGATTTCGTTAATATTCTTAGTGTTTTTCAAATAAGTTGGACACACTCGCATAGGAGCACATGCCGACATTCCCAATATCAACATTGCCAATCCAATTAATATAGCTTTATTTTTCATCTCCCTCTATTTAAATTAATTAAATTTTAATATTGAGTACTCTTACGCAATGCCTTTGCAAATAGGTTATTCATAAGTTAAGAAAATATTACGTCAGAATAAGTACAACAAATTCTTGAAAAAATACAGAATAAAAACAAACTTATTTTTTTGTGAAACAGTATAATAGGTATAATTGATTAAAATAAAATTTTACTTTTGAAAACATATTGAGCGTCAACGTTTAATTTATATAAATATGTCCACAAACAGAATTATAAAAAAAGCAGCAGTACTCGGTTCAGGGGTTATGGGAAGCCGAATTGCATGCCATTTTGCAAATATCGGTCTTGAAGTATTACTCTTAGACATTGCACCAAAGGAACTTACACCTGAGGAACAAGCTAAAGGACTTGCATTGGATCACAAATTGGTAAAAAACAGAATTGTAAACACTGCTTTGGATGGCGTTTTGAAATCAAATCCATCACCTATTTATAAAAAATCGTTTGTTTCCAGAATAAAAACCGGAAACTTTACTGATGATATGTCCAAAATAGCTGAATGCGACTGGATAATTGAAGCAGTAGTAGAAAACCTTGAAATTAAAAAAAGTGTGTTTGCAGAAGTTGAAAAATATCGCAAACCAGGCACTTTAATCACATCCAACACATCCGGTATACCCATTCATTTGATGATTGATGGCAGATCAGATGATTTTCAAGCACACTTTTGTGGAACACACTTTTTTAATCCTCCCAGATATTTAAAATTATTTGAAGTAATTCCTACCGCTAAAACTGCTCCTGATGTGGTATCATTCTTTATGCATTATGCTGATTTGTATTTAGGAAAAATTCCGGTTTTATGTAAAGACACCCCTGCTTTTATTGCTAATAGAGTAGGCATATATGGAATGATGGAGTTGTTGCATTCGGTTGTAAAACTCGGACTTACCGTGGAAGACGTGGACAAACTTACCGGTCCGGTTATTGGAAGGCCAAAATCAGCTACTTTCAGAACAGCAGATGTAGTTGGCTTGGATACTCTTGCCAAAGTGTCGGACAACCTGTATGCAGCTTGTACCAAAGATGAGTCGCGTAGTTTGTTTGAACTCCCTGCTTATTTGAAAAAAATGCTTGAAAATAAATGGTTGGGTGATAAAACCGGTCAAGGATTTTATAAAAAAGTAAAAACCGAAAAAGGTTCCGAAATACTTTCTCTAAACTTAACCACACTTGAATATGTACCTCAGGTAAAATCAAAATTTGCCACTTTAGAAGCAACCAAATCCATCGAAGATTTGCCAAAAAGATTTAAAGTATTAGTTTCAGGAACGGACGTGGCTGCTGAGTTTTATCGATTAAGTTTTGGTGGGTTATTCAGCTATGTAAGTAATAGAATACCTGAAATTTCAGATGATTTATACAAAATAGATGATGCACTCAAAGCAGGATTTGGTTGGGAAATTGGTCCATTTGAAATATGGGATGCCATAGGTGTAAAGGAAGGAATTGCCATAGCCGAAAAAATTGGAAAACCTGTTGCAGACTGGGCAAAAACAGTGGACAAATTTTACAGAACTGAAAATGGCAAAAAATGTTATTATGATATTTCCACAAAATCTTACAAAGTAATTCCTGGTACAGAAGCATTTATAATATTGGATAATATCCGCGAAACCAAAAAAGTATGGGAAAATCCGGGTGCTGTGCTCTTAGACATTGGTGATGGCGTTCTAAACCTTGAATTCCGTTCTAAAATGAACACATTGGGTGGAGAGGTAATTATGGCATTAAATAAATCCATAGAAATTGCTGAAAAAAACCATGCAGGACTTGTAGTTGCTAACGAAGGTGCTAACTTTTCGGTTGGAGCTAACTTAGCTATGCTGTTAATGTACGCTATGGAGCAAGAATGGGACGAAATTCACATGATGGTGAGTGTGTTTCAAAAAGCAATGATGAGAGCACGGTACTCATCAATACCTGTAGTTGTGGCACCTCATAATATGGCCCTTGGTGGCGGCTGTGAGCTTACTTTACATGCAGATGTTGCAGTGGCTCATGCGGAGCTTTATATAGGCTTAGTTGAGTTTGGCGTTGGATTAATCCCTGCAGGAGGAGGTAGCAAAGAATTCACGCTAAGAGCAGCTGATGCATACGAAAAAGACGACCCGGAATATAACACGCTTGCCAATATGTACATGAATATTGCCACAGCAAAAGTGAGTACTTCTGCTTATGAAGCTCTCGAAAATAAAGTACTTCGTCCTCAGGACAAAATTGTAGTAAATCGCAATCGTCAGATATTAATTGCCAAAGAAGAAGTGTTGGAACTTGCCAATGCAGGTTATACCAAACCTGTGGAACGCAAAGATATACGTGTCCAGGGAAAAGGGGGTATGGCAATGTTTTACACCGGTGCTGCTTCGATGTTAAGAGGAAATTACATCACAGAGTACGACATGAAAATATCACAAAAACTTGCCTACGTAATGTGTGGTGGAGATTTGTCGTACCCACAAAATGTAAGTGAGCAATATTTATTGGATTTGGAAAGAGAAGCTTTTGTATCTCTGTGTGGCGAAAAGAAAACACTGGAGCGTATTCAGCATATGCTTAATACAGGTAAACCTTTAAGAAATTAAAATAGATAAGAGATTTGACAACTTTATTGAATTTGTCAAATCTCTTAAAATCAAACTATTTCATAAAATCTTCTCCATGCACATCATAATCAGTAAAAACACCGGCTTTCCAAAGCCCAAATGTGATTATTGTGAACAAACCCAAAGCGCCAATTAATAGAAAAGTAGCCAATCGGTATTTTAGCATTTCCCTAACGTGATTGTTTTTTTCGCGAATGTTTTCAGCAATGATTTCTGCTTTGTGAACCGAAGTTCTTCCTTTAATAATGTAATCATAAGCGCCATGCTTAATTGTATCCGTAGCCACTTCCAAATTATCATCTCCGGCATACATCACAACCTCTATTTTCGGAAACTTCTCTTTTAGCGAAATAAGCACATCAGTTCCTTTTTTGAATTCATTTTGCGATATGTGGTAATCCAGAAAAATAATTTCTGGCAATTGCCTATTCAAATGCGAAAACAAATCATTGCTATTTGCATAGGTGTGCACTTCAAATCCTTTTTGAACGAGATGTTTTTGAAGCAAATCGCTATGTTTTTTCTCATTGTCCAACACAAAAATCAAATTCTTTACTAACTTATTCATGGATAAATATTTATAAGTGAAAAATTAAAACTACAAACCGGTTACGCCTCCAGAAATGATAAACTTCATGGCTTCTGACGAAGATATATTAAGTATAGATACACTTTCTTTAGGTACTACATACAAATTGCCTGTAAGTCCATATGAATCAGGAAAATACACTGCCACTTGGTTTTCTAAATTCAACTCTTTAAGATCGCTTTCGGTTATAAATCCGATTCTTTTGATTTCGGAGTTTTTATCAATCGTGACCAAAACAGGGGTTTTGAACTTACTATTTCCTCCAAATGCATTGATTACATCTTTTAGGGATTTGAAAATAAAATTGACCCCCGGCACATTTTCCATCACAGTGTTTAGTACTTCAAAAATGGGTTTCACAATAAAAGTAGTTGTGAGTGAACCAAGTATCGTTATTGATACAAAAATTATTAGAATTCCAATTCCGGGTATGTCTATTGGAATCAACCCATCCAGCCACTCCAAACTGCGAACTATAATTAAAATTGTAACAAAAATAGGTGCAACCAAAATCAACCCCCGAAGGAAATATGAAATAAGTCGTTTTACAATAGGGATATTTTCCATAGTTATTTGGGCAAACGAATATACATGACCAATCCTATTAATGCAAATACAATATTTGGAATCCATGCACTAAGTGAAGGATCTATTGTTCCGACATTAGCAATGTTTCGACCTATAATCACAAAAATAACATAAACAAATGCCATTAAAAAGCCCAAAGCGATTTGCAACCCTACACCGCCTCTCGATTTTCGAGCGGACACAATTACACCAATAATCGTTAAAATAATGATGGCAAAAGGATAGGTAAATCTTTCATACTTTTCTATTTTATATGGCTCTACGCCTTCGGCTCCCCTTTCTTCCAATAATTGAATGTGTGCATTGAGTTCATCAATGGTTAATTGTTCGTACAGCATATGCTGCGTTTCAAAGTCCTTAGGAGTAAGATTTAAAGTTGTATCCAAATGATCTCCTCTGCTTTGGGTTTCTTGAAGTCCATTAAAAGTATGTCTTCGATACATTTCCAATCGCCATTTCTGATTATCGGGTAACCAGAGTATACGGTTACATGAAATTTTCTCAAGCAATTTGTTACTGTCAATAATTTCCAAAGTCACCTGATAACCTGCATTTATGGTGTTGTTATAACTTTCGATATACACGTACGACTTAGGACCAACTCTCATATGTACATTGCGCTTGTCATAATAAAATTGCCCCCGTACATACACATTTTCAAAACCATGCCGAATTTTGCTTGCACGCGGAATTACCCAACCATACATATAAAATATAATTATGGCAATAAATGTAGAACCGATCAAATAGGGTCTCAATATTCTTGCAAAACTAACTCCTGCACTCAATATGGCTATTATTTCTGTGCGGCCTGCAAGTCTTGCTGTTACAAATACCGTAGCAATAAACACTAAAATGGGTGAAATCAGGTTAACCAAATAAGGTATAAAGTTGAAATAGTAGGTGAAAATAATTTCTTTGAAAGGCGCCTTTTTTGTTAAAAAATCTTCATTCTTTTCGGTATAGTCTATTACACAAATAACTGTAACAGCAATAAACACAACAAATAAAAATGCACTTAGGTATTTGCGTAAAATATACTTGTCTAATATCTTAAACTTCAACATATTAAGGTTTTTCAAAAACAAACAGGTTATTTAATCCTAATTGAAATGTGCTTTTGTGAATCAACTTTAAACCAGCCTTTTCAAATATTTGCGGTGTATTATTAATATCGAACCCATGATGCTCTTCCAATGACATTCCATGAATAAGTTTTAATTTCAATAAAATTTCCAAAATTCGATCTACATTTTTATGAGGAACAGTAATAATCAATTTCCCTTTAGGATATAAATATTGATAACAAGATAACGCAAAATTATCAATTATATCTGACGGAATATGCTCAAGCACAGCGAGTAAAGTAATAGCATGAAACTGTGAGTATTTGTTGAGACCATCCGGAAAATAGCCATTAATTAACCGATATTTATCAGTTAATTTAGGTTGAACAAGTGGATCAATACCGACTCCGAATGTCAATTTTTTATTCAATTTTTCAAATAAAGCACCATCAAAACAACCAATATCCAGTACTTCAGCTTCATTGGGGATAAATGGTTTAGCTTTTGCTATTCGCCAATTTTGGAGGATTCGGTCAAGCAGCTTCATGATTGTAAAAGGAATTTTTCTTCTTTTTCTTTAATTTGATCTAACACTAAATGTGCCAATTTCAACGCATTGTAGCCATCAGTTAAGCTAACTTCTGTGGGTGTATTTTTTATAATTGCATTGGCAAACGATTCAAGTTCGGCTCGCATGGCATTGGTACTGGGCACAGTCGGTTTGTCCATTTTTACTGCCTTGCGTTCCCTGCCGGTGTCAATAACAAACTGGAAAGGATTGAAACCCGCTTTTTCATCTTCTAACGAAAATTTTTCTGTTATCTTATTTAAAAAATCAACCAAAATATACGCATCTCGCTGGAAAATGCGCATTTTTCTTTCCTTTCTAAGCGATATTCTACTTGCAGTTAAGTTGGCAGTGCATCCGTTTTCAAATTCAATTCGTGCATTGGCAATATCAGGATTGCCACTCACGATTGATACACCACTTGCACTGATAAATTTCACCGGTGATTTTACGATTTTCAACACAATATCAATGTCATGAATCATCAAATCAAGAATTACAGATACGTCAGTGCCTCTTTGGCTAAATTCAGCCAAACGGTGCGATTCAATAAACATTGGGTGTAAGCCGAATGCTGTAGCTACTTTAAAAGTGGGGTTAAATCGTTCAATATGTCCTATTTGTATTTTAAGTTTGGTGCTTTTTTCGAGTTCCAATAACTTTTCTGCTTGATTGAGGGTTTCCGTAACGGGTTTTTCAATAAAAACATGCTTACCTGCAAGTAAGCACTTTTCTGCAATTCTGAAATGTTCCTTAGTAATGGTAACAATATCAATAGCATTACAATTGGCAATTAGTTCATCTTCAGACTTATACGATTTTGTATTAAACTTATTCTCCGCTTCTTTAGCATTATTTTCATTAGGATCATAAAATCCAACTAACTCAATCCCATTAATTTCTTTCCATTGTTGAATATGAATTTTACCTAAATAGCCGGCTCCGCAAACTCCAATTTTTAACATACCATTAATTAAAACGTAATATTAAATAAACAACATCTATAATTATCCGTATTATCAGTGAAATTTACATTTTTTTGAATAATTACAATTGAGAAGCGTTTTTAATGCATTTTGTTCAAAGTAAAATCCTATACTTTTTGTTCCTATTAACCTTTGTTTTTAAGCTTTCATATAGTGAAAATGTTGTGAAGTTCAGGCAGGTTGATGTTATAAAAATGCCTGAAAGAAGTCATTCAAGATTAGTACATTGTATTCTTAGAGATTCTTTCGGTTATACTTGGTTTGCTACTGAATATGGTTTAATTAAATATGATGGTGTTCACTTTATTTTTTTGCAAAGTTCTTTAATTCAATCAAGTATCTGTTTTCAAATGGTTGAAGATGAAGATAAAATATTATGGATAGGGACTTCTAATGGTTTACTAAGGTATGACTTGAAAACAGACTCTGTTTCATTACATTCTGAACCTTTGAATAGTCAAGGGGTTTGTAGTACAGATTTTATTACAAGATTATACAATAATGGAGATGAAATTATTTTTTTAGGATTATTATCCGGAATGGGAAGATTCAATAAAAAAACTCGAAAATTCAGTTTGGTTACTACCACAAAAAATAACAAAGAGGTTGGATGGATTAATCATTGGTCTATGGTTTCTTTTGTTAAAAGTCCGGAAGATATCTTTTATATATCATCACAAACAGACGGTTTGTTTAAAATTGAAAAAGGCAAAAACCGATATGAACCCTTTCCATTAATAGATCCTGAAACCAAAGATACTGTAAAACAACTAAGAGACCTATGCTTGGTTGACAATTATTTATGGATAGGAACGGAAAAAAGAGGCATTTATTTAATGGATATCAATACCCAAGAAATAAAACACATTTTACTTAATAAAACCAAAAAAGATAGAAATCAGTCTCAAGTAACTTGGATGCAATATATCCATCGTAATGATGGCGAAATATGGATTACCACTGAAGAAGGGGCATATAGCATTTCAATAGATTATAAAACTAAAAATGTAAACAATAGGAAAATAGATTTGGAAAAGTTATCCAATGAAAAAATCTACTATTTATACCCCATAGACTCAAATAATTATTGGATCGGTTATGAAAAAGGAGTTATATATGCTTCATTTGAACCTCCTGTTATAAATTTTCATCCGAAGTTCAGAAGAATTAATAAAAAAAGTTATTATATCCCATTTAAAGGTCCGAATTCAAAATATGGAGTAATATTTTCTGATAGTATTTTTTTCTATAATTCTAATGATGAAATTTATTTTAAAACCAATATTGAAATAAAAAGAACAAATGAAGTTATTAATTCTGTTTCTTGGGTGAGAGATTCGATAGTTTGGATAAATACTCCGGATGGAATTGTATCAGTGAATACTAAAAATGGCAATACAGTTAGCCATCCTATTAAAATAAACGGCAAGGCAATTGAAATTTGGACCATCAATGAAATTGATAATAAAATTTGGATCGGAAATAACTCACATGGTTTAATTATATATGATCCTCAAAGCCGCACATTTGAACAATACAAAAACAATCCAAATGACTCGAACTCGCTAAGACAAAATTTTATAGGTCCGATAAAATATCACAAAGCGAAATATTACATAGGCACGACCGACGGTACCCAAATTTTTAATCCCATTTCTAAAAAATTTACAAATTTTAATTCAACTATTTATTTGCGTAACACCAAACGTGTACTTGTTCCTTGGAGTTATTTTTTTGATAAAGACGAAAAACTCTGGTTAAGTTCAGAATTTGGATTGTACACTTATGATGAAAAAGAAAATAAGATGAAATATGAATTTATGGATGAAACTGAAACAGTTATAAAAAATATAATCCAAGACGAATATGACAATATGTGGTTTGCAACTGCACACAAAATATACATGCTAAACGCAAAAACACGATTGATAAATAACGTTTCGGACAACTTTGATATTGAAACCAAATTTGGCGAACATTTAATTAAAACTAATAACGGCAAAATTTGGATTGGTAGTGATGATGGGGTTTTAGAAGTTAATACTAAAATTGCTCAACTGAAATCAAAAAAATGGAGCGTGTTTATAAACAATTTTTTTATAAATAATATTAAGATACACCCATCTGATACTTCAAGCATACTTAAAAAAGATTTTGTATTGTATCCTAATATTACTTTGAATTATGATCAAAACAATTTTCAGTTTGATTTTGTAATGCTTAATTATGATAAAGCTTCAGAAAACAGATATGCATATAAAATTGAAAATTATGATAAAGATTGGATAATGAGCGACAATAGGAATACTGCATATTACACAAACATGCCACCGGGGAAATATATTATTCGGATCAAAGGATCTAATTACTTGGGAGAATGGTCGGAATATGAAGCTGCTTATAATCTGGAAATCATTCCCGCATGGTGGCAAACGATTTGGTTCAAATTAATACTTTTAGGGCTTTTCTTTTTGTCTGTATATATATATTTCAGATACCGAACCTGGACTTTGGTGAAGCGAAATGAGCTGTTAAAAATTAAGATTAAAGAACGCACAAAAGAAATAGAAGTTCAACAAGAAGAGATAATTGCTATTAATGAAGAACTCAAATCCACAAACGATTACCTCACCCGAATGAATCAGGAAAAATCTGATTTGATAAGCATTGTATCGCACGATATGAAAGCGCCATTAAATAGGGCAATAGGTTTGACGGACATATTGTATTCAGAAGCTGAAACTTTCAAAGATCACCAAAAAATGATATTAGAAAAATTAAAAAAAGAACTTTCTGATGAAAAAGCACTGATTACAGATATTTTGACAATTGAAGAAGCCACAGAACAAATTCGTCAAACAAAAACCACAGAAATACAATTAGATAAGTTTATATCTGAAATAATCATTGGTTTTATGACGGTTGCAGATGCAAAAAATATAAAACTTAAATTAGAGGTCAAATCAGAAAATGTACTTATTAACGTAGAGAAAACTGCATTAAAACGGATTCTTGATAATTTAATATCTAACGCCATCAAATTTTCACCTGAAAATAAGCAGGTAATTGTGGTTATTGAAAAATTAGGACCTCATGCATATTGCAGAATTATTGATAATGGACCTGGATTTTCGGTTCAAGACAAACTGAATCTGTTTAAAAAGTATGCTAAACTATCTGCCAAACCAACTGCAGGTGAGTCCAGTACCGGTTTGGGACTTTCTATTGTAAAAACACTTGTTGAAGCTATGAATGGCAAAATAGAGCTACAGGACAATCCGGAGGGTGGCGCCATTTTCATTTTGATATTTCAGGCTAATTAATTTTTCATTTCCGATATTTCATTATTTTTGGTCGATTTTTAAATCTCAATCACATCATGAAAAAATTAGGACTTCTTTTTTGCACCATAATGTGTGCTATCACAGTTAATGCACAGGAAATATTGTTATATAATGGATGGAAATTTCAAAAAGGTGATGATATGGCATGGGCTGCTCCTACTTTTGATGACTCTAAGTGGAAGCCAATAGAAGTAAATCGTACCTGGGAATCGCAAGGTTATGAAGGTCAGGATGGTTATGGATGGTACCGAATCAAAATTATGATTCCTTCAACATTAAAGCAAAACTCTTTTTACAAAGATAGTCTTAAGTTTTTATTGGGTTTTATCGATGATCACGATCAATTGTATTTGAATGGAGAGCTCCTAGCTCAAAATGCTTACAAAACTTTTCAATTTGGCACCAATAACAATACGCCTGGTGGTTCGGCATACAATATTGAAAGAAGATATGCCATTTCAACCAATCATAAAGCGATTCAATGGGATAAAGAAAACGTAATTGCCATTCGCGTATATGATCAATTAGGAGAAGGTGGCATGAAGAGTGGTGCCCGATATTCATTGAGTATGGTTGATGTGCTTGATTATGTTTCTATCGATGCGGATAAAGTCCCATTCACTTTTTCAAGGGATTCCAAACTTTCCAAAACAATTATTTTAAATAGTAGTGCACCCGTAAATACAAAAATGGAAGGTTATTTATCAATTGATATCAACGATAACATTTCTCAAAAAACTCTTGCCACCTATAAAGTGTTTGCAAGTTTTGATTCTAATAACCCTTTCGAATTTGAGTTCAAAACCCCAACTTACGAAAATGCTACTGCACAATATGGTTTTACGCACGCTGCTACAGGAAATATGTTCACAAATAAACAAGAAGTACCTTTTCTACTGACCCCATTTGAAAAAGAAGAACCCATCATTAACAATGCAAGCACTTTTGGAGCACGTCCCGGAAATCCAGTATTATATACTATTGCAGCCTCAGGTATTCGTCCGGTTACATTTAAAGCTGACAACTTACCTGAGGGATTAACATTAGACACAAAAACCGGACAAATATCAGGCAAAGTGGCTAAATTGGGCACTTATTCAATTAAACTAACTGCTCAAAACAGTAAAGGAACGGCTCAAAAAGAAGTAAAATTTATCATCGGAGATAAAATTAATTTAACCCCTCAAATGGGCTGGAACTCTTGGAATTGCTGGGGTTTAGCCGTAAGTGATGACAAAGTGCGTTCTTCAGCTAAAGCAATGGTTGACAAAGGTTTAATCAATTATGGATGGTCGTATGTGAATATTGACGATGGTTGGGAAGATAAACGTGATGCTAATGGCGTATTGCAACCTAATTCAAAATTCCCCGACATGAAAAAACTTGCTGATGATATTCACGGAATGGGACTAAAAATAGGTATATATTCTTCTCCTGGACCCAAAACTTGTGGAGGATATGAAGGGAGCTACAAATTCGAACAAAAAGATATTGAAACCTGGGCAGCCTGGGGAATTGATTATTTGAAATATGATTGGTGTTCTTATACCGATGTGTCCGGTATAAAAATGGGACCCGCATGGACAGTAAAAATGGATAAAAGCACTCTAGACAAATTGATTAAACCTTATGCATTAATGCAAAAATACATTGAAAAAGCCCCTAGAGATATGACATATAGTCTTTGTCAATATGGTTGGGGGGATGTTTGGAAATGGGGAGCCTCAGTTAATGGTCAAAGCTGGCGTACCACGGGTGATATTGAAGATAGTTGGAATAGCTTGTATTCGATAGGTTTTAGTCAGGCACCCTTAGCACAGTATGCACAACCCGGCCGATGGAACGACCCAGACATGCTCATAGTAGGCAAAGTAGGATGGGGACCAAAACTTCGTAACTCACGACTTACTGTAAATGAGCAATATACGCACATCAGTCTGTGGGCGATGTTGGCTTCTCCGTTACTTATTGGTTGCGATATGGCACAGTTGGATGAATTTACATTAAACCTGCTTAAAAATGCCGAAGTTATAGCCATTAACCAAGATGCCTTAGGTAAGCAAGCCCAACGATTAATCAAAAATGATGACTATGAAGTGTATGTCAAAGATTTGGAAGATGGTTCAAAAGCGGTTTGCATCTTTAATATATCACAAAATGTGAAAAAAATATCGGTTAATTTAAACGACTTAAAAATAATAGGAAGCAAAAAAATACATGACATATGGCGTCAGAAAGATGTAGCCAATTCTGACAAAATTGAAGCTACTTTAGCATCGCACGGGTGTTATTTGGTAAAGGTGAATTAAATTATTAAATGCTAATGAGCCTTTGCGCATAATTGTAATAGGTGGCGGAGCGGCCGGTTTTTTTGGAGCCATCACGGCTGCAGAAACTTTTCCTGATGCTAAAATTTGCATTTGGGAAAAGTCCAATAAATTACTTTCGAAAGTAAAAGTATCTGGAGGAGGTAGGTGTAATGTAACGCATGACAGCAAATCTATAGCCGACTTGTTAGGCAATTACCCCAGAGGAAATAGAGATTTAAAGCCTGTTTTTCAGCAATTTAACCATAAAGATGTGGTGCAATGGTTTGAACCAAGAGGTGTAAAACTCAAAACTGAAGCCGATGGACGCATGTTTCCAATATCGGATGATTCCCAAACCATTATTGATTGTTTTATAAAAGAAGCAGCTCGATTTAATATCAATATTGAACTTCAAAAAAATGTTACCATCATTCGAAAAACCGACATTGGTTTTGAATTAGAAACAGACGAAAAAAAGATTTATAAAGCAGATAGAATTTTGATAGCCACAGGAGGGCATCCTCAAAAAAATAGTTATCAAATTGTAAATCAGTTGAATATAAATTTGATTGACCCCATACCTTCTCTGTTCACATTTAATGATAAAACTGCTCGATTCAAAGATTTGATGGGTGTGTCGGTCGACAATGCATTGGTTAAAATAGGATCAACCAATTTCAGCCAAAGCGGACCCTTACTCATTACCCATTGGGGGCTTAGTGGCCCAGCAGTGATCAAACTTTCTGCTTGGGCTGCTGTGCATTTACATGATGTAGGATACAAATTTAAGGTTCTGGTAAGTTGGATAGGAGCAATTAATGAAACACAGTTACGGGCTGATATTCAAGAATATAGAAATGCCAATGGTAAAAAAACAGTAATAAAACATCCCTTGTTTTTGCTCCCCACCCGACTTTGGGAACGATTATGTATGGATAGTGAAATAGATACCTCCAAAATATGGGCGGAACTCCCTGCCAAAAATTTGAATAAATTAATGGAATTGCTCATTCGCTGCCCTTTTGACATTCAGGGTAAAACCACGTTTAAAGAAGAATTTGTAACTTGTGGAGGTATAGACCTAAACGAAATAGACCTCAAAACGATGCAAAGCAAGCAAATTCCCGGTTTATTTTTTGCAGGAGAAGTAATCAACGTTGATGGCGTTACCGGAGGCTTCAACTTTCAAGCAGCATGGTCAACCGCTTGGGTGGCTGGGAAGAATATTGGGAGGGAGAATTAGAATGTGTAGCCAAGAGAAAGACCAAAAGTAATTGTTGAATATCCCAAGGGAATTAGATGGGATTGATACGTGTCTAAACTGAATAAATAATAATTTAAACCCATACCTGCATTTGTTTTAAAAAAGAATCCTCCATTTTGCCTTTGGTATCTGTACCCTATAATTACAAAATTACCAATCGAAAAGTAATTATTATAATTTTTATTATAGAAAAACCCATCAATAAACTTAGATACGTATAAATGTTTTAAGTTTAGCACCAAACTTAATTCCAAATGCCCATTTCTTTTACCATATAGAAAATTATAAGAAATAGGTAAATGAATTTCTCTAACATATGATCCAGAATAGTAACTTGATGCCCCAACACCAAAAGATTGCTTCCATTTACCTATATTTTTGGTTAAAACATCATAATTCAAAGAATAAAAACCACCCAACCCTAATATTTCAAAATAGGCAGTATGTCGCCTATATTTTTGATTTAATTTTTTTGGGATTGAATCTTGTGCTGTAATTATATTGAAGGATGCTATAAATAATATGACAGCTATTATACTTTTCATTTGATTTACACTTTTGGATTTGTAAAAAATTCTATAACTTAACTAACGACTATGAACAACCATTATTATAAATTTTATATGATTTGAAGATTTGTCAACTTTTAAAAAGTTGACAATTTTTTTTGAAATGGATGACAGAAAGGAATATTGGGAAGGATTAGAAGGTATAACCGAATGAGATTCCAATGGTTGGTGAAGTTCTATAAATTGGACGAGAATCGATTGGAGCAAAAAAAACAAATGAATTACTTGTAAAATAATATCCAAGAAAATGATATATAGTCATAAATCCTGCCCTAAAGAAAAATCCCCCATTCGGCTTTTGATATCGATAACCTATTCGTAAATAATTATAGAAACCAAATCTTGTATCATTTTCAGAAATATACTGATATGTCCACAGAGCAGGGGTTAGTCCAATTCCCATTTCAAAATGCCCATCTTTCTTCCCAAAAAGAAAATTGTATTCGAAGGGCAAATGTATTTCACTCAAAGGCGAAAAAGGTAAATAGGCTAATCCTATTCTAAATGTTTGTTTGAATTTTGACTTATAATTGATTACTCTATCATAATTTAAAGAATACAAATATCCATTACCTAGTAACTCCACAAAAACCGTATTCTTTTTGATTTTTGGCAATTCATTTGGCACTTGTTCTTTTTCTTGAGCAAAACCAATATTCAACGCTATGATCAATATTATCAAACTAAAAATATTCTTCATTTGGTTGCAGATCTTTGGGTGTATACGAAGGTAAATGTTTTTAATTTCTAAATCCTAAAATCTAAAGGAATGCTTTCGGGAAAACAAATCCAAATTTTGAGCTCAGACATTCCAAGTTTTTGAAACTTGGAATGTCTTTTTAAATTAATAAGTCAGCCCAAACATCCACAATGGCACTCGGTTTCCCATGCCTAGTTCTATGCCATCTATTCCCAAATATGCATCTGCTATGCCTTTTATTTGGCTGCTATCTTTACTTTTTCCTCCTATTTCAAAGGTGTATTTTTCATTCACTTTAAAATCACCGGCTTCGGAGTAACCTACCTTGTTTTTGGCAGCCAGTTGATTAAAAAAGAAAGTCTCTCGAATAGCACCTATGTCCGTTACGTCCGCACCTATGGCATACATGAGGTTGGTATTGTTCAAAAATACTTTTTCGGGCTTTGTCATGATGCTTTCATTACCTTTTTCGGTTTTGAGTAAGTTGAGCACTTTGGCGCCTTTGAGGTAATCCAAAAAAGAAAGTAACGAGTTACGCGACACTTCCAGTTGTCCGCTCAACTTGGTGATATCGGGTTTGTATGGACCATTCATTGCCAAAAACGACAACAGGCGCTTAAGCTTATACACATTGGCATAAGTTATGGAGTGAATAGCAGGCAAGTCTACTTCCAAACTCAAACTAACGGTATTAGACAACTTTTGATGGTATAAGCTTTTGCCTTCCTTAAAATATGGGTAATAGCCATATTGCAAGTAATCTTTAAATGCAGGTATTATTTTAATCTTTGAAGTTATTTCCATAGCGAGTGATACATGATTGCTCACCAAATCGTTCAGTGGAATTTTGTCAATTTTCAAGTTGTGTTCCCAATGCAAATATTCACGAAACGACAAGCCCTCCATGTCGTAACAAATCATGCGTCTGCTTAAGTCGGCATTGCCCTTATATATTTCCAAAATAGAAGAACTGGTGATTATAATCTTTAATTCATCATATGTATCATATATTGTTTTGAGTTCAAGCGACCATGTGGGGTACTTGTGCACTTCGTCCAAAAACAAATGTGTACCGCCATTCATCACAAAATCATCTGCAAAATCAATTAATCTATGGGTGGTAAAGTACAAGTCATCGAGGCTCACATATAATATGGAGTCATTCAATGGCAAGTGATTTTTGATGTATTGAAACAGGAATGTGGTTTTGCCGCATCCTCTTGCACCACGTACTGCAATAAATCGGTTGTTCCAATCAACTTCGTGTTCGAAATACCTAACCAAATCCATTTTGGTTTTTCGCAATCGAAATAAAAAAGTATTGTACAACCTTCTGAATTCATCTTCATTAGTTTTAAATACGCCCATATTTGTATTTTTAATAATACAAATATGCCATTTTATTATTTATTAAAAAAAACATTTTATACATATTTTGTTAATTACATTTAACATTTATAAATATATTCGTATTATACAAACAACATATATAAAATTATACATATTGATAATCAATTGTTTATAACTTTATTTATTGTTAATAAATATCTAAATTAAAATCAACTTTCCTGTTCTGATTATTTCAGATATAAACGGATATTCATCTTCATTGGCATTTGCAGTAAATGCATGCAACTCTATTGGGTGGTGCTTTGAAAGCAATCGAGCCACTTTTTCTGTATCTGTGTATGGATTGCCCGTAAATGCTTCAGACCAAACCGCAAGGTCAATATCGCTAAATTCTGTAACACCTCCATTATGATAAGAGCCAAACAAAATTGCTTTTGATGGTACAATGCCAATTGATGTCAAATCGGTCAAAAAATCATTTATTTTTATATTTAGAGCCTTTTGAGTAAGCATTCTCTTAATTCTTTAACTTTTTCAAACTGCTCATCCATATATTCTTTAGTGGCCATTTTGTAAATCTTTCTTTTCTCATCAGGATATCTTGCAGTTGTATTCCATTTATTAATTACACTCAAATAATCAATGGTGTGGATATCCAATTCCAATTCAGTAAGGTTATAAATTCCTTCCAAATTGTGGGTATAAGGGGGAATATTGTCAACATTATCCTTAACCCAATTTGCTTTTAAAAGTTTTTCAATTACTAAATGAAACATAAACAAAGCCATATGATACTTTTTGCCATCCATCAAATAAATAGCGGTATCCCAATCTGTTTCAGCTGTTTCCTTCCAGTATGCAATATGTTCAGCCTTGTTCATCATTTTGTAAAATTAAAAAATATAAATTAAATTAGAGAAGGAATGATTGAGTATTGAGTTATTGAATGACTGAGTTACTGAATTAGTGAGTTATTGAATGATTAAATGAGAAAATGAATAAATATTTGAATGATTGAGTTTTGAATGATTGAATGATTGCAGATTAACGATTAACGATTTAAGATTTTTTAACCCATCAAAACGTCAAAACATCAGCACGTCAATCATCATCCACATCTATGCCCTTAATATTTCGGACATTCTTGCCTACAAAAGTTACTAAAAGAACAGGCAACAATATCATGTTGGTGAGCAAAGCAAAAAACAAAGTAATGCAGGTAAGCAGGCCCAATGCAATCGTTCCACCAAAATCAGAAAACAAAAATATTCCAAAGCCAAAAATTAGAACTACAGCCGTGTATATCATACTTACTCCCGCTTCTTTAATGCTTTTAATAACTGCTTCTAAAATAGTAATATCAGGATGTGTTTGAATTTCTTGCTTGAACTTGCTCAAATAATGTATGGTACTGTCAATAGTAATACCAAAAGAAATACTGAAAATGATCGCGGTGCTAATTTTAAGTCTGATATCCAACAGTCCCATCAATCCGGCAGTGATAATCATTGGAATCAGATTTGGAATAATTGAAATCAGTATCATTCGAATATCAAAAAACAAAAATGCCATCATTAGAGAAATCAAAGCAAAGGCGTAAAACATGCTCTCAGTTAAATCGCGAAGCAAAAACAAATTTCCCTTAAGAAAAAGCAATGAAGTACCTGTGATTTGGGCTTTAATGTCAGTACCCTTAAATACAGAATCAATTTTTCTTTTAATTCGAACATTAAACAAATCATCCATTTTGGCTGTACCCATATCAGCCACTTTCATTGATAGGCGCACCACTTGAGCGGACGAATCAACCATGGTTCTCAATATATCCAATTCACTATTTTTCTTTCCAAAATATCGAAGTATAAAATTCTTCTCATTATTGGTTGGTAATCGGTAGTTGTCTTCAGTATCGTTGTAAAAAGATTGCGTAGCACTTTTTACCACACTTATCAATGAAATGGGTCTGGAAATGCCAGGTTCAATCATCAACGAATCTTCAAATTCTTCCAGTTTCTGCAAGTTGGATAGTTTGTACGCTGCTTTTCGTTTTCCAAGGTCTACCAATATTTCCAAAGGCATTACCCCTTTAAATTCCTTTTCAAAAAAAGCCATATCTGATTTTACTCCACTTCGTTCGGGCATATCATCCACCATAAATCCTATTGGCTTCAATTGAAACATTCCATATACTGAAATAGCAATGCATAGAACGGTTATAATATATACCAATCGGCTGTGGTTCGAAACTACATGAGCCACCCAGGTATTAATTCTTCCAAGCATTTTCTTATCCAAATGCAACATTTGTTTTTCACTTGGATCAGGCATATACAGTAGCACTGCAGGAATTACTACTATTGTAATCAAAAAAGTAGCAAAACTCATTACTCCTGCTACCAAACCAAATTCTTTAATTATTGAAATGTCAGTAAAGTACAAAACCAAAAACCCAACTGCAGTATTAGCATTGGTCATGAAGGTTATAAATCCAATTTTCTGAATAATAAGAGTGACAGCTTTCACCTTATTCCTGTGCTTTCGATACTCCTGATGGTACTTATTGAACATATAAATACATGTAGGAATACTTATAACTACAAGCAATGCAGGAAGCATACCGGTAAGCAAGGTTATTTTGTACCCAAGAACTGTAATGAGTCCGCCTGTCCAAACAGCTGTAATTATTATTACTAATACTGTGAATAGCACAGAGTTAAATGATCTGAAAAAGAAAAACAAAATTGCACAAGTTACAATGCCGGACATGATAAGCAAAAAGTTGAATTCCTCTTTAAAAGTGCTTATCATGATATAGCGCACATATGGCAAGCCGGCATAATGCAAGTCAATAGAACTTGAAGTACTAAAATCGTTACTTTGTTCTAATATGGTACCAATCAATTGCTTACGCCTAGGTGAATTCAGATAATCTTTGTTAAGGGTAATTGCCACCAAAGTAGCTTTGGATTCACTATTAAATACAAGTCCTTCATAAAAAACCGTACTGAACGAAACTTTTAATAAGGAATCAAGTTCACTTTGGTACTGTACCGGTCCCCAAAAAACGTAACTCAATGAAAAAACTCCCTGAGCCGTATCTTTTGTAAGTTTTCGAAGTGTAGGAATACTAATTACATCATTTACTCCTTCTATTGTTTTAAGTTTGTAACAGTAGTTTTGAAATTTGGCAAAGTTTTTAAGCTTATAAAGATTTTCATCTTTTAATCCTACTACCATTATATTTCCATCTTCCCCATATTGTTTTTTAAATTGTTGAAAAAAAATCATATCGGGATCTTCTTTGGGAACTACAGGAAGGTACTCATATGACATTTCAAGCAATCGAGCTTCCCATCCTAACCAAGCTGTCACCCCAACGGTCAATAATGTCAAAATAATTCTTTGTCTGATAATAAAGCTTGCAATTGCTCGCCACATAGTAATTTTGATTGAATGCGTTGGCAAGTTAGTACCAATATTGGTCCGATGAAATCAAAATGCAAATGAAAGTTTTAATTTTTAAATTATTGATGAATGATTTGGGTTTATTGTTATAAATTTGAAAAATAACGACCTAATAAAAATCTAATTGGATCAAATATTTGAATTATTCAAGACTGTGATGAATTCACAGGAGCTTATCCGAAATGGAGGATTAGTGCTTGTTACACTTATCGTTTTTATTGAAAACGGTGTTTTCTTTGGTTTTTTCCTTCCCGGTGATTATTTGCTTTTTACTGCAGGTTTACTTTGTGGAACTGGCGATTTTCCGGTTTCAATTTTCTTATTGGTAATATGCATTGCTTGTGCCGCAATTGGCGGAAGTTATACTGGATATACTTTTGGAAGATTTGTGGGCAACAATTTTATCAATCAAAAAGAAAACTGGTTTTTCAAAAAAGAATATTTAATCAAAACCCGCTATTACTACATCAAATATGCCGGTAATACTTTATTAATAGGTCGATTTTTGCCTATTGTGCGCACATTTGCGCCCATTTTGGCCGGAATTATCAAAATGGATTTCCGAAGATTTATGTTTTACAATATACTTGGGGGTTGTATTTGGGTATTCGGATTGGTACTTACTGGATATTTTCTTGGTCAAACATTTCCAGAATTATTACATTATTTGGAATATATTATTTTAGGTTTTGTAGCTGTTACCACTTTTGTTGTTGTAAGAGGACTTTTTGCCAACCGTAAAAAACCAATCAGAGGGGTGGTTAAAAAATGACGTGTTGACGTTTTGAAGTGTTGACGATTAGACGTGTTAATGTGTTCTGGTACTATGTGTTAAAGTTTTTTTAAATTCAATCATTTTATTCATTTTATTCATTTTCTCATTTAATTATTCAATCATTCAAAACTCAATCATTCACTAACTCACTAACTCAATCATTCTATTTCAACAAAAAAAAGTGCCCATGAACCCGCGCCAAAACGCGAACACATGAACACTTAGTACCTAGCACTTGTGCACGTTTTAATTATAAATTCGGCTGAGGAGTAAGTCGCAAATACGGTTTTACTACTTTTACACCTTTTGGAAATTTGATAATAGCATCTTCCGTTTTAATAGCCGGAACGACAACAACATCTTCACCATGTTTCCAATTGGCAGGAGTAGCTACACTATAGTTGGCTGTCAATTGTAAAGAGTCAATTACACGAAGCAATTCGTCAAAATTTCTGCCTGTAGATGCCGGATATGTAATAATGAGTTTTATTTTTTTATCTGCACCTATTACAAACACTGAACGCACAGTTGCTTTTTCGCTTGAATTTGGGTGAACCATATCATACAAGTTGGCAATTCGGAAATCCGGATCTGCTATTATTGGAAAGTTCACTTGTGTTCCTTGCGTTTCATTTATATCCCCTATCCAGCCTTTGTGCGATTCCAAGCCATCAACCGAAAGTGCCAGCACTTTTACATTTCTCTTTTCAAACTCACTTCTTAGTTTGGATACAGCACCAAGTTCGGTGGTACATACAGGTGTATAGTCTGCGGGGTGCGAAAAGAAAACACCCCATTTATCTCCAAGCCATTGATGAAAGCTAATGGTTCCTTCGGTAGTTTCTGCTGTAAAATCGGGAGCAATGTCCCCTAATCTGAGTCCCATAATAATTTTATTGTTTAAGTTAAATGATTTGCAAAACTAATAATTATACAAATATAATTTTATAATAGTTCAATAATTAACAATTAATTAAAATATTATTCTGAAAATTAATCAAACCTTTGAAATTATAATTAATTGAAGTAACATTCAAATCTACTTTATATTCAACAATGCGGGTCATTTTTGTAAATGACTTTTGTTTTGTGTTACATTTGCAGCTTAATTGTTTTATATGGACGGCCTCATTATGGCGGCCCAGCTTATTCTGGGATTGTCAATTTTAGTAACCCTGCACGAGCTTGGGCACTTTTTACCTGCTAAGTGGTTCAAAACCAAAGTAGATAAGTTTTATTTGTTTTTCGATTTTCTGTTTCCAAATCAGAATTTGCTCAAATTTTCACTGTTCAAATTCAAAAAAGGCGATACTGAATACGGAATAGGTTGGTTTCCATTAGGGGGTTATGTCAAAATTGATGGTATGATTGACGAATCCATGGATAAGGAATTCCTAAAATCGGAACCAAAACCTTGGGAGTTTCGCTCCAAAACTGCATGGCAACGATTGATAATTATGATAGGTGGGGTTACTATGAATGTGATTACCGGTGTGGTTATTTTTATTTGCCTTACTTATTTTATTGGTGAAAAATACCTTTCAGTTAAAGAAGCCAAGTATGGTATTGTAGCCAATGACCTCGCTAAAGAAATTGGTCTTAAAACAGGTGATGTTATTATTGATGTAAACGGGCAAAAATTCGACAAATTCAACGAACTGTTTTCAGCGGATGTATTGCTTGAAAATGGTAGTTATTATACCGTAAACCGTGACGGGCAAATCCTTAAAATAAATATTCCCGCCAATTTTATTGATAAAATATCAGACAAAAAGCGCCAGAATGCATTTGTAGAACCCATATTTCCATTTTTTGTAGGCGAAGTAGTTCCAGGCTCAGGTGCAGCCAAAGCAGGACTCAAAAAAGGAGACAAGATAGTGGGTATCGATTCTGTTCCTATTGCATTTTTTCACGAATTGCAGCAAACACTCAAATTGAAAACCAACAAAATAGTCACATTAAAAGTTGACAGAAATAACCAAATTGTATTTCTAAAAGCAAATGTTAATTCGGAAGGAAAACTTGGCTTTCATGCTGAAACTACCTTAAAGGAAGAAACAGAGCGTTTTTCATTTGTTGAATCAATTGGTAAAGGAACAGTGAAAGCATTTACAATTGTGGTTGTGCAAGTGAAAGCATTTCGCAAAATGTTTAGTGGCGATATTGATGTAAGCAAGTCATTGAGTGGACCCATAGGTATAGCAAAAGAGTTTGGTGGCACTTGGGACTGGATTCGCTTTTGGAATCTAACCGGTTTATTATCAATGGTATTGGCATTCATGAACTTATTACCAATACCGGCTTTGGATGGCGGGCATGTAATGTTTTTACTTTACGAAATTGTAACCCGCAGAAAACCTTCGGACCGTTTTATGGAAGTTGCGCAACAAATAGGAATGTCATTGTTGCTATTCCTTATGGTGTATGCAATATTTAATGATTTGATTAAGTTGATATTTTAATCACATCATTATGTGTATTTATTGCTTATTGAATTGCTAGCTTAAATATTTTATTGCCGTTGCTTGTAGATATTGTAATAAAATATAATCCTTTTTGGGTTATTTCTATATCATCATTTGTGTTCCCCGAATAAATGATTCCTCCATTCACATTTAAGATTTTGATTGGCGAATTTTCATTTAAACCTTTAATAGTGAATTTGCCAGATGATGGATTTGGGAAAATAACAATATTTGAGTTAATAACTGCCTCATTAATATCAGTTTCTGAGGATTTGTAAACAAATGAACCGGCTTTAGTCCATGCAGATTGAGAACCATCTTCCAATAAACCTGAAATTCTATAATAATATTTTGTTCCATCGGATAAAGTAGCTTCTTGCCTTCCACTTTTCAGTACGCCATTTTGGATGGTATAGTCATTTACTCGTAAACCACATACACTGATTAATATTGCAGTTGTTGAAAAAACGGAATCCGTTGATATTTCTATACAATATCCCTTCCAACTAGGCACTTGTTGCCAATAAAGCACAGGTTTGGAACCATTAATTACAGTATCAAGTTTAATTCCAATTATAGAGGTCACATATGCTGAATTTTTTGCTAAGGCTAACAGATTTATGTTTGAATTAGGTGGAATTGGTAGTGATGTAATAGTATCTGCAGGATTTTGTCCAACTCCTGGAATAGTATTACTTCCTGTTATGGTTATGATAATAGGATTTGGTGAACTTATTGTATCGATTGGCAAGGAAACATATTGGCTAGATTGAATAATTGTAATTGTACGACTTAAATTTCCAGAATTTACTGTAATGATTGCTTGTCTTAATGTTGAATCTGGGTTTTGTTCAATAATAACAGGAATGATATTATTGCCTGATATTGTAGTTTGAGCATTAATTGTAATCCAATTATAAGAATTGTTAAAAGTAAAAGCTTGGCTACTTTGTACATAAACTGATATTGTATCTCTGTCATTATTCAAACTATAAAAGTTATTTGATACAATTAAATAATCATTTATAGGAATTGACTGACCACTTCCGATTTGTGTAATCGTGATAAAATCAATTAGATTACCAGAAGATACCGTTAATGTTGCTATTCTTGTTAATGAATCATTATTTGATTCTACTTTAATTGATAATAATTTTTGAGAAAATCCAACATTATTACTTGAATCCAAATAGTTTATACTTATCCAATTAAATGAATTCTGTATATGTATGGTTTCACTTCCGGCAATATAATTTACAATAAATGTTGAATCATTATTTATCGTTGTGTCTTTTAGTGAAATATAAAAGAAAGCATTAGGATTAGTTATTGATATTCCTGCCTGAGTTATGGTTAAAAACCTTATAAGATTTCCGGAAGTTGCCGTAAGTACAGCAATTCTTGGTAGAGAATCTATATTTTGTGAAACAATAATATTAAAATAACCTATTCCATCAACTGAAAAGTTATTTCCAACTTTAGGAACGACATTAATCCAATTGTACGTGTTTGTAATGTTAACATCCTTGTCTGATAATGAAAAAATTGAATTTGTACTGGCATTACTATATAAATATAAATCTTTGGATTGTAAGCTAAATATTCTGCTTGCGTTTTGGATAATTTCAATTTCCTTATTTAATCCCTTTCCATTCAAAATTATTGTTCCTTTTCTTTGACCTACAAAGTTATCTTCATCACAAGAAATTAAAATTGAGGTGGTTGTTAAATTATTTGAACCAACTATTAAATACTTATCGACAATAATCCAAGAGTCATTTACCCATATATTGCAATTGGGGATATCCGTCTTAACATCCAAAAGCAATGTGTTTGTTACTGAATCGGTGGTAAATGATGTGCCAGAGGTACTTAAGGTGTACGTTTTGCCAACAACAAATTTGTTGACATCATATCCCGAAATTGTCAATAATTCATCAGTGTTGTAATATTTATGATATGAATTAGTATCTCCTAACATTAAATAATCAATTGACCAGTTGCCCCATTCTGCCAAATCAGGAATTGCAAAGGTGAGCAAGTACTTGCCACTGTCTGATTGAATTTCAAATAAATTACTTTCTGAGTTGATTTGTGCATAACCCGAAGGGCTTCTTAAAACAGCTGCAATCCAACCGGTGTTGAAGTTTTGAGATATCAGTTTTTTATTTGGTTCCACTATAATTGAAAGCGTATCTAATGGATTGGCAAAAGTTTTAACATGTTTAATAGAAACTATTTTTGGAAGTAAGCTATCTGGGATATTAGTTGGATTGCCATTATAACCACAACCAGTATTTACACAATCAATGTTTGATTTCAAATAAATTGTTTCATTAATATTTCCATTGGGATAATAACAATTAGAAGCGTTGTCGCATAAGCGCGTATTCGCATAGTAATCTCCTTTTTGTATAGCCAAACCTATACCGCTAATTGTAAAGTCATTTCCATTAATTTTTTCAATTTTATCTATTCTTATCTGATTGTAATTACAGTCATTGCAATATGCCTTTTTACTAAGATACATTGAAAAATTATTTGTATCTAATCCTGAAATATCATCTGTAATATTTACTTTGGCGTAGAATTTTTGCCCAGGTATAATAGTATCTGTCAAAAATTGAAATGAATTTAATTTTGGAGGTTCTCCGTCTTGAGCATTTGTTAAGAAAGAAAATAACAATAAATTAGTCCAAATGAATATTCTTAGATTCATGATAAGTTTGTGTTTATTTAAAATAAAAGTATTAAGTTTTTAGTTTGTGCAATATTAGTAAAATAAATATAATAAAATAGTAAAATCATGAAAATAGCAATTATTGGTACCGGAAATGTAGGTGGTGCACTTGCGAAGCGATTGGCAGATGCTGGTCATTCCATTACTTTAGGGGTGCGCGAACTAAATACCTTCAAAGGAAAAGAATTGTTAAATTATTCGACATCCATAAAAGCAGCTTCTATTCGACAAGCGGTATCCGTTTCTGAAGTGATAATTATTTCGGTTCCGGCAGTTGCTGCAGCAGAAACAGCCAAATCTTTAGGTGACGTTTCGGGCAAAGTAATAATTGACACCATGAACGGTATTATGGCAAAACTTACAGATTATGCCAATACCACTCAAGCTATTTTGGCAAATGTCAATACGTTGGATGTGGTCAAATGCTTCAATTCCACTGGCTTTGAAAATATGCTCAATCCAATTTACAACGGCAAAGGTATAGATATGTTTACTGCCGGAGATAGTGAAAAAGCTAATACTATTGCTTCACAACTTGCTCACGATATAGGATTCGGCAAAGTGTATCACTTTGGAGGACTTGATAAAGTGGGGCTACTTGAACAATTTGCTCTATGTTGGATCAACCTCGCCATTATACAAAAGCAAGGTAGAGATATAGCTTTTACCGTATCGCATCGATAATCAATTAGCGATAAATAATTCGGGATTGATATTTTTTATGCCCTGATAAATAATCAACTATATAGATTCCTTTCGGATATTCATGAATATCAATTTGATTATTTTTATAAGAAATAGGAATTTCTTTTCCTTGAATCGTACTTATTCTTAAAATCTCAATTTGTTCGTGTAAATTAATAATTGTAAAAATGCCCGAATTGCTTGGGTTAGGATGCCATAAGTCTTCATCTGAAATGTACTGTATATTAATGGAAGTTAAAGTATTTAAACCTGAAGTGGTGTTGATTCCCACAGGAGTATTTACCGAAACAATTTCTATATAATTTGCTGTAAATGAAGTATCTGATGCAAGAGGATAGATCAATTGAGTTGCTGAACCTCCATGTGTCCAGCCAGTGAATGAATAATTTTTGTTTGATACATTTACTAAAGTTTGGGCTTTAATTTCTCGCTGCATTCCAATGACATTTGTAAATTTAAATGGCGTTATAACTGTGGCACCATCTAAAAATAATTGAATTCCTGCGATATTACTTTTTAATTTTACATCCACTTTTTGAGGAAAAATATCACGATAGATTTCTTTTGAAGCACCTAGTTGGTCAGTAACTTTTAAATATATTCTTAACCAAATATTATCTGATGTTTCGCCAATGTTTGGGAAAATATATGTACCACTTTTACTACCTGGTGAAGGATCAAGAGCGGGATGTGTATGAGTGTCATGGTGCAAATCTATCCGCCAACTAAATGCACTGCCTGAAAGTGTACCATCTTCAACATCAGTAGCAAAGCCACTAAAAGATATATTTTGACCTCCTACAAACGAAGTGGTCGTACCTGGAGCAATAATTATTGGTTCCGGTAATGTATTTGGATTAATTGTTAGTACTGCTATGTTACTTGTAAGCGTGCTGAACAAGTTATTAATTACAACTTTAAACTGAGCACCATTATCAGAAAGTGAAGTGGTTGTAATCGTATATAAATTACTATTTGCACCAGCAATTGATACATTATTACGATACCATTGATAATAAATAGGTTGATTGCCATTTGCACTTGCTGCAAATGTTACAGAAGTGCCATTAGGCACCGAATAGCCAACTGGTTGAACCGCAAATCCTACATTTCCGTTACCGGTGTATTGTACTTTCCATATTTCACCATTGCTAGAGGATGTATTGTCGGTATTGCTACCTCCACCTAATCCTGCACGAGCAATGTAAAACAAGGAGCCTTGATTGTCAATGGCCACATCTAAAGGCCTATTAATACCGGTGATAAATCCTGAAACTGTGCCCGCAATGTGATCTAATATTCGAATGTAGCTGTTGCAATAGTCGGCATAAAGGTACTTGCCAGTAAATGAACTTGGAAATTGTGCAACTGGCGGATTATAAAAAGTGCCGGCAGTGATACTGCAACCTTGGCTATGGTCATAAGCGAATACGGGATCGGAATAATTGGCAGGCATGGTTTGAGCAACTCTTACCCCTTCAATTCCCGGCCAACCAAAATTTTTGTTTGCAACTACCCTGTTGATTTCTTCCCAGCTGCTTTGTCCCACATCATTAACAAAAATAGTTCCTGTGCTAGGTTGGATTGCCATTTTGAAAGGATTACGAAGTCCCAAATTATAAATAGCTCTATTTATGCCTGTAAACGTATTATAATATGGATTGTCAGTTGGAATCGTGCCATCAGGATTGATTCTCACAATTTTACCTAATAAAGTAGCACTACTTTGAGAATTTGAAGTATTGGCATTTTCACCGGTGGCAATATAAAGTTTGCCATCAGCGCCAAAAACCATTCCCCCACCATTGTGATTTCCGGCATTTGACAAATAATTAAACCCAATAATTGAAGTTTGCGATGCCATAATGGCTGTGTCATTCAAAGCTGTATATCTATTTACTCTGTTGTAGCTATTAGTATTTATGGGAGTACCATTGTTGGTTGTACCCTGATGTGTATAATATACATAAACATAACCATTAACTGTAAAATTAGGGTCGAATGCTATGGATTGAAGTCCACGTTCATTCCCATCATCTACAATTCCAGTTATACTTAAAAATGGTTTTGAAAGCCAATTGCCATTTTTGTAAATTGTAACAATGCCACTTTTATCACAAAGAAACAATCTGCCATCAGGTGAAAATTCAATGTCGGTTGGGTTTAGGTTTTGTGCAATTCGGGTTTCAATGAATCCATTTGGGAGCGTAGCTCCAATATTATCTATAGCCAATAAAAAAAAGAAAACTTGAAATATATAATTAAAAAATAACCGGATAGTTTTCATGCTTTTCAAAATTATTAGATGTAATAAATAAAATCAAATTTAAATAAAATTTCGAATAAATTTATGATTTACTTGTATCAATTATGCATCTATTGATTTTCAAATTTTGAAATCTGCCATTATTTTACTTAGTTCAATGCTTAATATGTGCCATTTAAGATTCTTTCAGTTTGTAGTATTTTTTGTAATTTTTGTAAGTTTTGGCAGCTCATTTGATAAAAAACGAATGACGTTAAATAGCTTATTTTCAAAAATCAATAATTCTAATAATAACACTATTGTTATCGAAAATATTGATTTAGTGGCTGATACTTCAGATGCAAAATATTTTGGTACATTTTTGCAAAATCATAAAAGAAATCCTTTAATGATAATAAATAAGTCTATAGAATTAAGGAATTGTAGCGTAATCAGAAGTACAACATTTCAAAATGACAAAAACTTATTCCTGCTTTTTAACAATATTTCATTTAAAAGAAAATTAACATTACAAGGTTTCAGTAATCCTTATATAACGATGGTTTTTGAAAACTGTATTTTTGATGAAGGTATTGAAATATGGAATTCCAAGTTTTCGCAGATAGAGTTTGAACTTTGCACTTTTACAGGCTCCAATAAATTTATTGAAAATGTTATTCCGGTTCAGTTCAGTTTTAATAGCTGCAAATTTATTCCAAAAAACAATAATTATAGCTTTGAATTAATGGTAGCCAATGGCTCTGGAATTGTAAACGGATATTTTTCATTGAATGGCAATCACTTTTATGGAACACACGATAAAGCAGCCATTGGATTTAATATGGAAAATATTTTTGTAGGAATTAAAAACAATATTTTCGAAGGTGCCGTGCAAATGGATGTGCATTGTAAGCAAGGATTGGAAGTTGTAAACAATCGATTTGATTGGTTCAATCCGGGACATTCGCACTTTCCTATTCAAAATACCTTAATACCATGGAATCAGTTTGGTGAAAATATGAGAGCTCATTTTGATAGTGCCGGCTCAGAAAAAATGTATGACACTTTTGGGCAATATGTTTCCAGCGAAAATGCATACAGAGCCATGCGATCAAGGCTTTCAAAATTTTTATCACTATACAGAGAACAATTGGATAATGAGTCATATAATGCATGTTATGTTTTTGTTAAAGATTTCGAAACCAAGAGATTGATTTATGAATATAAAATTTATCCTACTTTCAATAAATTGGTTGATATCAAAATGAATCAATTTTTGCGTTTTTTTTGTGATTATGCTACCAATTATGTAAAGTCAATTGTTTATTCAATCTACGTTTTGCTTTTGTTTGCAATTATTTATTTCATATTTCCAAGTCACAAGGACAATTTGCAAATGAAAAATATCGCCAATTTTTTAAAAAAATTAATTCGTTTACTTAAGTCGGAAAAGAAAGAAATGACTGTTCCAAATTATGTTACATCATTTGAATCGGAAATATTAAAAAGTAAAAGAGGATTGCCAAAATTACTATCTTTTACTAGTTCAATTATGTTATCCATATTTAGAGTAAAACAGCGATTTAAAAAAACCATATTCGAAAAAATACAATACCATCCTAAAAATTGGGAATTAATGTCATCCTTGGAAAAATTCAAATTGAATATTTGGTTAGGTACTTCATTGGTTTTATTTGTCTTGTGGGGAATATTTATTCGAGCACTTAATGCATTGGCACTAAGTTTAAATGCCTTTATTACATTAGGTTATGGCGAAGTTCAGGCAAAAGGATTAGCTCGATATTTGGCAATATTGGAAGGGGTTTGCGGTTGGTTTTTGCTAAGCATTTTCAGTGTGAGTTTGATTAGTCAGTTGATTCAATAATAAACTTTTATTTTGGTTTTAAATATTGATTATAAGGGCATTGATATTGCTTTTCCAATCCACTTTATAAATATTTGCACAAATAAGGTATAGCCAAAAAAATAATAGATTGATAATAAATTGTCCACTTTTTGGCTTAACCCAAAAAGTGGCAAAAAAGTCAAGAAAGGGCATACAGCCGGTGGATGTATGAGCCAGTAAGTGGGTTGTATGCTTCCTCCCTCAATTCCAGCACACCCCCGCTTTTTTGTCAACCCACCACATTAAAATCCAAAACATTTATACATTTTCATTTCATATATCTCTCAAATAAATCGTAAATGTATTTTCGAACTTAAGACTAAATATACTTTTTGATTTTAAAAAGAGTACTATTATCAATTACCTACCTAAATTAAAAGTATAGTTTTAAAAAAGAGTTCTTCTCGAAAATAAAAAAATCAACAATCAAAAACAATAAATTGACATAATGATTTTAATCCATTTCTACTAACTGATTCATTTGATTTACATAAATTTGCGATTATGAAAATATTGAAGTTTGGTGCATCCACTCTTGCTGATGCTGCCAGTATTGATAAAGTCGTAGCCATTATAGCTGCCGAACAAAAAAAGAACAAAGATATTTGTGTAGTTGTATCGTCCTTAAAAAATGTAACCACCGATCTTGAAGAGATAAGCAAACAAGCACTTTCAGGTGAAAGTACCTATCGCGAATTGCTGCAATTGTTAGAAGAAAGACACTTTAATATCGTAAAAAAATTTGTTGATGTAAAACATCAGGCCAAAGTACTGGCAAATATCAAGGTCATTCTCAACGACTTAGAAGATATTTTGCATGGAGTATTTTTACTATGGGAACTTTCTCCGCGCACAGTAGATCATATTCAAACTTATGGGGTTAGAATATCGGCCTACATGCTAAGCGAAATTCTGAAATCAAAAGGTATTGAAGTACAATATGTTGATAGCCAATCAATTATTGTTACTGATAATGTTTTTGCCAATGCGCATGTTCAAGTTGAGGATTCAGAAAAAAAAATAAAAGATCATTTTAAAAAGAGCAAAGGAATCCAAATCATCACCGGACAAATCGGTGCGTCTTTAAAAGGTGAATCAACCTCTTTAGGCAGGGATGGCACCTCTTATACTGCTTCCTTAATTGGGGCTGTTCTAAATGCAGAAATAATAGAAATATATACCGATCGCGATGGCATAATGAATGCCGATCCGGATATGGTAAAGAAGGCTTATAGCCTTGATAGTCTTACTTTTGCTGAAGCTATGGAACTTTCAAATTTTGGTACTAGAGTAATATATCCTCCCGCTTTACAGCCCGCATTTAAGAAAGGTATTCCTGTGTTAATCAAAAACTTATATAATCCAAAGTTCAAAGGGACTTTAATAAAGAAAAGATTAGATGATTCCGGTACTTTTAAAGCAATTTCATCAATCAAAAATGTGTCATTACTAACTATTCAAGGTAGTGGTATGATTGGAACCGCTGGTGTTGCAGCAAGAGTATTTGGAACTCTTGCCACACATCAAATAAGTATTGTAATGATTACTCAAGCTTCATCTGAGCAATCCATTACATTGGCAATATCACCTCAAGATGGTGCTAAAGCGGTGGATGTATTGAAAAAAGAATTTGCAGAAGAGCTGCGTCTTGAAATTATAGATAAAATAAGTCAAAAAGAAAAAATGGCTGTAATAGCTGCCATAGGCGATAATATGCAACAAACTCCGGGTATTGCAGGTAAAATGTTTACGGTATTAGGCAAAAATAGCATAAATATTAGTGCCATTGCTCAAGGATCATCAGAGCTTAATATCACAATTATCCTTGAAAATAAAGATTTAGAAAAGGCATTAAATGTGTTGCATGAAAGTTTTTTTTAAAATTTTAAAATCTAAATATCCTTAATTTTTAACGATCAAACTTAAAAATTAACCTCAATCCAAAAATTAATTTTCTTCTCACTATCTTTGAACTTTATTTGAAATACACTCGTTAATAAGTTTCAATAATTTTAGAGATTATACAAAGTGCAAGCGAATTTGGAAGAAACGGAAGTAAAAGAATTTGAATTACAGGACTTTATAATTCAGGAAGCAGGTCCTGAGCATCATAAATATGCCGAAACGATTACCCACGAAATGGAAGAAAGTGCGAAAGCAAGAGGCACCGGCATTGCAAAACGATCACCTGAATATATTAAAAATAAGATGGATGAAGGCAAAGGCATCATTGCTTTGCATCATGATGGAACTTGGGCTGGTTTTTGTTATATTGAAAGTTGGAGTCATGGAAAATTTGTCGCCAATTCCGGCTTAATAGTTTCTCCTACTTTTCGTAAAGCAGGTTTAGCTAAAGCAATCAAATACAAAGCATTTGAATTATCGCGCAAAAAATTCCCTGATGCCAAAATATTCGGGCTCACTACCGGATTAGCGGTAATGAAAATTAATTCTGAGCTTGGTTATGAACCTGTTACTTATTCAGAACTTACCGATGACGAAGAATTTTGGAAAGGATGTCAAAGTTGTGTGAATCATGATATTTTGATGATGAAAAATCGCAAAAATTGTTTATGTACAGCTATGCTTTATGACCCATCCGAAAAAGAACCAAAGAAATAATTGATATTCCTCTTTTTTCCTTCATTCTATTATAAATTCGCACTTGATTTGATATAGAATGTTTCACTCGCTAATTGGTAATGTTGGTCACTTTTCGGTAATTCTTTCATTTGTCACTGCTATTTTAGCATCTTTTGGATATGTAACGTCCACATTATCAGCTGTAAATGAACAAAAAAGTTGGATATTATTTTCAAGGAGTACTTTTTATTTGCATGCCATTTCAGTATTTACCATTGCCGGAACTTTGTTCGTAATTATTTATAATCACTATTACGAATACTATTACGCATGGAGTCACAGTTCCAACATACTTCCAACTCATTACATGATAAGTTGCTTCTGGGAGGGTCAAGAAGGCAGTTTTTTATTATGGATGTTTTGGCACGCGGTGTTAGGATTAATTTTAATGAATACTCAAAAAAAATGGGAAGCACCAATGATGGCTGTTTTTACGCTGGTTCAAGCTTTTTTGGCATCAATGATTTTAGGTGTGGTAATTGGGGAAATCAAATTAGGCAGTTCTCCTTTTATTCTGATGCGAGAATTTATGCCGGAAGCGCCCATTTTTACTTCTAATCCGGAATTTGTTCCTAAAGATGGTACGGGTTTAAATCCATTACTTCAAAACTATTGGATGGTAATTCACCCTCCTACCCTGTTTTTGGGCTTTGCTACCACTTTAGTGCCATTTAGTTTTTGCATTGCCGGATTATATCAAAAACAATATAGCGAATGGATAAAACCTGCTTTCCCATGGGCATTATTTTCCGCTCTTATATTAGGTATTGGCATTTTAATGGGAGGATATTGGGCTTATGAAACACTTAACTTTGGAGGTTATTGGAATTGGGATCCAGTAGAAAATGCTGTGTATGTGCCTTGGCTTATATTAATTGCATCCATTCATGGAATGGTGATTTACAAAAAAAATAATACCGCCCTTAAAACCGCAATTATATTATCAATAAGTACTTTTCTATTGATTTTATATTCTACTTTTTTAACGAGAAGTGGTATTTTGGGAAACGCCTCTGTGCATTCATTCACTGATTTGGGATTATCATCCCAACTGTTAGTATATTTGATTACTTTTATCGTATTAGCAATTGCTTTGCTTATTTATTGCTGGAAGAAAATTCCAACCGAATCAGAAACTTTGAGCGTGTTCAATGCTGACTTTTGGATTTTTTTGGGAATACTTACACTGTGTCTTTCTGCATTTCAAATCATTGCGACTACCTCAATTCCAGTTTATAACACTATTCTGAACAATTTGGGATATACTTCAAAAATTGCCCTTCCAGCTGATCAGGTAGCACACTACAGCAAATTTCAAATATGGTTTTCAATTGCAATTGCTTTACTATCAGGTACAGGACCTTTGTTTTTTTGGAAAAAACTGGATTTAAAATCCATTCAAAAAGTTATCTATACGCCTTTGGTAATTACACTCGCATTAACAACCTGCATTATTTACTTTTCAAATATCAATCGAATTGATTATATAATATTATTACTTACCTCCATATTTGCTTTTGTTTCAAATATAATTTTATTAATCCCACGAATTAAAAGTGCTTCTCAAACTTTAGGTGGTGGGTTGGCGCATATTGGAATAGCCTTAATGTTAATTGGCGTATTGTTTTCAGCAGGTTATTCTAAAATAATTTCAAAAAACACTTCAGGGTTACTTTATTCAAAAGAATTCAGCACTGAAATGAATCAGGATAATGTGTTGCTATTTCGAAATCAGGAAATTCAAATGAACCCTTTTAAAGTTACTTACAAAGGTCCGAGAATCGAAGTTGCTGGAGTACCGGGTTACATTAATAAAGAGAAATTGTATTTATCTGAAAGTCCTTACAAAGCAATTCTTACTGAAGATGTGATTGTAAATGGCAAAAAATATTATGCCAAAAATGACACTATCACTTATATGGAGGAAAATACTTTTTTTGAAGTAGAATTTAAAAAAGAAGATGGAGCTACTTTTACATTATACCCTCGTGCACAAGTAAATAAAGAAATGGGGTTATTAGCGTCTCCGGATATTAAAAAACTAATAGTCAAGGACATATATACTCATGTTTCATCCATACCGGATCCAAATGACGAAAAAGATTGGAGCGAAATAGAAATGAAACAAATTAGTATTGGCGATACATTTTTGATTAATGATTATTACGCTATACTTGAAGAAGTCAAAAAAGTTGATGAAATTCAGGGAATTGCTCTTTCAGGTCAAGATGCTGCTATTAAGGCGAGTATCAAAGTGTTAGACAATAATTTGCAACATATATTAGAACCTATATTTATTATTCATAACCAAATGATAGGTCGCATTCCTGACCAGAATATGGGAATTGGTAGTAGAATAACTTTAGTAAATATTGAACCTAAATCTTCAATGTTTACATTCGGAATTCAAACCACTCAAAAAGATTGGATAATTTTGAAAACGATGGAAAAACCATTTATTGATATATTATGGTTTGGAAGTATTCTTACAATGTTTGGTATGGCTTTTGCAATTAGAAGGAGATATATTGAATTTCAGAAAAAGGATGATTAGTTTGATCATATTTTAAGAAATGGACAAGAAAGATCTGTTAACCATTGAAATACAATTACTTAGTATTGCAATAACTTTAGTACTTGGAAGCGGTGCTGGGGTTGGGTTTGTATATTATACTAATGATTTAGCTCAAAATTTAATTTCTCAAATTGCTTTAATTGTATTAATTTTGGTATTAACGATATCTTGTGTTTGGGCATTGGGGACATTTTGAACATTAAAAAACTAAAAAGATGATGACTCTTATAAATATTTTGTTGCTAATTGCAGGAATTACAATGGTATATGTATTTGGTCGAATAGCATATTTAACCTTTAAGAATTAGTTATTTGTAATAAGTACATCAGAACCCTTATTGACTAAATTAGGTTTTGATTAAATAATAATATGTTGCATGAATCAATTTATCGCTTATATTACACTTCCAGAATATTTTGACGAAGATTTTGTCTCATTAATCCCTGAACAACGAGCTCAAGTAGACACCTTATTGAACGAAGGCACTTTTGCATCATATAGTTTATCGCTTGACAGGTCGAAACTTTGGGTGGTAATGAATGTAAAAAATGAACGAGAAGCCGAACGAATCATCAAAAGCTTTCCAATTGCGGATTACATAAGTTATGAAATAATACCATTGATGTTTCATAACACTGCAACTGTTATTGTTCCACATATGTCACTTAACTAACTACAATTCAATGTCGTTTAGTTAAGAAATTTTGTTTTTAAAACCTCACCCTAAGTCCCTCTCCGAAAATGGAGAGGGACTTTTTCGGTCTTAACTAAACGACATTCAACTACAAATCATTTTTTTCGTATATTGGCAGGAACATAACTTTTGCGGCTAATGTCGAGTAATAATATATTTCTTGCAATTTGTTTAATAATAACTCGGTTTTCATTTGCCCAAGCACCGGTACTTTTATCATGTAATCCAACAGAAAGTGTAACAGGTGCAAAAATCACTATTTCGGGAACCAATCTGAGTAGCATTACAGGTGTTACTTTTGCAGGAATTCAACTCTTAGTATCCCAATTTCAAGAATTTGATGCGAATACCTTTGAGTTAACCGTTCCATCTATCACCCCTGGAGTGTGCGACTTTTATATGGAAACAGCCCAAGGAATTTCAAACTCTCTAAATTTTACTGTATTATCCCCCCCTGTAGTGCCTCAAAAAGCAACAATTACGGGCATTTCCTCAAACTATATTGAAGTAGATGACGAAGTCACACTTTCCGGAGTTTCATTTGGCACGGTAACCGGTGTTTTTTTTAATGGAATGTTACTCAATAGTTCTCAATATCAAGCCATATCAAACACTGAGTTATCTTTAATTATTCAACCTGTGTCATCAATTGGTTTAGCTCAAATTAAGATAGCTAACTCCGTAGGTATCTCCCCTATTTATAATGTTTCCGTTTCTAGTTTAAATATCCCAAAAATAACCTCAATAAGCCCAAATTCCGAACTTCCTGGTGGCAGAATTACTATTTCCGGACTAAATTTCACCACCATCATCGGTGTTATGTTTGGAAACACATTAGCTACATTATCAACTACTTCCGATTTTGGTATTGGTTCCTTTAGTATCATTGTTCCTAATTTGGCAATTGGTTCACAAGATATAGTTGTGATTACCCCAAGAGGTCAAAGCAATCCTTATATTTTCTCAATTCCAACTTCCCCACCCACCATTACGTCATTGTCTGATACTGTGCTATCTATCCTAAAGGTCTTTACTATTAATGGCAGTAATTTCAATTCTGTTTTATCGGTGGTGCTTGCCAATTATACCACTACAAGTTTTAGAGTAAATAATAGCACCTCAATTGTAGTTACTGTACCCAAAGGAAACCTAAATGGAAAAGTAAGTGTTATAACTGCTTTTGGAAGTGCCACCAGTTCCCAAAGTATCAAAGTTGATTCGAATACCAATACGATACAAGAAATATTACTAGAATCAAGTAAAAGTATCTTGACTTTTTACCCCAATCCTACAAATGGGACTATATTTTCATCAGAACCAATAGAAATGAGTCAAATAAAAATTATTAACATTTATGGAAATAATATACTAATTGAAAAGCCAGATTACATTCAAAATTCCATTAATTTGGGAAATTTGACGAATGGATTATATGTGATTACCTATAAGGATTCAAAGTATAAAATTTATGTTAACCGTTAGAATAATCTTTGCCTAATTCCATTTTTATCCACTACTAAAAGTGAGTTATTAAAATTTAGGTTTTCATTTTCAACTAATTTCAATATTAATTCTGTTACATCAGCAACTGTATAACTAACTAACCTTTACGTGAGTTCAGGATATTTTTTAAAAAATTATTAACTAAAAAAGAATTAAATGATTCATTTTTAGCGAACTATATTTATTGAAAATTTTATTCTTAATTTTTTACTTTTTGTTTGGTCAAAAAGTAAACAAAAAACCCACCACGAAAACCAAATCCAAGTTTTTTTTGCCGCACAAATCCACCTTACCATGCCAAAAAACTTGTATTTCGCACTTTTCGTGGACAACCCACCGCACATAGTTTGTTAATCAAGAAATATTTTATCCCTAACTCACCTTATTGTACGTTTTTCATCAATGGCCATTTTTACAATGTTTGAATCAGATATACTTTTATTGTTTTCTGCAATATGAATAATGTCAACACCTTTTGATTTTAGATTCAAAAAACTTTAAAATGGGAAATTTTCATCTGCAATAAATCTCATTTATACATTAAGCAGATTTTTGTAAAGGTGTAAAAATTAAATTATTACTGATACAATCTTGAATATATAAAAATATAGCTTGTAATGATTCTTTACTAATTCTGGGATAATTTTCAAAAATTTGAGATTCTGTCCACCCTTGTGCCAATAATCCTACAATATGCTCTACAGAAATTCTTGTTCCTTTCAAAATAGACTTTCCCACAAGTATTTCTTTATCAGATATTATATAATCTTGCCAGTTCAAAGTTTCAAATTACCAAACAAAATCACCTGAATTTCTTCTGCACTCAATTATTTTTTCGTTAAGGCGGCTTTTCCAACCAAATCCGTTACGAAATGTAAGTTCGAAATTGGTGCCAAAGTTGTAAAAATATACCCAAACCCTGTTCATAAAAGTAGTTCTCCGATTGCAAATTACCAAGTATTCAAAGCCCATTTTAATCGTTTGTTCACGTACACATTCATTACCGGTCATTACATCTCGATTATCTAACTTAAGCAATAAAAGCACCGGTTCAGGGCGGCTTGGGTTGGGAGGCAAAGTAGGAGATGGGCTTGTAAAACCACCTTCAAAAATCTCATTCCCATACTTATCTTGTTTGGCTTGACCAAATATTAAAGTTGATGTCAAAAAAATTAGTAAAATATAAATTCTAAACACTTCTAATTGTATAAATTTACCCCACAAAGGTAATATGTTTTTTGTAAAAATACAATTCCCTTGATTGACAATCAGTTATATAGCTTTTGAATCATTATTTAATTACAATTATCGGTGTTCTATTCTGTTATTGTACCTGTATATAATCGTCCGGATGAAATACAAGTTTTATTACAATGTTTGACCCAACAAAATTACTCCAACTTTGAAGTAATCGTAGTGGAAAGCGGATCCGACAAAAGAAGATCGGATGAAGTAGTACAAGCGTATTCAAACAAACTGAATATCAGATACATAATGGCAGGCAATAATGGCCCCGGTTTGTCAAGAAATGAAGGCTTTAAAGTTGCTTTAGGCGATTATTTTATTGTATTGGACAGTGATATTTTATTAGAAAATGATTTTATTTTTCAAATTAACAAAGCTGTTTCTGAACAAAATTTAGATGCTCATGGAGGGCCAGATAAATGTCACCCTTCATTTACCGATGTTGAAAAAGCTTGTAATTATTCCCTGACTTCATTTTTAACCACCGGGGGGATGCGTGGTGGTAATATAAGAGCCACTAAATATTTCCCTAGAAGCTTTAATATGGGTTTTTCAAGAAAAGTATATGAAACTGTAGGTGGATTTGCCTTTGGATTTATGGGAGAAGATATTGAACTCAGTCATAGAATCATTAATGCAGGTTTTAAAGTTGGTTTGATACCTGATGCATTTGTTTATCATCATCGTAAGAAAGATTTTAGTACATTTTTCAAATACATGAAATTCTTTGGTAAGTCTAGAATTAATTTGATGATACTTATTCCTAACTCTTTAAAAATCATACATTTAGTTCCGGTTGCATTTGTAATTTATTTTTTCGCAGCTTATCTATCTGCTTTTATATCTTTTGAGGTATTTCTATTGATGAAAGCATTGTTTTATACCTATTTTGCCATGATCTTTATTGATTCCTCTTTCAAAAACCAATCTCTTCAAATTGGATTTTTGAGTATGATTGCCACTTTTGTTCAGTTCTTCGGTTATGGGTTAGGTTTTATGGAAGATTTCTGGAAAAGAATTGTTGTGAAACAAGAAAAAGATTTAGTTAATATTTAGTACAGTATCTTTGAAGCAAAACCCTGTTTTAAACATTCGATTATTACCAATCTGCCTATTGTTGGTTGCAGATGCTATTTTTTGTTATAAATATTCACTTCGAATTTCGGAATGGGCAATTGTGATTACACTATTTTTTGTTAGTACCAAGGCCTTAATTTTTATTTGGCTTTTTAATACAAAATTTAAATTCAATAATATGTATTTATCATTTGGATTTGTAACTTATATTTTTGCCTGTATTTATGTATTAATTCATACGGACCCTTTGACAGTTCATGTCGATAGGTGGGACGCTATAATATATTGGTGGGATGCATTTTTCAAAGGTACTTTCCCATATGCTGCTCGAACACGATGGGGTGGTTTTCCTTCTCCTCTGCCATTTTTACAATTGATTTACCTTCCATCATACCTTGAACACGAAATTGGTTTGACTAATATGTTGTTGGCTCCTATTTTAGTTTTATATCTTCGTCATTTTAGGAAATTAACAATCAACAACACTCTGATTACGCTTTACTTATTGATTTCGTCACTACCATTATGGTGGGAAATAAGTGTAAGGAGCACATTATTCATTAATGGTTTGTTTGCATTACTTATATTAGATGTTTGCTATTTATTGCTTTCAAATGGTTCTTTCAAATCTTCAATCATTTCAGGAATCATTATAGGACTTATGGTATCATCCCGATTAATAATGATTATCCCGCTAATCTCTGGGTTGAGTTTTATATATTTTAATAAAGTACCTCCAAAAAGTATTTTATTATTGATATTTTGTGCCTTTTCAGCGTTTGTAGTTACGTTTGTTCCTTTAATTTGGATTTGGGATATCGAATCACTTTTAAAAAACAATCCTTTTATTCATCACAATAATCATATGCCAATTGCATTTACAATAATATATTTAATTACTTCAATATCAATTGGTTACTATGTAAAAAACAAACTAATGTTCCTAATGTTAAATGGCATTCTTTTATATGTTATAGCATTGGTTTTTGTTGGAAATGAGATATTCAAATACGGAATTTCCGAAGCTTATTTGTCAAACCACTCAACAGGTGACATTTCATATTTTATTTTATCAATTCCCATTTTGGTTAGTACTATTCCAATTACTGAAGTAGAAAAGTCAAACTTATATGAATATTCTGTTAATTCGCACGTTAATTAGTGATCAATGAAAGTACTTATTCTTGCAGGAGGCTTAGGCACCCGAATTTCAGAAGAAACCGTTGTCAAACCCAAACCCATGGTCGAAATTGGTGGCAAACCAATATTGTGGCATATCATGAAACAGTATTCACACTTTGGTTTTAAAGATTTCGTAATACTATTGGGTTACAAAGGATATTATATTAAAGAATATTTCTACAACTATTTTCTACATCAAAACGACTTTACCATTGATTTGAAAAATAACAAAGCAGATTTTTTTAATAATGCCGCTGAAGACTGGAAAATAACATTAATTGATACAGGTGAACATAGTATGACTGGAGGCAGGGTCAAAAGAGCAGTGCCGTACATTGATAATCAGACCTTTATGCTCACATATGGGGATGGGGTTTCAAATATTAATATTTCAGAAACATTGCAATTTCATAAAAAACATGGAAAATTGATGACAGTAACTGCCATACAGCCTGAAGGGAAATATGGCATCTTAAATTTTGGGGAGAATGATTCAGTAAAAGGATTTCTTGAAAAACCCAAAGGAGATGGGGCATGGATAAATGGCGGTTTTTTTGTGTGTGAACCTAAGGTTTGTTCCTATATAAAAGACGACAGCACCATATTTGAACGCGAACCATTGGAAACTATTGCTGCTGAAGGCGAAATGAAAGCCTACAAACATGAAGGTTTTTGGCAATGTATGGACACCATGCGCGACAAAGCAAAATTGCAGGAATTATGGGATTCGGGTAATGCTCCCTGGAGAATCTGGCATTAATTTTCTTATATCAATTTCTACAACCAAAATACTTCACTAAAATTAATTTTGATATTACTTTAATATTCATAGTTTTGAAATAAGGTTGATATTATGAGTAAAATACTGATTACAGGTGGATTGGGCAACTTAGGCTCTTGGCTAACAGAATATTTTTGTGAAAACGGTTATGAAGTATGGGCACTCGCCAAAAACTATAGAAAACTTAATACAAAAGCCAAATTTCATGTAATACATGCAGATTTGGCTGACTTCAATGATATCAAAACCAAACTTGAAAATCTGGAATTTGATTATGTGATTCATGCTGGGAGTGTTAATGATGGATTTGTAGAAAATTATTTCAAACTAGCTATTGAAGTAAACACCCTCGGTACCCGAAATTTGGTTGAATATTTTAAGAATAAATCACTCAAGCATTTTATCTATTTTTCAACTTTTCAGGTTTATGGCAAATACTCCGGCAACATTACCGAAACTACGGAAGTAATGCCTGTAAACGATTATGGCACTACGCATTTGTTTGCCGAGTATATAGTGAAACAGTTTGGTATTACCTACAAGCTTCCTTACTCTATAATCAGGCTCACCAATTCTTATGGCTGCCCCAAGGATGCAAATACTTCCAAATGGTATTTGGTTCTCAATGATTTGACAAAATCCGCATATGAGAAAAAAGAAATTGTACTTACATCCAACGGTCAAGCTATTCGTGATTTTATTTGGATGGGTGATGTATGCAGTTCTGTTGATCAATTAATAAATAAAAATGCTCCAAATGACACCTTTAACCTTAGTGGGCAACAAACATTCAAAATGATCGAAATTGCTAAAATTGTGCAAAAGTGTTATTTACAAAAATTTGGAAAAGAAATACCATTAAAATTTAATGATAAGGACACCAATATATATCCGGATGATTTGTTCGTAAGCTCTGCAAAACTGAGAAATTTTATTGATATACAGACTATTTCGCACTTTGAAGATGAGTGCTTGAAGATTTTTGATTTGCTCACTAAGAAGAAATAAAAAATCCTCTAAAAATTTTAGAGGACTTTTTGAGTTAAATTAACCAAACCTAAACCTAATTAAAAAAAATAATTTTCTTTTGTACTAAATATACTTTTACGCATATCTTTTTGTTTTGTTCTAACCTTTTTGAAATATTTTATAAATTTTATTACTTCATTTATTCGTCTTAGTTTCCGATAAAATACAATAATTTATATTTATAGTACAATTTTACGAAGAAAAATCTAATATGTTGCTATAACATTAAAAAAAAACTAATTATTTTTTTATTTCTATTTCATGCAAAAACATTTTTGTAGATTACATTTACTTAATCATCCCTAAATGTGGAATAATGGACTATAAAGTCATATTTTGGACCTTTGCTATAACTGCTTATTACTTGTTTCGATTTTGGCAAAATCAACAAAAAGCTAAAGCCGAAAAAGCACAAAGGGAACTAATTAACAGCAATCCGACTAGGTCACTTTCTTCACAAGAATCATTTGAAGAAATAAAAGATAATGAATCGGATGAAAAACAGATAATCAGGCAATTTTATCACGAACCGGAAGCAAAAATAGAATATGTAAGTATCGACACAACTGTGGATCCGTATGCCTCAATTGTTGAAGGTCAATCATTACTTACCGATGACGATAAAATTCAGGTAATTGAATTAAAATCATCAAAATCGAGTAAACTAGCGAAAGAAATCAGAAATGATTTCAAGAATAAATCGACTACAGGGAAAGCAGTAATTTATTCTGAAATATTACAAAGCAAATTTTAAAAAGTACCTACTCCGTACTCTACAGCCACTGTTTGAGGTTTTATTTTCACAATGCCCAATGCATTGAAAATCCGAATCATTTGATAAGTAGGATCAAACTCAAACCATTTAAGTGCCAAATTGGCTTTGCGTGGATACATGTGATGGTTGTTTTGAAATAATTCACCCAAACAAAGGAAATCCCACATCAAAGTATTACGTGATTTGTCATTGGCGTTAAAGTTTTGATAACCATGTACATGACCACTCCAATTTACAATAGCACCATGAATAGGTCCCATCAAGAAATGTATTGGCAACAATAAATATAAGTACCACATTCCGGCAGGTACAAAATTGATATAAAACAATACATATAAAGTACCAAAGAATATTCTAAAAAACCACGATTCGCCTATTTTTTCAAGATTTTCCCAATGGGGTACATCCAAAATAAATCGTTCTTCAGGTGCACGTTTATGTTCTAAATATTCTTGATACACATTTTTGGTTTTCCACATCATCTCAAACACGTTTTTGCTATGGTGAGGTGAATGAGGGTCTTTTTCGGTATCGCTATACGCATGATGCATGCGATGCAAAATGGAGTAAGCTCTAGGTGACAAATAAGATGCCCCTTGAGTTACAAATTGAAACAAAAAGAAAAACTTTTCCCAAAATGGATTCATAGTAAACATTTTATGAGCAGCATATCGATGCAAAAAGAATGTTTGACTGAATAAAGAAAGATACCAATGAGCGAAGAAGAATATAAGAATTGCTGTCATTTTTTTATAGATGTTTAATGATCTATTATAAGTTATTGTTTACGTAAAATGTTTAACATTGACTTACAAATGTAAGTAAGTTTACTTAAATACGCTACAATTAATTAACGGAATTGAACCCAATTTATTACTAAAGTTGTGTAAAACAGTAAGTAATCAAATTTGCACCCATTCGGAGTGCTTGTTGCCTTTTTTCTTCCGGATCTTTATAGAGGCTTTGATCTTCCCAACCATTGCCCAAATCACATTCATAACTATAAAAACATACCAATCGCCCTTCATAAATCAAACCAAAACCTTGAGCTGGTTTGCCATCGTGTTCGTGGATTTTGGGTAATCCATTATTGAATTCATATTTTTGATGATATACCGGGTGGTTGAAAGGTAGTTCCACAAAATCGAGCTCCGGAAATACTTTTTTCATTTCTATCCTTATGAACTTATCTAATCCATAATTATCATCGATATGCAAAAATCCACCTCCTATAAGGTAATTGCGTAGGTTTTGGGCTTCCGTAAAGCTAAATGCCACATTGCCATGACCGGTCATGTGTACAAATGGGTAACCGAAAATATCTTTACTTCCCACTTCAACGATATCTTCTTCCGGAAATAAATTAGTACGCAAATTTTTATTACAAAATGCAATTAAGTTGGGTAATGAGGTTTTGTTAGCATACCAATCGCCACCGCCATTGTATTTGAGTTTGGCTATTTTAATGGATTGGGCATCTGTAAAGTTTGCAAGCAAAAAAATAGATAACAGATATATTCCCTTTTTCATTTTCATACTTTCAAAATTAAGTATTTAAGATGATTCAATTCGAAAATTTTATTTTAGAAAAGAAATTGTATCTGTCTACACTTTAATAAAAACTGGTTTGACTTAAATTATCTCAGTATAATATAATTAATTCTTCTAATTGTACAATAATTTAACTTTTGTTTGTAGCTTCGATATACATTTTGCATTTAGATGCCTATTTCAAAACTTATTTTCTTGTTAATTTTTTTTTCAAATTCAATTGCTTTCAGCATATCGGCTCAGACACCTCAAAATAGATTTGAAAAAATAACAACAGAAAATGGGCTTCCACATTCGGTTGTTTTTGATATTATCCAAGATCAAAAAGGGTTTATTTGGTTTGGTACCGGAGGTGGATTGGCAAGGTATGATGGAATCAATTTTGTACCTTATCCGGGTAATGTAGACTATATTTACTTAGATAGAGAGGGACATTTATGGATTCAAAACAAAAATGAATTGCTTTCAATTTTAAATCCAACCACTGGACAAATAAGTAATGTTTCGGAATTGAAATATAGTGTAGGTGCAATATTTCAGGCAAAAAATGGTATATTCTATTTCCTATGTAAAGAAGGTAAAATACTTTCATTCAACAAGTTGACCAAACAAATTTCCATTATAGTTGATAAAATTGATTATTTCTATAGGTACAGTAAATCCATAGTTGAAGACAGTGAAGGAATGTTATGGTTTGGAATTGGTTATCAGGGCTTGTTGAATTTGGACCCTAAAACTGGTAAATATAAAATATACAACGCCCCAAAAAATGCAACATCAAAATACAATTATAGTATCTATGAAATATTTTTTGATAAAGATTCCGTACTATGGGCTGCTGGAGAAGGTATTTGGAATTTTAATATTGAAACCAAACAATATGATTTGTGTAAACCCATATGCGATCAAATAGGATTTTATAAAAATATTCAAAAAATAGTTCAAGACAATGCTGGAAATTTATGGATTGCCACTGAAAATGGATTGATATCACATAATCCATATAATAATAATACAACTTTATATAAGCATGATCCCGATGATGCATTAAGCATAAGTGCAAATTCACTAAATTCATTACTAATTGACAATTCAAATGTACTTTGGATTTCTACTACCAAGGGAGGAGTGTCGAAGCTAGACTTAAATGCAAAAAAATTTCATTTTCTTCAGCGAAACCAAAAAAATAATAGTTCCATTAGTCATAATTTGGTTTCAGGAATATTTGAAGATACCCTTCGAAATGTTTGGATATACGCTGGAGATTTAACTTTAAATCGTTGGAACCGAAACACTAATGTTATTACCAAATTTAAAGCAGAAAACAGATCTAAAAACAAATTTCATTCCAATTCACCATATGGTTTTATTACGGGAGATAATAAAGGCAATATATGGGTTGCTCCATGGCTGTGGACATTGAATAAAATAACAACCAAAAATAATAAGACAAAATTTACGCATTATCAAACTACTGATAACGTAAGTAACAAAATTCCAGGTGGATGGGCTTACCGATTTATATTGCCAACTAAAGATGGAAATTTATGGCTAGCATTTGCAGATGCAGGTGTAGATTATTTTGAGTGTACTTCAGGAATTTTTAGACATTATAAAAATTTTAATAGAAACGATTTTTTAAATCAACAAAATTATTTTTGGAGTATGATGGAGGACAAGGATGGAAATATATGGGCTGGGCATTCAAAAAATGGATTTATAAAATACAATATTTCATCCAAAAAAATTAATAACTATTATTTTCCCTCAGAACACATTCTTGAAACTTATTGCATATTACTAACCACTGACAATCAGGTATATATAGGTACGAACAATGGTATTTTTGTGTACGCATCTGATTCTGTAAAGTTTGTAAAACAATATACCACTCGTGATGGATTGCCGCATTTTAATATCAGAGGTATATTAGAAGATAGTCATAAAAACTACTGGGTAAGCACAGATAAAGGATTGGCTAAAATCGATGCCAAGACTAAAAAAATTAGGGTCTTTACAAAGTCAGATGGACTTCCAGGAGATGAGTTCAGTATTGGATCCTATTATAAAAACAAAAAAGGTGAAATGTTTTTTGGGGGTGTAAATGGCCTCCTATATTTCGATCCGGATAGTATAATTGATAATCCTATACAACCCAAAACAGTAATAACTGAATTGCGAATACTGCAAAAATTAGTTAATGTTGGTGATACTGTAAATGGACGAATATTGTTACAAAAGGACATTTCATATACCAATTTAATTGAATTACATGAAAATGACCAAGCATTTACGCTAGGGTTCGCATCTTTACATTATTCAAATCCAACTAAGAATAATTTTTTATACAAACTTGAAGGTTGGGATAAGGATTGGTCGTTAATAACCACAGGCCAAAATCATGCAACTTATACAAACCTACCTCATGGCAAGTATATTTTTAAAGTAAAATCGAGTAATATGGACCAGATATGGAATCCAATACCCAGTGAATTGACAATCATAATTCATCCTCCTTTTTGGAATACATTTTGGTTTAAAGGAATGCTTGCCTTATTATTTTTGAGTATAATTTTACTTGTTTTATGGATAAAAGCTAAGGCTATTAACTCCCAAAAAATACTGCTCAAACGAACAGTGGAAGAACAAACTAAAAACTTAAATCAAGCTAACGAAGCATTGAAAACACAAAAAGATGAAATAGAATTACAATATAAAAATATACAGACTCTAGCTGAAATGGGTCAAAAAATAACTTCATCCATAAAGGCAATTGATATAATTGAAAGAGTGTACCAAAGTTTAAACTCTGTGATGGATGCAGAGGATTTTTCTATTGGAATTGTGAATAAATCAGATAATGTAATTGAATTTTATGGTTATTCTGGACCCGATAATAAAATTAAGGCAAGTCGTCTTTCACTTTCCGATGAAGACAGACTTTCTGTTTGGTGCGTACATAACGCTGTGCCTGTTTTTATGACAGATTTGGAAACAGAAATAGGTAAATATCTGAACAAAAAAATAGATTTATATACCAAAGATAAAAGCCCAAAGTCAGTAGTTTATATGCCTTTGATTAACATAAATAAAGAAGTAATTGGCGTTTTGCTTGCTAAAAGTTACCAGAAAGAGGCTTATCTCCAAGTGCATTTTAATATTATTCAAAATTTAGCATCCTATATATCTATTGCACTTGACAACTCCAATGCTTATGAAGAAATAGAAATACAATCGCGCAAACTAAAGGAATTGGATGAATTGAAATCACGTTTTTTAACAAATATTTCTCATGAATTTAAAACACCATTAACCTTACTACTAGGTCCACTTGATAAGCTTCGTTATGAAGATGAGGATATTAGCAGAAGAGGGCTATATGACATAATGGAACGTAATGCACAAAGGTTGCAGCGACTTATTCATCAATTGTTAGAATTATCCATGGTTGATGAAGGCGTAAAAAGAGTGAATACCAGTGTAATAAATATTGGCGCTAAAATCAAAGAACTTTCGAGCACATTTAATTACCTAGCTGAAACCAAACAAATTGACTTTGAAGTAGATATACCTTCAGATATAAAAAACTGTAACATTGATACGGAGAAATTGGAGGAAATTATATACAACCTGCTTTCGAATGCATTCAAATATACTGAAGCGAAAAATAATATTAAACCCAACTTCGGTGCCAAAGTTTCTATCAAACTATCCATCGAAAACCAATCAAATTTTCCCATGATTTGTATCGCAATCACAGATAATGGAATAGGAATTGACTCAAATAAACTCGATAAAATATTTAATCGCTTCTATAGAGTTGATAACGAAAATGTAAAGCAAACAGAAGGTATAGGTGTGGGCTTGTCGCTTACATACAAATTAATAGAACTATTAGAAGGTAGTATAGAGGTAAAAAGTGTGGAAATGGAAGAAACCACTTTTATCGTAAAATTACCTTATGTTGAGACTCAAGAGCCCATTTCAAAACATAATACTGAAATTAAGAGTACAGTTATCAGCGATTTGCTATTATCAGATAATTATGTTTCTGATGCATCGAACATTCCACTCAAAAAAATATTAATTATTGAGGACAATGCTGATTTGCGTGCATTTCTAAAACTTTGTCTGATCGATTATTACCAAATTTCAGAAGCAAGTAATGGAAATGAAGGATATTTATTAGCAACTGGACTAATGCCCGATATTATTATATGCGATATCATGATGCCAATATTGGACGGGCTAGAACTATGCAAACTCATAAAAACTAATGACATCACCAGTCATATTCCCGTAGTACTTCTTACAGCAAAGAGTGCCAATGAAGCACGTATGGAAGGATATGAAGTAGGTGCGGATGAGTATATTACTAAACCATTCGATAGACAAGTATTATTGTCGCGCATTAAAAATATATTGGAAAGTAGAACAAGACTTAAAGAAAAATTTGGTAAAGCGGTAGGTAAAGACCCAAAGGAAGTTTTGATTGAAGTAGTGGAAGATAAATTCTTGCGGAATATTATTGAGATAGTAGAAGAAAATATTTCCAATTCAGATTTTACGGTAGATAAAATGGCACATTTGGTAGGAATGGGTAGATCATTGTTTTTCAAAAAATTCCAAGCACTTGTAGGCAAGCATCCTAATGACTTTATTCGTCAGTATCGGTTGCGAAGAGCCGCTAGTTTTTTCGATAAAGGAAATACAGATATTGCACAAGTAGCTTTTGAAGTAGGCTTCGAATATGCAAATTACTTTGCACGTTGTTTTAAAGAAGAATACGGTAGTACACCATCAGAATATATCCGCACCCACGTTAATTTTAGAGTAGCGTAATTTTTTATAAATCAATTTGTAAATATTATCCTCTGTTATAGCTCAAAATCTGTGCTTAGATAAAATTGTGTTTTTCGCTCCATACGATTTTATCACAATTACATAATTGATCACCTAAACATGTAGAAATCATACATTTATAGGTATAGTACAAATTTATCTTAAATAGATACAATATTATCCATAGAAAATAAACTTCCAGTATACTTTTGTAATCATAAAATGAGGCAACTCCTATTGGTTTTCTTCATTATTCATTTAACTAAATATCCAAAAAACATGAAAAATATACTACATAATAGGTCAAGCATCTTAAAGACTTTTATAAAAGCATTTATGATTGTTAATTATTTGTTTGTTTCCGTTTTTGCGTCATTCGGTCAAAGTACCATGCGCATTTATTTGATTGGAAATAGTGTGACTGATGCAATCAATTACAATGGACTTAAAGCACTAGCCGAAAGTAGAGGCAATACACATATATGGGCTAGGCAAATGATTCCTGGTGCACCTCTACAATGGTTGTGGGATCATCCTAATGACGGATTTACAGAATCGCCATATGGGGTTCCTACAAATGCATTTCCCAATTATAACTGGGATGCTATATCACTCCAACCATTTGACAGAGGCATTGAAGGTGCGGATGGTGATAAAGTGATGATTAATAACTATGTTAATTTAGCTAATGGTCGAAACCCCAATGCCCAATATTATATATACATGCGTTGGCCCCGCACACCAGATAATAAACTACCCACTGATGGAAGTTTAACCGCAGATACATGGACAAATTTATGGAATCGTACCAATACAAACGGATATGATGGAACAAACGAAACTAAAGATTTTTTCGAAGATTTGCTTGTAGCTTCCAGAGCTTACACCCCTACTAATAAACCAATACTTATAGTACCAGTAGGCGAAGTATTTAATTCACTAAATACTAAAATGAAAAACGGACAAGTGTCCGGCTATAGTAAAATATGGAATTTATATTCGGATGGTATTCACTTAAATAGTGTTGGCTCCTATGTAGCTGCAGTAACCTACTTTTCTACTATTTACAAATCCGACCCTAGAGGGTTGGGAGTTCCAAGCGAGTTTGGCTCTATTCCTACCAATGTTGCTTCCGTAATTCAAGCTACAGTATGGGAAGTAGTTTCTTCCTATCAATATTCGGGTGTAGGTACGGGAGTAGCAGTGACGGGTGTTTCAGTTTCTCCAACTTCATTAAATTTATCTGCCGGACAAACAGGATCAATCACCGCTACTGTAAGTCCTGCCAATGCT
>JANRJY010000017.1:0-9217 GCA_033763735.1 Bacteroidota bacterium | reverse complement strand
CTGAACGAATGCACTACTATATTCCGTTCTCTTAGCTCATTTGGTTATCCCGAGTAAATCTCGGGATGACTCATAATCAGCATTGGAACGAATGTAAAATTAAATATCGGGCCCTTAGCTCATTTGGTTAGAGCACCTGACTCATAATCAGGGGGTGCATGGTTCAATCCCATGAGGGCCCACTTTACAGAATGAAATTTTTTGATTACATCATTTATTCATCAAAACTCAATAAATATTATGTTGGTTTTACCTCTGATTTGAATCAAAGGATTAAGAATCACAATTCAGGAATCAGTTCCTTTACTTCCAAAGGAATACCTTGGGAATTAAAATATTTTGAAACTTATCTCTCTGAATCTGATGCCCGAATAAGAGAAAAAGAAATCAAAAATAAAAAATCAAGAAGGTATATTGAATATTTGATAAGCCATTTGGTTATCCTGAGACACCCTCGGGATGACTCATAATCAGGGGGTTTCCGAAAGCATTCGGAATCAATCCTATGAGGGCCCACTTTTTTGTTTGAAATCCACTTCCTAATTTATGATTTAGACTATTAAATTATTTATTAAGTTCTAAGTATTAAGTACTAAACTCTAAACAATTTCAAATTCCATAATTTTCTAATATTCAAAAATTGAGAAAACTAATATATACTTAAGAGAAAATAGTTTGTTAAAAAATAAGAAATACTAATTTCACTTACAAAAAAAGTATTAACGTTTAATCTATTTATGCATTACCGTAAACTCTACTCTTCTATTGATAGAGCGTCCTTCTTCAGTTTCGTTGTCAGCAATTGGTTTGGTTGCCGCGTAACCAACCGATTTTACCCTTGACTCAGGAATTCCCTTTGAAAGTATATATTTTTGAACAGTCGATGCACGCTCTGTGGACAATTTCAAATTGTATTCATGCGATCCTTTGCTATCGGTATGCCCTTCAATTTCAATTTCCATTGTTGGGTTTTCGTTTAATTCATCTACAATACGATTAAGTTCCGGATACGACTCAGGTGCAAGGTTGGTTGATTTGTATTCAAAGAATATATTATTCATTTTCACTACCTGACCCACTTCAATTGGAACCAATTTCAAGTCAAACTTCATTTCCTTATACTCCGCTATTGAGCTCAAATCCAAATTGTTATGTTCCGACAAATAGCCTGTGGCATGCGCTAGAAATCCATATTTTTTGCCATAAGGTAATATAATTTTATATTCACCGGTTACCGGATCGGTATTCACTTCTCCGGCTTTGATACCTTCAGGTAGTACTTCATATATAATATTTGCAGCTACGGGTTGTTTGGTTTTAATATTAAACACTTTTCCGGTTACAAGTACTACAGGATTGGCTTGTTGTTCTTTTTTCAACTTCACTTTAATGATATCAGCAAACCCTAAAGAATTCTTTTCAGAAACCATATATGCATATTGACTTGAAGCATCTATAGAATAATAACCATCTTTAGCTGGTGTATTTACAGGAGCACCCAAATTAACCGGAGTAGACCAACGTTCCCAAGTTTCATCAAGTCTTTTGGTAAGCCAAATATCCGTTTCTCCCAATCCCGGACGATCTGAGGCAAAAAACAATGACACACCATCCGCTCCAATAAAAGGGGAAAATTCATTAGTAGGACCATTAACCGTTGTTCCCAAGGTACGAGGTTTAGTCCAAGTACCATCTGTTTTCTTGAAACTAATATACAAATCATTTGCTACGGCATCACGTGTTTCAGAAAGAGAGAAAACTATAGTACTCTGGTTGGGAGCCATTGTCATGCCATTATGCATACCTTTATCTAGTGTTGAATAGTCTTCAATAATTAACTTTTCAGGTTGAGACCAGCCTCCTTTAGTTTTTTTAATCATCGAAAAGCCTCTTTCTTTATAACTCATCTCCAACTTTTTATTGAAAGTGCCTTTAATTATCACATAATTACCGTCTGTAGAAACGAATGAAACACTATTTTTTTCTCCTGTATTAAATGGTTCATCCAACCTCTTTGCTTTTTTCCATTTGTTGTCTTTGCCCATTTCGGCTACCCAAATGTCTTCGATAGGAATGCCATCTTCCATACCTTTTCTTGTAAAAAATAGTTGTTTCCCATCGGCAGTAATTTTAGGGTTCAATTCCGAATCCGGAGAGTTAACATTTGGACCCAAATTAACAATGTCAGGTTCGTTTGAAGGGTTGTTTTGTGCAAAACAACCAAAAGAAACTACTAATAAGAGGAAAAATAATCGATTCATTTTAATTCGAGTTAATTCAATGAATTACAAATATATATTTTTAGGACAAATCTTCACAAAAGTATTAAAATTCGTGCAGTCTGGCTGCGATATTCCACCTAATACCAAAAGTTGTAAAATTATCTGCAATTTGAATTGAAGCACTTTTATGCTGACGATACGTATGACGGATTTCAATAAAAAAATTATGAAATAACATATAAGATACATTGATTGAAGCGAATATTACGGTGTTTTTGTTCCCTTGACCTACTATATTTCCTTCCTCCATAGTACGACTTATATAAGATTTAAAAAGATTTCCTCCATAATTTGTACTATCATAATCAGTTCCATAAACCATATAGAAAATTTTAGGATTAATAGAAAGTCGATTGATTGGTTGGTATCTGATTATTCCAATCATTTCATAAAAATTAGCACCTAAAGGATGTGCCAACGGTTGTCCGTAGTTAGTGAAACCTGTATATGAATTTTTGTCGGCATACGCAAACGGTCGTGCAAAATTGTTCTCCAGTTGCAAATCCAAATTTTTAACTCCAAACACATTGATATATTTCAAACCTACTTGCCAAACATATTTGTTGCCCCACCATCCTTTTTGAGCCATTAATTTCTCTAATTTAAATTCATGTAATCCAAATTGTCCATAAAATGAAAAATGTTTTAAGAAATTCCACTTCAAATCTAATCCTACCGTAGTTTTATCAAGGCTTCCCAAATAAGATTCAACTTCACGATAAAATATTACGGGATTAAGATAGTTGAGTTCAAATCCGTTGTTTCCAGTTAGTGAGTCGTTGCGTTGAAACATGATTGCCTCAAACAAACCCACATTTAGATTTTTGGTAATATTTATCCCTAAATGATGCATAGCTAAGTATTTACGAGGGTTGTATTTATTACCACTGATATTAGTAGCAGTCATTTCTGTAAACAAATTGGTGTAATTAAGTTTCCAAACTTTGGTTATAGCCCTCAGAAATAAGTATTTGCTTGAATTGTCCGACAAAAACATAGATCGGTAACCATTGCCAATGAAATTTTTGTCATGCCCAAATTGTATGCTGATTTGTTTGATGACATTAAAATAAATATATCCTCTGGCTGAAAAGAAATCGTAGCCATTTTGATTTGGATTTTTAAAATATTTACTTGTGGGAACAAATGATTTGGTAAATCCTTCTCCTTGGAATGCCACATTTGTAGCATTTGGATCCATATTCATTTGATTAGCGACATATTGATGTACAAATGCTTGATTATCAGACAACATTGTATAAAAACCTAACCTTTTTCCTATCATACCTCTGATTTCGACTCCCCTTGTATTAAGACTAAGCGGGTATGACTTATTATCAGTAGTTTGTTCGAAATTAATAACAGGGTTTATTTGAAATTCGAATTCATTGTTTCTGAAACTAATTGCAGCGTTTTGTTTTTGATATAAATACTTTAAAATAGGTTTTCTCTTTGAATTTCCAATATGCAAACTATCCGGAAAAAACTCCCAATTATCGTTGGCTAAGTAACTGATGTTGAATTTATCAACTTTTGAGAAATTGTTTGAATCAGCTTTGAGCGAATCAGCAAAACCGGCTATGTCTTTTCTGAGGATTGCTTTGTAGGTGGTAAAGATTTTGGGAGCGAATTTGCCTGATAAAATTTCATATCTATCCACTAAATGGTAATAATCAGGGTTAATTGGTGCAAATACTCCTTGAGCATAAGTAGATATACTTACGCTAAAAATAGAGAGAAATAATATACTTTGATGTATGAAATTATTCAATTGATTGTAAATGAATATGAAAGGTAATACAAAGTAAACACAAAAAAGTTGCAATAAATAAATCGGGGTGATGTAATCTTTATATGTAAATTATTAAAAATGTTATAATAATTCAAGGTAAATTGCAATCGGTTTTAAATACTATATACTATAATGTTGGAACAAGTAACCAAATGGCTTTCTGTTTTTATATTAAGCATGATTAAATTCATCGGAGGTCCGGTGTCGGCAACCGCATTAGGCTTAAGTACTTTTGAAACTATAATGCTTTCTGTATTAGGTATGATGACGAGCGTACTTCTTTTTTCAACACTTGGTTATTGGTTTAAAGCCAACGTGATGATAAAGTTTAAAAAGCCAAATTTGTTTACCAAAAAATCACGAAGAATGGTTTCCCTTTGGCAAAGATTTGGAATGCAGGGTGTTGCATTTTTAACGCCTATCATATTTAGCCCAATAATAGGCACTATGGTGGCAACTTCTTTCGGTGTAAGCAAACGAAAAATATTTGTTTATATGCTTATAAGCTCTATTTTCTGGGCTATTGTGCTAACTTTTTCATTACAACAACTGAAGTTAGTTGTAACGCCTCATGCTTAATTTGAGCAACATATATTTTGCTTAGTCAAGCTAAAAACATCATTGAACTTTTCAAAAAAGGCAATGTTTTATTGGCTTTATTTTTGTTAATATTAATAGTAGCTCCCATTTTTTTTTCCGGTAATTTGATTTGGTTGCTTACCGACAATTACTTTTTTTTTCAAAATTTACATCCTTTGGATATCAGTTTGATATACCTTATTTTTAGCGTTACAATTGCATTTTCCTTAACACCCAGTTCATTTATTGCCTTATTTGGTGGCTACTTATTTGGATATGTTTCATTGGTTTATTGTATTCCAGCCTTAATAGTTGCACAATCAATAGGATATTTTGTTTCTAAATTATTAGATTCTGCATCTACTCTTCAATGGTTAAAAAGTATTCCTTCAATAGATAATTATCTTACAAAAATAGATCGAAAACAAAGAGAATTTATTGTAATTATACGTTTGACACCAATAGTGCCATTTGCAATTTCGAATATATTACTTCAAGTGTTAGGTGTTAATTTTAAAAATTTTACTTCTTACGGATTATTGGGAATGTTGCCTAGAACCCTAATATTTGCAATTATTGGCCATTCGATAAGTGATATTCAACATATAAATCAACTAACCATTGAAAAAATTACCATTAGTATCATCTTAACAATGGTATCATTAGTCGGATTTTATGTGTTAATAAAGAGTAAGAAATAGTTGTTACTATTTCTTTCCTAAAGCAGCTAACATAGTATCTCCAATAGTAGCTGGTGACATAGATACATGCAAGCCACATTCTTTCATTACTTTGATTTTGGCTTCAGCGGTATCATCAGCACCACCAATAATGGCACCTGCGTGACCCATCCTGCGACCTTTAGGGGCAGTTTGACCGGCAATGAAACCAACAACGGGTTTTTTATTGCCATTTTCTTTAATCCAACGAGCTGCATCAGCTTCATAGCTTCCCCCAATTTCGCCAATCATTACAATACCTTGAGTTTCAGGATCGTTCATCAACATTTCAACTGCATCTTTAGTTGGAGTACCAATGATAGGGTCACCACCAATTCCGATAGCTGTTGTAATACCTAAACCTGCTTTTACGATTTGATCAGCAGCTTCATATGTTAGTGTTCCTGATTTAGAAACTATTCCAATTGTACCCTTTTTGAAAATAAAACCAGGCATGATACCTACTTTCGCTTCTTCGGCTGTAATTACCCCAGGGCAATTAGGCCCTATTAATATCACTCCTTTTTGTTTTACAAATGCCTTTGCATATATCATATCCTGAACCGGAATGCCTTCGGTTATACAAACAATAACTTTAATGCCTGCATCAGCAGCTTCCATAATTGCATCCGCAGCAAATGCCGGTGGAACAAAAATAATAGAAACATCTGCTCCTTCTTTTTTGACAGATTCTGCAACTGTATTAAAAACGGGACGTTCCAAATGCATTGTACCCCCTTTGCCTGGTGTGACTCCTCCTACAACTTTAGTTCCATATTCAATCATTTGTTGGGCATGAAACGAACCTTCGGAACCGGTAAAACCTTGAACAATTACGCGGGAATTTTTATTAACAAGTACACTCATTTTTAGGAGAATAATATTTTTTTGGCAATTGCAAATATAGATTAATTATAGTGCCATGCAAAAAAAAGAAGAATTTCGTTTTTATTAATTAATAATTAAGTTTTAGGGTGTTTTGATTGCCAAAATCTCCTCAATATAGGTTCTATTGTTGGCAAGCCTAGGTACTTTATGTTGCCCGCCCAATTTATTTTTGGATTTGAGCCAGTTATAAAATGTACCCTCCTTTACAAAATGCACTACAGGCATACCTAAAGCCATGTCTTTATATCTTTTGGCATCATAATCCGAATTGATTTCTCGAAGTGTGTTGTCAAGTACCTGAATGAATTGTGCTTTCGAATCCGGTTTTTCTTCAAATTCAATTATCCACTCGTGCCCGCCTTTGTTTTTACTTGCCATATATATTGGACCGGCAGTATAATCCTTCAAAGTAGCATTTGTGGCTTCACAAGCTTTTTGAACTGCTTTATCAGCATTTTCAACTACTACTTCTTCTCCGAATGCATTGATAAAACTTTTGGTTCGACCCGTAATTTTTATTCTGTATGGTTTTTTAGATGTAAATTTTATGGTATCCCCAATTTTGTATCTCCACAAACCTGAGTTTGTTGAAATAACAATAGCGTAGTTTTTGTCAAGTTCTACCTGATCAATTGTAAGCGCTTTTGGGTGCTCAGAGTCAATGTGTTCCATTGGAATAAATTCATAAAAAATACCATGGTCAAGCATCAATAACATATCATCTGCTCCTTTAATATCCTGGATTCCAAAAAAGCCTTCCGAAGCATTGTACAATTCAAGATATGCAAACTTATCAGATGGAATCAATTGCCTGAATATCTCTTTATAAGGACCGAATGAAACTGCGCCATGTAAAAATATTTCCAAATTTGGCCATACTTCAAGTAAGTTTTTTTTACCTGTTTTTTCCAATATCGCATGGAGTACCACAATCATCCAGGTAGGCACTCCGGACAAGCTGGTAATATTTTCATCTACAAGCGTTTCTACCATCAAACGTATTTTTTCTTCCCAATTTGGTAAGAATGCAATTTCTCTGCTGGGTGCTCTTGAGTATTCGGCCCAAAGTGGCAAATTTTGAACTATAATAGCAGACACATCCCCTACTCGTGTTTCCGGGTTAAAAGGATTGGGATGGTGTGTGCCACCAATGGCAAGACTTTTTCCTTCAAACACCAAAGTATCGGTATTGAAATTATTAATCATCAAACAAAGCATGTCTTTACCACATTTGTTATGGCACTCTTCTATTGCTTCATAAGACACCGGGATAAACTTGCTACGGTCATTTGTGGTGCCGGAAGACTTAGAAAACCAATCTATTTTTGAATGCCAAAGAATATTTTGTTCGCCTTTGAGCATCCTTTCAATATAAGGATATAAATTTTCATAGGTAGAAATAGGGACTTTGTTCTGAAAAGATATTTCATTCATATCATACCCATATCCATATTGCTTCCCCCATTCGGTAGCTTTTGATTTTTGAATTAGATCTTTGAATACCAAATGTTGTACTTCAGCAGGATTTTCCATGAAACGTTCAATTTCCATGAGCCTGTTGGTAAGAAAAAATTTTATTACAGAATTAAAAAGCGACATTTATTTAAAAATTGAGGTCAAAAATAATTGATTTTATAGTTTCACAACATTTCAAATGGCAAATTATCATTTTAATATTTTGCCAGACAAAATGTACTTGCAATTCAATTAGTTGAATACTTATCTTTGCAGGTGAATCAGACCGAAAATATGTGTAGGAAGATATTATTTATTTTAAGTGTAACATTTGCCTATAATTTACTTGCTCAAAATGCAACCATCAGCATTGGCAACACCAATATTGCTCAAAATGAGGCATTTACCATTTCAATAACTTTGCAAAATGAACAGTTAAGAACCTATTCCGGATTTCCTGAAATTCCTTATTTGCAAAAAAGAGGCACCTCCTCCCAATCATCAACCAATATTATAAACGGACAAATTAGTTATTCAACAAGTATAGTTCAAACCTATGCACCTGTAAAACAAGGCAAATTCAAAGTTGCCCCATTTACAATTGATATTAACGGAAAAAAAATTCAAAACCCCGGTTTCACTATTGTAGTAGGTCCTCCCAAACAACAGCAAGCACCTCAAGGCGGAGGCGATCCATTTGCCGATTTTTTTGGTGGTGGCAGAGCCAGAGAATTTGTGGATGTGAAGGAAGATGCGTTTTTTGCTTTGTCAACCAATAAAGACAAAGTATTTGTTGGTGAAGGATTTACGATCACCTTAGCATTTTATGTGTCTGAAACCAATCAAGCACAAATGCAATTTTATGACATTGGCACACAAATGCAGGGTATTTTGAAAAAAATAAAACCAGCCAATTGTTGGGAAGAAAATTTTGCAATTGATGAAATAAGACCTGAAAAAGTCACCATAGATGGCAAAAGGTTTGATGAATATAAATTGTACAGAGCAACTTATTACCCATTGAATAATGAAACCGTAAAATTCCCCGAATTGCCACTTAAAATGATAAAGTTTAAAGTGGCCAAAACTCCTTCGTTTTTTGGAAATAATGTGCAACAGGATTTTAAAACATTTAATACCAAACCTAAGTCGGTATATGTTAAAGACTTGCCTTCTCATCCACTAAGAGATCAGGTGGCAGTCGGTCAATTTAGCTTGGAAGAAAGCACAAACACCAAAAAATATACTACCGGTAAAAGTTTTAATTATAGTTTCAAAATAAAAGGAGAAGGCAATATCCAAGCTATTCGTCCTCCTTTGACACTTGAAAGTAAATTAATTGACATATACCCTCCTAATATTTATCAAGATATTAGTAGAAGTGGAGTTGCAGTAACAGGTGCAAAAAATTTCAATTACTTTTTGGTACCCAAAGAACCAGGTAAGTTCAGAATGAAAGATTTTATAATGTGGATTTATTTTAACCCAAAAACCGCCAAATA
>JANRJY010000091.1:0-8841 GCA_033763735.1 Bacteroidota bacterium | reverse complement strand
TACTTTCACCTTTCTCAAAAACAAAAATTTTGGATTCTTTAGGCCCAAATACAATTGGCAAGGAAGTCCTTCCATCTGCTGATTTTGTTGTAGCTACCAATTCAATGTTGCCATTAATTGGGTCGAATATTTTGGCAACGCCATTTGAAGTTTTGAATAATAACGTTCGACTATATTCTATTTCTTGTTGATTGAATACAAAATAAATGTCTTTGTCGCCTAATGTTCTGTGGGTGTACAAAAAGGTGCTTGTATCGTTCATATTGGTTTCAAAATCAGGTTTTAAGCCTACTTTAGAAAGGACATCCTTTAGTGGCAGACCCCAATAAACTTTGCCTTTTTCATAGCTATTTTCTGTCACAGATATTCCGTCCATTTTACCCCAAAGCTTATCAGAAAGCACTTTGAAATTGTCAGCATCTTTTAATCCTTTCATCGACAAGGGTTTTGTAGGTTTGGGTCCATACACGTTTACCCCTTGTATTACCAATTCCTCAATTCGTTGTAAGGTTGTTAGTTCCATTCCCATATTTTCAGGTAAGGTAAGCAACGAAAATTGTACATTACCAAAAGTCATTTTGCCATTTTTAACTTCTATTTTATTTTTAAGAATATCATAATTACAAGCATGTATCTGATATCCTTGAGGAATTGTATTCCCTTTGTTAGCTTCCAAATACTGAGGTAATTGATCACCTACATAATACAGAATATCAGCTTGCATTTGTCCTTGACGAAGCATATACTGAATGCGTGATTGATAATCAATCCACGAACTTGCAAAGTTGAATACAGAGTTATTTCTATTGAAATGTGATCCAAATGGTCCTAATGTCATTCCCGGAACACTGTCAGTAGGTTGATGCACATTGCTATGCAAAATCATTTGATTAATACCTGTGCAAAATGCTCGATCTCCAAATTGCTTTAAGTCCCAAGGGGCCTCACTGTAATGCGCCATGGCCGTATATGCCTCAGAACCAAACACTTTCTTATCATAAAACAATGCGGCACTTGCAGGAAAATCAAAATTTACAGTTTTTTGAGCGGTATATTCTGGAAAAGATTCTTTTCCGTGACCAGACCAAAATTCAAACATAGGCATATCCGCATAATTATTGGAACTTAGCACATCCAAAGGTGGATAACCACTGCCCCCATAAATCACTTCTGCATGCATTTCAAGTTTGTTTTGATGGCATAGTTCATTGAATCTTTTGTAATAATTATTTTCAATAAGGTCAGCAATGGTTTTGCGAAAATCATACAAAAAAGCCTCCGTTGTATTTCCATCCTTCACTACTTCGCCACACAAAGCCGGAATATATTTAGTTAGATTATAACCTCTTCTTTTTTCAAATTCCGAAGGCATACTTAGTGTCCAATTTTGATAAGCACACTCCCAGCTATCAATCAACAAAAATTTGAAAGTAGATCCGGCCATGTCTCCAGCTTTGTCCACTAGTTTTTGGGGATATTGAGCAAAATGAAAATTCACTGCCGCAGTATCCATTTTGTCGCATTCCAATCCTTCTCCTTCTTTAGTAGCGGGGGCATTTTTAGCAGAAGTGGTCGTATAACCAAATCGGATGATACTCCAATTTCCAGCTGGGGCATCCCATTTAAGGGTGCCATTGGAAGTCATTTTATCAGAAATGTCGATTATTTTACTTTCATCAATTCCAATGGTGTTGGTAGAAATAGTTTCGAAATTGGATTTGTCTCCCGCTTTTATAAAAATGGTTTTGTCTTGATGATATGGAATTGAAGGATTATAAGAAGGTTTTTCATCATTTTGAAGCAATTCTACTTCTGCAATAGTAAGCGCAAGCCAAGCATCGGTATATCCAAAGTCTTTCACTTCAAGTTTGAAATATTTTGCAGTTACTTTTGGGAAAGCAATTTCTTTTATATCATTGAGCCCTTTTAACTCAAATTCTGAAATTTTCTTGTACTTTTTACCATCCGTTGAAGAATAAAGTATGTATTTGGTTGTGAACGACTTAGGGTCGTTCCACATGAATTCTTTACGAGGCAGCAACGTAATTTTATTAGTTGTATAATTATCTTTAAACTTAAATGTAAAGTAATATCCCCTTTCTACTTTTAATGCACTTATAGGACTTGCATCAGCAATCACAGAAGCATTGGTAGAGTCGTTTAGTTTAATTTCAGGTTTTGCTGATGAAAAAGCATTTTCAATACTGATGGATGGAAAAGCCACTACAGCCACATCTTTGTAAAAATTGTCTCGCATAAAAGGCGTGGGTAGAGTTAAGCTAACATTTTTTCCTCCAGATATATTGACTTTTGACCATGTAAACATTTTCATCGATTTTTCAGGAGTAATCCAAGGTCCTCCACTTGAGCTCCAACCATCACAATTATGAGCACCAATTGTAATCCCGAGTCTTTTTGCTTCTTGAAGCGCCCATTGAAACAGATCATAATATTCATTGGAACCAAAAAAAACTTGAGGTACACCATATTTTTTATCATCCAGTAAACCCACATTAAGTATGGTAGCTTGAACCACCCCTTGTGCTTTCATGTTTTCAAGGTCTTTGGTAATCCCCTCTTTGGTTATGGAACGTTGCACCCAATGCCACCAAGTATGTACTTTGTTTTCGGATGAAGGTTTTAAAAATTCTTGTTCTGATATGCCAATTTTGTCATTTGATTTTTGACAAGATAAAACCAGACTTAGCACACATGTTGTTAAAAGTAATTTTTTCATTGGGAAAGAATTATAAGTTATGAGTTACGATTGACGATTTATGATTAACGATTGAAGATTTCAACATTTAGTATTTCAAAAAACCTTAACACCTGTTATTGCATCAAACAAGGTAGTTGAATAAGGAAGAAGTTCTACTTCAATAGATTTTCCATTCTTTAATTTGATTGTTCGTTTACCTCCTTCAAGAGTATAAATCCATATCAGATTATCCTTTGCCATGGTAGTCTCGGTTGGAACATTGTTGTAGATATGAGCACCTGCATCCTTGAATATTTTTTGCAATAATAATGGTTCATGAATTGTGAGTGAACCATATATTACGGTATGATCTTTGAATACTTTTTTAGCTAACACAACATTCTCAGTACCTTCAATTTTAGCAATAGTTTGAGTGGAAGGATCCACAATCACATTCAAAGGATTAATGTATTTCATAAAATCATAACTCACTGACGGATAGCCTTCTGCATTAACAGTCACTTTTGGTTTAACTTCATTTTTGATAAGTTTGAGTTTCATTTCAGTTACATCGGCAACATTATTAACATTATAAGTTTGTCCGTCCGTAATACCGGGCATATAATTCCAAACAATGGTTCGTCCTTCTTTTGACACATTTTTCTTGATAAATTCTTTTTGAACGGAGGTCATTTTGAACACATTCTTGAACATAATTACCTTGTATTTTTTTAAATCCACCTTGGGCAAATCAAATAAATAAATATGATCAATAGCAGCTCCGGTTTTATAACTTTCGGCTGCACCTTTATCTACCATGTCATCAATTACCGGGGTCCATTTGTTATACACATAATAAAAACTTTCCATATCCCATACATACAATACATCGGCACCTGAGTTAAATTGGGTATTAACTCTGCTTTCAAAGTAGTTTTTTTCTTCCTTCATATTTTTCAAATACACCGGATGATCCCACCAACCTGCAGTTCTTCGGAAACCAAAATCATAATACCAAAATCCCATACCTCTGCTCAAGGGCATAAGAGCCGATCTGCGTATCATGGGCACATATTTGGGATCTGCTGTGTACATCGATCGCACAGGATCCAGATCTTTGGTGTCTTGCAAATAGCCATTATCCACTTCATCCAAAAATAATTTATTGTGCAACATTGCAGATTCAATTACCCCACGCGAATGACCAGGTCCTCCGCTTTCTTTGGCCATCCAAAAATAGGATTGTGGAGCACTTAAGTAATCGATATAGGGAGAATTAAGAATGCGTTCAATAAACAAATGTCCACCGGTAGCCTGTCGGCTAAATGTCATGTGAAAGTAACCATAAAAAACACCAACGATCACCGGACGAGGCCAATTATCCTTCACTACTTTACAAAAGTGCTCAATATCATCCGCAACTACTTCTTGTTGACATGTGAAATAGTCAATTACTCTACGTTCTTTTGAAGGGTCTCGGAAAATTTCGTTAGTTGTATACATCCGTTCGGTTGTATCAGGCACGGTAGCACTCGATAAAGTATATTTATTTGAATTCCAAGCTTTTTGTAAAGCATTATCTGTTTTGTATTTTTTCTTAAGCCAATCTCTAAAAAAACTTGTCATGGGTTTACCTACATCTGCATCATTTTGAGGATATCCCCAATAGTGCCATTCACCAAATACACCCCAACATACATGAATTCCAATAACTGCATTTCCTTGTTGTGTTTTTGGGAGTTTTTGGCAAATTTCAATTAATTTTTCAGTGGCAACTGCTCTATATTTCAATGATGCAAGGCTAGCTCTACGAGGCAGTTCTGTATCACCATCTTCATTGTTAAATGGAGCTCCATAAGGTCGGGTATCCAAAGGTCCATTGGCAAATGCACTCAGTTCATCTGGGTTTTCATCATTCCACCAAAAAGGGGCATTCACATGGACTCTGATAACCACATTCGCATCCGGACAAACATCTAACAACCCTTGCACTTGACGCTGAACTTTGGCAATATCCAACTCCTTGGCACCCTTGTACCAGATATCTTCAAAATAAATATCAAGTTGAAAAAGGCGAACTCCAATCTGACAAAAATTATTTAACTGCCTTTGTGGATTTTCTTCCCAACTCCATCTCCCCGTATAAGCATGGGTGAGTGCATAAAAAATAGGAGCCATCGGTTTATCATTCACATGAATGGTTGGTCGGCCTTGGTACATTTTTACTTTGCCTGATTTTGGAATTGAAGGTTGAGCAAAAGCAAAACCAAATACAGAAATAAAATATACTCTTAAATACAATTTCATAAAAGTGATTAGAACGTTAATTGTTGGTAAATCTATTGAATTAATATTTAAAATACAATACAAATTCTTAAAAATCAGACATTTTAAAGTAGTTTCTCGATTAATAAATTCTAAAATATTTATTGATTTTGATTCAACATAGTTTTGCTTAATTACAAACTTTAATCTATGAATCAAGCTTTTAAAACATCTGATTTATACTGTAATTCTCGCTACTTAGATACATTGTTATTTATACAATGATTAATATTTTTTATTACTTATTTCATATATTTTTGCGGCTATTCAAATATCAGTTTAATCATGCGTAGTTTTACCGTTCAACTTTTTACAATTATTATTTCAATAGTGGTAGCCAATAATTTTATTATGGCTCAAAAAAGACCATATATACCTTCTGAAATAAACAAGGCCTATAATTATTTTGAAAATGGAGATATTGCTGATGCAATTCACGACTTAAGATCAGTTGTAAATAAATATCCTAAACTTGCCGAAGCTCATTTTTGGTTGGCCAGAAGTTATCAACTCACTCCAGATAAAGAACTTGCCATTAAGCATTTTATGTCTGCCTACGAAATCAAACCAAATGTATCTCCTGACATACTATATTGGCTAGGTGTAGGTTATCATTCAAATATGCAATTCGATGAAGCGGAAATGTATTATGATAAATATGAAAAAATATTAGATGAAAAAATTGCAGATAAATTGGGAGTATCGCTTTTGGATGAAAAAGTAAAAGTACACAGACGCATATATGAATGTCAGAATGCAAAGTTATTCTACTATAATGCATTCAAGCACGACATTGAGTTGTTGAATGAATATGTCAATTCAATTCACCCCGATTACACGCCAATTGTCACTGCAGACAATAAAACGCTTTATTTTACTTCCAGAAGACCAGGTGGAACAGGCACAAAAAAAGACAAAGACAATATGCTTTTTGAAGACATATGGATGTCGCACAAAATGAGTAATGGTGATTGGTCTGTTCCATCTAACTTGGGTAAGCCTATTAACACAGAATCGCATGATGCCGCTATTGCTATTTCTCCGGATGGTTTGGAATTGTTCTTTTATAAAACAAATAATGGTGGCGACATTTATTATTCTAATAAAACCGGAAACACTTGGTCGGAGCCACAGCCATTGTCCAAAACGATCAACACCAAATTTAAAGAGCCTTCAATTACCATTTCAAAAGACAAAAAGACTGTTTATTTCTCAAGTAATAAACCGGGAGGATTTGGAGGACTAGATATTTATAAGTCTACTTTGCTTGATAATGGCGAATGGGACGAACCGGTTAATTTAGGGACATCCATCAATTCAGAATCGGATGAAGACGCCCCATTTTTGGATACAGATGGTCAAACCTTGTATTTCAGTTCCAATGGACATAACACCATGGGAGGGTACGATATTTTTATGACCCGTTTTAACAAGAAAACTAATACTTACAACAAACCTTTGAACCTTGGTTACCCAATTAATTCTCCAGAAGATGATATTTATTTTGCGATAGCCGGTGATCACAAAACTGCCTATTATGCCTCTGCTCAAAAAGATGGATATGGAAAAAAAGATCTTTATCAAGTCAAATTGGACAGTTCTTACTTTTATAATCCTTTACCCGAATTGGCTGACAATTATCGAATTAAAACATTTTCACAGGTGCATACCAGGGCTGTGGATGAAAAAAGTATTTATGAATACGCATTAGCCAAAATATCAGGTGAAAAAAAATCCACTAAAATAACCGATGGCAAATTAAATATGCCCAAAAATGTGGCAAAAACTACGGTAAAAGGAAAAATTGTAGATAGTAAATCAAAAACAGGAATTCCTGTTAAAATATTGGTAAAACCTGTCAATTCAGAACACATCGTGTATACCTACATGTCTAAACCCGATGGATCTTTTGAAATAGCATTGCCCGATGGCTCCGATTATGCACTTGATTTTGAGAAAGAAGGCTATCTTTTCGAGTCACAAAATATTGATTTATTACATGTTCGCAAAAATCAAAACCTAATTGAAACAATTGAAATGCATAAACCTGAAAAAGGCGAAAAAATTGTATTGAGGAATGTGTTTTTTGAGTCTGGTGATGCTTCTCTTGACCCGGATTCTTTTGAAGAATTGGACTATTTATTTTCGTTCCTTCAAAAAAACAAAAATATCAAAATTGAAATTTCAGGACATACGGACAATAAAGGTTCGGCAATCATTAATCAAGAATTGTCTGAAAGAAGGGCACAGGTAATTCATAGGTACCTAGCTAACAAAGGTTTAGATGCCTCAAGAATTCGTACCAAAGGATACGGTTCCAACCGGCCTGTTGCCTCCAATGATACAGAAGAAGGGAAGCGTTTAAACCGTAGGACTGAATTTGAAATTGTAGACTAAATAAAAAAATCATCAAATCTTTGAATAATACCATTTTTTATTTTAATGTTTATACATTTAATGTCTCTGACTTTTTTTTTATTTGGAATGTAAGAAATCACCTAAAATTTGATTTTGAATTAAATATTTAAAATTAATTTTGAGTATAAATGAAATTAAATTCTGTTTTCGTTAATCAGAAAATAATGGATTTTAAATTTTTTTTTGAATTATAATTCTTAACAACTAATAAAAACTAAAATTCGTAAGAATACCTTCCGAAATAAAACATAGCTTATGACAAGTAATCTTTACACCAAGTTAAAAAAATCTTTACATTTAATTTTCTTGTTTTTTACAATTTCTCTTTTAGCTCAACCCGGCAAAGATGGAAATTTGACAGTTTCTACTACCAATGTAGTTGTTAATACATATACAAACTTGTCTTCAAATGCATTTGCAGGTCAAACAAGTATACAAGTGGGAAGTGCCTCTGCACTTTCTCCAACTTTGGGTGCAGGAGATCTAATAATGATATATCAAGCCCAAGGTGCAACCATTCAAACTACCGATGATAAAGATTACGGTAAAATATTGGACTATAACGGAGCGGGCAATTACGAATACCAATATGTGAAATCTGTTGTTGGCAATACGATTTATTTGAATTGTGCGCTAACACAAAAATATATCGTGAGTGGCAGAACCCAAGTGCTTAAAGTGCCTCAATACGATATACTTACCATTAATTCAGGTGCAAGCATTGTACCCTTAACTTGGAACGGAACTATTGGTGGTATAATCGCTATACATGCCAAAAATCGAATCATTAACAACGGTACGATCAGGGCGGCAGGATTTGGATTTAGAGGGGGAGATAAGGAAAACTTAACCTTAGGAAATACTACTGCCAATAACGCAGCTAACTTTATATACAGAAGTTTAAACCCTGCCGAAGGAGGTGAAAAAGGAGAAAGTATTGCCGGGTACCAAACCGATTATGACGCTCCCGGAATGGGTGGTCGCTATGGAAGAGGAGCCCCCGCTAATGGTGGAGGAGGTGGTAATGCGCATAATTCAGCAGGAGGTGGTGGTGCCAATGGCGATAATGGGAAAGTCTACTCTGGTGCAGGGGTAATGGATCCTAACCCTTTATATTATGATGCTTGGCGATTGGACCCTGATTTTATTTTAAATGGAAACACCTTAACAAATTCATCCGGTGGAGGAAGAGGTGGATACACTTATAGTGCTAATGTACAAAACCCATTAACCCTGGGACCATCATATGCCCAAATAATTGATGGAGTTACTACTATTCCCGCTGTGGCTAATACCGCTTGGGGTGGAGATGGGCGTAAAGCCAATGGCGGCAGAGGAGGTAGGCCACTTAGTACTGATCCCGAAAAAAGAATATTTATAGGTGGTGGTGGTGGTGCCGG
>JANRJY010000087.1:0-112811 GCA_033763735.1 Bacteroidota bacterium | reverse complement strand
GTGGTTATTGTGCGGGTGTTCACCTCTTCCCATTCCGAACAGAGAAGTTAAGCCCCGTAACGCAGATGGTAGTGCAATAGAATGCGCAAGAGTATGTAGCCGCCAACTTTATTTATCAGGTTAATCACTTAAAGTGAATCGGGAGCGTAGCCTCGGGACAACCGCCAACTTTATTAATAAACTTAAGCTTTCTTAATTACAGGAAAGCTTTTTTTTTGTCTTTTTTGTAAAAATATTGTTCCACACTAGCTCCGATAGGCGTAGTCTCTGACTACGTCATAGTGATAGCAAATCTTCAGATTTGCATTTAATAATTTCAATATTTACATTTGAATATGAGTGAAGGTTACCAAATATACGACCAAAACGCACTATACTATCTTACTTTTCAAATTGTGGATTGGGTGGATATTTTTACAAGAGAAACACATAAAGAAATTATTGTTAAGAGCTTGGATTTTTGTAAGAAAAGCAAGGGGTTAGAAATTTATGGGTATGTAATTATGACCAATCACATTCATATTATAGCCCGATCTAAAGAAGGAAACAGGTTGTCCGATACGATTAGGGACTTAAAAAAAATTACAGCCAATCAACTTTTGGAACAAATTAAACTACCAACTGAAAGTCGAAGCGAATGGTTAATAAAGCGGTTTGAATTTGCCGCAAAAAAACATAAATGAAATAGCGAATTTCAAATTTGGACCCATGAAAATCATGCAATTGAATTACATTCGTCAGAATTCACAAAACAAAAACTGAATTATATTCATCAAAACCCAATCAGCGCAGGTATTGTTGAAATTGTTGAATATTATATATACAGTAGTGCCAGAAATTATGCAAATTTGAGCAATCGATTAATAATTGATTTGTTATGAAATGTAAATCAGAGATTTACTTACATTTTGACGTAGTCAGAGACTACGCCAAGCTGGGGAAGCCATTTGCTTATAATTATACTCTTTTAAGTGTTACTTATGATACCTTAAAATTAGTTTTGAAACTTAATACCCAAGGTACAATACATGAACAAAAAATGATATATGGGCATTAAAAATAAGACAATCAGGACTTTAATTGTTTCATCTTTTATTATTTGCTTTTGCACTGCATGTACAAATTCATGCAGTTTATTAAGCCTATTGGGTTCAAAAAGTAAAGACTGCGGAAGTGGATGGAAAGATAACAAAGAAATTCATCAAAAAATGACAGGTAATTGGGTGATAACTGAAATTAGCATCAATCAAGTTAATTGGTATGATTCAATCATAAAATACAAATTAAATAATATTTTAAAGTTTAATTTTCACGAGCCACCTGAATGTGAATGTTGTTGGATTCAGTCGTTTGAAATAATATATAATAATTCAGATACATCTAAGGTGTTTGCAAAAGGAGGAATGTGGAGCTTTACACCTTCAAATAACAGATTTAATTTAAGTTTTTATCGTAATTTTTCTTGTGATTCCAATTGCTACAAAAATTTTGATTATAGTTTATATAATTTTTATGGGACTTATGAAATATTAGAAAATAAAATAATAATGTCTAAGAATCCAAATGAGTATGATAAATCATATAAAAAATTAGTTTTAAAAAGAATATGAAAAATAATTTATTAATCTTTCTCGTGTTTTTTCAGTATTTTATATTTTCACAAACTAATGAAAATATAAAATATAGGAATAATAGGAAAAGATTTAAGGAAAAGTTTGTACTCTTAAGTCCTACTATACCTACACTGAATACGCCCCTATCTGTTCCAAGTTTGCGGCACTATTTCAAGTTTAACGAAGCGTAACTTGGAATTAATTTCAATAAAGTTTTTAACTTGCAAATATTCCTCCCCAGTTGGATCTTCTTTTTCATAGAACCTTCGAGTTATTCAAGCCAAACAGTCTCATTCTGAAAGAGAAACCCTGCCGCGAAATTATAGAGTTTGATTGTGTCATCTATTTACAATTAGATATGAAATTATAATTTCTTAACCTTTGAAATTAGGATGGGTTAAAATGGCAATGTGGATTAATACTTGCTGTTTTGGTCGATATTTGTTTGCATGATGCGCTTTCTGTGGTCACCGGTAGTTATTTTTAATATTATATGTGTTCAGGCACAGGAATCGTACTTTTTGTCAAATAAGTCTGAAGTTATTTATCAAAGAGCCGTTAATTATATTGATGATCAAAAATATGATGCTGCTATTCCACTTTTACGAACTTATATAAAATCGACAACTTCCAAAGTTGATTTGAAAGAAGCCGATTTTTTGCTTGCTCGTTGCTTACTATATACCAATGCTGCGGAAGGTGAATTGGCTATGATTAACTATTTGGAAAAAAATCCTGAGAATAACAATGCAGCCTTAGTCAATTACGACTTAGGTAATTATTACTTCACTAATAAAAAATATAATATTTGTATCAGTTACTTATCGAAGGTGGACCTAACAACTTTGTCAGAAACTGACAAACTGGAATGCAATTTTAAGCTGGGATACGCTTATATGAATCTCAAAGATTTTGACAAAGCAGGAACTGCTTTCCAAAGAATTAAATCATCAAAAAACAAGTATACTTATGCTGCTAATTATTACCTTGGGTATATCTATTATAAAAAAGAACTATATGACGCTTCTGAACTTTTACTCAAAAAAGCCTATGAAAATCAAGCATATAAGCAAGTAGTACCGCCACTTTTGGCTCAAGTGTACAATAAGCAAGGCAAATATGATACTTTGGTAAATTATTGCGAGAAAATACTTGCTTATTCATCGGATTTCCCTTCGCAAGAATTGCTTTTGCTGGCTGCAGAGGGCTATTATAACCTTAAAAAATACAAACAAGCCGTTCAATTTTTTGAGAAATATATTTCAATTCCTGCCGAATTGGGAATTACTGCCATTGCAAAGTATGGTATTTCGTTGTATAAAATTCAGTTGTTTGAAAAATCAATTTCCACACTTAAAAAAAGTGCAGAATATAACGATACTACCGGTCAGGTATCAGCCTTCTATTTGGGTCTTAATTGGCTGAAATTGAACAACAAACAATTTGCTTTCAATGCATTTAATCAGGCACGAAAAATGAAGTATTCTGTTGAAACTTCACTTTTGGCAAGTATTGAATATGGCAAAACCGGTTTGGAGTTAGGTGCCTACGATGCTGTAATAACCTCTTGTAAAGAATTTATAATTCAAAATCCAAGTTACGAAAGTCATCCGGAACTCAACGAATGTATGTCTGAAGCATATTTGCATTCCAACGACTATAATGCGGTAATTAAGTATGTAGAATCTGTAAAAAGTCGCACTACCAATCTGAATAAAGTTTATCAGTTAGCCACATATTACAAGGCTATTGAGTTATTTAATGATAGTAAATTTGAAGATGCGCTTGATTTTTTTGACCGCTCAACCCAGAATGATTTTGATAAAGAAACTACAGTAATGAGTTATTATTATTCGGCAGAGTGCTTTGCCGCTTTGAAAGACTATGAACCCGCCATTGAAAACTATGCTAAAGTGGTAAAATTCAGCACTAAAATCACTCCAAATGCTGTTGCTAACAATTATTTTGGTTTGGCACACGCATATTTTAACAGAAAAGAATATGCACAATCGGCCACTTATTTCAAATCATTTTTGGAGGTGGCGCCAAAAGAAACTAAAACTGAATTGGTTTGCGAAGGCACTATGAGACTTGCAGACAGCTACTATGCAATTAAAAAATACAAAGAAGCTTCATTGAAATATAATGATGCAATTACTAAAAACTGTAATTATCAGGATTATTGTTATTTCCAAATGGGAATGGTTTTGGCGGGACAGCAAAAAGATAATGAAGCAAAATCAGCCTTTGAAAGTGTATGGCGCAATATGCCCCAATCGCTTTATTATTACGATGCCTTGTACAATTATGGACTAGTTGATTTTGAAAATACAAAGTACGAACTGGCGATAGTTTCATTTGACATTATTATTGCCCAAAACAAGTCAACTATTTATGTGCCTTTGGCATTGCAAAAAAGGGCCATAGCATTCAGCAACATTAAGCAATTTGACAAAGCTGCAGCTGATTATTCTCAAATATTAAAGGACTATCCTAATCATAAAATAGCATCGGATGCTGTGTTAGGTTTGCAAGAAGCCTTAAGTCATACCGGTAAAAATGCTACTTTTGACACTTTGGTTGCTACTTACAAAAGTATCAACCCTAATGATGCAAACATTGAAAAAGCAGAGCTCGACAATGCCAAGAGCTTATATTTTGCTCAGAAATATCAAGATGCAATTTTGAAGTTGGAGAACTATATTAAAATGTATCCTAATTCTTTGCAAAACAATGACTTAACCTTTTTACTTGGCGATGCTTATTTAAAAACGAATGATTATGCTAATGCCATATTGCAATTTGACAAAGTAATCCAAACTCGAAAGTCAACTTATTTCACAAAAGCTGTTTTGAAAATGGCTGAGTTGAATTATGATAAAAAGGATTATGAAAATGCCATATCTTATTATTTCCTATTGAGTAATAATGCTTCAAATAAAAAGGAAATCAATATTGCGAACAATGGATTGATGTTAAGCTATTATGAATCAAAGGATTACGATTCGTCAAGTTATTTTGCTAATGTAATCACCAAAACCGACATTGCAACTCCGGCCCAAATCAGTAGAGCCCTTTTGTATCAAGCCAAAAATGCTTTGGCGCTTGATTCAGAAAATGCGCAGGATTTATTAATAGCATGTGGTAATGCATCAAAGGATCAGTTTGGAGCAGAAGCAACCTATTTGCATGCCGAATTACTCAGAAACAAGTTTCAATTTGCCACCTCTAATGAAATTCTTTTCCACTTAATCAACACTTATTCAGGGTTCCCTAAGTGGTACGGTAAATCTTTTTTAATGCTTGCTGATAATTATATATCCATGAAAGAATTATATCAGGCAAAAGCAACTTTGATTTCTATTATTGAAAATTCAAAGGAAAATGAACTTGTTAATATGGCAAAGGACCGTCTATCAAAACTCGACAATACTCAATGAGAATTTCAGAGAAATTATTCTTTTTGATTTTTTTAATAAACTTAACCGGTTTGGCTCAAATCAAGTACACCGATAAAGGTGATATTGAAAACACTGAAATTGTAATTGAAAAAAACAAGAAAATTACTTTTCCTGAAATGCCTCGAACCATTGAAAAAGCAGTTATTCAGAAGAAATCGGGGACTTCTGAACCAAAATTACATGAATACAAAGAACCCAGTGGAAGTTTGCCCGCTGTGGAAACCAAATTGCGACTTTTATCAATTAAAGAAGAAACTAAAGAATTATTAAAAAGAAATTTTTTAAGAGTGGGTGCGGGTAATTACTTCACTACTTATGCAGAAGGAAGTTTGGTTACAAAAAGCAATCCAAATTATCGATTGGGTGTGAACGCGCGTCATTTTGCTTCATATTGGGGGCCTGTGAGAGAAGTATATTCAGGAAGTAGTCAAAATAATGTGATGCTATATGGTAATTATTTTGTAAAAAAGAATTTACTCAGCGCCAATGTGAATTATGAAAATGTGGGAGTTCATTTTTATGGAAACGGCAATCAAAGAACAGACAAAAATGCGGCAGATGTGTTTCAGTCGTTAACAACTTTTGGCGTTCAAGCTCGGATTGAAAAAATTGATACACTTGCCAAAATCAACTATGCGATTGATGCCTCATTTAATTCATTTTCAGACAAATACAAAGCTCGAGAAACTGAAATTTGGTTGAATGGAATTGGCAATTATCAAATCAATGATTTCAATAAAATTAATTTAGATATTAATGTTTCTCAAACAAATAGAACTGATAGCCTTGTCCAAAATCGAATATTATTTCAGATAAAACCTACCTACGAATATATGTTCAATGAAAAGTTGACTTTAAAAGGCGGATTTAATGTTGCTTATGAAAACGATACCAACAAAAACGACAAAGATGTACACTTGTATCCTGTGTTGAATGCTCAATATCAGGTTTTTGATAAGGTAAAATTGTTTGTTGGCTTCGATGGAGGTATGGAACGCAACATATTGCGTACCTATGCCAATGCTAATCCATACATTGGACCAAATATTAATTTAATCCATTCAAACCGACTTTGGGAAATCAATGGAGGTGCCAAAGGAAATTTTCTCAATTACGGTTATTTAAATACGCAGCTTTCTTATTCGCAATATAAAAACTTGTATTTGTTTGCACCTTCCAATGTAGATAGTAGCAAATATAATGTAATATATGCCAATGGCGGTGTGTTTAAGTGGGCTAACAATATCGATTTTAAAATAACAAATGCTCTTAAAATAGGCGCAAAGCTCGATTATTATAATTATTCATTGGATTCAACCAAAAACTGGCTTCGACCTAATTTGGAATTGGGAATTACAGGGCAGTACAATATTTATGAGAAATTGTACTTCAATTTGGACTTAACTTATGTGTCCGGATTGGCTATCAAAAACTTTAAATCCGGAAAAACGTATCAATTACCTGATATTATTGATGTTACATTTCGTACAAACTATATGATAAGTAAAAAACTAAATGTATTTTTGTATTTCTTTAATATATTGAATCAAAACTATCAACGAATTGGGTACTATCCGGTAAGGGGTATAACAGTGGTTGGTGGTATAACATTTTCATTTTGATGTTGGTTGAAAAATACATAAAGAGACTTTTATATACAGAAGATTGTATTGTTATTCCTGGATTTGGGTCCTTTGTAACCCACTATGCAGGAGCAGAAATCAGTATTGTAAGGAATAGAATAACCCCACCATATAAACTAATTGCTTTTAATGACAAATTGCTTACGGATAATGAGAAATTAGTCAATGCAATAGCAGATGGAGAACAAATCAGTATACAACAGGCTGAATTAGAAATTTTTAATTATATTAGAATTGTAAAACAATCATTAGTTTTACAAAAACAGTATACATTTGATGAAATAGGCAAATTATACTTCAACAAAGAAGGTTTGTTGAATTTTGAACAGTTTACAAAATATAATTATCTTTCCGAAAGTTTTGGTTTACCGGAGCTTTATTTTAAAACAATTGACCGAACAAATGAAAAACCTGTTATTTTTAACAGTCAAAATGCTAAAAAAATGGTAAAAGACAACGAAGAATACGAAGAGAATCAAGAAGAAACCTCTGAAGAAAAGGAGTATGAGTCATCAGAAAACAGTTTTGAAGACGATGATGATTTTGAATATTCCGGTAAGAAAAAGAAAAAATCGAGTCTAGCTCTGTATTATATTGGTGCTGCGGTGGCCTTATTTTTGGTAATTGGCACCAGTATATTTATTAATTCAGGACAGGCAGGTAAAAACTTAGATTTGTCTTCCATATTCAGTAAACTGACTGCTGGAGATACTACAAATAAATCAGGGGATAATAAATTGTTGCCAGAAGAAGAAACAACTTCAAATGATCAACTTTCTGATGGAGAAACAAATAATGCTGACATTCCCTCTGAAGCACCTGCATCAGAACCAATTACAAGTAATTCAAGTTCACAAGTGAGTTCTGAGGCTGATCAAAGAGCTAATATTTCAGATGCTATAAACACACCTCAAGGTAAATTTTATGTAATTGCAGGTAGTTTTATGAAAGTTAAAAAAGCCTCACGATTGTCCACTAAAATGAACAATAACGGACAACCAAGCAGACTCATTATATCAGGAGATGAAAATGAACCTGTTAAGGTTAGTATAGGCGAATTTGGAACTTATGAAGAAGCTACTGCCAAAAAAGAAGAGCTTAAGCAAATTTACGGTTCTGACTTATGGGTGTTTAATTACTAATTTACTTACCCAATTCTGAAAATGTTCCTTTTTACTTTACTCCAGATTACCACACCTGTTTCAGATAAATTAGGTGTAACGGTAGAACCTCCTGTATCAACTGAAGATTCGTTACCTTTATTTGAATTAATAATGAAAGGTGGAATTATAATGATTCCAATATTCCTGCTTTCATTTTTGGCTATATATTTATTAATTGAAAGATTGTTGTTAATCAGCAAATCAACCAAAGGATATGATTCACTTTGGGCACAAATTAAGGCAAATATTAAGTCAGGTGACCTTAAAACTGCACAATCACTTGCTGCACAATCTGATACTTCTATTGGTAGAATGTTAGTAAAGGGAATATCTAAAATTGGGCAACCCATTAAGCAAATTGAATCCTCCATTGAAGCTGCAGGTCGTATTGAGGTTATGAAACTTGAAAAAGGACTTTCAATTCTTGGTATTGTAGCCGCTATAGCACCCATGCTTGGTTTTATTGGAACCATTTCGGGGGTTATCAAGATTTTTTATAACATTTCCTTAGCCGATAATATTAGTATTGGCTTAATAGCCGGAGGTTTATATGAAAAAATGGTAACTAGTGCAGCGGGTTTAATTGTAGGAATTATTGCTCATACCAGTTATCATTATTTGAATTCCTTAATTGAAGATTCGATATTGAAACTTGAAACCGTTGGTTCTGAGTTGATTGACTTGCTTTCGGAATAGCCATGAATTTGAGAAAAAAGTATAAAACAGGTGTCCATGTTGAAACTTCAGCGCTCAACGACATCATGTTTTTTTTGATGCTTTTTTTCTTGATTGCTTCCACACTTGCCAACCCTAATGTGATTAAACTGCTTTTACCACAAGCTAAAGCAGGGCAAACGGTATCGAAGCAACAATTTAGCCTTACGGTATCCAAAGACCTTGATTATTACATCAACAATGATAAAACACCCCTGCAATTCACGCAATTGGAACCACGGCTAAAATTGATTGCGGGATCTGCGCAAGATGTAACTATTGTTTTAAAAGTAGATCGTTCTGTTCAGGTACAAAACCTAGTGGACATACTTGCTTTGGGTAGCAAGCTAAAAATCAAGATGATATTGGCAACGCAGGCTCCGAAGTAACTATAAGAGCTTAACCACAATGGTAAAAAGTGTGGTCATTGCAAACATCACCGAAACCATCCATATAACTAACTGATTTTTAGTAGATTCTATTTTAACTTCTAAAGTTCGGGTGTCTTTTTTAATTTCAGCAATATCTTTTTTAATCTCAATAATTTCTTTTGAGTTATTCGATATCTCTTTTTCAAGTCGGATAATATCCCCTTTAGTTGCCAAATCATCAGACTTTGCCTCTTTTATAATTTCTAAAAATGCTTCGGCATCTTCTTTAGAAAAATTATATTTTTCTAAAATCTGGATTCCTGTATATTCAAATACTTTCATATACCAAAATTAGCAATTTTATTCAATATTAAAATCGATATTGAAATGATTACCTAACCAACTTTAACACTTTCCCGCTTGTTTGAAAAGGACCGTCCAAGTCTTGAACCATTAAATAAATTTCACCTTCACTATCTTCGCCCAAGCTATTGATATTGAGGTTTTTGAAGTCAGAATAATCTGTTTTTAATTGTACACGTTCCCAGGTTTTGTCTTGTTTTTCGGTCAATGCAAATAATACGCCTCGCCAGTCTGCAAAAATGTATTTGCCGTACAAATCAGCTATTGCTTTGCCTCGATACACATATCCTCCGGTTACACTAGAGCCTTCAGAACGGTCGTACTCTGTAATAGGTAACACTAGATTGGTTTTATCACAATTGGTTTCTGGATTAAAGCAATGAACACCTTCCATAATTCTCCATCCATAGTTTTTGCCTTTTTCTACAATATCAACTTCTTCATATTTGTTTTGACCTACATCACCACAGAATAAACGTCCAGTAACTTTATCAATAGAAAATCGCCACGGATTGCGTAGTCCATATGCCCATATTTCAGATGCAACATTTTTTTGTCCTACAAATGGATTATCAGCAGGAATTGAATAAGGTTGCTTGCCGTTAACATCTATTCGAAGAATTTTACCCAATACATTGCTCAAATCTTGTCCATTTCCGATTGTACCGTGCGGGTCGCCACCACTGCCACCATCTCCCAAACCGAAATACAAAAAACCATCCGGTCCAAATAATAACTGACCACCATTATGATTCCATTCGGGTTGATTGATTTTCATCAATACTTTTTCGGCTGGAAGTGCTCTATTTGGGTCTTTTGGATCTACTTTAAATTCACTCAGAATTGCAACATGATCTTGTCCCGTAACGGGTAGGGAAGAACTATAATAAACAAAAAAGCGACCGTTTTCTTTATATTTGGGATGGAAAGCTAAACCTAATAAACCTCTTTCGTCATATCGGGCAGTTAGTTTTACCACACTTTTAGAGATGTCTAGGAAAGGCTTGTCAAGCAGTTTTTGATTCTTATCGATAATATATATCAAACCTCTTTGTTCTATTACAAATAGCCTTCCTGTGCCATCCTCGGGGTAACTCATTCCAATAGGAGACACCAAATTGGTGGCTATTTCTTGGAGTTTGATTTGGGGTTGGGAATAAACCAATTTGACAAAAAATAGACTTATTATAAAAAGGTTTTTCATAGAATCGAATATGTTAAAATCATTTTATGAAAATATAAAGTTGTTTTGATAAATCTTAAATTTTTCTGAAAAAAGAATTGTAATCAAAAAAGGCTCCTTTCGGAGCCTTAGATTTTGTGAATTATAATTTTTGGTTTTCTGGTCGTAAACTTCTTACGGTTTTGCCCGATTGCCACATTTCGCTTTCACGAAGTTCTTTTAGTTCTTCTTCTAGTTTTTCACGATAATCGGTTTTAGAATTAGAGTCAATTGAGCGTTGAGCCTCATTGCCTGCAGCTACTTCTTTATATAATTTTTCGAATACAGGTTTTGACGCGTCTCTAAAAGGTTTCCACCAGTCAAGAGCACCGCGTTGAGCGGTAGTAGAACAGTTGGCATACATCCAATCCATTCCGTTTTCAGCTACTAAAGGCATTAATGATTGTGTTAATTCTTCTACAGTTTCGTTAAATGCTTCGGAAGGGGAGTGTCCATTAGCTCTTAATACTTCGTATTGAGCAGCAAATATGCCCTGAATAGCACCCATCAGTGTTCCTCTTTCACCTGTTAAGTCAGAATATACTTCTTTTTGGAATGTTGTTTCGAATAGGTATCCTGAACCAACAGCAATACCCATAGCAACCACACGGTCATAAGCTTTACCAGTTGCATCCTGGAAAATAGCATAAGATGAATTCAATCCTCTTCCTTGCAAGAACATTCTGCGAAGAGAAGTTCCTGAACCTTTAGGAGCAACTAAAATTACATCCACATCAGCTGGAGGGATAATTCCGGTACGTTCTTTGTATGTGATTCCAAATCCATGAGAAAAATACAATGCTTTACCTTTGGTTAAGTATTTTTTCACTGTTGGCCATAATTGAATTTGGGCTGCATCAGAAAGCAAATAACAAATAATTGTTCCTTTTTCAAGAGCTTCCTCGATGTTGAAAAGTGTTTTGCCGGGAACCCATCCATCAGCAACTGCTTTATCCCAAGTTTTACCAGGACGTTGTCCTACGATAACGTTTATTTTATTGTCGCGTTGATTCAATGCTTGACCTGGACCTTGCACACCATAACCAATCACTGCAATCGTTTCTTTACTTAAAACTTCTTGTGCTTTTTTAAGTGGAAATTCTTCTCTTGTTACTACGTTTTCTAATGTGCCGCCAAAATTTAACTGAGCCATATTTTTATTTTTAAATGAGTTTAAACTTGAAATTATAAATAATTGTATTCCCTTTATTTTATTTTTAAGAGGCGACAAATATCGCATAATTTACTACCAATTGTGAACAACTTATCATTATTTTTAGGTACTTTTTATGGTTTTTGTTCGAAACTCACTGGGCGTAAGGTTGGATTTATTTCTGAAAAATCTAGAAAAATAACTTTGATCCTTAAAGTTGAATTTATAAGCAATTTCAGTAATATCATATTCAGTATAAGCCAAATATCGCTTTATTTCGACCAAAAGCTTATTGTCGAGCATGCTTGTTGCCGTAACTCCGGACAATGTTTTGATGGTTTCATTTAAGTGACTGGGTGTTACGGATAACTTATTGGCATAATCTTTGACTGACCAATTGTCCATATAATGTTGGTCAATTAGTGATTTGAATTGACGAATCAAACTAAATCCTTTGCCTTTCTTATGGTTGATGTAATTCAAATCTTCATACAATCTACTGCAGTAGAGTAATATATTTCTCAAATTGTTTTGGCATATGGTATCGGAGTATTTGTCCCCTTTTTCATAGTTTTCAATGGAATTAATAAATAACCAATTTAATTTTTGATTGATGCCGTCATTTGTAATTTTGGTGGGGTCTTTTCTGAAACTGAATTGATCAAATAGCCAATAAAATTTTTCATCATTCGATATTGACAAAAACTCCTCAGTAAAGAGGAAAATATAACCCATAATATCTTCTGAGAAACTTATTTCATGGACTTGACCAGGCACCACAAAAAAAATGGTTTCAGGTTTTATTTCATATTCTTCAAAGTCAATAACGTACTTGCCTGATCCTTCTTTGATATACAATACTTCATAAAAAAAGTCATGTCTGTGTGGGTATTCGACATTGTAATGTCGCTTATGATCAAATTTTTCAACCTGAAACGAACTTTTCGAAGAGGTATCTTTAAAAGTGTCAATTGAATAAACAGGAATGTTTTTTTGCGACACTTTATTTAATTTCAGTTATTGTAAATTCCACTCTTCTATTCAAGGCTCTACCTTCTGCAGTTTTATTCGAGGCTTTAGGTTTTGATGAACCATACCCTACAAATGAAACCTGACGAGCATTGAGATTGCCTTTTTCAATCAAATATGTTTGAACAGATTTGGCCCTTAGCCAAGATAAATGTGCATTTTTTTCACCACTTCCTTGATTATCCGTATGCCCGTCAATGTTAATTTTAATTTGAGGAGACTTTTGTAAAAACAAAATTACTTGATCTAATTCTTTAAAAGATTCAGGTTTGAGTATTTCTTTACCAGTTTCAAAGAATATATTTTTAAGTTCTACTGAAAGTCCTACTTCTATTGGTGTAACTAAAATATCTGTCTTAATTTTTTTAATCTTTGAATCCATTTTTACAATTCTAGAAATTGCATAATAGTTTTGTGTTTCGGCTTTAATACTATATATAGTTTCAAAAGGCAACACTATTACAAATGATGCATCAATAACATTGACAGCGTTGGGATACTCAAAGTCATTCACATACAATGATATTCGGTTATTAATTTTTAAAGGTTGATTTGTCTTTTTGTCAATAATATTTCCTACAATAGTGATTAAAGGACTTTCTTCAATTAATTCAATTTTCCCATTTGAGTTTTGCTTTGAAATTACTTTTGGAAAGCCATTAAGTGAAACACTGATTTCTTTAAACTCATTAATTGTGTCAAGCACCAATTTTTTAAGTGACGATTCATATCCAAATGCATTAAATTTTAAATTATATGTTTGGTTTCTGGACAATAATAAATTAAAAAAAGTAGACGAATCAGATTTTGGCAAACTATCTAATATTGAGCCATTTATCACAATTGAAGGTTTTGATGAAATGGGAATTGGGATATTTTGTGTACTGTCAAAAAGCAATAATTTAACTTTTACAAAAGGAATGGATTGAAGATAAAAATCCTTTTGAAATGCAATAAACTCTTTTTGGATTATAAGGTTTGTGTCAAAATTTATAGTGGTAAAATTATCGGCTTTAACCGAAATTTGATATTTTTTTCCTAAAGGAAGTCGCACAAAATATTTGCTTGTGGCTTTGTCTATTTTTACGGAATCACTTATTTCATTGTTAATTAAAATTTTCAAACGCATTGTTGAATCAAAAGGTAACTTGTTATGAAAATTAAAAATAGTTCCGGATATTTCAACGAAAGGCCTTGTTTCTATAATTTTAACACCAAAAATATCATTTCCTCCGTATGAAGCTTTTTTGGAGCAAAAGTAACCCATGTCACCACCTGCGTTTGTTTTAAAAAAAGACTGAAATCCGGAATAACTACCACCTGAATCTATTAGGAAACAACTGTTTTTCCTTTTTGTAATTGAATCAATATCATTTATTTGATACAAATAATGTTTTTGATTTTCTAAAACTGTAAAAATCAAATTTTTATTGTCAGGGCTTATAAATGGACTTAGAATTGCTGAATTTCGCCTTATATTGTTTATCCTAATTCGTTTTAGGGATGTCCAATTATTTTTAGTCTTTTTCGATATAAATAATTGTGTTTTTGTCCCTTCATATTCTGTACTCCCGGCAATAATTATTACGTTGCCCGCATTATTAATTGTGGCATTTATGATCAGTCCTTTTGAAATTTTTTCAAAACCTGGGATATTCAACTTAATTGGGTTTCCCCAATTATTATTTTTGAAATCAACTATAGAAAATCCACTACTGTAAACTTTGTTTTTATTTGTATACCAATTATTTATTAATGCTTTTTGACCAGAGTCAAAGAATCCAAAAATTGCATTATAATGTGATTGATTTAAAAAATTATTTATTCTTTTGGCTTTTGTCCATTGTCCATTGTCATCTAATTGACTAAACCAAATATCTTGACTGTTGGAACTGCCAAATGTGTTTTCAGGATGATTTTGCCTATTAAAAAATAGAAATTTGCCATCATAAGAAATAAGAGGATTTATTTCCGTATATTTTGAATTGATATTTGGACCCAAATTATATGGGACAAATTCGGTTTTTTGAGCAAAAATCAAATTAATTGAAAGGCAAAAAATGATAATGTAAATATATATTTTCAAATTATACATTATTCTGATTGAATGAGTTTTTGATTGTCGCGTAAGGTTCCAATTACGAAATTAATGCCGGTTCTGACATTGAAAACTTTTGATTCCCAAGGCAGCGGAATTAAAATATCAGAAGTAGAATCAACATAATAAGTGGTGAATAAATTATCAGAGGCAAAATACCATTGAATGGGTCCCGGTTTGACGATAAATCCAAATCCAAAATTAAACTGACGATATCTATAGGAAATGTTTGGAGTTACTGTTAAATATCTTTTTAAATCAATCTTTGTGCCAATAAGAAGTCCGGTGCGTACGGTACGAAAGCTTTCTACAAAAATGGAACTGTAAGCAAAAATATTTTTACGAATACGGTAGTCGGCAGTCAAATAAACTTGGGGTGTAAGCCAAGTTAAATAACCATTTTCAGGCTCAGATTTGGGTTTGTATTGGTTCGCAATAGCCCCTGAAAGTGATGAAACTTGAAAATTGTCGTTCAATAAACCAATTACATCCACCCCCTTTACAATTGTTTGTGCCGGCACATGTATGCGCGAAATCTGATTAGTCCAGTAAATAAATCCGAGATTTAACACACTCAAAGAAAAGTTGAATTTTTTGTATGGATAAACCAGTCCAAAATCGAATGCAAAACCCGGATTATTAAATTTTGAAAAATAATTTGAATTAAAGTTATAAAGCTTAAAAGAATCTTTGTCAAAAGAATAAAGTCCAGAGGAACGTATATACAGATCTTGATTGATTTTTAATTGCTGATCAAAATCGCCTGAATTCATTTGCAAATTGATGGGTGAGAAATCGATATTGCTTAATCCCTGTAATAATTTAAGTCTTATTCCATAAGTAAAAGTATGATTGTGCCATTTGGTCAACCTGGAGTAATCAAAAGCATATTCATTGTAATGCATAAAACTTAACTGTAGTGTACTCAGATCCATCCTTCGGCCTGAATAATCTGTATTGACATTATTGCCTGTGGTTAGGTATAAAAAGTCTTTAGGATAAGAAAAGTATAAATATTGTTTGGATGAAATATAAAAACCAACAAAAGCATTTCGCCATTTTACTTTCAAATGAAACACTTCCAAATTTATTCCTTCATACAAAAGATTTGAATATTGAGTAGCATCGACAAGTTTATTCAGATTAATTGTTTTTTTCCCTTTTTGTGTATCTAATGCATCCAGAAAAGAAAAACCCGAATTCCCGTATCCAAAATAAATAGAAGACAATACCGGTATTCCAATGCTTATTCGGTGTTTTGTATGAAATGCAGGATTAGTATATGATGATTGATTACAATTTTTAAGCATTTGTAATGTCAATTCACCTTGACAAAAACATATTATTGCATTGAAATATATTAAGAAAAATATTATTATTTGCTTCATTTTTTTGTAAAAGTCAAAGTAGATGAAGCATTGCCTAAAATTGAAATTCTAAGCTTTAGTCTATTATAATCAGTGAGTTTTATAGATGTGAATGGTGCATCGGTGGTACTGATTGTAATATTCATTTTAAGTTTTTTTGCCAAATTTCGGATGTCTTTTATGTCGTTTTTGTCGAACTTTAATGAAAGTAAGGAACCTGTTTTTACATCATTCACTTTGTTATCGCTTGAATTGACATTTGCAGGAGGCATTTTAATTAGCTTTCCAAATAAATTTCTAACAGGTGTGCCTTTGTCATCCACCAAAATTGCATCCATGTTAAATCCAAATGGCATTGAATTTTCATAATTAATTTGAAACTGAATTTCATTTACTGAGGCACTTCCACCTGCAAAAGTGTAATTTTCAATAGATTCAATATGTTGGATTTCGTTCTCAGAATTCATTTGCATTTGATTAACATATCCCCAAAGTGGAAGTTCTAAAGTGCTAATAGTTTTGATTTTACTGGAATCTGTAATAAAATCAGTTGATGAAGTTTTTGAAGAATTTTTTGAACTATTTGTTTGAAGATTGAGTGTGTATTCCAATAAATTAGGTGCTTGGGATAATAAGTCTTTTATGAGATTAGTAGAAATAGTTTGAATTTTAGTTCTTGGAATAGGTTTACCATCAGGATTTTGTATTGCTCCGGGTGAAAAGTCAATATATGGTAGATTATCAGTAGATGAATAATATGTTTTAATAATTTTTCCATCTGATTTTTTGGCTCTTAAATAATCAACATTGGTTGATAAAGGAATTCCAAAACTACTTGTTACAGTAAGCAACATTTTTGCTAATTCTATACTAATTACATCCCCGTTATTTATAATGTTTGAAGGCGTAAATTCAATTCCACTAAAAACCTTTTGATTTTGATTATTAACAATTGGAAAATTTATAGTACCAACATCTCCTGTTATTTTTTTCCATGAAACATTATTTAATGAAATTGATTTAAAGCTTATATTCCCAGGATTTGCAGTAACAGAACCAGATAAACCAATAATCGAGACTATTAAAACAATTGAATTGGTATCAGTGAAAAATAAACTATAATCATCAAGAATTGTTGAAACGGTTGGCGACCCATTTTTTGAAAGTGAATAAGGAACAATTAATGAAGTATTGTTTTTTCTATTAATTAGGTTTGGTATCGACAGTAGCATTACTAGGTTTCTAGGATCTGTACTTGACATTGTTATATCCATTTGACCTTTTTTAAAATCAATTTTATTTAAATGCGACTTTGAAAGAAAGGTGGAATTAGGATCCGAAACCTGAAAAGGAATTTTATAAGAAAAAATATTTATTGTGGTTGGGCTTGAAGGAGGCATCGGAATGGATGATGGTAGTTTGTTTCCAAGATTTTGTGATGGAATCTTAATTAAGTTTTCTGCAATAGGAAATTCAAAGGTATCCGGTCCTAGATAAACAGAATAATATCCTTCATCATTATATCGGATATAATATTTTGTATTGCTTTTGTTTACCATATCGGCAATGCTAAAATCTGCAAACAAAACAGGAATGCCAGAGGTAGCTTGACCTTGAATTTGCTGTGGGTAAGTGTCCTCTTTGATACAACCTGCCAATACACTTAATAAGCATAAAAATAATACTATTAATAGTTTAAGTTTGTTTTTGTTGTGCAAAATCGAATGAATAATGCATCAAATAAAATACATTGAATTGAAAAATGGAAATTACTGTTTAAATTTCTTTTCTCAATCTGGCAACGGGAATATTCAATTGTTCCCTATACTTTGCAACGGTTCTGCGGGCAATTGGATATCCCTTGGCTTTCAAAAGTTTTTCCAATTCTTCGTCTGATAATGGTTTCGATTTGTCTTCTGCTGCAATCATGATCGAAAGCTCATTTTTTATTTCTTTAGAACTTACATCCTCTCCAGAGTCGGTTGCAATACCTTCTGAAAAAAAGTATTTGAGTGGAAGTGTGCCAAATTCTGTTTGAACAGATTTACTATTTGCCACCCGCGAAACCGTAGAAATATCCATTCCTAATTTATCAGCTATATCTTTCAAAATCATGGGTTTAAGCTTTGATTCATCTCCATCCAAAAAATATTCATACTGCATTTGTACAATGGCACGCATGGTAGCCAACAAAGTTTCCTGTCGTTGTTTAATAGCATCAATAAACCATTTTGCAGAGTCCAATTTTTGTTTTACAAATTGAACTGCTTCTTTCATTTTTTTATCCGTCTTGGCACTTTTATCATAAGTGTCGAACATTTCAATGTACGAAGCGCTGATTTTTAATTCCGGTGCATTCTTTGAATTTAAGGTTACTTCTAATTTGCCATTGATATTGGTTAAGATAAAGTCGGGAATGATATATTGCGACTTTATGGCATTAGCACTATTTTCACCTGGTTTTGGGTTGCATCGGGTAATAACTTTTAGTGCCAATTTGAGCGTATCTTCATCAATATTGAGTTTCTTACAAATTTTGTCATAATGTTTCTTTACAAATTCTTCAAAACAATCTTCAATAATTTGTAAAGCAATTGAGGTTTTGGTATCAGTCAAATCTTTTCTTCTGATTTGGAGCAAAAGGCATTCTTGTAAATTTCGTGCACCAATTCCTGCCGGTTCAAATTCCTGTATTTTGTAAAGTATGGATTCTACTTCTTCCTTATCAGTATCAATGTTTTGTGTAAATGCCAAATCATTAACAATTGCATCCATTTTGCGATGGATATAGCCATCTTCATCAATACTTCCAATTAATTGATCTCCAATAATCAGTTGACGCTCATTCAACCCTGAAAAAACCAATTGTTGGTGCAAGGATTCCAGTAATGATGACTCATCGGCAATTGGGATTTCTTTATCTTCTTCATCACCATCTCCTTCACTTTGCATTTTGTAGCCCTTATCATCAGCACCTAAGTAGTTGTCTAAATGAATAGTATCATCATCATTTTCGATGTTACTAAAATCTTCTTCGATGTCTGAATCCAGATTAGTTTCTTCTCCAATTTCGGTACCTTCTTCTAAAGCAGGATTAATTTCAAGTTCCTCCTCAATACGGCTATCTAGTTCAGCAGTAGGCACTTCCAGTAATTTTATAAACTGAATTTGCTGAGGAGATAGCTTTTGTTGAAGCGACTGAGATAAGGTTAATTTTTGCATTTATAGGCTTTATTAGCAATTCGAAATCTTAACAAATACTATACCATTGATGTTTTTTATTATAACAACGTAAAAATGTCATTTAAATACGATTAATTTTGTAGAAATTTTGCTAAAAAAATGTTTGAGAGTTTAAGTACCAAATTAGATAAAGCCATCAAAACCCTGAAAGGTCAGGGTAGAATATCAGATATTAACATAGCCCAAACGGTAAAAGAAATACGTAAAGCACTGTTGGATGCCGATGTTAATTTTAAAGTTGCCAAAGAAGTTACAGATAAAATTAAAGAAGAAGCTCTAGGTCAGAAAGTGACCACATCTGTTTCTCCCGGACAATTATTTACTAAAATCGTTTCGGATGAGCTTACCGAGTTAATGGGAGGCACAAAATCAGAAATTAATTTGAAAGCCGACCCTACTGTCATATTAATGTCAGGATTACAAGGTTCCGGTAAAACAACCTTTTCCGGAAAACTTGCAAAAATGTTCAAAAGCCAAGGTCGTCAGGTGCTTTTGGTAGCTTGTGATATTTACAGACCTGCTGCAATTGATCAATTAAAAGTTTTAGGTGATCAAATAGGCGTAGAAGTTTATGCAGAGCCTGAAAGCAAAAATGCTGTTCAAATTGCTAAGAATGGTTTGGAATTCGCTAAAAAGAATCATAAAAAAATCATCATAGTAGATACGGCAGGAAGGCTTGCGGTTGATGAACAAATGATGAAAGAAATTGAAGAAATCAAATCAAATATCAAGCCTACTGAAATACTTTTTGTTGTAGATGCCATGACTGGACAAGATGCGGTAAATACAGCCAGAGTATTTAACGAAAGACTTGATTTTGATGGCGTTATACTTACAAAGTTGGATGGTGACACCAGAGGTGGAGCAGCTTTGTCAATAAAATATGAAGTAAAAAAACCCATCAAGTACATTGGTACGAGCGAAAAAATGGATGGTATTGATGTATTTCATCCGGATAGAATGGCGCAACGGATCCTTGGAATGGGTGATGTGGTTTCATTGGTTGAAAGGGCACAACAAGTTTATAATGAGGATGAAGCCAGAAAACTTAATCAAAAAATTCGTAAAAATCAGTTTGACTTCAACGACTTTATGAGCCAGTTGCAACAAATAGAAAAAATGGGAAATATAAAGGATTTGATGGGTATGGTACCCGGTATGAATAAGCAATTAAAAGATACTGAAATTGATCAACAAACATTTAAACCAATGATAGCAATGATTCAAAGCATGACTCCAAAAGAGCGTGAAAATCCGGATTTGATTAATATTAGTAGAAGAAAACGCATTGCAAATGGAAGTGGAAACAATATTACAGAAGTGAATAAATTCCTTAAGCAGTTTGACGACATGCGCAAAATGATGAAAATGATGAATAATAAAAGCGGCATGAAAAATATGATGGCAAAAATGGGTATGTAAGTGATTTATGTCATTTTTATCTTCTTTTTATATTCTTAGCTTTGTACAAATAAATATTGTAAAAGTTATGGAAATTCACACACTGAAAGTATCGAACATTCACAATCAAAATGATATAACTAGGATAAAAACGGAATTATCAAAGTTATATGATGTCAAAAATATTGAAGTAAATATTGTTGATAAAGAAATAAGGCTGGTAATAGACGAATTAGGCTGTCTTAATTCATGCAAAACCATTCTGAATAACTTAGGTTACAAACTAATGGTTGACGGTAAAAACAAAAAAAGTATTTCAAAAAAATTAGGATTTGAAGTAGCAATTCCAAACCATTTGAAAAACGAAGCTAATATTCCGGAACTAGTTTAACTTTGTGGTAATGTGTGCAACTGTTGCACCATTACCATATTTTTTTGAATCAGCCGGTTCTATTTTTTGTATTCTTCTGTCAGATGTTAGTTTTTTAATCAATTCATTTTTTAGCACACCCGTTCCCACGCCATGAATAATCACTAAGTTGTTTATTTTTTCTGCTATACAAGCATTTATGGCAGTCTGTACTCTACGGAATTGTTCCTCAAGTAAGTTTACATTCGAAAGTGATAATATCTTTACTTCACTTTGAGTTAAGTGTAAGTCGGTTTGTATTTTCTTTATTTTCTTCTTGATGTTTGAAGATTTGTCCAAATAAATGGCATTGGTTTTAATATTTGCATTTTCCAATTTGTAATTATTTGATTGTGGTACCAGTTCATGGGTTGCAAAGTTTAACTCAAAACCTTCACTAGTTTTAACGGTCACAATTTTGTTTGAAACAAAAGCAACAATTTCACCTTTTATATCCTCATGAATCAAACTTACCTTATCACCTAATTTAAAAACAATCATCTAGTAAAATAAAGTTTTCAAGGTGAAAAGGCAAAAAATGCCAATTCTTTTTTCTTGATTTTTATTGGGAAACATTTTTGTAAGTTCAGATATTGTTCAAATTTGAAAGCATTACCTGATTCCTTAATTTCTTTTGATAAATTTTTGAGTGTTTTGGATGTATAAATTGCAAGTGACCATTCAAATAATCCTTCATCATTTTGAAAACAAAAGAAATCATAGCTCGGTTGAAGGGAATATTGCTTTAGCAATTTGATAATACTCTCTCTGTTAATTTGAGTAAGATTACAAGATAAAGCCAAAATGTCTTTTTTGGGATATTTTTGATGAGCACTCAATAAACTGCATAAAGGAAATGGATGTCCTGAAATACCTTTGATGATATTTTTTTCATTGAACACTTTGTTATAATCGTTTATTTGATCTTCACCGATGGATATGAATACCGGAATTTCAGACCTGGATAATTTATCAGCAGCCACCATTAATCGGGTTCTGTCGTCTACCAATTTTAATCCGGTATCTAAGCCATCATTATTTTGAGATGAATTACAAAAAACCAGACCAAAAAGATTGTGGAGACCCATGAATTGAAGGTGATGTTTTATGTAAACATATAAAATATTTTAGTTGTATATCAATAAATTGAACTAAAAAATTTTAATTGAGATTTAATCTAAATATACTCAAATGAAGAATTATACCTAATTTTTAGGAATTAAATGTTAAAAAAAATTAATTACATAAATTTGAAAATAAAATTATTAATAATTGATTGAACCCAAGCTAACTTTGATTGGAGCCGGACCCGGTGACCCTGAATTAATTACACTTAAAGCCATAAAATCGCTTTCAATAGCATCAGTAGTTTTGTATGATGCACTGGCATCAGAAGAAATTCTAAATCATTGTAAATCAGATGCTATTAAAATATTCGTGGGCAAAAGGAGAGGCGGTTGCAAATTTTCGCAAGCTGAAATAAATGAAATGATTGTTCACTATGCCCTTATTCATGGCAATGTAGTTAGGCTGAAAGGAGGCGATCCTTTCGTTTTTGGCAGAGGATATGAAGAAATGGAATATGCATCCAATAATAATATCAAAGTTGAAGTTATACCGGGAATTTCCAGTGCTATCGCTGTACCTGAAATGTTGCATATACCTCTCACTAGTAGGGGATTAAGCGAGAGTTTTTGGGTTACAACCGGTACCACTCAAACAGGTGAAATTTCAAAGGATATCGCTATGGCTGCTCAATCATCGGCAACATTAGTTATACTAATGGCTATGAGTAAATTAGAGGAAATTACTCAAATTTTTATTGAAGAAAATAAGTCGGAGACTCCGGTTGCTGTTATTCATAAAGGTACTACTAAGGACGAAAAATTTGTCATTGGAAAGGTGAAAGACATCGTTGAAAAGGTAAAAAAAGCCAATATTGATAATCCTTCAGTAATTGTTATTGGCGAAGTAGCAAGGTTGCATAAGGATTGGAAGAATTGACGTGTTGACGTGTTGACGTGTTGACGATTGGATGATTGGATGATTGGACGATTGGACGATTTGAAGTATTCAGGTGTTACAATCTTTAATCATTTTTATATTCAATTATTCAAAACTCAATAATTCAGTCAATCACAAATTCACTTACTCAATCATTTCATTTTACCACTTCCAAACCTCCCAAATAGGCAAAGGGATTTTAGTAAAGTTTATAATCCGAATTAATGTCAAAATCCATTTGTTATTGATTTTATATGGAATTAATTCAAGATTTATATCTAATGATACATATACAGATGATGAACGGTTGATATGTGAATAATTAATAATATCATTCCCCTCTTTCCATATATTATCATGACCACCCAAGTATCCATCAATGCCATAGCCAATGGCAATATTGAGCCATTTTGGCCACCAATGAAGCGATTTGTGCCAAAAATAAGGTGAAATGCAGATCCAAAAAGCCTCACCGTTATAATCTTTAATGATTTTACCAGCTAGGGTGTCACCGAGCATATTTGGTCTAATTAGCGTATACCAAGTATCGAAATAACTAAGCTTAAGAATTCCATTTTTCCTTTTCAAAATTATAATCCAAATAATCGCAAAACCTATACCGGTAACGTTTGCAATTGCATCAAAATAACTTGCTCCATATCCATCACAGAATCCATCCAAAAACTCAATTGACATCATTAACAAAAATGTTAATAATACGCTGAATATTAGTGTTTTGATTTTGTCTGAATCAACTAATTGGAGTATCTCATGAATGACAGAAACTAACACAAAAGACGAAAAAATATGTCCCATTTTATCCATCCCTCCCCATTCCAATGAATCATCAAAAAAATGAAAACTACTGTTAGATTCATATCTGTACCAAAGGAACCAAACACTCATCCCGTACACAAAAAATCCTGATAAGATTATAATCAAAAGTTTAAAACTACTTTTCTCAAAAATAGGATACATCGGTTGCTTGAATAATCGCACAACAAGCATACATAAAAAAAACAAAAATTAACGCAAATCTTTGCTTTGGATTTATTAATGTTGAAATAAATTTTTAATCAAAACAGCACATTATGTATCTTTTAGGAATTGATATTGGTAGTTCTTCGGTAAAGGCTTCAATTATTCAAATAGAAAATGGGGCTTTAATTGCTTCATCGAGTGCCCCCAAAACAGAAATGAAAATATTGGCACCCAAACCGGGATGGGCAGAACAACACCCGGATTTATGGTGGGAAAACCTTAAAATTTGCATATCAGATATTAAATCAAAGTCCGGATGTAAGGCAGAAGATATTCAGGCTATTGGCATAGCGTATCAAATGCATGGATTGGTATGTGTGGACATAAATTTGGAAGTACTTCGTCCTTCTATCATATGGTGCGATAGCAGGGCAGTGGCTATTGGTGAAAAAGCATTAAGCGAAATGGGTGAAAAGAAAACTTTATCTACTTTGTTGAATTCACCTGGAAATTTCACTGCTTCCAAACTCAAATGGGTTCAGGAAAATGAACCTAAAATATATGATAAAATTTACAAAATAATGCTTCCCGGTGATTATATAGCATTGAAATTATCCGGTGAAATACAAACTACGGTTTCAGGGCTTTCAGAAGGCATTTTTTGGGATTTTGAGGATAATGAAATTTCCAAAAAACTATTAAAGCAATATAAAATTAATTCGGATTTGATTCCAAACATTACTGATACTTTTTCAAAACAAGCATTTGTATCGAAAAGTGCCGCAAAAGAATTAGGGCTTAAAGAAAATACCCCAATAACTTACAGAGCCGGAGACCAACCAAATAATGCATTTTCATTGAATGTGCTTAAAGCTGGTGAAATAGCTGCAACAGCAGGTACTTCCGGAGTAGTGTACGGTGTACATTCAAAAGCTACTTATGACAAAAAATCAAGAGTTAACACTTTTGTTCATGTCAATCATCAACCTAAAAAGCCTTCCTATGGTGTGCTATTGTGTATTAACGGAACAGGTATACAAAACTCATGGTTGCGCAATTCAATGTTGAATGGCACAATGGATTATGAGCAAATGAATAAATTGGCTTCAAAAATCCCTGCAGGGGCTGATGGGTTGAGAGTGTTTCCATTTGGCAACGGAGCAGAAAGAGTTCTTGAAAACAAGGATTTCGGAGGAATGATATCTGGTATTCAGTTTAACAGACATAGCAATGCGCATATCTTAAGGGCTGCACAAGAAGGCATTGCTTTTGGTTTGAATTATGGCGTTGAAGTAATGAAAGATATGGGAATGGAAATTTCCGTAATTAGGGCCGGGGAGGCAAATATGTTTTTAAGTCCTATTTTCAGAGAAGTTTTTTGCAATACAACAGGCGCGGTAGTTGAACTTTACAACACAGATGGGGCTCAGGGAGCTGCAAGAGGTGCCGGAATAGGAGCAGGAATTTATAAGGATGCCAAAGAAGCATTTAAAACACTTAAAAAGGTTAAAACAATTGAACCCGACAAACAGTTGAAACGACAATATAAAGATCTTTACCATCAATGGGCCGATGATTTGAAAAAAATGAAATAAAAATAAAGTGAAAATCTATACAAAATCAGGCGATAACGGCAGTACAGGATTGGTTTGGGGAACCAGAGTGTCAAAATCAGATAATCGAATTAATGCATGCGGAAGTGTAGACGAATTAAACGCTTGGATTGGTCTTTTGGCAGAATATACAATTAATGAACCATATAAACCCTTGTTAAGAGAAATTCAAGACCGTTTATTTACAATTGGTTCGAATTTAATGACAGAACAAAATTCAAAAAACGATTCAAAAATACCTGTTCTTTTTGACACAGATATTCAATTGATTGAAAATGAAATAGATAAAATGAATCTGGATTTGCCGCCTATGACTCATTTTATTCTTCCGGGAGGGCACAAAGAAGTTGCATTTGCACATGTGGCTCGTACAGTATGCCGTAGAGCTGAAAGGGAGGTAGTGAAATTATCAGAAACAGAAACTCAAAATCCTTTAATAATTATATATCTCAATCGATTATCTGATTATTTATTCACTTTATGTAGAATAATGTCCAAAAATTTAAATGTTGAAGAAGTCAAATGGACTCCCAGATTAACCAAAAATTAACATAGATATTTTTTGCAAAATAGATTATTTGGGTAATTTAACGTACGTTTTTATTACAGACCCAAAGCCATGAAAACACTACTGAGAATTACTTTATTTGTCGTTTCGTTTAACATATTCGCCCAACAACAAACGACACGTGACCAAATAAACGAAGGCATACAATATTTCAACGACCAAAACTTAATAAAAGCAACAGCACATTTTAAAGCATTATTAAAATCAACTCCCGGCAATTCTGAAATCATATATTGGGCTGGAAGATGTTATGAAGTAATGGACGACAAAAAAAAAGCTGCGGATATGTATTTGGCTGCTTTTAAGAAAAGTAAATATGCAGCGCCTGACATATTATTCAGAGTAGGTAGGGCCTATCAACTTAAAGAAAATTATAAAGAAGCTATAAAGTTTTATAAACAATATAAAAACGCATTGAATCAGGCAAAAGTTGACCAAATGAAATCAACTATGCGTTACGAAACTTTCAGAACTGATAAAATGATAAAAGAATGCGAAAGCGGAATGAAGTTAACTGCAAAGCCTTACAACCATAAACTAACAAATTTGGGAAGGAATATCAATTCCCCATTTCAAGATTACACTCCATTGATTACCGCTGATAACAAAACGTTGTTTTTTACCTCAAGACGTAAAGGAGGCATAACGGATGATAAAGACCTGGATGACAGTTATTTTGAGGATATTTGGATGAGTAAGCGTGACGCCAAAGGAAATTGGATGGTGGCTCAAAACTTAGGTAAACCAGTCAATTCGCATGATCATGACGCATCCATTGCGCTTTCACCTGATGGCAAGCAACTATTTATATACAAAAGTAGTAATGGGGGCGATATTTATGTTAGTGAACGTAAAAATTCAGATGAAGAATGGTCGCATCCCAAAAGTGTAGGTCGCACTATCAATTCATCAGCTCAAGAAGCTTCCATGAGTATTACTGCTGATGGCAAAATCATCTATTTTTCAAGTAATAGAGAAGGTGGATTGGGAGGGTTGGACCTGTATTATGTTGAAAAAGATGCCAATGGTGACTGGAGTGAGCCCAAAAACATTGGTTCACAAATCAATACGGAATTTGAAGAAGATGCCCCTTTTATTTCTTCCGATGGCAAAACATTGTATTTCAGCAGTAGTGGTCATGATAATATGGGAGGTTATGATATTTTTAAAACTACATATGATCCCTTGCTTCGAATTTGGTCAAAACCAATTAATCTGGGAGTACCTGTGAATTCATCAGAAGATGACATTTACATCGTATTTACTAAAGATCAAAAAATTGCATATTTCTCTTCAGGTCGATTTGGCGGACAAGGTGAAAAAGACATTATAATGATTAATATAGACGCCACTTTTGCCAAAATAAAACCTAATTTTTCCTCCAATACCGTAACAGGTACCAATACAGCTGCCGGTTTATCAATTTACACAGGCAAAATTGTGAATGAAAAAACAGGCGAACCATTGGATTGTTATATAAGAATTAAGAACTTCACAACCAACGAAGCCACAAAAGAATACCAGTCCAACAAAGATGGAAGCTTCAGTATTCCTCTCAAAAAAGGAAATGAATATGCTATAACTATAGAAAAGCCCAATTTTTTGTTTTATTCAATCAATTTGAATTTGAAAAAAAGTATGTCGGCTTCTGATTTGAATCCCACATTTCAATTGAAAAAACCGGAAGAAGGTCAGAAAATAGTATTGAAAAACATCAATTTTGACAAAGGCAAATCCACTTTAACAGTAAAATCATATCACGAAATTGAGAGCTTGTATAACTTTTTGAAAAATAATCCCACAATTAAAATAGAAGTCTCAGGGCATACAGATAATCAAGGAACACCTGCTGCTAACAAAAAACTTTCTGCTGAAAGAGCCAAAACTATTTATAACTACTTGATTAAGAAAGGAATACCAGCTTCTAATTTGAAATATGCAGGTTACGGATCCGAAAAACCGGTTGCGAGTAATGCTACTGAAGATGGCAGACGCAAAAACAGAAGAACCGAGTTTGAGATTATTGACTTGTAACGTTTTGACGTGCTGACGTGTTTAAGTTTTGACGTTTTGACGATTCGATGTATTTAGGTACTAAGTGTTCAAGTTTTGATGTAATGTTGATCATTAATCGCTCATCGCTAATAACTCATAGCTCAAAGCAAATAATTCATAACTCAACCTGCATTACACATTACACATTAAACATTACACATTACAAACTCATTACTTACTTCTCACAATCCGGATTGATCTTAATTGGGAAGCCGCTTTTTGATTGGTGACTATAGCAAGTTCCACGGTCTTCTTCAAAAAATATTCCATTGCGTTTTCCATTGTTTATAACGCTTTTTTCAGGTACTATATAAGGTGTTTTGTTGTTGACTTTAGAGGAGTCAATACTTAGCAAAGAAATGGCTAATTTACTTGGGTGTATATAACCTAGGATGTAGCTATAACCTTCTATATTAGAGATGCTTACCAGCAAATTGCCTGATTTGGTAGTGTCGACAATTCTTACCTTGAAACCTGTATTTAACAGCATTAATATTTTCTCTTTTTTCTTATCAAATTGCAATAGCGATGTATTTTCCTTCAATACATATACAAAATTTTGATTCATATTATCCAAAATAATTGATGCATAGTTATTACCCAAACTTTCAGCTTTTTGCAACATTGAAATGGCTGCATTCCTCTCATTCATAGCCAAATAACAATTGGCTATTAGCAACCACGAGAAAGAATTTTGTGGGTTGGTTTCGTTTATTCTCCTGTATATTTCAATTGCCATAGGATACTCCTGTAGCGAAAAATAATAATCGCCCAATAATTTTAAGTATCGGATATTACCAGGAGAAATGATTAACAAGGTTTTTAAGTCATTAAAAACACTTTCTCTTTTGTTTTCACTCATATCCAATATGTATTTGGCATACCAAATTTCTTCATCTCCCATATGGATGTTGAGTGCCATATCAATGTATTTTCGAGCATTTTCATTGCTACGCATATTCAAGTAGCACATTGCCATGGGTTTGTACACAGAAGTGTCGTTTTTAAAAGTTTGCACTTTTTTAAAATTTATGAGAGCGGTGTAATAATCACCGGCTGCATAGTATGACTTGCCTCTCCAGTAATACAATTTTTCATTGAATTTGAGGTCATTATCAGGGTCGCTCATAATTTCAAGACATCTATTGATGATTTCTATAAGGTCCTTAGGCTCAAATGATTGTAGCTTTTCTTCCTCTTCAAGTATAGAAAGTAGCGTATAATACTCTTTGTGGGCTATATCCTGATTGTTTTTACGGGCAATTTGTTGGAGTTCGATTTGCGTTTTTTCATACAAATCCTGAAATGCGACCACTTTAGGATAATATTTAAGTGATTTCTCTAAATCCTTTTTATTCAATTGATTTACCCAAGCTTCAAGGGTATCAATATCCTGTTTTTTCAAGTTTTGAGGTCTGGTTTTTGATAATGCAGCAATTCGGGCTTCTATTTTCTTGGTTAAATAATCATTGAGAGCTGCTTTTTTTTGTGCATTTACAAGTGAATAAAAACTTAAAAACATCAGAATTAAAAAAATATACCGCGTGAATGCCATCGATTTTAGTTTCATGAATAAAAAATAAAGTTAAGTAAATTCAGAATATGTGTGTGAAAAATAATTTAATTTAAATCAGAATATAATAAAGCATGAAATAATATATCTATATAAAAATAAGATTATTGAAAATGGCACTTATAAAATTAATAAAACTAAAAAAGAAAATCGAAGACAATTTAATTAATATAATATTCTCTATTGTTGGCATAAGTTATTTACTTTATTTAATATACCTTTTACATAATATAGAAATTTTAGATTCAAGTTTTAAAATTACAAGTATTGGTAATTTTGGCGATACCATTGGAGGTTTAATAAATCCACTTTTAACACTCATTTCTATTCTATTTTTGTTATATTCTTTTAATGAACAAAGAAAGGCTAATAAAATCCAATGGGATCAATTAAATGAACAAAAAATTGAGTCAGAGAATGAAAGAAAATATAGATTCATTAATGATTTAATAATTAATTATGAAAATAGATTGAATGAATTTGAGTCTACAGATAGACCAAAAGGGACTCATTCAATTATTTCAGAATCTAGAATATTGTATAATTTATATTCTCAAGGGAATTTAAATATTGAAAACACTACTCTTAATGTTCAATTTCGGACATTATTTCACTTATTGAAACAAATGGATTTTATTTTTAATTTATTAATTAATTCAAACTTATCTCTTTATTATAAATCAAATTTGAAAGATTATTTAATTTTAATTTATGACAATCAATTTCATATAGAAATGAATAGGCTGTCAAATATTTTTAAAAATGATAATGAATTCATTGGTTATTTTATAGAGATTCATCAAAAAGTATTAGAATATAAATCAATTGTGTTTTTTAGTTCTGAATAATACTTTTAATTTTTTTTCCTTTTCAGCAGGATCTTCGGCTTGAGACCCTGCGTATCTCAAGCTCAGGGTTCTGAAAAAGAAACCCTACTGCGAAGAAAATTCTAAAATTTTTTCGTAAATTTCTTTCGTGAAAAAAAATCAACCAATTTTTCTTGATTTTATTGTTGATAAACTGACAAATTCAATTCAAAACACGATTTCCGGCGACAGTTTTGCGACTGAAGTATTGCGATTAACAATTTTCGATGTAAAACAAATAACAAAAAAGAATGGTTGGAATTTTAATTGGAAAGCAGAATTATCCGACAATAGAAAAGAAGTATTCAAATTAACGATAATCAATAATCCTAATATTATCCAAGGTTTATTAAGTTTGTCAATTGAACCTGATCATGTTTATATGCACCTATTAGAGAATGCGCCATTTAACATTGGCCAACACAAACTCTATGAAGGTGTTGCAGGAAATCTGGTAGCACATTCATGCAAAGTCTCCTTTCAAAATGGTTTTGAAGGCTTTGTAGCATTTACTGCTAAAACAAAACTTATTAACCATTATGAGAAGACTTTAGGTGCTTACACTTTGGGTGGACCAAGGATGATTATTCCGACTAAATCTGCACAATTTCTGATTAACAAATATTATAAATCATAAACACATGGGACATATAAAAGAACCAAAAGGAGTTGATTTTATCATAAATAGCGAACCTTTAACTGATAAACACCGCCTAGAAATCAGTGAATATATCCGAAATTACAAATCTTCAGTTGTAAAACCTGAATCAACGTTGATTAAATCAGCAAAGAAAAAACGGACAAAATCGCTTCAATCTTAAATTTCCTTCACATATGTAATTTAATTGCAGTGGTTGAAAAAGAAAACTAGTTGCGAAGATAAAACTATGTCCATAGCAGGAGTTAATTAATGTTTAATTCATTAATTTTACATACAATTTTCAAACAAATCTTTTTTTCGTATGGAGGCATTACCATTACTGCCGTTTGCAATAGCAATATTTATTTCATTTCCATTATTAACTGGATGGGCTGCCAAAGCGGAAGGCAGAAATTTTTGGAAATGGACGTTACTCACATGCATATTGCCCGGTATTACGTTGTTATTGCTGATTTTTTTGCCCAAACCATCCCAAAAAAAGGAACAATAAATTTTAATAGTAATAGATTTTTATTTCAAGTGAAAGTTAAAATTGACTCACTTTGGCATTGCTTCCTAGCAGGGTCTTCGGCACGAGACCCTGCATATTTCAATGGCAAGGGGCTGAAATGGAAACCCTGATGCGAATCGCGTGAATAAGAAAAAGTACAATTTTCAAATTATATTATTTATTTTTGTGATATAAACCATTTCCAAAATATGGAAACTATTCATATAAAAGCGTATCCTTCAGATATTACCCAAATTGAAACGTTGAAGGCATTTATGAAAGCCTTAAAAATAAAATTTGACATTACCAAAATTACTGAAGAAAAGCCCTATGATGTCGATTTTGAGCAAAAAATAATTAAAGCTGAAGAAGGTATTTTAAATGGGAAAGGCTCAAAAATGTCAATATCAGAGTTCAAATCTCTATGCAAATAATACTTTCGGAAGAAGCTTAGTCTGATTTTGAATTTTGGCAAAAATCCAATAACAAGAAGATATTAAGCAAAATTGAAAAATTATTAGATGCTATATTATTAAATCCATATCAAGGAATTGGAAAACCGGAAGCACTCAAGCATAAATTATCAGGCAAATGGTCGCGAAGAATTACAGATGAACATAGGTTTATTTATAAAATTGAAGAGGATGCAATAATAATTTATTCATTAAAAGGGCATTATTAAATGATTAATCTAATGCAAGGTCAAAATAATAAGTGACCCTTGGTATTTCAAGAGTAGGGTCATGAAAAACAAAAATTCTACTGAGAAAAAATAACTGAGCAATAAAATCAAAAATCAACGACCAAAATTCAAAATTTCCTAATTTCCTTTACCTTTGCGCTTTCACTTATAAATTAACCGCTTATGAATGCAGATCATTTGAAAGATCTGAGGGGCCGTGTTCAGGCCTTGGGGAGGTATCTTTGACGTGGACGTCAAAAAAGAACAAATCCAAGAACAACAACGAATAACAACCGCACCCGATTTTTGGGACGACCCCAACAATGCCGAATCCATCCTTAAAGGAATTCGGTCAATAAAAGTATGGGTTGATGAGTATGATGCCGTTGACGCAGCATTACAAGACTTTGAAGTGCTTTTTGAATTTTATCAGGCAGGTGATGTGTCTGAAACTGAAATAGATGAACAGTTTGTAAAACTTACGGATCTGGTTGAAAAGCTGGAACTCAAGCGCATGCTCAATGCTACAGAAGACCATATGGGAGCAGTGCTTGAAATCAATCCCGGAGCCGGTGGCACCGAAAGTCAGGATTGGGCCGAAATGCTTATGCGCATGTACATTATGTGGGCCGAAAAAAACGGCTACAAAGTACGTGAGGTAGACCACCAACCAGGTGATGGAGCTGGAATAAAGTCTGTTACGCTCGAAATTGAAGGTGAATTTGCATATGGATACCTCAAATCCGAAATTGGTGTGCATCGTTTGGTTCGTATATCGCCCTTTGATTCCAACGCACGTAGGCATACTTCATTTGCTTCAGTGTATGAATATCCAATAGCCGATGATACAATCAAAATAGACATTAATCCTGCTGATGTGGAATTTCATACTTCACGTTCGGGAGGGGCAGGAGGTCAAAATGTGAACAAAGTGGAAACCAAAGTACAACTCACACACAAACCTACGGGTATTGTGGTAGTATGTCAGGTAGAACGCTCGCAGCATGCCAATCGTGAACTTGCTATGCAGATGCTCAAATCGCGCCTGTACCAACTCGAATTGGATAAGCAAAACGAAGAACGTGCCAAAGTTGAAAGTTCAAAAAAACGTATTGAATGGGGCTCACAGATAAGGAGTTATGTGATGCATCCTTACAAATTGGTCAAAGATAATCGTACCGATGTAGAGACTTCAGACGTTCAGGGAGTTATGGATGGCAATTTGGATCGGTTTATAAAAGCCTATTTAATGCAAAACTAAATCGTGTTTTTTTGTGTTGTAGTAACATGTTGAGGTGTTCACGTGTTAAAGTGTTTAAGTACTTAAGTGTTCATGAACCACGTCCTAGAATAATGTTCTTCAATACATTCGAGAGTTAAAGTTTTGATGGTTTTATTATTTGGATTTAACGAATTTTAAGGTATTCTAAATTCATAATCGATTTCTGAAACGTACTAATTGATAATCACTAATCGCTATTCACTACCAACTATGAACCAAAAGCTATCATTTGCAGTATTGTTAAGTTTATTAGTAAGTGTTACTTGTATGGCTCAGCCAAGTGGCAGATTAAAACCCGGAACTACGGCCCCAGAAGTGATTGCTGAAGATATATACGGTAGAAAAATTAATATTACTGAAATTGTTGGGTCAAAAAAGGTACTTCTTTCATTTCAAAGGTATGCTTCATGTCCTATTTGTAATTATAGAATTAGAGAGCTGAAAAATCAATATCAAGCGCTGACGCTTAGCAATGTGGAAATTGTACTTTTTATTGAAAGCTCAAAGAAAAATATACTTGACAATTTAATGGGTGAAAAAATGCCATTCTATATCATTGCGGATCCCGAAAACATATTTTACAACAAATATAGAGTTGAAAAAAGCACAATGAAATCGCTGGAAAATTACTTATTTAATGCTCAAACCAAAAGATTAATTAAAGAAGGAGAAAAGTATGTAAACCCAAAAGTGCCTCGTGATGCTTCACTTAGAAGATTAGAAGCTGAGTTTTTGGTTGGGAACACAATGAAAATTTTAAAAGCCCACTATGGCTCTTATATTGGCGATTTTTTAGAAATCAGCTCAATAAAAAGTATTACTGTTACCGATTAAATTTCAAAAAAAAGGTACTTTTGTTAGGTTATAACTCACTAATATGTCGTTTTTCATCCGTTTTTTTATAATTTTTTACTTATCATTTTATCATTTGTATGCTGTTGACAAAACATTCAGAGCTGAAGATTGGACATATGAATCAACCATAAAAACCGTAATATTATACGAACAAACCGGTGCTGCCGATCAATTAGTAAATCCGCCAGTTATTTCATTAGATCAACCAAATCCGTTGATACTTGAATTTGATGAACTGAAGACTCAAAATTCACTTTTTTATTTCAAAATAATTCCTTGTGATATGAATTGGGTGCCCAATACTAATTTGCTCGATTCAGAATATTTGAAGGATTTTATAAACGATTATCTTATTACCACATATCAGTTATCATTTAATACAAGAACCAAATACGTACACTATAAAATAGCCATGCCAAGAGTGAAAATATCAGGAAATTTTGTTGTAGCAGTATTTCGAAATGATAATCAAGATGATCTGATTTTAACCAAACGATTTATGATTTTTGACAGCAAAGTTAGTATTACCCCAAATATCAGAGTCTCCATGGGTGTAGAGGAACGATTTACACATCAACAAGTTGATTTTACAATAAATTATGCAAACTATCCATATATATATAATCCTATGCAGGAGGTAAAAGTAGTAGTTCGACAAAACTATCGTTGGGACAATGCACTTACTGAACTTAAACCACTTTATGTCAGGGAAAATGAGAGAATGCTTGACTATAATTACTTTAACCTCGAAAATAATTTTTTAGGTGGAAAAGAATTCCGTTTTTTTGATACCCGTAAAACCAGGTCCAATTCGATGAATGTAGATCATGTTGAATTTACGCCTGCTGCAATCAATGTATATATAATGCAAGAAAAATCACGTGCCGATTTGGCATATGGATTCACTTTCGATGTAAATGGTAGGTATATTCCTGCAAATAACGAGGTTGGAGGAAATATGGGCGACCCTGACTATACCAATGTAATTTTTGATTTAAAACTCAAGCAAATGCCATTTGGGAGTGTATATGTTATAGGAGGATTTAACGATTATAAAATAAATGAATCCAGCAAGCTCAATTATGATGCTACTTCCGAATCTTATAAATGCACTTGGCTTCTTAAGCAGGGGTATTATAATTATGTGTATGCTGTTAAAAGTACTAAAGATAAAAATCCGGATTTCATGGCCTTAGAGGGAAGTTCAGTGCAAACCGAAAATATGTATGAAATAATTGTATATCACCGTCCTATTGGTTCTAGAAATGATGTAATTATCGGTTATTATTCTAAAAGTTATAATGGGGGTAATACAGGGGGGTATTAATGAGTAATTCGTAATGAGTAATGCGTAATGTGGGAGGAGTTATAAGCGATTAATCAACACCCTTACATCGAACTTGAGCACTTAGTACCTGAACACTTTGAATCGTCAACACTTCTCTACGTCAAATCTTCAAATCTTCAAAACATCAATACCTCACCACTTTAAAACTTGTACACTTAGTACATGAACACATTAAAATTTCTCTATTTAATAATTCAAAGTTGTAGTCATTATTAGCGCAATGTTTATATTTTTGCCTGATTATAAAGTTAATTACGCTTGAAGAGGTATTTCAAACCCGCACTATACACAGTATTATCTATTTTATTTTTTTATTTATGCCTTGAATATAACTTTTTGTGGTTGTTTGGTAAAAGTCCCAGTTTCAGTCATTTAGAAAAGCCTGAAGTGGATGTAACCTCTGAATTATACACCGCTGATGGTAAAATTTTAGGCAGATATTATCGCGAAAATAGGACACCTGTAGAGTACAAAAAAATTTCTCCCTTACTAATTCGAACACTAATTGCTACTGAAGATGCTCGTTTTTACGAACATAAAGGTATTGATTGGAGTGCAACGGTATCAATATTTTACTACATGTTTAAAGGGGATAAACGCGGGGGAAGCACAATTACACAACAATTGGCCAAAAATCTATTCAAAACCCGTCACGGAAGCACACAAGGGCTGCTCGGATACGTTCCATTTGTGCGAACTTTTATTGCCAAATTAAAAGAATGGGTAACGGCAATTAAACTTGAATTTGTTTACAGCAAACCTCAAATTCTTACCATGTATCTCAATACAGTTGACTTCGGTTATGGGGCCTATGGTATAAATACTGCTTCGCATACTTTCTTTTCAACAAGTCCTGATAGTTTGGCTCCTGAGCAAGTAGCTGTATTGGTAGGCTTACTCAAAGCGACAACATATTATAGTCCGGTTTTGAGCCCTGAACGATGCATAAAACGCAGGAATACAGTGCTTAATATTATGGCTCGCGATCGAATTATTACCCGAAATCAATTAATTGAATTAAAAAACAAACCTTTAGTTCTTTCGCTCAACTATGAATCGCACTATGAAGGGCAGGGGAGTTACTTTAAAGCTACTGTTGAGGCTTTTGTAAACAAATGGTGTAAGGAAAACGGCTATGATTTGTATTCGGATGGTTTACGAATATATACAACCATTGATTCGCGACTTCAAAAATATGCTGAAGAGGCGGTGCAGGAGCAAATGACCGAATTGCAGAAGCGCTTTTTCAGACATTGGAATGGCGAAAATCCCTGGCGAGATGCAAAAAAGAAGGAAATTCCAAATTTTATCGAAAATGCCATTATAAATACAAAAGTATATGAAAGCCTGATGAAAAAATTCAATGGAAACAAAGATTCAGTCTGGGCTAATTTAGTCAAACCCAAAAAAATGACAGTACTTACACCTGAAGGTGATAAAGACACGACTTTTTCATCTATCGACTCTCTCAGGTATTACAAACACTTTCTTCATGCGGGGTTTCTTACTCTGGACCCTTTCAAAGGTCATATTAAAGCTTGGGTAGGAGGGGTAAATTACAAGTATTTTCAGTATGATCATGTAATTCAATCCAAACGACAACCGGGCTCTACCTTTAAACCTTTCGTTTACCTTGCTGCAATTGATAGTTTTGGATATTCACCATGCGATAGAATTAAAGATCAACCTATTCAAATAGCTTATGAAGAAGATTCGGCTGGGGTAAAGTTGAAAAAAATATGGCGACCTCGAAATAGCGATTGGAAAATAACAGGTTGGGATATGACATTGCGATGGGCTATGGGTAAATCCGTAAATACAGTCACCGCCCAATTAATACAAAAAATAGGTTGGCAATCGGTTATTGATTATGCCAAAAAATGTGGTATCAAAAGCCCTTTGCGAAATGTACCTTCTGTAGGATTAGGTTCAAGTGATGTTTCATTATTTGAGTTAGTATCATCATATGGTACGTTTTTGAACTATGGAATATATCAGGAACCTATATTTATAACCAAAATAGAAGATAATTCTGGTAAAAAATTGGCAGAGTTTACGCCTGTGAGCCGTAGAGCTATCAGTGAAGAATCGGCCTGGCTCATGTTGTATATGCTAAGGGGTGGGCTAGAGGAACCAGGAGGTACATCACAGGCATTGTTTGGATTTGATTTGTTCAGGGGAAATGAATTTGGCGGAAAAACAGGAACATCGTCCAATCATTCGGATGGTTGGTTTGTGGGATTAACCAAAGATTTAGTATCAGGAGCTTGGGTTGGTGCTTCTGATAGGAGTGTGCACTTCAGAATATCAGCTTATGGTGAAGGATCTAAAACTGCACTACCTATCTATGGCCGGTTTATGGAGAAAGTATATCGTGATAAGTCAACTGGTATCAAAATGGGCTATTTTCCTCGAGCCAAAGTGCCAATTACCAAAGCCCATGATTGTCGAACCTGGCACGCTCCAATTGATTCAAATTTGGTGGATTCTCTTTCACAACAAATCATCTTGGATGATTCGGCAAATACGGTAAGTGAGGACGAGATAATAGATTAGTTGAAATATATAAATTTACTTTTAATTAATTTGTCACTAATTTTTAAATGCATCTTCCTGATTCTTCATTTAAAAAATTAGATTTGCAAAAATCTTATTTTCATAAAATGAAAGGCACCAACAAGCTAGTTAAAACATTTATCACAGGATTTTTATCTACCCTTTTTGCAGTTATAGTGGGACTTTCCTTTTTCTATTTTGTTCAAAAATGGACTGAAAAGCAAAATGAAGCCCAACTGATGCGTAATATATTGGAAGATTTAAAAGCTGATGTAACCAATTTGGAAGAAGTTATCAGTTTTGATTCTTCGCTGATTGTCAACTTGGATATGCTCATCAAAATGCGAAATGCAAATTTTAATAACTTAAAAGTACGTCAAAAATTTTACGATTTAGTTTATTACAGTTTTTCAAATACTACACAATATATTCCACACAATGAATCGTTAAACCAACTGAAACTGGGATTGGTGGTAATCAAAAGTAGGGCATTGGTGGATAGTATTATCGACTATGAATCGGGAAAGGTATTTATTGATGAACAAGAAAAAACATACCATTATACATTATCAAAAATATATGAACTGAAATACGATTTGATGGATGAAACGATTTATGATGATCCTACAAAGTTTGACATAAATTCGGGAACATTTTATTCAAATGTCAATCCTTACTTGCATCCTGACAAAAGGCTGATCATTAAGTTTTTAAATCTTACCCGTGATTACAAAAAAGAAAACAGGTTCTATTACCAAATTATGCTCAAAAATCATTTGAGATTATCCAAAAATATAATTCAAGGTATAAAAAAAGAATATGGGTTTGATTGAATAACCTCATAAACAGCATTCTATTTAACATTATATTTATTATAAAAGGCAAGTTTGAAATTATAAATTTGGTAAATCTGTTTTAAGGCAGCCTTTGTAAATATCGTAAGAATAATTTATCATAAACACTGTATTCCATGCCGTTAGGTGTGGATTCGGCTAAAATAAGTTCTTTTTCAATCAAAGAGTCGAGTGAACGCTTTGTTGATGATGCAGCCCCAAGCCTATATTTTATCAAAAAATCTTTGTTAAAGGGTTGCTTGGTACTTTCTTCCTTTGCCAATGCTTTCAATAACTGCCACTGAGGTGCTGTAATTAAGTTTCGATACTGAAGAAAAATATGTGCTTGTTCTTGCAATATTTGTGCCGCCACAAGTTTTGAAAAAGTTATATCAATGTTTCTTTTACCTGTTGCGAATATCTCATGGCACACATACTGAACCGGATATGTATAGCCTGTAGTCCAGGTCAGTATAAAATCAATTGCATCTAGTGATATAGTTCTGCCTCTTGACTTAAAAAGTTGTTGAATAAAGGTTCGATATGCATCTGTTGGTATTTTGCCTAACGAAAGGGAAGAAGTACTACTATAAAAAGGTCTTTTTGCACTATTGAACATTTCGTTCATGATAGTTGCATGGCTGCCGGCAAATATAAATACACAGTTTTTTAATTTTTGCAAAATGGTGCGTAGGAGCGCTTCCGTGTTGGTTTCAGGATAGTGAACAATCTGCTGAAATTCATCAAATGCAATATAAACTGGTATTCCTAATGAATCGAGGTATTGAAACAGGTTTTCGATATTTTCATTGGGTATTTGGTCAGAAACCATATTGAGAGACATTTCCGGATTGCCTGTAAGTGGGTCAAAACTCAAGGTGGGTCGTAGGGCTTTGATGCTATCCAAAAATTTTTTTGTAAGGCTCTTAGTTTTGGGAATATTTAAAAATACTTCTTTGGCCAAAAGACTCGTAAAATCAGTTATATTCTGAGTGGCATATAAGTCAATATACAATACTTTACAGTTTAATTCTGATTTACAAGTTTCAAAAATGTGATAAATAAGACCTGTCTTACCAAGTTTACGAGGAGAAAATATTGTTGTATTTGTTTGATTTACTAAGTTTGAAAATAGTTTATTTGTTTCATGATCTCTATCGCAAAAATGTAATTTATCAAAATAACCTTTGATTATAAATGGATTATATTCAATTTCTTGACTCATACAATCAGTTTTATCTGCAAATATACATAAAAATAATATACAAAATGCGTAACGCATTTTGCGTAACGCATTTTGCGTATTAATGTATGAGAGTTGCTGATTATAATTCAGTACCTGTAGCTTAGTCGATTAAGCTTTTGTTTATTGAAGAATAAATACAATAAGTATTTTTTGTAATAAAAAATAAGTTGCCAAGAGAAACAAGTTACGGTAACTTAAATTTTAATTTTTTGTCATTAAATTAGTAATTACTATTTCTATTGAGCATGAACAAATCTGTGTGTATCGTTTAATTTCAAATATATCAATAAATTAATATTTGATGTTGATACATCAATTCAAAATAAAAAATTATATTGGTACACTAAAATCAAATTCTAAAACAAATGACACGAACCGAATTTCTTAAAAACTTAGGCTTAGGAAGTGCAGCAATTATGGCTGTTCATATGATGGGATGCGAGACTAAAAAAAGTGACCCGGCTCCTTCAACTTCATCAACTCCTGCAAGCAACACTACTACAACCGGAAATAATACAAGTAATTCCGGAAAGTTGGATTTTACACTTGATTTGTCTGAATCTGCAAACAGTGCCCTCAATAATGATGGGGGATACGTAATTTCAAATAATGTTGTGGTGGCAAAAAATGGCAGTAACTATGTTGCTGTGACTCGAGTTTGCAGCCATGAGGGAAATGCTGCTATTACTTTCAACTCCGGTTCCAAATCATTTGTATGCTCCGTTCATGGTGCTCAATTCGACACTTCCGGCAAAGGATTAAATTCCTTTGGATCTAAAGGGCTTAAAACGTACAGTACAAGTTTGACCGGAACTAAACTTCGAGTGTTCGAAGCGTAAAAAAAATAAAAGCAAGTCTATAAGCCGGGTTCTGTTTCCTTATGCCAATGGGTATTGGAATCAGGACTCTTATCATTTATCTGCGATGCGCATTACTGTGCACCTGTAGCAGCCTACCCATCTCAACAATTGTATAACCAATACACAAACGGGACGCCTGACGTTTGAGACATATTTGGCCTTACCATCCGTAAGGTTTGCCATGCGTTGTTTATTACTAACCAACCGGTAGGCTCTTACCCCACCTTTTCACCTTTTCTTCATTTCATTAACTTGTATGAAGTAGTATATTTTCTGTGGCACTATCTGTGATCAAAAATTTTACAATCTGATCCCCTCGAATTATCGAGGTACGGTTCCCTTTATGGCCCGGACTTTCCTCCTCATTTTATTGAAGCGATAAGACAACTTGCTTTTAATGCAAAAATACTTATTTGACCATCCAATTCCAAAAAGGCAGTATTACAAAAGTTATAACCGGAGCCATAACATTTGTTATGCTTCTTGGAATGAATTAACAATTGTTATAACTTGCGTATAACAAAAGTAATAAATTAGGTATAACAAATGGAAATAAACCTGAGAATCAGTCACTTAATAGATAAATTGGGGCACAACAAAAGCTCTTTTGCTAATCAGGTAGGGGTGTCGCAACCTATTATTACGCATATCACTAATGGAAGAAATAATCCTGGACTGGAGGTTATCCAGAAAATACTTCAATCTTTTCCGGAGGTAAATCCCGATTGGTTGATTATGGGTAGGGGAGAAGTGTTCTTAAATAATCAATTAAGGATAAAGATGATAACTGACTTACTATCAGATATTAATGAAAAAATAATTAGTATAGAAAATGAAGTTGCTTCATTAAAAGAAAAAGCCATTTTACTCGAAAATTTGATAAAAGAATAAAAGAAATTATTAATTAGTATGTTATCTCCCTATCTCATTGCTAATCACTACTCACTTATAGCTCATCACTCATAACATCTCAATCTCTCCAACCAAATACAAACTACCACCTACAAATATTAAATCATCATTTTTAGCTGTTTTAAGAGCGTTTTTGATGGCAATATTAACATTAGGCGCTATTTCCCCGTTTAAATGATATTTTTTGGATTTATCGAATAATTCAGATTTGGGTAGGCTTCTTTTTGATGTGAAATCAGTGAAAAAATAGTACGCATGCACGGGTAAGAGACTTAATATTTTATCTATTTCTTTATCCTTCGAGAATCCAATTACCATAAATAAGTTTTGAAAATCAATTTCTGAAATTTGTTGGACATTTTGTCTGATTCCCTGCTCATTATGGGCTCCATCAACTATAAGTAAAGGTTTATTATTTAGTCTTTGCCATCTGCCTTTAAAGTTTGTAAGCGACTTTACTTCAAGTAAAGCTTTAATTAAATTAACATTTGTAATTCTATATTTTTTATTTTTGAGAATTTCCGAAGCTTTTATAACCGCTTTTATATTGTTTAATTGAAATTTTCCGGAAAGTTCGCATAAAGCATTTTCTATAAATATTTGATTATCAATGAGAATGTCTAATCTCATTGGATTTTCATTCGGATTAGGCGTAATCAGGTCAATATCATCAGTGAAATATATATTTGAATTATTTTGTGTTGCTTTTTCTTCAAAAACATGGCGTATTTCGGGTTGATTTTCACTGATTATGACCGGAATATTGGGTTTAATGATGCCTGCCTTTTCAAAAGCAATTTTTTCAAGGGAATCACCGAGCAGATCCATGTGATCCCAACCAATGTTGGTTATGATACTTAATTCAGGAGTGATAATGTTAGTTGCGTCAAGCCTACCTCCTAGTCCGGTTTCGATAACCGCAATATCTATTTGGTTATCAGCAAAATACTTGAAAGCCAATGCAGTAGTAATTTCAAAAAAAGATGCATCCATTGACTTTAGAAATTCATAATTTGATGTTATAAACTCAACTACTTCATTTTCAGTGATTTCTATCCCATTAATTTTAATTCTTTCTGTGAATTTTTTAAGATGTGGTGATGTATATAACCCTGTTTTATATCCGGAGGTTTGTAAAATTGCAGCAAGCATATGGCTAGTGCTACCCTTACCATTGGTACCTGCAATATGAATAGTTTTGAATTTGTTTTGTGGATTCCCTAAGTAATTACATATCTGGGTTATATTTTGTAATCCCGGTTTATAAGCTCCTGCACCATCACGTGTGTACATGGGAGTCTGTTCAAAAATAAAGGCTAATGCTTCATTGTATGTCATAACGATTATACAAATTAAAGCGTTAGCCTCGAATCAATATTTAATTTTATAATTTAATTAGTTTTTTGACAATACAACTCTAATAAAAGATAACATGTAATGTTCTGAGGTTGAAACTGAATCGTCCGATTCAATAATATCTGTCAAGTCACTCACCAAATCCGTTTTAAGAAAATCATCTAAATGGAATTTTTTACTCAAAATATTAACCAATTCTGTTTTTTCCTGATCTGAGTGGTTCATAATTTCGGCCATTACATCGTTTAAAACAATAGAATGATTCAAGTGATTATCTTTATAATATTCATCCAAAAGTTTCTTGAATTTGCGCAATGCCATTGCAATTTCTTCTTCGGTAGTTTCATTATCTGCATCTGCAATAGCCAAATATAGATAAGCAATATAATGTTCAACTTTCCAATGGGCTACAGTTCCGTTGTTTATCATGGTGGGGATTATTTTTTGTTCAAATCAAGTAATTTTAGTTCATATTCAGAAATTATTATACGACAATTTTATGAGGTGGGATGTTTATATTAAAGGTTTTAGCAATTATTTGAAGTTAGAACGTTCACTTTCAAGTAATTCGGTTGACGCATATGTACATGATATAATAAAATTGCAACAATTTTTGTCTTTAAAATATTCAGATGTCACACCTGAAACCACTTCAATAAATCACATAAAGGATTTTCTGGGATTTATTAATGAATTAGGAATGTCGGCTTATTCTCAGTCCAGAATTTTGTCAGGAGTGAAAGCATTTTTCAAATATTTGATTTTTGAAGATATCATATCAATTGACCCATCGGAACTAATTGAATCACCTAAACTTGGTCGAAAATTACCTGATGTACTCACTATTCAGGATATTGACCGTATTTTGGATGCTATTGATGTATCTACACCTGAAGGATATAGAAACAAAACCATGATTGAGCTTTTGTACAGTTCCGGATTGCGTGTGACCGAATTGGTTGAATTAAAAATTACAAATATTCTTAAGGATTTGGGATTCCTGAAAATTGTCGGTAAAGGAAATAAAGAGCGTATAGTACCTGTTGGTAATGAGGCTCTTAAATTTTTGATCACCTACATTGATGAAGTTCGGGTTCACATCCAACCCAAAAAGACTTTTGAAAACCACGTGTTTTTAAACAAAAGGGGTACAAAAATTTCTAGAGTGATGGTTTTTTTGATGATCAAATCGATTGTTGAAAAGTCCGGTATCAAAAAGAAAGTAAGTCCTCATACGTTTCGCCACTCATTCGCCACACATTTGGTGGAAGGTGGAGCTGATTTGAGAGCCGTTCAAGAAATGTTAGGGCACGAATCCATAACCACTACAGAGATTTACACTCATTTGGATAGAGATTATTTAAAACAAATCATTACTGATTTTCATCCAAGGAGTGCAAAATAAAATTGACAACCATCTTTTTCTGTTTATAAAAATAAAATAATTCCCTTCATATTTGTTCTAAATATAATTATATGATTAAGGTAGGTATACTATTTGGAGGTCAGTCGAGAGAAAGAGAGATTTCATTTGCCGGTGGAAGAACGGTATATGATAATTTGGACAAGAATATATTTGAACCTGTTCCTGTTTTTATTGATAGTAAAGGTAATTTTATACTGTTAAACTGGCAGTTCATTTATAAAGGAACCATCCGCGATTTTTATCCACCTGCAAAATTTTACCCTGAAACAGAGAAGCAGTTTCAAATATATATCGAGAGCTTAGGCGAGTTGCCCAATGAAAAATTGGATGAAATTATTTCAAATGTTGGCAGGCGTGTGTTTCCGAATGAATTCAAAAAGTTATTTGACATCGCTTTTTTGACTTTGCACGGACCATTTGGTGAAGATGGAGATATTCAAGGATTACTCGATTGGTATGGCGTGCCATATACCGGATGTGGTATATTGCCTTCCGCCATTGGTGTAAACAAAATTGTTCAGAAGAAAATCATGAAAATGGCCCAATTTCAAGTTCTTGATTTTGAGTTGATTAACAAGAACAAATGGAAGAATCTTTCCCAAAATGACAAACAAGTTCTATTGACAGAATTAGCTGTAAAATTGGGGGATAAACTAGTGATTAAGTCACCCAATCAAGGATCGTCAATTGGCGTTTCGGTTGTGGATAGTTCTGATTTTCAGTCGTTTGAAAAGGCTGTTTCGAATAGTTTTTTTATGGTGAATATTACCAAACAAAAATGGCAATCATTACCTCCTTCAGATAAACAAAAGTATATAGCTGAATTGACTGATATCAAAACCGGTATAGGACTTCCCGTTTTAGCCCATGCTCCTAAAGCCAAAGTTCCTGGTGGAATAGAAATTCAAAGCCCCGGGAAATTAGTTAATTTTATAGAAGAGCAATTTCACATCGGTATCGAACAAATCCAACTCGAAAGCATATATGGTGAATATGAAATTATAGTAGAGAAGTTTGTAAAAGGTAAGGAGTTTTCATGTATTGTAATTCAGGATGAAAATGGAAATCCTATTTCTTTACCACCCACTCAAATTATCAAATCCAATGAGGTGTTTGATTACAGAGCCAAATATTTGCCTGGAATCACCAAAAAAATAACACCTATTGATTTGCCAATTCCTCATATCGAAATGATTAGGGAAGAATGCGCGCGATTATTTACCGTATTGGGTTGCAATGTATATGCCCGTATTGATGGTTTTTTTGCCGAAGATGGTGGAATAGTTCTGAACGACCCTAACACCACTTCAGGGATGTTGCCTTCATCATTTTTCTTTCATCAGGCAGCAGAAATTGGTTTAAATCCTTCTCAATTTATCACCTATATTATTCGCACTTCTTTGGTTGAACGAAGTAAGGAAGGGAAGCTGATGCATCAAAGAATTCAGCTTGCACATCGAATAACGGAGAAGCTTGATGACCTCAAATTGCAGGACAATAAAAAAATAAAAGTAGCCGTAATTATGGGTGGCTATTCGACTGAGCGACACATATCTGTTGAGAGTGGAAGGAATATATACGAGAAATTATCATCATCGGTAAAGTACAAACCTACACCTATTTTCTTGTCGGGCAATGATACGCAATTTGAGTTGTATAAAATGCCTATCAACATTATGTTGAAAGACAATGCTGATGATATAAAGGAAAAAATACTTAATTATAGCAATACTTCACATGATGTGATACAAAATATTGTTTCTGAAACTGTTAAAATTAGAAACATGTTTGAAAATAATAAGATCATGTCACCTGTCAAAATTTCAATTGAAGACTTGAGTAAAGAATTTGATGAAGTTTTTATTGCCTTGCACGGACGTCCGGGAGAAGATGGTAATTTGCAATCGATATTGGATAAGTACAATATACCGTACAATGGATCAGGCGTACAATCATCGCAAACTACCATTAATAAATTTGAAACTAACGAGATATTAGGCTCATTGGGAATACTGGTTGCCAAGCACCGAATGGTTGACAAAAATGAATGGACAGAGAATCCATCAAGACTAACAAAAAATATTGAACAAACGTTTGAGTATCCTTTCATTGCTAAGCCTCATGATGATGGATGTAGCTCGGCTGTAAAAAAGATTAAAAATACAGATGAGTTAAAAGCATTTTGCGAAATGATGTTTCGCGATTCTATGGATTTTCCGGAGGTACCTTTAAAAGTATTGAACCTCAAATCAACGGAAGAGTTTCCAATCAAAAGGCAATTCCTCATTGAAGATTTGATAGATAGGAAAGATGCGATTCATTTTCTTGAAATTACGGGAGGTATGCTTACCAAATTGGATTCCAATGGGAAAGTGATTTATGAGGTGTTTGAACCATCAGAAACATTGGCATCAGGAGAAGTGTTGTCGTTGGAAGAGAAGTTTTTGGCAGGTGAAGGACAAAACATTACGCCAGCCCGGTTTTCATCCAATCCGGCAGAGCAAAAAAGAATATGCAATTCGGTAAAAGAAACGCTTGAAAAAGTAGCCAGAATATTAAATGTGGAAGGGTATTGCCGAATAGATGCATTTGTACGGATTTATGCAGATGGACGAGTCGAGACAATCATAATTGAAATTAACTCACTGCCCGGAATGACCCCTGCAACTTGTATCTATCATCAAGCAGCCATACAAGGATATAAACCTTATGATTTTATAGACAAAATATTGGAATTTGGAAAATCAAGGCTGAGTGCTGTTGAGAAATAGGGAAGTATTTGTGGTATTCCACTAACCGTAGTCTTATTTGTAGGAAATACGAAGGTGACTCTATGATATTTTGCCTTTGTTGGTCATTTGACTTGTTAATCAGTTAAGTTAAAAATTGGTGTTACTGCTTATAAATTAGGTAATATGCTCAAAAATAGTATGTTGTTGTATTAAAATTGAGATTTTTTGCCAGTCAAAAGACTTATCTATGGTGAGAGGGGAATACTAAAAAAGGAGGAAATATAAGTCTTTAAAAATTAACTAAAATCATTTCTTAGTAAAGTTACTTTTGTATAGAAGTTTCAATTTTAGTGTCAAATAATTATTAACAATGTGTCAAATTTGCGTTAATGGAATATTGTGTTTGTGTTAAAACTGACATAAACTAAACTTTAATTACAACTATTATTTTTTTTAATTTTCTTAAAAATATACATTTATTCGTATGATTTATATTTATATGTATCAAATAACAACACAAAAATGGGAACTAAAAGCCAATATCCTCTTCAAATATTAGTTTGATTGAATTTTGCTACATTTTTAACTGATGAGTAAAGTCGCTAAAATAGATACATAAAACATAGTATCTAATGTGATTAAACTGTTAACGAAATTGATACTTTTATTTTTTAATTTCTGTGTATGCTTTTTTTCTTTCAACATTTTATGCGCACAAAATTTGAAATCAAATAATTCTGAATTGCTATCAGGAATTGAATTATATAATAAAGGTAATTACAGACAAGCAACAATTATGTTCAAAAAGTGCCTTACCCTAAAAAAGAATTTCGCTGAAGCATATTATTGGTTAGGCAAGTGTTATGAATTATCGCCCAGTAAAGACTCTGCGGTGAAATATTATCAAACCGCTTTTGACATTGATTTTGAAAGTGCACCGGATATTCTTTACCGATTGGGTAGGGCATATCATTTGAATTTGCAATTTGATGAGGCTGAAAATTATTACGACAAGTACATGACATACGTAAATGATAAAATTTGCACTCAAATTGGGTCTTCAGTTTTAGAAGAAAAAATGAAAACGAGAAGGAGAATAGAAGAATGCCAAAATGCCAAATTGATATATTACCATATGTATGAGCATGATATTAATTTAATAGATCAAAAAGTAAATACTATTTTCCCTGAGTATGCACCATTTGTATCAGGAGACGGCAAAACAATGGTTTTTACGGCAAGACGACCTCAGAATATGGGATATAAAATGGACGAAGACAACTTGCCTTTTGAAGATATTTGGATTTCCAGAAAAAATATGCTTGGGAACTGGGATTTACCTGAAAATTTGGGTCCACCGGTTAATACCCCATCACACGATGCATGTATAGCCATTTCTTCAGATAGTAAAACATTATTATTATATAGGGCTGATAATGGAGGAGATATTTATATTTCAAAACAAACAAACAATAATTGGAGTAAGCCGGAACCAATCAGTAAGAAAATTAATACTAAGTACAAAGAACCTTCGGCATGTTTTTCAAAAGATGGTAAAACCATATATTTTTCAAGCAATCGTCCGGAAGGGCACGGAGGGTTAGATATTTATTATTCAAAAATGGATAAAGATGGAAAGTGGAGCGACCCTGTGAATATGGGTACTCGGATCAACAGCGAATTGGATGAAGATGCGCCATTTATAAGTCCTGATGGTACAACTTTATTTTTCAGCTCCAATGGGCACAATTGTATGGGAGGATACGACATATTTTCAGTGAAATTTGATAAAAAAACTAACAAATGGAAAGACCCTATTAATATTGGGTATCCAATTAATTCTGCAGACGATGATATATACTTTTCGCTTGCTGACAACGGAAAGCATGCTTACTTTGCTTCGGCCCGCAAAGGAGGGGTAGGGGATAAAGACCTGTATTACATTGCATTAGACTCTAATTATACTCAAAAAGCATTGGTTAGCGGACCGGATGGCTTAAAAGTGCAACATTTTCTGAGTTCAAAGCCACTTTCTGACTACAATATGGCAGGAATAAAAATGAATAAGTCGGTTGCAACTGTAATAACTAATGATATCAATGAATTTGTAGGTAACAATAGAATTACTTACAAAATTAAAGTTACAGATGTTCAAAGTAAGGCACCATTGACTTGTAAAGTGGATATTCACCAACTCCACTCGCACAAGCGTACTATTGAGTTGAATACGAATGAATTAGGGGAATTAGTAATTACGTTACCAAAGGGATATGACTATTCGATAGATGTAGAAAAGGAAGGATATATTTTTTATTCATCCATGTTGCATTTGCCTCAGGATGTGACAATTACTGAAAAAAAGGAAGATATGGCACTTCATAAACCAAAAAAGGGAGAAAGATTTACACTAAGAAATATTTTCTTTGAAAGTGGTGAGTCGGAACTTGATCCGGAATCAAATACGGAGTTGGATTTTTTGGTACGTTTTTTATTAAAATATAATAAGCTTAAATTAGAAATATCCGGTCACACTGATAATCGTGGTTCTGTAAAAATAAACAAAGAACTATCACAAAAAAGAGCAATTGCTATTTACGAATACCTGATTTCACATGGTGTACCTAAAGAACGATTAGTCACCAAAGGCTATGGTTCAGATAGACCCGTTGCAAGTAATGATGTGGAAGAAGGACGTAAACAAAACCGCAGAACGGAGTTTGAGATAATTGATTGAAGTAATTAACCAATCTTCTATGATTTCATACCCGGTAGTATTTCTTTTTCAGAACGAGACACTATACTTTAGCTTTCAAAAGTTACTTAGCTCTCTACAGCATCAATTATATCACTTGATATCAAAAAACGATTAAAGTTCATAATCTTATTTTTACTGCCATACACTTCCAAGTACATTGGAAATAGCGGAGGTCACCAACAAACGAACTTATCTTCTTGTTGGACAAAAGACACAAGGGCAAATTGGGAGTACCAACAACGGCAAAAAAAATAGCATATATAATCCTACGAAATGAAAACTAACAAATACTTACGGGATTGAAAATCCCTTTGTATCTTTCGTTCGACATGCGCTCGCTAATATGACGAACAGCAGATTCATTCCAACTTAAATCTATCACCCCAATGAGCAAAGGACGATTAGAAGCATTCAGCGATGGCGTATTGGCCATTATTATCACCATAATGGTACTCGAAATAAAGGTGCCTCACGGAAAGGAATTATCTGATTTGATTCCACTAATGCCTATTTTCCTTAGCTATCTGTTGAGCTTTATTTATATTGGCATCTATTGGAACAACCACCATCACATGATGCATACCGTATCAAAGGTGAGCGGAAATATTCTGTGGGCCAATCTGCATTTGCTTTTTTGGCTTTCATTAATCCCATTTGTTACCGGTTGGATGGGCGAAAACAGCTTCAGTAATATCCCTATGGCCATGTATGGCTTTATACTTTTAATGTCGGCCATAGCCTACTTTATATTGCAACTCCAAATTATAAAAATTGATGGGAAAGAATCCATACTTGCAAAGGCCATCGGCAAGGACATCAAAGGTAAAATGTCACCTATTTTATATTTGGTTGGTATAAGTTTTTCCTGGATTAACCTGTGGGTGTCCGGAGGAATCTATGTGTTAATTGCTTTGATATGGCTGGTTCCGGATATCCGAATTGAAAGAGAAATTTATAAAAAACAATCAGAGAATAATTAGCTTACTGAAACACTTACAAATGCTACTTAGCCTTCCACCGCATCAATCAAATCACTCGATATCAAAAAACGATTGAAGTTCGTTATCTTATTTTTACTGCCATATACTTCCAAGTACATTGTTATTTCCGATTTTATCTTCAATTCACTTTTAATAAAATATGTCAATTTGAGTTCCTGTAGCTTTGTTTCAATATCCGTAGCCTTGTATTTTTCTTTTGAGAATGATATTTTAAAATTCCTTTTCTGGTGAACGTTGTCAATTATATTTTGTAAAAATTCAAAAACAGACAATACAACAATAACTACCACCGTACCAAACAAAGCCAGTTGATTTTCGGCTATACCCACTGCCATACCTAAAGCAGCAGTTACCGATATGCATGCAGCAGTAGTGAGACCGCTTACCGTAAAGCCATCCTTAAACATTACACCTGCACCTATAAAGCCAATACCAGTAATGATATTTGCAGCCACTCTATCCGCATTGTTGGCACCACCTATTTTCATGGATATTAAAGTGAACAGCGTAGAACCCATGCAGATCAATATCATGGTACGGAAACCTGCAGGTTTGCTGCTATACTCCCTTTCTGCACCTACCACACCGCCTATTAGTAAGGCAAACAAAAGTTTTAATAAATCTTCAGATATCATGTGTACAATGTTATGAATTTGAAATATTAATTTCCAGTCTTTTTACTTTATATAGTCAGTAACGATTCTTTTAAGCTCATAAAATCAGAAAGGATAAATATGATGGTACATATGTATGCAAATATCTCTTCCATAACCAATATTTTGGCCGCTTTACCCATAGGTATTACGTCATAAAAACCAAGGTTGTTAAATCCCAGAACGCTAAAATAAAGCATCTCAAAACAAATGTCAAAAAAGCTACTGTTGGCAGATATTCCCATAAAAGCATGTGCATCCACCTGATGCAAACAAATAAAATCAATGGTAAAAGAGATAATTATTAATACAATATTTATCCCCATAAATATCAAAAAATGATGGTAGGATACTTCTTTGTCGGAAGTTTCAAATATTTTTTTAATAGACTGTACAAAAAAGAAAACGGTTTTAAATGTAGCTAATCCAATGATTAACCATTTGGTATAATATATTTCCAAAAACTCTTTGTCATCAATATAAAAAATGACCCATCCGAATATAACTAATGCAATGTTTTTCAGTAAAGTGTCTCTAAACAAATTCATTTCATGTAATGGTAATGAGCTATGTAAGTGAAAGCAAAGTTATTTATAATAGATTCAATATTTCAAAATTAAGAATACGCTTGACTTATTAGTATAAATTCATTTGCTAAGTTAATTCAATACAATTACTATCAAATATTGCCACCTACTCATTTGAGCTAAAAACCGGCAATGTTCTAAACTATTTTTGATATATCGATTAAATTATAACCCAAAAGAAATCGATTTTAATATCCTTAAAACTTTATTATGGAACTCCAATTGATCTTCAACAAAATCTTAACAGCAGGTGTAAGTGATTATCAAAACGAATATACCAATCAAAAGATTCGCCTTAGCAATGGAATTGCGTTGTATTTCGTGGGAATGGTTGCCATATATATAGTAATATCACTGATATTTATACCTGAAATTTTGCCTTTTGTTATTGTTTCGGGTTTGCTTTTTTGTAGCGTACCTTTTCTTAATGCATCAAATAATAATTATTTGGCACGATTCATCACAGCTACTAATCCGGCCATAGTTAGTTTTTTTATTCACATCAGCATTATTACCAAGAACGATGTACCCATTACTGGTAATTATCTGATTCAATTAAGTTTTATCCTCTTGCCATGGATATTGTTTGACTTTAAAGATAAAATATTGCTGGTTGCCTCATTTATATTATGTGTGTTGGCCATATTATTGGTAAAACCTTTGAATGGACTTGTAGAACCATTCGAAACTAACCCATTGGCTTATTCACCCAAATTGGAAAATATCTTCATGTTTACTGCCTGTTCAATAGTGTGCGCCACATTATATATACTCCAATATTTCAATGCCAAAACTGAATTGAAAAATCAAAAATTATTTGAAGAAACTGAGAAAACCACCGAAGCACTAAAAGCCAATGAAAAGAAACTCAACGACTACATCAGTCAAATTGAAGAAACCAGGATTGAGGATAAAAAACGCGAATGGGCCAATAACGGCTTGGCAATGTTTGCAGAAATTCTGAGGCAAAATAATGAAACCGTAAAACAGACCTATGACAACATCATCAGAAACATAGTAAAATATCTGGATGCCAATCAAGGAGGACTTTTTGTTGTTGAAGAAAGCAATCATGAAAAATATCTTTCTCTCGAAGCATGTTATGCTTATGACCGAAAAAAGTTTCTTGAAAAACGCATAGATATTGGTGAAGGCATGGTAGGGCAGTGTTATCTGGAAAAAGACATTACATTAATTACCAAAGTCCCTGACAGATATACCTATATCACTTCAGGTTTGGGAGCATCTACACCAGGTTGCATATTGGTATTGCCTCTAATGGTTAATGAAGAAGTGTATGGAGTTGTGGAACTCGCTTCCTTCAAAAAGTTTGAGCAGTATCAAGTTGATTTTCTGAAAAAATTGGCAGAAAGCATTGCCTCGGCCATAGGAAACCTTAAAATCAATGAAAGAACAAAAGTTTTGCTTTCACAATCAATGCAACAAACCGAAGAAATGCGTGCCCAAGAAGAAGAAATGCGCCAGAACATGGAAGAACTTAGTGCTACACAGGAAGAAATGAGGCGTAAAGAAGTGCATTTGATGCAAGTACTTGAAGAGGCCCGCAAAAAAGAAGCTGAGATGGCAGAAATGGCCTTCAAACATAGAGATGAAGTAGAATCAATTCAGGCGAAAGTTGAAATGTTAGAATTAAAACTTAAGAGAAAAGATAAAAAAATAGAAGAATTAGAATCATTATTAACCCTTAATTAACAAAACTAATATGAATAACTCCACTGAAAATGTAACCCTGTTTGCACTATTTATCAATGATATACTTCGCTTATATAAGGAAGCCGATCCGGAAAGCTATAACGAACTTTACAATATGGCCAAAGGATATCATTTGGAAGATCCATTTGCGAAAGTTCCTATGAAATTGTACAACGACATGTGCCAATTTGTACAAGAAAATCTGGGTGCTGCCAACCTTAAAAAAATTGGGGAAAATATTGGAGAATCTGTTTATGAGGCTTTAACAGGTCAAAAATTAGTCCCTGCAAATCCTACTCCAAAAGACATTTTGAATGGATTAATTGGTGCAGCTGCTAATATGGTTCAAGATCCTCAAGGCAGAGGTTGGATTATGGTTTCGGATTCCGACCATCAGATTATTATGAAACGCACCCAAACATTCAACAGCATCCTTCAATTTGGATTATTAAAAGGATTAGTCAAAAAAACAGGTAAAACAACCGTAGATGTAAAACTAATCAAATCAGTAGAAGCGGGTGACGAATTTGACGAATATTTAGTAACTTGGTAGGTTATCATAATAATCCATGCATTTGAGAATAATAATTGCATGGATTATTGAATCAATCCTCCTTCACAACAAACTGCAATTCAACTCTTCTATTTCGATATCTATTATCAGGGTTATCACTCCCATCCGGATTTTCATTGGGTAACACCGGTCGCGATTTTCCAAAAAAACATGCAAACATATTTTGTTTTTTAAATCCATTCAACGAAAGTAATCGAACAACAGAGTCACTTCTTTTTTGAGATAAGTTCAAATTATAAGATTCGCTTCCTTTATTGTCTGTATGCGCATTAATTTTGATTGCCACCACTTTTTTTCTGATAGGTTGATAAAACTTCTGCAACGCACTGATTTGTTCCGACTTAAGATATTCAAGTTTATAACCGAAGTTTAAAGAAATGGTGTATTTATTGTGGGTACTGTCCAAAATACAATCTTTCGAATAATTAACTTCATCTGACTGTTTTTTTGAAGATTTGATAGTTTTTACAGAATTTGAAACCAAAATAGGTTCTTCTTTTTTTGTATAAATGGTGTCTTTTTTGCCGGTAGTGTCAATCAACACCGTTATAGGTTTTTTATTTACACTGTCATTTTCTTTTTTAGTTAATAATTTCAATTGATCTTCTTTCTTTAATATCACTAAGGTTTCAATTGGTTTTGGTTTAGATGCTAAGCTATCGTTAGTCACAGTTTTGACTTCATTAGATGTTTCTTTTTTCAATACAACATTCCTAATAATCTGATTGTAAGAATCTACATCTTTTGTGTTCACAATTAAAGTGTCTGATATATATCCTTTTGAAGAAAACACCACTTGAAATTCATTACCGGGTTGCATTATAATCAAATAGTTGCCCGTATTCATATTGCTATTATATAATCCATTGAGTTTGGTACTTTCTGCTTTTTTTACAAATATTAGAGAAGCCAAAGCCTTATTTTCTTCATTAGTTACTTTACCTTTAAGTACAGCCAGTTTCTTTTCTTCCTCTTTAAAAGTAACCATGTAAATGTCCTTTTCACCTTTGGAATCCTTCCCCATACTAGCGTAATAACCATGTTTTCCGTTAGCCGTCATTACAAAGTAAATGTCATCATCCGTAGTATTAATCGGGTATCCCAGATTTACTGGTTTTTGCCATTGGCCACTATCGTTTTTAATGGATTTGAAAATATCAAAACCACCCATATTTTTATGTCCTTTTGAAGCAAAATAAAGTGTTTTACCATCGGGATGAATGAAAGGAGCATCTTCATCATATATGGTATTAATCGTTTCACCTAAGTTTACCGGATTCCCCCAAGTGCCATTGGGCATTCTTTTTGCCATATAAATATCACTTTTGCCAATTCCGCCATTTCTATTACTACTGAAGTATAAAGCATCTTCATTGGCTGTTAAGCTGGCACTGGGTTCCCAACTTTCGGGTAAGTTCACATCACCTTCCAGCTTTTTAGGAATGGTCCATTCTTCCCCTCTCATAAAACTCACATATATATCTCCTGCACCTGTAATTTCATCGTTTCTATATATTAAAAGTGTTTGCCCATCTGCACTCATACCCGCTATGGCATCGTGTCCCATCGAATTTACATTTTCATGTAAGTGTTTGGCTGGCTTCCACCTACCTGTGGCAGTATCTTTTTCTGAATGAAATATATCTTCAAAGAATTGTTTATTATGATCCACTTTACCACCCGTAGATGATTCTCTTCTGGAAGTAAAATAAATATTTTGGTCATCGGCAGTAATTACAGGTACATAATCAGGAAAAGAAGAATTGACCATATCGCCAAGGTTTTCGATAGTAACATCCACAGGATTATTTTCAAGTTCCTCTGCATTGTGGGTTTCTTCCAGCATTTTGTGTATGCCTGAGTTTTTAAATGTTTTTGAATTGGTATCTGACTTTACGATGTATATTTTGTAAAATCTTTTGGCTTCTTTGAAATCGCTCATTAGGTGACAACCCCATCCAATCATTCTATATGCATCCACATTACCGGAATTGGCCGAAATAAATAAGTGTCCAATTCCTTTCCTTCTGTCAAAACTTTCATGTAAAAGGGTTACTCCAAAACGATGGTTAAACTCAGGGTCGTTGGCAAAGTACTTTTCAACTAAGGCATATTCCGTCATTGCAGCGTTATAATCGCCCAATTCATAGAATTTATTGGCTTGTCTTACTATTTTTTTGGCTTCGGAAGGAGTAATAGTGTCTTTTTTGACAGGAAGGGTAGTTTGACCATTTAACAACAATCCATAAAGTGTTAAATAGATAACTAAAAATACTCGACTTACGTGCTTATTAAACATCCTCAAATATCAAAATTAACATTATTTTACAAAAAACCTGATGCAATAAATTTATATTGAAAGAATTGTACGTGTAAAAAGCAAAAAAATATTAAATATTTACAATTGAAAATCGAATAAATATTTTTTTTATATATATTTGCGGTTTATTATAAAAGGAAAGAGACAAGATATGTATTTAACACCTGAAAAGAAACAAGCTATATTCAAAAAACACAGTTTTTCTTCAAAACCTACAGATACCGGTTCTGCAGAATCACAAGTGGCATTATTTACCGAAAGAATTAATTATTTGACAGGTCACTTAAGCACCAACAAAAAAGACCACTCTACTAAAATGGGACTTTTAAAACTAGTTGGTAAAAGAAGAAGGCTTCTGGATCATCTTCAACATACCGATGTTCAGAGATATAGAGATATCGTTGCAAAATTAGATTTAAGAAAATAATACTTGATAGGAACCCAAGGGGTTCCTATTTTTTTCTTTATTAAGTATTAACCAATATATTATTTATTAACGGCATTTATTGATAATGCCTTCACTATCATTACCTATGCTACCTAATCATCATACCATTACATTTACTCTTGCTGATGGCAAAGAGATTTCAATAGAAACAGGCAAACTTGCCAAACAAGCAGACGGATCAGTTGTAATTAAAGTTGGAAACACCATGTTGCTTGCTACTGTTTGTTCAACTAAAGACGCGAAAGAAGGAGTCGACTTTATGCCACTTACCGTGGATTATCAGGAAAAATACGCAGCTGTGGGTCGTTTTCCCGGAGGTTTCCTTAAACGCGAAGCTCGTCCTTCCGATTATGAAATATTGATAAGCCGTTTAATTGACAGAGCACTTCGCCCTATGTTTCCGGACGATTATCATGCAGATACTCAAGTGAATGTATTTTTGATTTCATCTGATACCGATACACCACCTGATGCATATGCTGCATTTGCTGCATCTTGTGCACTTGCCGTTTCGGATATTCCTTTTAATGGACCGATTTCAGAAGTACGCGTTGCTAAAATTAATGGAGAATTGAAAATCAATCCTACAGTATCAGAACTTGCATCTGCAACTTTAGATTTCATCGTTGCTGCCACTCAAAAAGATATTTTGATGGTTGAAGGCGAAGCGAGTGAAATAAGTGAAGACGAAATGATTGAAGCACTTGCATTGGCACATGATGCTATTCGTATTCAATGTAAAGCTCAAATTGACCTTGCCAATAAGGTAGGTTCATTAACAAAACGTACTTATAGTCATGAAGTAAATGACCTTGAATTGAAAGAAAATCTATTCAAATTACTTTATGATAAAGTATACGAAGTTGCTCGCAAAGCCAATCCTAACAAACAAGAAAGAGGCGAAGCTTTCAAAAAAGTTTTGGAAGATTATATGACTACTTTACCGGCTGATACTACTGATCAAGTAAAAAGCCTGATTAAAAAATATTATCACGATATTGAAAAAGAAGCTTCGAGAAATATCGTACTTAATGAGAAAATAAGACTTGATGGTCGTAAAACAGATGAAATCAGACCTATTTGGTCGGAAATTGGTTATTTGCCAATGCCACATGGTTCTGCAATATTTACAAGGGGTGAAACTCAATCATTAACCACAGTTACTTTAGGTACAAAACTTGACGAGCAAATGCTTGATGGTGCAATGAATTCTGGATATTCAAAGTTCTTATTGCATTATAATTTTCCAGGTTTTTCAACGGGTGAAGTTAAACCCAACAGAGGAATAGGTCGCAGAGAAGTAGGACATGGTAACTTGGCTCTTCGTGCTTTGAAAAAAGTATTACCTGCCGAAGCTGATTTCCCATATACCATTCGCGTAGTTTCTGATATATTGGAATCCAATGGAAGTTCTTCTATGGCAACCGTTTGTGCAGGCTCTTTGGCACTTATGGATGCAGGTGTACCCATCAAAAGTGGTGTGTCGGGTATTGCAATGGGTTTGATAACTGACACTAAAACAGGCAAATATGCAGTGCTTTCTGATATTCTTGGAGATGAAGATCACCTGGGAGATATGGATTTTAAAGTAACAGGTACATCCAAAGGTATTACGGCTTGTCAGATGGATTTGAAAATTGACGGACTTAAATTTGAAGTTCTTAAAGAAGCACTGGCACAGGCCAAAAAAGGAAGAGAGCATATATTAAACGAAATGAATAAAACCATTTCGGCTCCTGCTACTGATTTGAAACCGCATTCACCCAGAATGGTTCAGTTGAAAATTGATAAAGAATTTATTGGCGCTATTATTGGTCCGGGTGGAAAAATTATTCAGGAAATGCAACGTGCTACAGGTGCAGTAATTAACATTGAAGAGGTTGATAATAAAGGTGTTGTTAACATTTTTGCCGCAAATAAAGATGCAATTGATGCCGCCTTGGCTCGTATCAAAGGTATTGTTACTATTCCAGAAGTTGGGGAAGTATATGATGGAATTGTAAAAGCAATTCAAACTTATGGCGCTTTTGTTGAATTTTTGCCTGGTAAAGATGGCTTATTACATATATCAGAAATCAAATGGGAAAGATTAGAAAATATGGAAGGCGTACTTGAAGTAGGCGAACATATTAAAGTTAAACTCATTGATGTAGATCCTAAAACGGGCAAATTTAAGCTTTCAAGAAAAGTATTGATTCCAAAACCGGTAACTTCTGAAGTATAATACAAACACAATTTCGAAAATTACGTTTTACACAAAACAAATTTTAATTAAAAATGAGGCAACTCAAAATAAGTAAACAAATTACCAACCGCGAAAGTCAGTCGCTGGATAAGTATTTACAAGAAATTGGAAAAGTAGATTTGCTTACCCCTGATGAAGAGGTAGAATTGGCAAAACGAATCCGTGAAGGTGATCAGGCAGCTCTTGAAAAACTAACCAAAGCAAATCTTCGATTTGTGGTGTCAGTTGCTAAACAGTATCAAAATCAAGGACTTTCACTGGGTGATTTGATAAACGAAGGCAATTTGGGTTTGATTAAAGCTGCTCAACGTTTCGATGAAACTCGTGGTTTTAAATTCATTTCTTATGCCGTTTGGTGGATTCGTCAGTCAATTCTTCAGGCACTTGCAGAGCAATCCAGAATTGTTCGTTTGCCGTTGAATAGGGTAGGTTCATTAAATAAAATATCAAAAACATTTTCTGAACTTGAACAAAAATACGAACGTGAACCATCACCGGATGAGTTGGCGGAAGTATTAGATGTATCTACCTCTGAGGTAGTTGACACTTTGAAAATATCAGGTCGACATGTATCCATGGATGCACCTTTCGTACAAGGAGAAGAAAATAGCCTTTTGGATGTGCTTGCCAGTGAAGGGGATGATACGCCCGATCAAGGACTAATCAATGACTCCCTTCGTAGAGAAGTTCAAAGAGCACTGCACACGCTTACGCAAAGAGAAGCAGATGTGGTTACTTTGTACTTTGGATTGAATGGTGAACATGCCATGACTTTAGAAGAAATAGGTGAAAAATTCAACTTAACACGCGAACGCGTTCGTCAGATTAAAGAAAAAGCCATACGCAGGTTACGCCATACCTCCAGAAGCAAAGCTTTAAAACCGTATTTAGGTTAAATATTCATAAGCTATTATTAAAATGCACAGTATTTTATGCTGTGCTTTTTTTTACTCTTAATTAGGAATAGTAATAAAGAATCATAGAGAAAATTTTAGTGTGTTTGAAGAAAAATGTTATCAAACCGTATGAAATTGATATTTACTATAAAAATCCAAATTCAAATTGAAATTAATTAAAAAATGTTTGGCATTTTGCTAGCCAAAACATCAATTAATTTTAATACGGTAACTAAAACTGCAATTAACCCAATACTCCATCTCATGTTTGAATTGATTGCTTTTTGAATTTTAAATTCAATATTCTTTTCAAATGAATCCATTCGCAATTTAAGCTCAGTCTCTAAAATTTTAAATTCACTTTTCAAACTAGATACATCTGCCGTAACTTCATTTAATTTTTCATCCAAATGGTTTATGTGATTATACTGAGATTTTAGTAAAAGTGTGTTAATATCTTCAGTACTAAGACCTTGTCCTGAACTAAATCTTTGTTGAATTTCCATCACTTTAGGTTCAATCATTTGTAAAAGCATCTCATCTACATTTGTTTTATTCATTATCACACATAAATTTATGATACAAAGTTATGAAATAATAAATTTCAAATACAGTAAATATATAAATTCATCGATACTAATTTTAGAAACACAATTTCAATTGTTCAAATAATAATTAATATGTCTGCAAATTATGTAGTGCATTTTTTTTTGATAGATTTGTGTAATTACTTTTATGAAATTCAAATACATAGCTGTTATCCTGTTTTTTATTTCAGCAAGACTTGTTAATGGTCAAGGGTGTAGCGATGCGGGTTTTTGTACAATGGGTGCCATGCGACCAAACCAACATTTTGTTAAAAACCTGAATGTAAGCATCAAAAGTGCCGAACTTAGTCAATATTTGGGGGTAACCAAATTTCATGATAATATATTGGTAACTACACTTGATGTAAATGTAGGAATCAATACCAGAACCAGTTTTCAGGTTAAAGTACCTTATATGTACATTATAGGACCTTTAGGTGTACAGCAAGGCGTAAGTGACTTATCAGTAAGTGCTTCTCGTATTTTATGGGCAAGTGAAAAATCCCAATTCAATTTTACTTTAGGAACCAAAATCCCAACAGGAGAGCCAAATAAAGTGGACAGCAAAGGTAAGCCACTTCCAATGTATAATCAAGTAACTTTAGGCACTTATGATATTGTGGCCGGTTTTTCTTTTGGAACCCGTGGTTGGCTTTTTGCAGCAGGTTATCAGCAACCATTAAATACAGCAAATAATAACTTTAAATGGGGTGTAAGAAAAGGTGATAAAGCAGATTCATTGGAAGCTGCTAAATATCCGATATCTGATCAAATAATAAGAGGAAATGACATAATGTTTCGAGTTGAAAAAAACTTTAGATTTTCAAGATTCAATGCCTATGTAGGTCTATTACCCATTTACAGACTTAATAAAGACAAAATTAAAGACCCTAAAACGGGGAAAATTGTTGAAGTAGAAGGCAGTGATGGACTTGCGCTTACTGGTTTGGTAGGAGGTGGATATCGATTTTCATATACTTCCGGATTAAAATTTTTATTTGGATATGCCCTTGTTAAAAGAAAATTAAATCCAGATGGATTATCAAGAGAATATGTAATGAGTATTGGATATGAATATCGGTTTTAGGTACATATTTATTGTTTTTCTGATAACTTTTCAGGCATGGGCTCAAAAGGCAAATCCACTATTGAAAAAAGCAGATTCCTTATTTATTGCGGGTAATTACGAAGCTGCAAAAGTTGAATATCAAAATATAACTAGCACATCAACTTTATTAAAAACAGCCACTTTCACAGGAATAAAAATAAAATTAGCTGACTGTTACTTTCGGCTAGGTGACTATGAAATGCCAGTGATCCAATTGAGTACCTTATTGGGTAGTATTAAAACTACCGAGAATGCAGGTTTGCTCAATTATATTTCAGCACAAACGATTATATCTCTTTGTGCCCTTAATAAAGGAAATGCAGACGATGCACTTGAAAATTTGACTAACACACTCACATTGGCACAAAGTATGCCAAAAATAGAGCGAACCACCGAAATGGCTAATTTGTATAGTGCTATAGGACTGACCAATTGGAATAATGGTAACAATGAATTGGCAGAAGAATATCATCAAAAAGCCTTGAGTATCCGTTTGGAAATGGATGGAAAACAATCATTGTCGGTGGCATCTTCATATAATGATATTGGATTACTTTTTGCCACTTCCAATCCGGATAAGGCATTGGAATATTATAATCAGGCATTAGATATTTATAAAAAGATTTTTCCCGAAAAACATCCTAAAATAGCATATGCATACAATAATTTGGCTATTGTGTATCGAATTAAAAAAGATTACACAAAGGCAATCGAATATTTGCGTAAAGTGGATAATATTCAGGCAGATATATACCCTGCCAAGCATCCTAACAATGCATTCCTGACATTGAACTATGCTACTTTATTCAAGGAACAAGGTTCTACCAATGTTGCCATTGATAATTTCAATTTGGCCATCAGGCAATACACAGAGATATTCGGACCGAAGCACCCGGAAATTGCTAATGTTTGCAATGAATTATCAACCTTGTATGTGGGCAAAAAGAAATGGAATTTGGCACTTGAATATTGCCAAAAAGCACTGATTGCCAATTCTATAGATTTTGACAATGTAAATATTTATGCAAATCCGAAATCAAAATCGGCAGTGAATCCCCAAATATTGCTATCTACATTAATTCAAAAAGCTAACATACTTGAAACCAGATACTCTGTTAAAACCCTCAAATTGAGAGATATAAAAACATCATTAGTTACTTTGGAAATTGCTGATACGATTATTGATCATTTGCGTCAATTAAAAACGAATCAAAAAGACAAATTACAATTAGGTGCTATTGCGGAAAACACCTACTTGTCTGCAATTAAAGTATGCCAAATACTTCAGGATGTTACACTTACCCCAAAAATATACAGAGAAAAAGCCTTTTATTTTGGAGAAGAAAATAAGTCGGCAGTTCTCGCATCTGCAATAGCTGACACCAAAGCCAAACACTTTGCCAATATTCCCGATAGTTTAATCACCAAAGAAAAGAAAATCAAGGAGTTGATTACCTATTACGAGCAAAAAATATTGGAACCCAACACCGACTCCATATTACTAAAACAGTTTAAAGCCAAACTTTTTACTGCCAATAGAAATTACGAATCGTTTGTAAAACAAATGGAAACAAATTTTCCGGCTTATTATAATTTGAAGTATAGCAATAGGCAACCTACTGTAAATGAGATACAAGCATTACTAAAACCAGATGAGGCATTACTAAGCTTTACCATATCAGATGTGGATCAAAAAGTGTATTTGTACTACATTTCAAAAAGCAAATTCGTAATTGAAGAAAAATTCTTGAAAGAAGATTTTGAAAAAAATATTAAGGGATTTAGGAATTCCATAATATATCAAACGGATGAGGTGTTCACTAATTCGTCAACTTATTTATACAATCAACTTTGGATTGCATCCATTTCCAAGAATATCAAACGATTAATTATTGTTTCCGATAGCAAAATGGGGGGCATACCCGTGGAGGCATTTATATACAGTAAATCTGTAAATTCGTATTTGATTAATAAATATGCCTTTAGCTATGCATTTTCAGTGAGTTTGTGGAAGGAAACTATTACAAAGAAAAATGTTCAACAAGCCAATTCAATAATGCTGTGTGCTCCGGTTAAGTTTTTGACAATGGCACAATTACCGGGGACTGAAGTAGAAGTCCAAAGTATAAGCAATCTATTTCAATCCAAAAACTTTGTTTGCAGCAAATACACTTTTGGAAATGCAAATACTACTTTATTAAAGTCCAATAAACTGAAGAATTTCAGATACTTACATTTGGCAACCCATGGAGTTGTCAATACTTCCAAACCTGAGCTGTCGGCTGTATTTTTAAGTCCGGATAGTTCTAAAAAAGATAAAGGAATGTTATATGCAGGGGAATTATACAACCTGAATTTAAATGCCGATTTGGTGACGTTAAGTGCCTGTGAAACAGGACTTGGAAAGGTGTCGAAAGGGGAGGGGATTATAGGACTTTCCAGAGCTTTGATGTATGCAGGTGCAAAAAATATGATTGTTTCACTATGGACGGTGTCTGATAATTCTACCTCAGAACTGATGCAAAATTTTTATAAAAATCTTTTGGGAGGATCAACAGAGAATAAACTATCAGAAAGTCTTCAAAAAGCTAAGTTGGATTTGATTAAGAATCCAAATTTTTCAAGACCTTATTACTGGGCGCCATTTGTAATGATAGGGGAGTAAAAAATTTAAATATAATGAAGTATTTAATTATCACATGTAGTTTCATTTCACTCCTTACAGTTGCCCAAGAAATTTATAAAGGAGAAAGCATTTTTTATGAGAAGCTTAAAGATTATAAAGAAAATAAGGTTTCATATAAATGTGAAGTAACAATTTGCCTAAGAAGTACAACTGATATTTTTAAGAATTTTGGTAATGATTATAGAGTTGTTCCCAAAAAGGCTAGTAAAAAGCAGTATTTACGGGAGGAGTGTTTGTTAATGCAAATTAATGATACACTATACATTAATGGTTTTAAATTGAATCAACTTCAGGCATATACTAAAATATTATTTAAAGGAGAATATTTATTTTTTCAAGCGGCAGCAACAAAGAATGATATTGAGAATATAAATTTTGCATTATCATTAGCTGGTGCACCTATAGTTGCAGGTGTTATTGAATCAATTTACGCATTAAAAAGATATAATTTTATTTTAGATACAAAGAATGGGAAATTTAGAATTTTGACGATTAATGACTTAATAAATATTGTTTCAAAGTATCCAAAACTTGTAGAGTTAATTAATTCAAATCCAAATTGGGAAAATCCAAATGAAATTGTTAAAATATTGACACTTTACGAAAAATTAAACAACTGATAATTTTAATCTTGTGCTCATCAGTTAGTGATTTTTAATATAATAAAAAAGTTCTTATAATTAACCTTTATAAGAACTTTAAAAATCGATTTGAAAAAGTATCAATGAAATATTCTACCTATTTGACCAAATAAAATATTGAATGGCTTGCAGAAACCTGGATCCGGTTTTTGTTGGATTAATAAACCAGGATATAGTTTTCTGCCGGTAGTTTGATAAAAACGAGTTATTTCTTCCGGTTTTGCTTCTCCTGTTGCATTGACCCTGTTATCCCAAATGTATTTGCCTCTTACTCTGATAGTTCCATATCTTTTGTATTTTGTTTTACCATCTTCAGTCATTTGCCTTTCATATACAATAAATCTTTGTTGCCCTTTCAAGCCTTCTTTTAATCCAATTTTCGCAATTAATGGTTTTACGCCATACAAAGGCGTTTTAGCCCTGAACGTTTCGTAAGCTTTTTCTAACTTTACCAATGATGAGTTAGTAGCATTTGCAGTGGCCATTTCAATGAGTTGTTCTTCTGTTTTATCGGTAAATATGGACGATTGCAAATCAGCCATTGCAGTAGCAGCACCTATATATTTCAAGGTGAATAGTTTTGAATTGTCAAAAGCAGCTTTTCTTGAAGCGTCTTTTGACGTTTCATCCATCCACAAGTCATTGTAAAATACGGCTGAAACCGAATCATTCCAATTGAGCTGATACAAATACATTTTTGTTTTTACAATATACCCTTTACCTGCAACCTGTGCACCTGCAGCAGCAACTACACCTGCTTTTTCATAATCTTTATTTCCGGTGGCTGCACCTAAAACGGCACCTGTAAGCATGAGTCCTGCCGAAGCTGCGTCCGCAATATCTTCCTTATTTACATAACTAAAATCGCAAACAACAATAAAAGTGTTTTTGATTAATTCTTCACCCGCATCTGCCAATATATTCATGCCTCTTTTGGAAGCTTTTGCCTTTTTTACATCCAAATCAGAAGCATTGTAAAATCCTCTGTCCTGAATCATCGTCATATTAAATGCACCTGTTTGAGGATTGCGATTGAACCATTTGGCAACCATATCTCGTGGTATATTGTTGTTTTCGAGATATTGCTTAATTAGAAATGGAGGATCTGAGGAAATGGAGGTATAAGGTACTTTTTTCATCGGCATGGAATGATCGTTGTACTTATCCGGGACGGCTGAAGCCAAAAATGATTTTTCGATACTAGATGCCATGAGTCTTGAAGGGTCATCGACCATCATAAGGTGAATAGAACTTCTTCGGTACTTTAAATCAGCAGTTTTATTTATATTTTGTGCAAATATTAAAGTTGTGCACAATAACAAGATTGAAGTTAGTTTCATGGGGTTTGGAGTTGTTTTGTGTGCAAATTAATTAAATAATATGAATTCCGTGTAGGTAGATTTTGAATTTTTCAATTATTAAATCTTTGCATGCTTTGCGATTTACTTTCAATTCTTTGCGGTTGAAATTATTTCATATTTTAACCATAAAATACGCAAAGAATCAAAAGGGTTTGACAAAAATGAATTTAAATCATTACAATTCGAATCTTTTTTTCCATAACTGCGGATTACGACTTGTATGCATTATTGCTAATACCACTATTGTTTATTCTTCATTTTCAACAATAAAATGTATTAAATAAGGGAATCCTTTGATTTTACATTGCCGAAACTTCTTTTTAAATTTCAGTTCATATCCCAGTGGATTGAGTATTATTGAATCACCGGCCTCTCTTAAGGCTGCCAAAAATTTATTGCCTAATCCTGATTGCTTGTCATTATACCATTTTATTATTTCTGAAATATCTTGTAATGCTAATGGTCTGAGCGTAAGCGTGTAACTCATATTTCCTTCTCAATTGCATCAAGCGTATTATTCCATTGCAATAATTCACTCTTATTGGTCTCATAATCCGAAAGTCGATGGTTTAGAATTGCTTCGTGCTCAGCAGTAAAATGAACTTCAGAATAATTTAACAGTTCAATTACTTGTTGCAATATAAGATCGTCCTTCGTTTGAACAATCTTTTCTATAATATCATATTTGGTTTGTAAATCCATAGTTAAAATGATTTAATCAAATTTATATAAAAAATCGCACTTGTCAAAACATCCAAGAAAGCAGGATTTGCAATGACATATTTTGTGGGGCAAGAACTGTGTCATTATCTCCTGGGAGAAGCATCAGCCTAGCAGTTTTTATGATGATATAGCACAAGCATCGTTTGTGCCTCACTAATGCTTGCGCTATTGGTGGTTTAATTTAATAAAAATTTGACAACTTTTATAAAGTTGTCAAACTCAAATTTAACGTGGATATTAATTTTTATTTCTCTCCCAATATCAAAGTAGCTTGACCTAAACCTTTCATATTGAGTTTGGCAGGGATGTTGTAAGGGGCTGCTTGAAGGAATTTTTGAAGGTTACGAACAAAACCTCTGGCATCGAGTGCTTTGCCGGTTTCGTCATAAATTGGAATACGAACTTGCTCTAAGTACATCATGTTTTCTGAAACATCAGAAGCACTAAAGCGACCTTTCACGCAATTTTTGGTTAACCAACCGGATATAATTTCACTTATTTGATTGCCACCGATTTCATCATCCAATGTTTTGTCCCAGCTATCAAATCTTTTGATACGAATGGTAATTTCGCGACCGTTGGCAAACATGTCGTCAAAATGTTTTTGTAACTGAGCATTATAGTTGTCCAAATTAGCAAGTACTGCTTCTTCTAATAATACCGGCAATTCTGCTGAAAACGAAGGTGCTCCTGTTCCTTGTGCTCCGGCAACTTGTTTGTCGGTGTAAGCATCAAGACCTTGCATATTATAAGAAACTGATTTTTTGGGTCCTGTTTGATTTACGGTGTAAGTCAATTGAATGATAATATCAGCTTTTGCTGTCTTTTTCAATTTATCTAAGGGACTTTCAGCGACCCCGGCACCTGATTTTGAAGAAGTTACGGAAGTTTCCGCGTTTTCCTGATCCATACTTTTCATAGCAGCACCCAGATCTTTGAGTGGGAATCCTCTTTCAGACATAAGCGTATTAATTTTACCAATAACCAAAAGTAAATCTGCGTTTAATAATGCTTTTTTGTAATCAGGGTATTTGGTTCCATTATAATCCATCATGGCACCATTGGTATTACACCATGCATCACTGGGTACCACCATAATGGTTGGTTTTTTAGCTTGTCCAAAAGTTAAAATGGATGTAATTAAAAGGGTAAGTATACAGATTGATTTTTTCATTGGATTGAAAGGGTTAGTTGATAGTTATAAGTTGTTAGTTGTTAGTTGTTAGTTGTTTTGTGAATTATTATCTATTAATTTTTAATTATTAATTAATGGTCGAAGACTATTCTACAGAAACGGGTATGATTCCTTTTTCGGTTAAGTATTTTTTTAGGGGAACCATTTTGATAGTAAGTACCAAACCAAATACTTTTTCAGCACCTTCACCTTTTTCTTTTACAGTCATACGAGCTGGCACATCATCAAAAGTCACAAAATCCTGAAATTTGCCACCATCCTGAAAGAATTCGTTAAAGAAATCTTGCTTTTGTTCTTCGATATTCGGATTAAACACCAATGGTTTTAGAGAACATCCTGGTTTACCTAATCTAATTCCTTTAAATATTACTGCATAAACGGCTGCTTTTTTTGCTTGTTCTTTTGCATCGGCTTTTGTACGTCCTGTTCCGAAGGCTCTAACCAATTGACTGCCATCCATTTCACTGCCTTCACATTCTGCTTCGTATTGATAATATCCTGCAGTGGATTTACCTCTCCTTTTACCTTGAGCGAAAATGGAAGAAACTGAAATTAGTAGTATTAAAATAGTGAATATTTTGATTTTCATATTGTTAATTGAGTTAATAGCCTCACTGTAGAGGTTCATTCTTTACTCTCCGTTTACAACCTTAACCCCTCTCCTAAGGAAAGGGTGCTGTAGGTCAAACTACATTTCCATTACTTAAAAACCGGATGATAATCCTTTGATTACGCCTGCTTGTTCAAGTTCGGCACGAAGCGCATCTTTCATAACAGATACAACAATTCCAATTTTGTATTCTTTTCCTACTTTGAGTATGTCTTCTGAGGCTATACTGCCATCCCCACTCACATTAATGAATTTTTGGTATTTGCCATTATCCGAAAAGAAATCGGTAAAATAATCTTTTGATTGTTCTTCTATTCCCGGACTGCTTGCCAAAGGTTTTTGTGATTGGCAATTTTCTCCTGCTCCAAAGCCTTTGAAAATAACACCATGTACTGCATTACGTTTTGCTTCTTTAATTGCTACTTTTGAACGTTTGGAATAGTTCCACACTTTAATCAAATATGTACCATCTACTCCCGTGCCTACGCACTCTAATTCGTATCTGTAATATTCAAGGTTGTTTTTAACTTGGGCTTGCGCAGCAAATGCAATGAAAAGGGCAACAATTATGGATTTTGATATGTTTTTCATGGTTTTAGATTTTATGTTACAAAAATACTATTAAAATTTATACCTCAAAGTGATTTCCCATCTTATTGGTGAAGGTGCAATATTTGCAGCTGAATTGTCAGAATTACGCAGATCCCCAACTGTTGATCCTAACAAATGTGAATTGTCATTATAAACTTTAGGATTACGTTTTATATCAGGAAATTTACTACCAAATATGGTATTGTTGCTTGAGTACATTATGGTACTTAAGCTTACAGAAGGAATAAGTTGTAAATTATGAAAAATGTTAATGGGAATGCGTAAACCAATTACCCCTCCATAGGTTTGTTTGCCATACCTGATACCAGCCGAATCTAATATTTGTTTATCACCTTTATTCAAACCATTGGCAAATAACGAATCCCATTGTAACGCGGCATAAGGTTCAATGTGGATATTTCGGGTGAGGCAATATTCTTTGCTAAAACCAATTTGCAAGGAATAGCTACCCAAGTTATATGAAGATACGGTTTTAACACCATAACTTGCGCTTCCTCCTCCTGCTTGTGCATCAATAAAAATCCGAAAAAGTGTCCATCTGAAAATTCCTGAGAGGTTATATGACACTTGTAACATAGGTCCTTGAAGCGAACGCAATGCCCACCCTGCTGAAATAGATAATCCAAAATCATATCCCTGATCCAATAACATTCCTGGATACAACTTTTTGCCCGATTCCTGATAAAACTCGGTTGGAATCATTTCACCTGTTGCCATTTGCCTATTATCTGTAATCTTGTTAGTGGCTCTAATTACGCCTTTTCGAATACCTTTTTTATTTCCTTGGGCATCCAGTTGCATTTCATAAACAAAAAAACGTTGGTCAATTTTTACATCTTCTTTTAATCCAACTTTTGCACGCAAAGGTTTTACAGAATAAAGAGGTGCACGGACTCTGAATTCCTCATATTCACGTGCTACTTCAATCAAGTATGCTTCCAGACCATCTTGCAGCATCATTTGATAGAGCTCGTTATCAGTAAATTGTGGCAGTCCTCGTAATTGCTGACCTCGAATGCCATCAATCATAAATTCATTAACATACTGAATGGGAATGTTCATTTCTGTGAAAAATTCGGGATTGTTATATGCATTATTATAAAAAACACTTGAGATAGAGTCGTTCCAATTCACCCTGTACAAATATCCGTATACAGATGAGCGATAACCCTCATATACTCTGGGTGTTTTTTGTGGAGTGGTTTTGGTAGCCACCGCATACGCATATAGCCGTTCGTCCAATCTATTATAATATTCATCCCAGGTTTCAGTATTTAAGTAATCAAACACAATTATATATGACTTTTTAAGCAATGATTCACCAGCATCCTGAAGTATAGTTAGTCCTCTTTTTGAATTTTTGGCTTTGATAACATCCGCATCTGTAGCATTGTAAGCACCTCTTTCCTTAATTAAATCCATATTGAATGTGCCATCGGGTTGTTGGTTGAACCACTTAGCAATTATTTGATTCCCTATTTTGTTTTTATTTAATTCTTGAAGTATTAATGTTTTTCTGTCAACATCGGTTTCTAGTCTCATAAAGGGGCTATTAATGCTGTTTATTTGCTTTAAATTATGATCATTAAATTTATCATTAACATGAAGGACAGGAAAGGTGCTTAAATTTCTCCGATTAAATCGCTCTTCATTAAAACTTAAGTACAAAAAAGTGACTGAAGTCCTTTCGTATTCTGACCCTGCCGAACCATCAATTACCCTACTTCCTTCTTTTTGTAGCACTTGTGCACATAGATTGGATAATGATACAATAAAAATAATAAATAAACTTTTTCTCATAATCGGATAAAAAGCAATGATATACAAAAAAATCATTTGTGTTGTTTTTTTACAAAAAATTCACCTGTAAACTACAATAGAGGGTGCATTAATATCAAAATCAGATAAATTATAAAAAGGAATACTTGATATGTTATACAATCGCTGCGGATCATTGGCATTCAAATTTGGATAGTAAGCCAGCCGGATTTGGAAAGTATTAAATGCCAAGCGCTCATTTCTGAATCGGAACCCCAAACCCACGCCTTGATGACTGTTGCTAAAATCCTGGAAATATTGTGATTTTGAAAGCCAGGCGAAATCATAAAATAAAAATGGTGCAAATTTAAATCCACCGAATTCCCAGGGTGTATAAAAAACGGTTTCAAGATTTACTACAAATCTTTGGGAACCTATAGCCGAATTATTAAAATAGCCTCTTACACCAAGTCCGTCATTAATGTATAATTGTTCAACTTCTTTCCGATTGATACCATATACATAATCGAGTTTAACAAATTGTCGCATTCGAATTTTACCAAATGAAAACAATCTGGTGAAATAATTCAATCCAGAGTTAAAGGCACCTTGCTGCATATCATTGTTGTTGAAGTATGTTCCAAAGGCAGTCCGCATAAATAGATAACCAAAATTTTTATAAAAATATCCCTGCGAATAAGAAAAGCCGGTATAAGGTCGGTTTCCAAATGCAGAATATTCTATACCACCCACAAATGCCACGGACAACCCTTTTGGTACATCCTCTGTTCTACCAAAACCATAAATATACAAATCGCGATAATACGATCGGTTTGAATATCCAACTCCTAATAATCCGGTATGCTTGTCCTGAAACAATTGATTAGTATCTTTGTCTTTTCCAATAGTATTGTTGAAATGTGTAGTAAACTGCCTTACCGAAAAAACAAACCTTTGCTGTGTTTTTAGGTTTGATAATTTAATAGACCGTCCAAACCAAGTATCTATATAATTATACTCAAATATCCTTTTGCCGGTGCCTGTACCCAAAAGCAGGTTGTCTGACTTATCATAAAAATACAAAATTCCCCATGCATATCGAGTGGTTGGCAGCACAAACCCTCTGCTCAAATTTCCGGAGTAACGTTCTGAGTATGTCAAATAAGAAGCATCCAAAGAAATCCTGACTAAAGATTTGCCAATATAAGGAATAGTATAGTTACTTGTAAAGCCTTGATATTGATTGTTTTGTAAAAATGTTGTATATCTGAATTGATGACCCAAACCAAGCATGTTATTGTTTTGTACCCATGCATAATTGACTTCCGGGGAATAAGCAATGTAAGGAAATATGATTGGTGAAGATTTTACTACATCCAGACCTGCATCAGCTCCCCATGGCCAAATATCTTGGGTGAAAATGTGGATTTCAATCCCATCTAGGTCTTGATTTTCAAAAACATATATTCTGGAATCTAATAAATAGGTAGTGGTGCGTAATACCCTTTCTGCATTGTAAACTTTTGAAGCATCAAACACATCACCTTCCTTTAGTTTGGTAATGGATTGAATCAGTTTTTTATGGGTTTTAATATGCAATACATTTCCGGTCTTATCAATGGAAAGAGTTGGGGATTTAGATGTATCAATTACACTCGTTCCAAAGGGCTTGTAATTGTATATTTTAATAGCTTTTATGATTTTGCCATTGTATTTTGTATAAATCAGTTGCGGTTCAATATATTCAACAGATTCATTGAATTGAAAATCAGGTTCCCTAAACAAATTTTTATAAACCAAATAGGTAATCTTACTTTTTTTTGAAATGTCACCTATTCGGTCGTAAAGAACGTCAGATTTCCTTTTGTATGGATTATTAATACTTTTAATTAACGAGTCATTATCTGATTTTAAATGGATTAAGATAGAATCAGATTGAGAAAAACTCAATATGTTGATAAAAAGTGGACAAATTATCAAATATTTATTTGCCAATTTTTGATAGGGGTAAAACAAAAACGTATAATTGTAAATACATAATCAATGAAATCAAACGCAACAAAAGTTTGTATATTTTTCCATACATTGTTATTTATTACAATCTATTCCAATACAGCTTTCTCTCAAGGTATTGATACACTCAAAATCAATGAATTGTTGCAGCAAAGCAAAGTTGCCATTGATAATGATCCGGTAAAGTCGCTTGACTTGGCTCAGCAGGCATATGATTTGTCTGAAAAAAGCAAATATGAATATGGTAAAGCGGAAGCACTGCGTAGAATTGGCATTTATTACATGTTCAAAAGCGATTTCCCCAATGCTTTAGACAACATATTGAAATCTTTAAGAATAGCTGAAAAAATTGATGATAAAAAGACAATTTCCAAATGCTTAATGAACCTTGGAGGTATTTATTATGATTACGGAGAACTGAATCTGGCACTTAATTATTTTAACAAAAGCCTCAAAATTGCCAAACAAATCAATGATAAAAAGAGTATTGCCGGATGCCTTACCAATTCTGCAAATGTATATACCGACTTAGGCGATTATAAAGCTGCTATTGAAAATTATAAGAAAGCATTAAACATCAATAACGAACTTCAAGACAAACAAGGTCAATCCATAGCTTTAAGTAATATTGGTAATGTATATTTTTATCAAAAACAATATAGTGCAGCTGAAAAATATTATCAACAATGCCTTAAAATAAAGGAGTCCATCAATGATATTGAAGGGATGATAATATGTTACAATAACTTGGGTAACTTATACATGCAGACAAATCAGTTGAATAAGGCAATTGAATCTTCGAGCTTGAGTTTGGAAATGGCTCGTAATGTAAAATCCAAAGACGATATCCATCGAGCTAGTTTGGCTTTAGCATCCGTTTATAAGAAATTGGGTGATTTTAAAACGGCTCTTGCATACCATGAACTTGCAACCATAATGAAAGATTCCATTTTTAATGATTCCAGAAATAAAGAGATAGGAAAATTAGAGGCAAAATTTGCTTTAGAAAAAAAAGAGGCACAAATCAAGTTATTGAAAAAAGATAAAGCTCTTGAAGAAGAAAAAGCTAAACAAACATTACTTAACCGAAATTTGATAATTGTAGGGATTGTATTGATTTCTTTTATCGTTATTTCTTTAGTTCAACAAAGGAATAATCGAAGAATCAGGAAATTCAATCAACAATTGATGACCCAAAATAAAGAAATTCAAGCCAAAAGTGAAGCACTTGCTATTGCCAACGAAGAACTTGATAACTTTGTGTATCGATCATCACATGACTTAAAAGCACCTTTAACCTCGGTTTTGGGATTAATAAATATTACCAAAAGTGAATCCACAGAGGATGGTTTGAAATTGTATCTGGTTAAAATGCAGGAAAGCATTGACAGACTTATGTTGGTTCTTAAAGACTTATCGAATTATTCACGAAATTCAAGATTGCAGGTAACTCATGAGACTATTGATTTTAACAAACTAATAACAAAAGTATTGGATGATCTTAAGTTCTTGCCTAATTATAATAATGTTAAAATCAACTATACCATTGAAGGAAGTGGCATGTATATATCGGATCCTTTACGAATACATATTTTGCTAAATAACCTGATATCGAATGCAATTACCCATAATGATTTTTCAAAAAGCAACCCCTACGTAAATGTGCATATTACATACACTGAAACTAAAGCCATAATCAAAATTGAAGATAATGGCGAGGGTATTCCGGACGAATATCACAATAAAATATACGATATGTTTTTTAAGGGCTCAAACAATTCACAAGGTTCCGGTTTGGGATTGTATATAGTAAAAGGTGTGATCAAAAAATTACAAGGACATATTTCCTTTATTACAAGAAGTGGAGAAGGAACTACTTTTGTAGTTGAAGTGCCAACTTTGATGTACAATACTGAAATTTAGTGAGTTAAGATCTCATATTCATTTTTTTGTGGTATATTATTCTGAGAAAGACCACGTGCATTCTTCTGGATTATGAACCAAATTCCACTTTTCTTCCAATGGGTTTAAATGAAAATTTCTGGTTTCTGTTGGAATTTAGATTTTGAAACCATCAAAACTGCTAAGGGATCTTGTTGCTAAAACCTATGGTTACGTTCATTTGTGTTTTCTATAAAATGGGGAAGTACCACAGGATGCGATATTCGTAAGTCTTTTAAGAAATAGGAGCTAGTCCATTTATTAAATGAGGAACTTGGTCTTTCTTTGCCGTTCATTTCCAATAATTCCCAAAGCAAATGAAGGTGATTTGGCATTATCACGTAACTGTAGACCTTGATTTTATTATGGTCAATCAACCACTTTAATTGGTTGATGATTTCAATCTTATATTTATCTTTTTTTAATAAATGTTTCCGGTCTTTTATGGTATCTGTCCAAAATTAGACTTCGTTCAAAAACATTGCAGAATTTCGAATAACGCCAAATTTATCCATTTTTGAAGATAATAAATTATTACAAGTATAGGTATTTTTGATAAGAATTTCGGACTGTCAGGGGACAGGCCGAGGAGTAATATTAAGCCCCCATCAATTCCCAAGCACTTTTGTACGCTTCCAAACCTTCAACATATTCAATAAAATTTTTATAAAACAATGAATTTGAAAGGGTTGAACTATCTCCTACAATTACCAAGCTCTTTTTAGCCCTGGTCATGGCCACATTCATTCTGCGTATATCGCTCAAAAAGCCTATTTCACCTTTGGCATTGCTCCTTGCCATAGATATGTACATGATGTCCCGCTCTTGTCCTTGAAAACTATCAATGGTATTAATCGTAATCGAGGATGAATATGATTGCAGTAAGGTAGAATTCAAACAGTATTCTTTCAATAATTCAACTTGCTTTTTGTAGGGGGACAGCAATCCAATGCTAGGAAAATCCTCGGGTGTAAAATGAGCTTTCAATTGCCCCACCAAATGTTCCAGTTGTTTAACTACAAAAGCTGCCTCTTCCGGATTGGTGACACTCGTGCCATCCAATTTCTCATCAAATCCACATCCAGCTGTATCGATGTACAACAAAGGTGAAATGTCAGTTTGCAATTGATGGGTAGCTACCGAAGCATGTGCTTTGAGTTTGTTTTGATAAAATACCTGCGATGAATAACCCATAATATGTGTATGCATACGGTATTGCTCCTCAAGTAATACCACACTTTTGGGATGCAGGTATATAGATTTTTCCAACAGTGAGTTACTAAGCTCTTTCATTGCTTCGTTTGACTTGATGGTAGGAGGAAGTTGGCAATGATCGCCTGCCAAAATCAATTTCTGAGCCTTTAATATTGGAATCCAACATGCTGGTTCCAGTGCCTGGCCGGCTTCATCAATAATTAGGGTGTGGTATTTGGTTTTTTTTACAAAGTATTGATTGGATCCCACTAAGGTTGATGCAACCACTTGAGCGTTTTCTAAAACATTTTCTACCAAATACTGCTCTATTTTATCCGCTTCTTTGATGATTTTGAAGGCTTCGTCAAACAACAGTTTACGCTGCTCTCGCTCATCTTTTCCAAAATTCCGCTTGTATTTGTGCGCCATGCTTTTGTATTCCTGAGCCTGTTTTTTCAAGCGTTTTATATCTTTCATTGACTCCTGTTCTGCAACTTTGTAGTCGAGTGTTAAGGCTAAAGTATTGTCATTCACACGCGAAGGGTTTCCAATACGAACTACATTAACTCGCTGATCGTGAAGTTTTTCGCAGAGTAAATCCACAGCAGTGTTACTGGGAGCACACACGAGTATTTGTTGCTCCGGATGTTGTTTGAGCAATGCTTTAATGGCTTGAATGATAGTGGTAGTTTTGCCAGTTCCGGGCGGACCGTGGACTATTGCCAGGTGCTTGGCTTTCAATATGTTTTCTAATGCTTTATTCTGACTTCCGTTGAGAATAGGGTTATGAAAAGTATATTGAAGTTCTTCAAAATGAGGTGGTTTTTCGCCTAACAATATTTGAATGAGTTCGTTTTTGGGAGCTTCATTTGCGGCATTTTTCAAAGCATGAAACATTTCTTTGTAACTATTTTCATCAAACAGTAAATCAACTCCAAGCTTTCCAAGTCGGCTCCATTCAGGCAGTTCATCGGTTTTGAAATTGATTTTTAAAGTGTTAAGCGAAATATGAGAGACGATACCTACGATTCTATCTTCTTCCGGATCGTGGTTGCTGAACAATGCTACTTGCGAACCAAACCGAAACTGATGCACAATATCCTGATGAGTGGTTCTTTCCAGTTCCACAGTAATATAATCTGCTTGATTGATTTCTGTGCCTCGAATGGCTATGGGATACCAAGTGAGCCCCAGCGACCTACGTTCAGCAGTTGAGTGATGTTCTATTTGAGCTTGGTATTGTTTGCGGTCTTCATTTTGTTCAATTTCAAGTAATTGTTCCAACCGATTGAAGTATTGCATACTAATTATAAGGAAAATTTTAATGAGAAGGGTCTCAAAAATAAGGATTTTGCAAATGGTTTGCTTTAATAAATAGAATTATAAGGGTCATTACATTGCTTGTATTAAAATATTTCTAATGTAGGAGTATCAAACATAAAAATTTGAAACCATATTTGAACTTTATTAATTCTTAATTTTCTAATATGAAACATTTCCTTGTTGTAAGTTTTCTTTTTTCATTTTTAATTTCAAATCACCTATTTCCCCAGCAAGCTTCTAATTTTCAGGGTTATAGTTTCCCTAGAATCAGCCCCAAAAGTAAAGATTATAAACTCAAAGTGAATGGGGTAGAAGTATTAGTATATCACACTACAGCAGCTCCATTTGCCACTTTTACAGTAAAAGGGGAGGTTGAAATTGAAATAGAAATACCCAAAACTGATAAAAAAATAAGCATTTCGCCAAAAAGATACAAAATTGAGCCTACAGTGAATGGAAACAAAGTTTCTTTCAAAATTCCAGGTGCGATGAATGTGGTATTGGAATTTGAAGGGATGCCACAATTGTTTATTTATGCCAATGCACCTGCAACAAATATTCCGGATGCAAATGCATCAAATGTCAAATATTTCAAAGCCGGTCAAGTATATGAAATTGGTTTGCTCGAATTGCACGATAACGAAACTTTGTTCATTGAGGGTGGGGCAGTGGTAAGAGGTTGTATTAAAGCCACTTCAGCAAAAAATGTACGAATAGCAGGTAATGGCGTATTAGATGCCAGTTACTTTACCAGAGGAATTGATGGGAGAAGATCAATAGTATTGGAAGATTGCAAAAACTCCGTTATTGAAGATATAATAATGATTGAACCTCAATCGTGGATGATTGTATTGGGTATTAGTGAAAATATCACCGTTCGCAATGTTAAAGAACTAGGGTTTTATTCCGGGACTGATGGTATTGACATAGTAGGTTGCAAACACATCAAAGTTGAAAATTGTATTTTCAGAAATGGAGATGATTGTGCCGTAATTAAATCATTACCGCTCAAAAGAGATGCGACTTTGGATTATTCAAAGGATGTAGAAGATATTGAAGTTACAGGTTGCACCTTTGTAGCCTATGAAGGAGGTACGGTGCTCGAAATAGGGCATGAACTTCGAACCGCTTCTATTAAAAATATAAGGTTTACCAATATCGATGTACTGGGTGTGCACTTGTTTGGAGGGGTGTTTGGCATACATAATGCAGATAGAGCCGTAGTGAGTGACGTGCTTTATGAAAATATCAGAGTGGAACATCATTACAACAAACTTATTGATATTAAGGTAATTAAAAGCATGTGGGGCAAGGATGAGGAAAGAGGACAGATTAGAAACGTCACTTTCAGAAATATTGATGTGGATTTGACAATTTACAATTCCGGTTATTCGATGTCGTTACTGGGTGGATATGATGCCAAACACACGGTTGAAAATGTAGTATTTGATAATTTCAGAGTACAAGGAGTGAAAATCACCAATGGAGATGATTTGAGTTTGTTTACCAAACAAACGAAAGGGGTGGTATTTAAGTAAAAATGAAAAAGTATAAAAAAAGACTCTTTCCTAGGTCTTTACCAATACATATACTGATAAGGTAGTCTCAAGATTACGTAATGGTTTTATCTAATCTTCAGATTTGTAAATTAATTTTCCTTAAAGACTAATTGGTTGGTCTGCAAACTTCATATGTGAATACTGTTTTATTTTCCCAAAATATAATATGAAATTCAGGTCGAAATGCTTCAAACTAGGTGATTTGATTGACCTGGGCAGCACTTTGTTCAGTTTTCAACCTCTTTGTACCGGCAATATGCGTGTAGAAGTGTCTTTGGGTAAATATGCAGGTACTACAGACAAAGATGTGTCAATCAAATTGCCTTAATTATTTTTTCCCTTTCCCCTTTATTTTTGAATGACTTTTTGCATTATGCTTATGCAAGTATTATAAATATTTGTAGAAGTTTGTACATTTCGGATTCAATGAAAACACAATGAGATCGATAAGTTATTCAATTATTTTTAATTCTTTCTTCTTTATAATCAGCATTTTAAAATGCCAATCCCAATCATTGCCAGCCGACAAAGTAAACATGATGTTAGGCACTTGGGGATCCACAGGTGGCTTGGTACCCGGTGTGACTAGTCCTTTTGGGATGACTTCATTTGTACCAATGACCCGATACAATAGGGTAGGAACCAATATATATCAATATGAAGACACCACCTATCTGCTTGGTTTCAGAGGCACACATCAACCTACAGTATGGATGGGTGATTATGGTTATCATACCCTATGGACAGGTTATGGTGTACCTAAAGTCACCGCCAAAGACCGCAGAATGAGGTATTCACATAAAAAAGAGAAAGCAAGTCCTTACAGCTATTCGACCCCTATTTGGGAAGAAAATAAACCTGAAAACAAAATAGATATAACCTTCACTGCCAGTAGTCGCTGTGCATACTATCAATTTAATTATGCACAATCCGGATCTATATATGTGGGAATGGAATCAATAAACACCAAATATCCAGCGGCTTTTTATCGATTAAAACAAACCCAATTACATGATGATGGACTAGGATATGGGTATAATGTGAGTGCCACCGGTTATGCCCAATATAATCCTGAAAGAAATGAATTATCAGGATATAACACCGATATTCAATCGGCAATCATTTCTCCTCAATTAAAAAATTTCAAAGGATATTTTGTCATTCAATTCAACAAAAAGATAAGCGCTTTTGGCACTTGGAAAGACTCAACATTGTATTCGGGTCAGTCAAGTATTAAAGGTAATCTGTGCGGCGCATATGTCACTTTTGACATCCAAAAAAATGAAATTTTGGAGTGCAAGGTAGGTACTTCATTTATCAGCGTGGAACAAGCACGTCAAAATTTGAATAAAGAAATTGGAAACAAAAGCTACGAAACATTTGAATTGGAAAATAAAAACAAATGGAATGAAGCCTTGCAAAGAATCAGTATCGAAACCAAAGACAAAGAAAAGGAAACTATGTTTTATACCTTTCTTTTTCATTCAATGCAATATCCACGTGAAATGGATGAATATGGTAAGTTTTATTCAGCCGCTCATGATTCCATACTTTCCGGTACAAATTATACTGATTTTTCGTTGTGGGATACCTTCAGAGCGGCTCATCCATTACTTTGTATTACCAGCCCCGAAAGAGTATCTAATATGATTAAAGCCATGCTTACTTTTTATAAAGGCACTGGAAGACTTCCAATTTGGCCCAATCCTATGGAAACCAATATTATGATAGGCTCTCATTCCAATTCGGTAATAGCAGAAGCTTATTTGAAGGGTTTTAAAGATTTTGACATTTCATTGGCTTATGAAGCGATAAGAAAAGATGGATCGGTTCCGCCACCTAATGACGAAAGTAATCTTTGGGCTGATCGGGACCCATGGACGACACCGGAAGGACGAGGCGGACTCAGTCATTATTTAGCCAAAGGATACGTAGCATCCGATATTACCAAAGAAGCACCGGCTCGTACGCTGGAATACGCATATGATGATTATTGTATCGCTCAAATGGCGTTGAAATTGGGCAAAAAACAAGATTATGAACAATTCATGAATCAGTCAATGAATTTTAAAAACATCTTTTCTCCGGAATTTGGATTTTTTATGGCTCGTAGAAAAGATGGCACCTTTTCCAAAGACACTTTAGAAGGTTTTACAGAAGGCACATATTGGAATTTTGCATTCTGGGCACCACATGCGCCTGAAGAATTAGTTAAACTGTATGGAGGCAAAGATGCTTTTGCTGCTAAAATCAATCGCTTTTATTCAAAGGACGGACACAAAAGCCACGGCAATGAGCAAATTCATCATTATCCCTATTTATATCATTATATCGATCAACCACGTAAAGTCCAAGAAACGGTAGCAAAGACAATTGAAACCTATAAAAACACACCTTGGGGAATAGGCAACGAAGATTGTGGTCAAATGGGCGCTTGGTTTGTTTTTAATTGTTTGGGTTTATATCCAATGAATCCTTGTAAAAATGAATATGAAATTGGTACGCCCATAATTGATAAAGCTATCATTAAAGGTTCCGTAATGAATAACACTAAAGATTTGATTATCACAGTCAATCGTACCGATAAAAATCAGATTTATATAAAAGAAGTTCGTTATAATAATATTCGTGTAACCGGTCATACGCTTCCTCATGACATCCTTATTAAAGGAGGAAAGCTGGAGTTTGTGATGATGGATTAAGTGAAATGAAATGAGAAATATTTAGTAAAAAATGATCTAATATTTTATTGAAACTCTTTTGTATTCCGAAGGACTTTGATGAGTTAAGTACTTGAACTGCCTATTAAAGTAGGACATGTTTTCAAATCCAGATTCAAAGCATATTTCTGTTATCGATTTATCCGTGTCTAATAACAGCTTTTTTGCATGGGATATGCGCAATTCGTTTACGTATTGAGAAAAGGTTTTTTGTGTTCTCCTTTTGAAGTAACGTGAAAATGCTGCTTCCTGCATATGAGCAATTGAAGCAGCTTTAATGAACTGAATTTCGCCAGTCAAATTATCAGCTATATACTCAAATACTTTGTCCATTCTGTTATAATCCTTGGCGTTTATGTTTTTGTCAGGCACATTTACATTTAGTAATGTTGTTGTTTTCCATTGACTTAATTTTTGCAATAAAACCATCAAATAACCCAGGGAATCAAGTCCATTTTTTTTATTTATTTCGTAAAACAATTGTTTTATTTCATTATTTAGTTCTTGAAATTGAATCCCATATTTAGAACGCTCAAACAATCCACTTAAAGAAATTGCTTGTTCGCTTTGAATAAATTTTTCTCCTAGAAATCCTTCTTGAAATTGAATTACAATTGCCTTTGCGCGTTGTTTAAAACTATCAAAATCCTTTGGGTTTTGAAAACAATGAGACAAGTGAGGGGCAAACATGAAAATATCGTTTTCTTTGAAATCTACGATAGAATTTCCGACAAACAATTTGCCATATCCCGAAGGAATTAATGTTAACTCAAATTCTGTATGATAGTGTCTTGGAGATGTAAATCTCTCCATATCAAATTCCTTTACTAAGAATAAGGAAGACTCATTTTGTGTTATTTTTTCGTATATTATTTGCATTATATATACAATATGTCTTATCAAATGTAAATAAAGTATTGGTTATTGCAAACGACATAGTAGTACAAATTGTGATTAACCTCCAATTTTGTAGACAATAAACGTTACATGAATTATATAATATTTCCAGTTGAATATTCAACTTCAAATCTTGGAGAAGGAGCAATATGGGATGCAAAAAGACAGTGTATTTATTGGGTAGACATTACTGGTTTCAAGTTGAACCAATATATACCTACACAAGGCCTAGTTCATTCTTTTGACTTAGAGCAATATATAAGTGCAGTGGTGCCTACGAAGTCTGGCAAGCTATTAGTGGCGCTACATCATGGGTTGGCTTGGTTCGATTTAGAGAAAAAGAACATCAAGTATTTTCATACTTATAGTAAAAATGAAAATGGAAACCGATCTAATGACGGCAAATGCGACTTGGTGGGAAGGTTTTGGATTGGAACAAAAAACTTGAAAGACCAACCAAATAAAGCTGCTTTGTATTGTTTGTATACTGACATGTCTGTGAGTCTAAAATTGAATGGTATAAGTAATTCCAATGGAATTTGTTGGAGTGTAGATGGCACCAAAATGTATTACATTGATACACCCACATTGCAAGTTCAAGTGTTTGATTATGAGATGTCAACAGGTACTTTGAGCAATAAAAAGATATGCATTGAGATAGACGAAAAGCAAGGATGGCCTGATGGAATGATAATAGATGAAGAAGGCATGCTTTGGATCGCTCATTGGGGTGGTTGGCAAGTAGCACGTTGGAATCCGAATACAGGAGAAAAAATATTTCACATCCAGTTACCTGTATCGCAACCTACTTCATGTGTTTTTGGAGGTGAAAATTTGGATGAACTATATATAACGACTGCAAAAGAAGGATTGTCAAACCTGGATTTAATGCAACAGCCCTGGGCAGGTAAGCTGTTGGTATGCAAAAATTTAGATATTAAAGGTTTACCTGGTAATGAATTTAACGACAAATAAATAATATGAAATTAGTCAGATTTGGTGAAACGGGCACTGAAAAACCCGGAGTATTAATTGATGGTAAAAGATATGATGTATCGTCTTATTTTACAGATTGGAATTCTCATTTTTTTCAAAATAATGGGTTAAAAAAACTTCAAGAACTCATTAGTGAAAAAAAGCATAGTTTAATCGAAGTCCCTTCAAATGTACGTTGGGGTGCATGTGTAGCCAGGCCATGGAAGGTAATTTGTATCGGCTTGAATTACTCTGACCATGCCAAGGAATCGGGAATGCCAATACCTATAGAGCCCATTATTTTTATGAAGGCTAGTAACACTGTAGTCGGACCTTTTGATGATGTCAAAATTCCAAGGGGAAGTCAAAAAACAGATTGGGAGGTGGAATTAGGTATCGTAATTGGTAAAGAAGCAAGGTATTTGAATTCCATTGAAGATGCAGTAGCCCACATCGCCGGCTATTGCATTTCACATGATGTATCAGAAAGATATTTTCAACTTGAAAGAGGTGGTCAATGGACAAAAGGTAAGTCTTGCGACACATTCAATCCAATTGGACCATGGATGGCTACTTGTGACGAAATTAAGGATATTAATAATCTGAAAATGAATTTGTTGGTAAATGGTGAAGTCAAACAAAATGGATCTACCAGCACAATGATTTTTGATGTAAAGTATATCGTTCATTATTTATCACAATTTATGACTTTAGAAGCGGGTGACATAATTTCCACGGGCACTCCACCCGGAGTAGGGTTTGGACAAAAGCCCCCACAATATCTGAAAGCGGGAGATGTGGTTGAGCTAAGTATTGAAGGATTAGGTACGCAAAAGCAAAAATTTATTAATGCATAATACTATGGAAAACAGATTTCAAGACCAAGTTGCAATAATCACCGGAGGCGCAGACGGATTGGGAAAAGCCATTGCCCTTAGATTAGCCAATGAAGGCGCTCAAGTAGCCTTGTTTGATAGAAATGCAGATATGCTCGAGAAAACCAAAAAGGAATTCGAAGCATTAAATATCAATACGTTTACGTTCACAGCTGATATTTCCAATGAGGAATCTGTTAAAAATGGGTTTGAAGAAGTGCAAAAGAAATATAGAAAGATAGATATAATGGTGAACTCTGCGGGAATTGTTGGTCCTACCAACACCAAAATCACGGATTATCCTATAGATGAATATGAAAAAATATTCAATGTAAATCTTAAAGGCGCATTTTTGGTGACAAAATATGCGGTAAAAGCCATGGAAAAGAAGGGTTATGGAAGGATACTCCTTATAGCTTCCATTGCTGGCAAAGAAGGAAATCCTGGAATGGTTGGTTACTCATCAATGAAATCGGGTGTGATTGGCTTAGTAAAAGGGGTGGCCAAGGAATATGCTACTCAAGGCATAACAGTCAATGGTTTGGCACCTGCCGTAATCAAGACGGCCATGAACGAAAATACGGCTCCCGAGCAATTGGCATATATGACCGCCAAAATCCCGATGGGTAGACTAGGTACTGTAGATGAAGTAGCAGCTATGTCTGCATTTATTGTAAGCAAAGAAAATAGTTTTTCAACTGGGTTTATTTACGATATATCAGGTGGCAGAGCCACTTATTAATTAATTCAAGATGGAAAGAAGAAACATTGTTGTTTTGGGCGGTTCATCCGGTATAGGAAGAGCAATTGCTCAACGTTTTGCAAAGGAAGGTTGCAGAGTGATGGTTGGTTCAAACAATCAAGCGCTAAATGACGAAACACTGTTGACTTTAGTAGGGAAAGGTCATAAAGGGTTTGTGGTAGATGTTAGCTTGGAATCGGAAGTGGCTTCATTAAAAGAATTTGTCAGTAAGCAATTTGGAACGATTGACGTTTTAGTGAATAGTGTTGGAATCTCTAAAGGCGCTCCAATGCTTAATTCTGACTATAACTATTGGCACCAAACTGTTGCTGTAATGTTTTATGGAGCAATTTACACAACCAAAGCACTTGTTCCATTGATGCCTGATAATAGCCGTATTATCAATATTACCTCTATACATCATGATCGGGTTGAAATGAATAGTTCGGCCTACGGGATGTGCAAAGCTGCCATTACCCAATTAACAAAATCATTGGCAGTAGAATTGGCATCGAAAAATATATTAGCCAATTGTATTGCACCGGGATTTGTCAATACGCCCATGTCAATTAAAGCGGATGGGGTCAATGAATTGGAAAAGGAATGGTTTAAGGACAATTATATCAAATACAACCATTTGCCTTTAAAAAGAGCTGGACAACCAAAAGAGGTGGCAGGGGTAGCATGGTTTTTGGCAGGACCCGATGCAAGTTATATTACGGGTTCAGTGATAACAGTAGATGGTGGATTAACAATCACATTTTAATAAGGAAAAAAATATGAAACTAAGAAGTCAAGATTGGTTTGGTAAAAAAGACAAATCAGGATTTATCCACAGAAGTTGGCTAAAAAATCAAGGCCACACACAAGAGCAATTTGAAGGAAAGCCTGTAATTGGAATATGCAATACTTGGTCCGAACTCACACCTTGCAATGGACATTTCAGAGATTTGGCCCAATCAGTCAAAAATGGTATTTACGAAGCGGGTGGATTTCCGTTAGAATTTCCGGTAATGTCACTGGGTGAAACCCAAATGCGGCCTACTGCCATGCTTTTCCGAAATTTAGCCAGCATGACCGTTGAAGAATCTATACGGGCTAATCCAATGGATGGAGTAGTTTTGCTGTGTGGTTGCGATAAAACTACACCATCTCTTTTGATGGGGGCTGCAAGTGTAGATTTGCCTACCATAGTTATTTCTGGAGGTCCTATGCTCAATGGAAAATACAAAGGGCATGATATAGGTTCAGGAACCGATCTATGGAAATTCAGTGAAGATTTGAAAGCAGGTAGAATGACCTATAACGAGTTCACCACTGCTGAGTCGTGCATGAATCGAAGTGCCGGACATTGTATGACTATGGGCACTGCCTCAACCATGGCATGTATGGTAGAAGCATTGGGAATGTCACTTCCTGGAAATGCAGCCATTCCTGCCGTTGATGCCCGTAGAAAGGCATTTTCGCACTACACAGGCAAGCGAATTGTAGAAATGGTAAAAGAAGATATGCGTATGTCAAAAGTATTGTCGCGCCAATCTTTTGAAAATGCCATTAAAATAAATGCTGCTATTGGTGGCTCAACCAATGCGGTGATTCATTTGCTGGCCATTGCGGGCAGAATGGGTATTGAATTAAATTTAGAAGATTTTGATAAATTGGGTAGTGCAATGCCTGTGTTGTTGAACTTGATGCCTTCCGGGAAATTTCTGATGGAAGACTTTTATTATGCAGGAGGATTGCCCGCTATTATCAAAGAAATATTGCCTCAAATACATGGAAGTGCAATTACGGTCAATGGAAAAACTATCTTAGAAAATAACCAAGATGCTCCTAATTACAATACGGAGGTAATCAAAAACATTGAAAACCCAATGCTCAAAGAGGGTGGGATAGCGGTGGTCAAAGGAAATATTTGCCAGAATGGAGCCGTTATCAAACCTTCAGCGGCTTCTCTTAAATTGTTGAAACACACAGGTAAGGCAGTAGTATTTGAAAACATTGAAGATTATCATGCTAGAATTAACGATCCCAATTTGGAGGTAGACGAAACGTGTGTATTGGTACTAAAAAATGTAGGTCCTAAAGGATACCCTGGCATGCCCGAAGTAGGCAACATGGGATTGCCTAAAAAGCTTTTGGAAAAAGGAGTCACAGACATGGTTCGCATCTCTGACGGAAGGATGAGTGGTACTGCTTTTGGCACCGTTTTTCTGCATGTTTCGCCCGAATCATCTATTGGTGGCAATTTAGCATTCATTCAAAATGGCGATTTGATAGAAGTGGACGTTCCCAACCGTACCCTCAATGCCAAAGTAAGCGATGAGGAATTTGAAAAGCGTAAAACTAATTGGAAGCCAAGTACATATCATGCTCAAAGAGGCCATACCAAATTGTATGTCGATCATGTCATGCAAGCCGACAAGGGCGCAGATTTTGATTTTTTGGTTGGCAGTTCAGGAAGTAAGGTAAGTAGAGATTCGCATTAAAAAATTATAATTAACCTCAATTCGGGATAAGGGAACTTTTATTTGAGTAGAATTTAATCGTGGATGTCCACGAAAAGTGCGAAATACTCCCGATTTATCGGGATTGGCATGGTAAGGAGGGTTTGTGCGGCAAAAAAAACTTGGGTTTGTCACGAAGGCTTTCGGGAGTGGTTGCCTTTTTGGTTACTTTTTGGCAAAAATTTGAATCTTCTTAGCCAATCATAAATAAGAGAATGACTGCTAAGCTTGTATTTCCTTGCTAAATCTGAAATCCCTATACCTTTCTCTAGATGTTCTTTGCAAATTAAATGCTTGAGCTCTTCACTATATCTACGAACGCCTAATACTACTCGCTTTTCTTCAATTTTTTACACTATTTTTGTGTAAACCTATTTCAGGACAAGACAAACTAAAGGTGGGCACGAGATTTATTCAAAAGCAAATTTATAAAGACAAGTAACAATTCAAAGTCATATCGATCCTGTTCCACTGAATGTTATAAAATCGAATCTTAGAACCTTAGGAATTACAACTGATGAGTTTAAAAAATGGATTTCCGAAAATTAATATATATCAAACCATGTGCTTCATGGAATTGGTATATATTAATTGAACATAGAAAATAAACTTACACGATTTTGTTACTCAAATTGTTAGGCAATAAAAAAGCCACTTAGAATTTTTAGTTTCGTAAGTGGCTGATTTTCAAGAGCCCCCGGTCGGAGTATAACTTTTTCATTTTTTTTCTTTGAATTTCATTTATTATATTGATATTCAATTACTTATATTTTTTTAGATTAGCAGTCAAAAGCACTAAAATGTTAGAAAAAACATCAAATGTTGTACCAAAATGTTGTACCAATTTAGTATATTTGTGTACTGATAATCAAGTATATGGCATCAATCAAGATAATACAAAGAGAGCAAAAAATTAACGAAAACGGTGAAGCACCACTTTGGATTAGAGTTACCAAGAATAGAAAGTCACATTTTATTTCACTTGGATTATATGTAAACCCCAAAGATTGGGATGCACTAAAACAACGTGTTAAAAAATCTCACCCAAATTCTCAAAGAGTCAATAATTTCTTAGCTCAAAAGGTTGCGGAGGCGGAAAACTCAGTTCTGGAAGCTGAAACGAACGAGTCGTACTCATCTCCAAAAAAATTAAAACAAGCGATCACTGGAACTACAGCAGAAAGTTTTACCAAGTACTTTGAAGAGTATTTGAAAGAACTAGAAGCAAAGCATAAACATGGCACCTTAAATAATGCTCAATCGTGCTTTTCAAAATTCAGAAAATTCACTAAAAATAAAGACATCTATTTCGATGAGATAAACGTGCTTTGGTTGAAGGGGTTTGAAAACTATTTAAGAAAGGAATTTGGCAATTCTACAAATACGGTTCATTCCAGTTTAAAAGTAATAAGAAGGATGTTCTATGAAGCGGTGAGAGAAGATATTATACCTATCGAGAAAAACCCATTTTTAAAGTATAAGTTGAAATGGGAAAATGTAAAAAAAGAATATCTTACAGAGGATGAAATCAATGCAATAGAAAACCAAAAGGTATTTCCGAATTTACAAAGGGTAAGAGACCTTTACGTCTTTGCAGTTTATGCAGGAGGAATTCGAATTTCAGATTTGCTGTTATTAAAAGTAAAGAATTTCGATAAGGAGAAAGTCATTATTAAACAAAAAAAGACTAGAGAGGAGGTAAGTATAAAACTTACTACTAAGGCTTTAAGTATCGTTACACCATATCTAGAGAATAAGGAAGCTGAAGATTTCGTTTTCCCATTTCTTAGTAAAAAAGATGAAATGTTAGATGAGAAGGGGTTGCATGATAAAATAAGTTCTTTTAATGCATACATCAACAGAATGTTAAAACAAATAGCTGATTATGCAGGAATTAAAAAGAGTATCCACTTTCATACTTCACGCCATACTTTTGCTACACTTGCTTTAAAAAAGGGTATCAGATTGGAGTATGTTTCAAAATTAATGGGTCACAATTCAATACGTACTACTCAAATATACGCCAAAATCGTCAATGAAGAACTTGACAAAGCTATGATGGATGCTTTCGGATGAAAAGTAACTTTATTGAGACAAAATTGTATTTTTTATTGAATTTCAACTTTTCGCATTCTTTTGCATTTACATTTCAATAAGGTGAGTAATAAATGGTTAAAAAATAGTTTTTATTATTTCACCTTAACCAACCATGTTTACCAAAGACTTTTTAGTTCATACAGTTGAATTTGATGAACACCCAATAATAGATATAACCTATAGGCGCACCACTAATTTTGACATTTGTTTAATTCCAGAGGTAGATACCTTGCCAAACTTTATTAAGAGTGGATTGTTTGATTACAAAGCGTACTGCGAGTGTTTGTTGATTAAATTATTAAAACTGCCGGAAGATCAAATTGACGATTTTCTCGAGTATCAAATAAAGCTAGTTTTAAATCCTGCAAAGTGGCTCAAATCATTAGAGAAGTTAATTTTAAGAAATAGAAATGTCTTGGATAGTGATTTTCAATGCACTGTGATTGTAAATAAAATCAACACACTCTACGTTGTTTATAATCATTCTAAACAAGTTGTAAAGAAGGAAAGATTCTGTTTCAAATCAGTCAAAGAGGAATTAGGTAAAATTGATTCTTACCTAGAAAAACTTCGACTCATAAAAATCAAGAAAACGGAATATCTCCAGGAAAAAGCAGACCATCCAAATAGGTACAAACACAAATATTTTATCCAACTTAAATACGAGGAACAACTTTTAATTGATTTAATGAATCAAAGTTCACTGTTTGAAAAAAGTCCGACAAAGTCCCAATCAGACCACCAGACCATTGATCCTCTGCGGATTAACTGCAATGTAAATCAGTTGGTAGATGTGTTTTTCCAAATGAAACACGAAATTTCAAGCGAAGGCACCCCAATTTTGAACTGTTCTAACGAAGAATTAGCCAATTTAATAGCAAATTCATTTTTAGACAGACAAGGCAACCAAATAAGCAGAGATACTATTCGGACTATTTTAAATCCGTCAAAGTATGAAAAACGCCCTAAAGGACACAAAAGAATCAACATTTCAGATTCATTTAACTAGATAATCCGAGCATCATTTTTACTCAAAATGGTCTGATCAGACCATTTTGAGACCATCGGACTTTTTTATCCTTCCTACACTTGCACACGCTTTCGGCCAAAGCCTTAAAAATCAAAATCAACCATTCAAAACGTAATAGCAATGCAAGTAATCACCATCCAATCCGAAGCATTTCACGAAATCATTAACAAACTCGATGAAATCAAAACCAAAGTATTAGAAGAAAAAGGCAAACAGCCACTTACAGACGTTTGGCTCGACAATGCCCAGGTATGCGAACTCCTAAAAGTCAGTTCAAGAACCATGCAAACGTATCGTGATGAAGGAATAGTAAGTTTCTCCCAAGTAGGAAGCAAAATCTACTACAAAGCCTCCGACATCGAAGCCCATTTAAACAGGCATTACAATAAAGCATTCAGAAGATGAGCCGTCCGATTTTAACCCATTTATCTTGGGAACAGCTCTTGGATGAACTTTCAGATTCTTTACTTCAAGATGAAAAAAGATTGGAAAACAACATTGAGTATTACAAAAAGCAGCTCAATTCATCCAATCCGGACAAAACCCAGCTTGAACGAATATACCAACGAATCATATCAGATTCAAATCGTAATGCATTCACAAAAGAAGTGTTGGCACGATTACAAACGTTCCCAATTCTGGCAATTATCCAAAATCTAAACGCAGCCATAGCAGAAGAAGCCCCCAAAAAAGGGGGCACACTTCATGCCTGGAGCTTTACCATCCATTTTGAAAACGAACAAGTCAAAACCTATTTTAATACTAAATAGAGAGTGAAGGCAAGGTTCCGTCAGCGAGGGTGCGGATGAATTGCGCGTTGGGAGTCATTGACGGAACTAGACCTTTTTGGTTACTTTTTTGGGCAATGCAAAAAAGTGACAAAAGCCTTTTGAACACCACTAACGAATGCTAAATGAACGAATTACCCAAACCATCAGAATTCAATAAATCCCCCCTCTCAACAGGAGAGGGGCCGGGGGTGAGGTTAACAAAACTCCTCACCACCCGAGAAAAACTTCTAAAAGCCAAATCTCAAAAAATCCATTTCGCTCCAGCGATATTGTTTCAAAACGAAAACCCAGTTTTCTTTCCTAAAACGATTAATATCATCCAAGGAAAAGCAGGAGTACACAAAAGCCGTTTGGCTGAAACCATTTGCGCCAGCCTCTTAAAACGTCCAGGAACAAATAGGGACTTATTAGGTTTCAATGCACAAACACTCACGAGCTTCAATGTATGTTATATAGATACTGAACGCAACCTCTCCGACCAACTACCCTATGCATTACAACAAATCCAACTAAAAGCAGGGTACAACATGGAAGACAGAGTACCAAATTTCGATTGTGTTTCATTGTTAGAGTTTTCAAGAGAAGAACGATTTGAAGTAGTGGATGAGTATTTAGAACACATCCGCAATACTTCCAAAATCCACACATTCATCGTGTTAGATGTAATTACTGATTGCGTATTTAATTTCAACGATGCACGGGATAGTATGCGCCTCATTGATATGATGAACCGAAGTATCAACAAATACGACATTACATTCTTGTGCCTGATCCACGAAAACCCGGGTAGTATTGATAAAGCACGTGGACACTTAGGAACTGAACTAACCAACAAAGCCAGTACAGTAATACAAGTGGCGCATGAAGACAATGACTCTGAGGGAAGGATTATTCCATCACTCATTAAAATCTCCTATCTCAAATGCAGAAGTACCGCCCGACACGAACCATTTTTTGCCGAATACTCTGAAACTGAAAAAGGACTAGTTTTAGCCGATGAATCCAACCACCCCGACCTAAGTAAAAAAGAAAAAGCAGGACTAAAAAGTATGCTCGAAATGTTGGGCATACTTTTACAAGAACCCATGAGCCGAAAAGAACTAACGGCACAATTGGCAGATGAGTTTTTTTGCACCTCACGCACAATTATTTCACGTTTAGATGAAATAACAACCAACGCTTATACCTTCCAAGATTACGAAGGCAGAACAGTTGCATTAGCCAAGCAACCCAAAGGCAAAGAGATAATCTACAGCTTACATATAGTCCAAAACTAATCCGTGCATTTTTAGTAAGTTTTTTAAATAGCAAATACTAGGAAATTAACAGCAAATACATACTTTAGCAAACAAAAGCAGCAGAACGTACATTCGAGAATGAAAGAATGAAAAACCATATATAGGGCTTTTCATTTTTCATTCGTTTTTTTGCAGTGTTTTTCAATCATAGATTTACAAAAATTGCTTTAATGAAAATAAATAGTCTAGTATTAGAAAACTTTAGAGGATACAAAAATCCAACTTCAATAACTTTCAATGATTTAACAGTATTGATTGGTAAAAATGATATTGGTAAATCTACAATATTAGAAGCCCTTGATATATTTTTTGACAATAGAAAAATTGACAATGATGATATTAACATTGAGGCAAAAGCAATCGGAGAAACTGCAAAACTAACAGTTGTATTTTCTAATCTACCGGATGAAATAGATTTAGATGCAGGTGCAAAGACAAACCTAAATGACGAATATCTTTTAAATTCAGAAGGGCTTTTAGAAATTAAGAAAGATTTTACAAGCCTCGCAAAGCCCAAGACTTATATCATATGCAATCATCCATCGAACGAAAATGCAAATGACTTGCTATCATTAAAAATTAAGGAACTACAAGGGCGAGTTAAAGAACTTAAAATTGAAGGCGACTTTAGATCAAGCGTAAAAAATGAAATTAGAAAAGCAATATGGCAATCATTCGGTGCTACATTGAAATTCGCTAATACCCATTTAGAAATAAGTCAAGAAGGAGTAAAAGATTTTTGGGACAAATTAAGTCCATTACTCCCATTATTTGCATTATTTCAGTCTGACCGAAAGAATGACGAAAAGGATAAAGAAATTCAAGACCCTTTAAAAGTTGCAGCCGAACAAGCTTTAAAAAAACATCTTGTTGCTTTAAATGCAATCAAAAAGCAGGTTGAAGATGAAATTGCTGAAATTGCCAACTTGACAATTGATAAACTCAAAGAAATGAACGAAGAAGTTGCAAAGCAACTCAAACCTCATTTCGCACCTGAATTAAAATGGGCTGACTTATTCAAACCAACACTTACGAGTGATGATGTGCCTATGAACAAACGTGGTAGCGGTGTAAGAAGACTTTTATTAATAAACTTTTTCAGAGCAGAAGCCGAAAGAAAAAGACTTGAGAAAAACATTCCTAATGTAATTTACGCAATTGAAGAGCCTGAAACTTCACAGCATCCAGACTGGCAAAAGAAATTAATGGATGCTTTGAAAGAGCTTGCTGAAAATGGAATTGCCCAAATTATTACAACTACGCATAGCCCATCATTGGCAAGTTTGGTTGAAGTAGAAAATATCAGGTTTATCTATCGAGAAGGTGGTAAAAATAAAATTGTAGTAGGATCCGAAGAAAACACCCAGCTGATCGCTGATACATTAGGAATACTTCCTCAAATTCCAGATGAGCTAGATAAATTAAAAGTCATAGTATGCCTTGAAGGGCCTTCAGACATAAGCTTCTTTTCTAATGTAAGCCATCATTTTGGCATTAATCTAAAAACTGACAAGCGTATTCTAACCATTTTTATGGGGGGAGGCACATTGTCCTACTGGGTTACCCATAACTATTTGAGTAAACTGAATCGTCCTGAAATCCATATCTACGATAGTGATGTTAAAAAGTACCAGAAATATATTGATAAAGTAAATGCCAGAGGAAATAACAGTTGGGGTGTACTAACTCAAAAAAGAGAAATTGAAAATTATGTCCATCCTGAAATTATTGCCAAACTTTTACGGCTCGAAAATGCATTGCTTGATACTTCACAACCTAATTGGCAAGCGCAATGGGATATATTGGATGTAGAAGTTGAATTGGCTAAGCATAAAAGAAACAACGTAAAAAACTCTATTTCGGAACATGGTGCTTCGCAAATGAACCTTCACTATTTTAGAGAATTGAATGCTTTTGATGAAGTAAATAACTGGTTTGAAGAAATTAAGAAACGATTGAATTAAGACATGCCAACACTACACTGGATAGGAAAAGATAAAGTTATCAATCATCACATGGATGTGCCGTTTAAGGTTTTGGAACACTCCTACGGCTTTGGCAACGGAACGCAGACAGACCAAGAAACCAACAGCGGAAACAAAATTATACATGGCGACAACCTTGAAGCCCTTAAAGCCCTTTTACCCGAATATGAAGGACGCATAAAATGTATTTACATAGACCCGCCTTACAACACAGGAAAAAAGGGATGGGTATATAATGATAGTTCAAGTCATCCTGGAATTAAGAAATGGATGAATACTATTGTTGGTAACGAGGATGAAGATTTAACAAGGCATGACAAATGGCTTTGTATGATGTATCCGAGACTTCAGTTAATGAAAAAACTACTTAATGAAGAAGGGGTTATCTTCATTTCAATAAATGATGTAGAGGTTGCAAATTTAAGACTAGTGTGTGATGAAATTTTTGGCAGAAAAAACTTTTTAACACAGTTAATATGGAATTCAGAAGGAAATACAGATAATCAGCTTGAAATAAAAATAAACCACGAATACATCTTGGTTTATTTGAAAGATATTGAATTTAAAGATGTTGCAATCGGAAGAGTTGTCGACCCAAATACAAGGGAAGACAGTAATTTATGGAAAGGCGTTGCCGACAATAACATAAATAAAAATAACCCAGCTAACCCACCCGAAATTATTGAATTACCAGTTGGTTTTCCTTGTGTTGAAGAAGAGTTGTTTTACAAGGGCAAGGAATTAGATGATAATTTTTTTGAAATAACAAGGAGTGAAAAGATAATTAGCGATAAAATAAAGCAAGACTACAAAATAGAAAATCTTTCGGGCTTACCTGTTAAGCTTGACGACATGATTGTAAAAGATTTTAAACTAATCGCACCTTGTAGAATCTATGGTGGATTTGCAAATAGAAATAAGTTAGAACAATTCATCAAAAATGGAATGAAACCCATAGATGATGGAGGTTCGCCTTTGTCATTCTACTTAAACAGAAATGCAGCTGTGCGGTATCGAAAAGAAAATGATAAGCCAAGAAATATACTTTCTGTGTTAAGAAATTTCGGAACTACCGAGAAAATGAGAACCGAATTAAAAAAGCAAGGTGTGAATTTTAGTTATCCAAAACCAGTTGAGTTAATTAAATATCTAATTTCCTTTGGTGCAGAGGGCAAGGAGTCTATTGTTTTGGACTCATTTGCCGGCTCAGGCACAACTGCCAACGCAATTTTAAAACTTAACAATGAGGATGGCGGAAAAAGAACGTTTATCGTGATACAGTTGGATGAACCTGATGAAAATGGAAATCTTATAAATATTGCTGAAGACATTACTTCTAAAAGAATTCAAAATAATATTTTAAATCAAAAATTAGAAGGAGGTTTTGATTTTTACGAGTTAGGACAACCTATGTTTTTAGAAGATGGCAATTTGAATGAGTTGGTAGGCATTGAAAAAATTCGCCAATATGTTTATTACACCGAAACCAAAACGCCACTTACTTCAACCAAACATAAAGACAACAAACATTTCTTGGGCAAGCATAATGATACAGCGTATTACTTCCACTACGAGCAATACGAAGTAACCACCTTAGACCATGCTTTTTTAGCCACCATGAAAACCAAAGCCGAGCAGTATGTGATTTATGCCGATAACTGTTTGCTTACAAAGGATTTCATGACGAAGTACAATATCATTTTCAAAAAAATACCAAGAGATATAACAAGATTTTAAGCGATGGAATTAAAACCATATCAACAACAAGTAATCAACGACCTTGCACTGTTTTTGGAAAACATACAGAAAACCAAAGACGTGAAAGACTCTTTTTATAATTTTTGGGCAAAGCACCCGAGAACTCCTTTGTTTCCGTATTCAGGCACAGCCATTGAACCTTACAAAAATAATGTTCCCCGTGTTCCGCACATTTGCGTAAAAGTGCCAACGGCAGGCGGTAAAACCTTTATTGCCTGCAATGCCATCAAAACCATTTTTGATGCATTTGCCTACGACAAACCAAAGGCAGTAGTTTGGTTGGTTCCGTCCATTACCATTTTAGACCAAACCATTAAAAACCTTAAAGACACCAACCACCCTTATCGCCAAAAAATCAATTCTCATTTCGGCAACAAAGTAGAAGTATTTGACAAAGCCGAACTGTTGCAGGGAAGCGGATTTAACGCCACTTCAGTAAAAGAGCAATTGAACATTTTTGTATTGAGTTTTGACAGCATACGCACAGCCAACAAAGAAGGCAGAAAAGTATTTGAGCAAAACGGCTCGTTGCAGTCTTTTGAAGCATTGCTCGGCAAAGAAGAAGAAATATCGTTGATGAAAGTAATGCAATACCTAAACCCAATGATTGTGGTGGACGAAAGCCACAATGCCGAAACGGATTTAAGTGTAGATATGCTCAAAGAATTTAACCCTTGTTTTATTCTTGACCTTACCGCAACGCCACGCAAAAACAGCAACATTATTAGTTTTATTGATGCATTGGAGTTGAAAAAGGAAAACATGGTGAAACTGCCTGTTATTGTTTACAATCATCAGGACAAAACAGAAGTAATCAATTCAGCTTTACAACTTCAAAAACGCTTGGAACTGCAAGCAATTGAAGAAGAAAAGAAAGGTGGAAAATACATTCGCCCCATTGTGTTGTTTCAGGCCCAGCCGAAAAACGGCAAAGACTTTTTGAACGAAGAAGAAGAAAAATCAAACGTTCAGAAACTAAAGGAAAAACTGATTGAGTTGAAAATTCCTGCCGACCAAATCAAAATCAAAACGGCTAACATCAATGAAATAAAAGGCATTGACTTGATGAGTAAAGAATGTGAAGTCCGCTACATCATTACCATAAACGCATTAAAAGAAGGTTGGGACTGTCCGTTTGCTTACATCTTGGCATCATTGGCAGACAAGAGTTCGGCAGTGGATGTTGAACAAATTTTAGGCAGGGTTTTACGCCAGCCGTATGTAATGAAACATAATTTTCCGTTGCTCAATTTGAGTTATGTTTTAACGGCTTCATCAAAATTCCTTGACACCTTAGACAACATTGTGAAAGGTTTGAACAAAGCAGGTTTCAGCGACAAGGATTACAAATTGGCTGACCCTGCCATTTTGGAAGAAGCCAAAAAGCAAGACCCATTACAACAATTGACTGTTTTTCCAACCACCGAAACACCAACAGAAGATATTACTTCAGACATTGACACAAACCGAATTTCTGCACCGTCAGAAACAGAGTTGCCAAACACTACCGTTTCGGAAATAGAAAAAACTGCCATTGAACAAAATGAAGCATTTGAAAAAACGGTTTCAGAAATGGAAGCCAAACATGCAACGGCATTGCCAAACGAAATACAACAACTTGTGAAAACATACCCTATTAAAGACATTTTCAGAGAAAAGGCAGAACAAATCAATCTGCCACAGTTTTATTTAAAAGTTCCTGCCAACGACTTGTTTGGTAAGAAAGAAGAAGAATTGCCATTAGAAAAGGAAAACCTTTTAGAAGGTTTTGCATTGAGCAAAGCCGACACCAACATTGCGTTTGACAGCATTACTTCCGAACTCTACAAAGTTGACTTGGACGAAACCAAAAAAGAACATACACCAACATTTGTAAGGCTTGACGGAGATGTGAAAGAAAGTGTATTGACTTACATTCTCGACCCTTCACGTAAAGACAGCCGTGTAAAGAATTTCACCAAACGTCTAATGGACTTAATCGGGAATATGTTCCCAATTCCCGACAAGGAAATTGAAAAATACATAAACCGAATATTAGAAGATTTCAAAGACGAGCAGTTCAGCGACTTGGCAGCTAACGAATACACTTACAAAGACAAAATCAAATTCAAGATAATTGCACTTTCGGAACAGTTTGCCGAGAAGAAATTTAAAGACTTTTTAGACACCGACAAAGTGTTTATCAAACCATCGTTCACATTACCAAAAAGTATTTCACCGGGCGACACAGCGAAAGACATTACCAAATCGCTTTACGAGAAAGAAGGAAGCATGAACGGCTTTGAAGAACGTGTTATCAATGAAATTGGTAACATGACAAACATTGCTTTCTGGACAAGGAACATTGAACGAAAAGGGTTTAGAATTAACGGCTTTGTAAACCATTATCCCGACTTCATAATTCAGACAAAAAGCGGCAAGACAATTTTATTGGAAACCAAAGGCGACCATTTAGACGCAGAACAAAAAATAAGACTTGGCGGACTTTGGGCAAGTAAAGCAGGGAATAATTATCGTTACTTCATGGTTTACGAAAGACGGACAGTTGATGGAGCGTATAAACTTGAGGACTTTATAAATATAATTAAAGTTATCTAATCTTTTCCTTGGTTCTTCCATCAGAATTGGATCATCTTATTTATTCTGATTTAAGAAAAATAATTGGAATATATTGGAGGTCTTAAATAGTTAAATTATGAGTAAAATGCTTGCCGAAATAAGGCGAATAGTTTCTGAGGACATAAGTAATCGTGTCACTCAATACGATGTTTTGTTTGAAGCTATTACAAACTCAATTCATGCCAATGCTACTAAAATCAAATGCAAACTACATTCTTATGATAATCCAGAGAAGGAAAATGGAATAGACTTAGTTCCCAAACGAATTGATACAATCACAATTATTGATAATGGTGATGGATTAAACGAGCACAATTATGCTTCATTTTGTAAATATAGAACTGAATACAAAAAGGAGTTGGGAGGTAAAGGAGTTGGGAGGTTTGTGTATTTGAAAGTATATGAGAATGTATCCTTCAAAAGTCAGATAAAATCTGAACAAGAAGTTAAGTCTTTTAAGTTCAATCTTGATTTTGATACAGAAGACGTTATTAAGACACCTACCGGAGTCGCTCAAAATGAAACGGAATTATTTTTTAGTACTTTGACAAATCAATATAAAAATTTTGACAAACATATTGATAGAAGAATTGACTTGGACTTGAATTTAATTAAAAATAAAATCCTACTAAATCTAATTCCAACACTGTTTTTCTATAAAAAGAAACAGGTTTCCATAGTTATTGAAATTCAGGATACTACAACAGGAAAAATACTCGAAATAATTGACTCTGATATTCCGGATTTAGAAGAAAAGAAGTTTTTGATTAAAGACAAAAATCTTCTAGAATATGGCTTTGTATTGAATCATGGTGTAAAGAAGGAGGAGGGTACTTTCAATACTTATTATTGTGCAAATAATCGAACAGTTTGTGAATTTTCAGAGAAAGATTTCAAGCTATCTCTCCCTTACGGTTACTCAGGCTATTTTTTACTTGAATCTTCTTATTTTGATAAAAAGGTAAATCACGAACGTAACGATTTTGATATTTATCCAACAAAAACGGATTTTGTTTCGCCAGTTTCATGGGAAATGATAAATACAAATCTAAAAGCTGTCATTTCCGAAATTGTCAAAGAAGGAATACCTGAAACACAAAAAATTAACAAAGAAAAACTAGAAGCAATTCAAGAGGAAAGGCCTTATTTAATCAGTTACATTGATGAAGAAGACATAGACATTGCTGGTTTTTTAGATAAAAGCCAAATAATTGAAAAGGCAAAAAAAAAGTTTGATAAAGAAAAAGAAAAATTACTCACCTCTCATAAAAAGGAATCATATACAGATGAAGATTTAAGAGAAGCAATTGAAATTACTCAAAATGAATTGGTTTCCTATATTAATGATCGTTCCTTGGTTTTAGAGAGATTAAGAAGCCTAGTTGACAAAAAAGAGAAAGTTGAATCAGTAATTCATAACCTATTTATGGAACGTTATACTGATGATGATTACTATTCAGTTGGAAAAAATAATCTTTGGTTATTAGATGATCGGTTTACCACCTACAGTTATGCTGCAAGTGAAAAGAGGATAAAAGAGGTATTGAAAAGCATTGGCGAGGTGTCTGATGATTCAGAATTAGAAGAAAACAAACCAGACCTCTCGTTATTTTTTTCGCACAACCCAAACAATCCTAAAAGTTTAAAATCCGTTTTAGTTGAAATAAAACCTTTTGATTTTAATTCAAAGTCAGATAGAAAAAAATTTGCAGGTATTCAACAATTAGTTGACTATGTTGAAGCATTTAAGAGCAAGGAGAATATTGAAGAAATTTTCGCTTTTCTAATTACAGACATAGATGATAAATTAGCTGACAGACTAAAAAAAGATGATTATACTCCATTGTTTTCTTTAAACGCACCTATATTTCATAGATTTTACAAAGAATTGGGTATTTCTATTTATGTTATTAGCGCAAAGACGCTAATAATTGATGCAGAGGCAAGAAATAAGGTGTTCTTAGAAATTATTCGAAAAAATAGCAGATTAAACAATATTTTAAAAGATAAATCAACTCTGAATTGAATCTAAAAATTTGCTTTAGTTGCTTTACTAGTTTGATAGATGCAATTCTATATAGACCAAATATTTATATCAATTCATATTACTCATTAGATAGTACTTGGTATGGGAAAAAGGCCTTATCTAAATTTTTAGATCTTCATGCCTTGGAAGACGGCTCAATAAGAAGAGAACCTGATTTTAAAAACCATTTCCCTGGAGTTTCTGGTATTTGTAGGCCAGGCGCAATGACTAATATAAATCTTAAAGAAGGAGATATTATAATTTATAAAACAAATGAATTACACTATTTAACTGCCATACTTAAAGTCAAAAAAAAACTTATTGACCATCAAGATGCGAAAAGATGGTATGAAATAAATAATCTACCAATCCCCTCAAATTGTATATTTACAAAACATTTAAGTATCGAGAGGAGCCATGCGAGAGAATTTTTATTAAAAGTTGATAAATCTAAAAGTATAGATAAAAATATTGAAAATCAATGGGATGAAGCTTACAAAACTCGAGCTTTAAATAATAAAAGCTCATATTTTTATATTACAGAGCCTATTTATAATGCAGTAAAGTTGAATTTACAAAGTTCTGACTTTATTATTCTAGATAAGATACTTAAGGCAAATTCAATTAATAATAAAATTCATAATACAAGTATAAAACCACAACCACTTTCTTTGAAATGTTATATGTTGATTTTGAATAAAATTTTCAAAAACAATTTTAGGTTTTAAATATTAATGTCAAAACATGGGTTCATTTGAAATATGGTTAGATATTGCAGAAAGCGACCTAAAAGCTTCAAGAATTCTATATGAAAATAAGCAATATCGAACCTCATATTTTTTCTTCCAGCAAGCATCTGAAAAAGCAAATAAAGCTTATGCGTTAATATCAAATCAGCTTACAGATAGCCAATTTGAAGATATTGGACATAAACAATTTAAAATACATCGAAATCTTATAGAAGTTCAAAAAAGAAAAGTAGCCTTCTTACTTTCAAATAACATTCCTGAATTGCCATTTAATAAAAAACGTTCAAAAATTGATTTGAACAAGCAGAAGGAAATGTTAAATGAAGGAGTTAGCTATATAGATTCACTGAATAATTTGGACCTAGTTAATATTTCAAGTGTTGAATTGAACAAATTAATTAATGAAATCAAGAAAAATATTCCAAAAGAAATTGTTTTACCTGTCAATATTGGAACACATTTTGAACATTCTTTTCAAGTGCTTAACGAATGGTTAAATCAAATTGATAATGACAAAGTTGCTGAATATCAGAAAAATATATCGGAGCTTTCTAATAACAAAGATTTGAAGGAATTTTTAATTAAATTATTTCCAATTGTCCTCAAAAAAATGGGTGATATAAGTTTTGTTTTGATTGTTTTATTAAGTTGTGCTTATATAACAAATCAGCACGTATCAAAAACACGTTACCCTGAGCAAAATCATGATCCAATGAGTCTTTACAATAAGTCTTTACCAGCTGTAAAAAAACAATTAGATTTCATGAACTTTCTCGAAATGGCAATAAATAAATTACGTGCATTAAATAATTGCGAGCATTAAATATGTTTATGTGCTCTCGGTCGTTCCTATCCCACATTAATTATCAAATATTCATTATCATGCCAAAATCATTATAAAAATTCACTCTTAATACATTGGAGAATTAATACACTTACTAATAATTTGGGAACATTGGAGGGATTTGATACACAAGTAATTTCTATCTATTCTAATACTTATTTTTATTTTTGCGAGCAATGTCAGATACCAGCAAAACATATTTATTCATTGACGAAAGCGGAGACCACGGTCTTTCTAAACTCAACCCTGATTTTCCAGTATTTTTGCTTTGTGGTGTATTAATAAATGATGAAGAACACCTAAATGCGGATAATGCTTTGAATCAATTAAAACATGCAATTTGGCAGAATAAGCAAGTCATTTTTCACTCCAGGGATATTCGCAAGTGCGAAAAGGAATTTCAAAAACTATTCGATTTGGAGATTAAGAGCAATTTCTATCAAAACTTAAACAAAATTATTTCAGAAACGCCTTATAACATCATTGCATCAGCAATTCTAAAACAAAAATTTATTGAAAATTTTGGCAGATTAGAAGATGATGTTTACCAAGTAGCTTTATCATTTGTGGTAGAAAGAGCAATCATGGTATTAGAAGAATTGAATCCAAACACAGAATTAGAAGTTGTCATTGAAAAAAGAGGCAAAAAAGAAGATAAAAATCTTGAAGCACATTTTCAAAGAATTGTAAGTAGAGGCACTGGTCTTTTAACAAGCAATAGAATCAATCATTTTAAAACTAATTTTACCTTCAAAGACAAGAAAGATAACATTAATGGTCTTCAGTTAGCAGATTTAGTTGCATATCCCATTGCTCGAAATGTTATTGAACCCAATCGAGCAAATCCAGCTTTTGAAGTACTTGAAAGCAAAATTTATAAAAAAGGTAGTGAGTTATTAGGGCTAAAAATATTCCCTTAAAATGCAAAAAGCCAAGAACAAGTCTTGGCCTCTTACCGATCGGGGACACCCCGGTCCATTTTTCTTTAAAATCTATTCGCCTCCGTGCCATTTGTGGCAACACCCATCATGGGATGAGATATGTAAACGATAAACTTTTAATGATGCAAATATAGATAAATCTATACTAAAATCAAAGCATATCAATGAAATTACAACAAGTGATAGTGGTAGAAGTTCACCGCACCCACTCACCCTTTGAAAATTCTACCCAAGTATTTCACCGCATAGCCATTTCCAAACGCAATTTCCAGCCTTTCAATGGCCAAGCAGTAAAATACCTTTCCAACCCTATTTTCAAAGGCTGAGAGGCTGCTATGTTGTTATTCAATCCTTCCAACAACAAGGAAGCAGCACATCCCGAAAAACCCTGCAATCCATCCACACAAACCAAATTTTCGAGATGAGCTGCGTTATGTACAGTAGCTCCGCTAAAGCTATACTACTGAATTGGTTTTGGCTCCATTTACAGCCCAATGCAGCCCTTCCTTTTTTGCCTGTGGTTCTCAATACTTTGTTTGTCAACTAGAGCTTGTCTAAGGGTCAGTCAGTTACTCATTCTCAAAGGAAGGCAAAAAACGTTCTGCAAAGGGCTGTACAGTCACCAAAAACCATAATCCATCGCTACGCTACTTAAACATAATGCAGCACCTCTTATACAACAGCCGCTCAATCCCATCCCTGCAATCCAAAGCTATTGTATAAGTGCATTATGTTAAGTATCTGCAAAAGGGGCTTGTTGCCCCTTCAACCCCACGGGCAGGGCTTTGTCATGCTTATTGGTTCTCAGCCCTTCAGTGCTCCTAGGCTGTCACCCATTCAGGGATGCCAGCCCAGGCACACTCCAACCCTAAACCAATAATCACGCCAAAACCTGCATGGCTGTGTGTATCTTATCTTCGCTGAAAACGCTCAGAAATACATTAAGGATAAATTTTTAGGGCTGCTTCCTTCCAAAGATAGCAAGGGATAAAATGAAAGGTCAAGGGGGGATAAATCGGAAAATGCAAAAGCTGTTTAAGGAATTCTTTTTGTTGGTTGATTTTTTTGCATTTCCGCCCTTGCCCTTATCATTTTCCCCTTGCAGTTCATCCTTCGGGGTGTGGTGCGTCATTGCAGCCCTAAAAATTTAGGTTTATTTATTTTTTGGGGGCATGGAAGCATCTATGCAATAAATTAAACTAAAAAAGCCCGATAGAAACTATCAGGCCTTTAGAAGATAAATACAAAACCAATTTAAAAATGAAAATCGTCTAACTACATTTTTTATAGATCCATTTTAAGCTAAGGCTCAACAGAAAACTTGTGGTAGCACCAATTGAAGCCAAGACCACGGTTTTTAAAATATCACCGCTATGAATCGAGCCAACAAATGAAAGTACAGTGCCTCCCAGAGTCACCAGTACAATATGATGTGGAGTATTATGGATGTCCATCTTTTTCTGTGGGAATAGTGATTTGACTAACCGCGCTGATTACACCTCCTGCCACAGCCAAATAGCCAGCCGCGGTAACCACCATTGCAGGAAGTGCTACCGGAGCAGTAACAAGGGCAGTGCTCACCGCAGCTAGTACCAAACCAATGGTTCTAAGGGTTTTAAAGAATTTTGGGGTTGGGGCTAATGCCCGTTCTAGAATGTTCATTTTCGTCAGATTGAATGATGATTTGTTGAATTTTTGTGTCTTTTAATCGTTGTACCAAAGCCTTCAAAGCAGCTTTAGAATGTATTCCCTTGGCAATTCCTAATATGTTCTTAACTGCACCAATACAGCCCTTACTTTGATGGTTTGCATCGTTCATAGCATGTATATAGATGCCTTTTCGATGAGGAACATTGTCAATTTTGATACACTCGCCAAGTTTTGAATGGTTCACTAGTGAAATGGGATACATCCCTTCTGGAATGCAGCTTACCTTCTTTTGGTTATCCCTGTTCGGCAATTCAATCGAGGAGCATAATTGCAGCCCCTCGATGGAGAATATGCCATTTGTTCCTTCCACATGGTAAGACCTTGTCAGAACTAAGTACATATCCGAATTACTGCACATTGACAATGGAAAGGGCATTAAAAGAGCCGTTTTTCAACGAATATTGAAATCCATTGACTTCCTGAAAGAATTCGATTTTAAACAATCTAAATTCAGGTCCGGTGTTAAATGTCAATGGGGGAGTGACCAGATTCACATTAAGAGAAGTACTGTTCAATGGAAAGTTTACCGGAGACGAAATACTTATTTCTTTGCCTCCTGTAGTAAAATCAATATGTGCGATGGCAGCAGTTACACTGGCATGAGTAGCCCCTGCAGGAGCATTCACATCTTGAATAGGCACTAACCCACTGATTTGAATATTGCCACCGGGCAATAAAATCAATGGTTTAAACAAGATACTCCCTAATTTGGCTTGCAGATTAAAGTCGAAATCTTTCAAAGCATTTTGACCATTTTGTACCGCCAATCCGTTGGATACTTTTCGTTCGCCACGTTCGCTGGTGGTATCAAAGTTTTTGATAGTAGTAAGCACACTTACAAGCCTACTGGTGACACGATTATCCGAGGCCGAAGCCATCATATTTCTAAACGTATCCCGAATCAGTTTTCCAGCAGCGGCCGCTTCACCAAATTCAGCACCGTTTTCGCGAGTACGAGCAAAGGCAGGATCGTTAGCAATCTTATCCGCACTGATGGAGCTTTTTTCTTTGACCAGGTGTCCATCCTGGGTTTTGTAGAAGGTCATGCCACCGACAGTCCCTTCAATTTTGATAATTCCTTTTTGAATAGCCATGATACTAATGGGTTGAAGTAAAACAATGAAACAGAAAGAAAACGCCCCAAAAACCATTGTAAAACAGTCGATTGAGAGCATTTTTATGCCAACTTTACTAGATCAAAAACGCATAATCAACCCATTACATCCACATCAGTATGAAAGCAACAGAAATAGTATTAAAAAGACTGATTGTTTACCCCAAGGACATCCAACGAATGACCGGAAAGCAAGAGAGAGCCTCTCGCAAGTATTTGCAGACCATTAAAGCCAAGCTAGGAAAGGCACCAACAGACTTACTCTCGATTGACGAGTTTTGTCAAGCCACAGGGTTTAAAATCGAAACGGTAGCCACCTTTATGGTTGGATAATCAACATGTATAGAAACCAAATATCATCCTCGTACAAAAAGTATTCAAGTGATAACATTATATACAAAAGCGGAATAAAAAGGTTTAGAAGGGTCTTAGACAGTTGGCAATACACTATATCCCTTTGATATTTGACTCATTCTTTAGGGAAGAAATAGCCCCTTTTAAAGAATCTTCACATTAAAACACTTGGTACAACACCAAAAAAGCACTTTTTAAAATGTTGTACCTATGTTGTACCATATAAAAATAAAAGCCTGTAACTCGTTGAATTACAGGCTTTTTTGTGTGTATTAAGAGCCCCCGGTCGGAATCGAACCAACGACCTACTGATTACAAGTCATAAGCCAATACTTTCTTTTGTCTTCTTATTTCTTCTTTTACTTGATTATCAAGTAATTATGAATTTATTGTTTTCTCTTTTTTACTTATATTTGTTGTTATTATTGCCATTTGTATGTATATTGTATGTATAATTAATAAAGATACATACAGAATTAATAATTGAAAATCAATATGTTATGAATGCTACTACTGCAATTATACTAGATAAAAGGATTAAAACAAAGAATGATACATACGCTGTAAAGCTACGAGTTACTTTTAATAGAAAGCAACAATATTACCCATTGAACTTTCATTTAACCTTGGAGGATTGGGACAAAGCCCAACTACCTAACCTTAGAGGCGATTTAAAGCAGATGAAACTCGTTTGTAATAAATTCGAACAAAAGGCGGTTGAAATTATTAGAGAGTTACCTTCTTTTACTTTCGCAGCTTTTGAGAAAAGATTTTTGAATAATAGCCATGAGGAGAAGGCTGACGTTTTTACATATTTTGAAAAATATGTTTCCGATTTAAGAAAACAAGACCGGATAGGTACAGCTTCAAGCTACAACAACGCATTGGTCTCATTAAAACTCTTTATAGATGATAAAAGAAGAAAAATTTTACCATTCGAGCATATAACAGTTGAATTTCTTAATCAGTACCAAAGCTGGATGCAAAATAGGGGCAACTCTATGACAACTGTAGGAATTTACCTTCGAAGTCTTAGAACCATCTTGAACCAAGCCATCGAAAAAGGACATCTAAAAACTGAAGATTATCCATTTGGTATAAGAAAATATCAAATCCCTGCTTCTCGTAACATAAAAAAAGCCCTTACCAAGGCGGATATAAAAAAGATTGTAGAGTATATACCAAAGACAGAAGCGGAAGGAAGAGCACGAGATTTATGGTTATTTAGTTATTTATGTAATGGAGCCAATATCAAAGATTTGGCATTATTAAAATACAAAAACATCGATAACAAAAGTATTCAATTCATAAGGTCTAAAACCGAGCGATCTACCAAACAGGATTTGAAACCTATTTTGGTCATGCGAATTCCAAAAATAAATGAATTATTAGACAAGTATGGAGCAAAGCCCATACAATCAAATGAATATGTTTTTGGATTGATTTCTGACAAAGACGATTCGGCAAAGCGAAAAGCCAAAATAAATCAAGCGACAAAAACCATTAATAAATACATGAAACGTATCGGAAAAGCACTTGATATTGAACTTGAATTGACAACATATACCGCTCGTCATTCTTTCGCTACAATTATGAAACGTTCAGGAGCATCTACAGAGATGATAAGTGAGAGTCTTGGACATAAAGACAAAAAAACTACCGATAATTATTTGGATAGTTTTGAAGATGATGTTAAAACTGCATTTCAGCATAAATTAATGGAATTTTAAAGTTGAATAGGGTTGTTACTTAAAAGTATCAACCCTATAAATTAAAAAACGAACTTATAAGTAGAATTACAAATGGAATTAAAAATTTTGAATAACATATTATTTAAAGAATTAATGCCCTGGACTTTTGATGCCAAAGACACAAGAGCCATCAACGAGAAAATAATAAAATTAGGCAACAAAGACCCCACAACTGAAGCCGAGTTAGTGCAACAGCTTCAAATTTTGTTGGCTGATTATTCCGACCTCTCCAAATGGCTTACAAAGCAAAATTCAAAGAATACTAGCCCATTGAAAAATCATTGCTTTGCAATTGATTTCTCTGATTATTCCAATGCTATTACAAAGTTCTACTGTAAGATTATCAGCCTTGAAACACTACGTGTTTACAATGCTTTTAATATCAAAATGCAAAAGTATAGCAACAATATTGATATAAAGTACCACACCACGGTTGTATTAAAGAACATCAAAGCACTTACAGTAAACACAGTTAAGGAGATTAGGGAAAGAGGATTTGAGGAAGCACCTACCGAGCAAATCTCGTTACCTCATTTTGTATTGGAATTACTAAGAAAGCATCTTATTATTTTATTTTTTGACATACAAGAATCGAGCAAAGCAAGTATTGACAACCCAGTCAGTATTGAAGATTTTTATATCTTGGATTTGAATTTGCCAAAGACACAGATAAAAGAGTTGGTAAAAATTGAAGTAGAAACAGAGAAAGCCGAGAAGCCAACCACCAAAGCAAAACTATCATTTGGCTTTAATGGAAATAAAGAAAAGTTGAAAACTATTATTTTGCAGTTATATTCTCAAATTGAATTACTCAATGAAGGAAAAAGTACAACAGACCAACTTTTTGAAATATTTACTTCTAAAAATATTATTCCAAGCAGTTCAAAAATTTATATAAACTGCGAAACCTCAGTTTTTAGATATGTTATTGACAAATTAGGAGATAAATTTTCTAACCTAACACCTATAGCCATTGAAAGGTCCAGTTCTTTTTATTCAAAAAAAGGAACTCCACTTAACGCACAAAACTTGTATTCAAGCAAAGTTTTAGAACCTAAACAAAAGGAAATTATTGACAACATTATAAAGCAACTGCAATAAAAAAGGTTGAGTTTGTTGAGTTTTCTCATTGAGGTATTAATACCTCAACCTTTGCCCATGCCACTTTTTTCAATTTCGAACCATCATTTTAAAAAACAAAACGATGGTAAACGAAAATATAATTCTCGACAAGCTCACCGAAATAGCTAACAAGCTAGACGAGCAAAATCTGTTACAGAAAACAGTTTTAAACTTTAACGAGGCTGCAAAATACCTTGATGTAAGCCCCTCACATTTGTACAAACTCACTAGTACAAAAACAATCCCGCATTTCTGCCCACAAGGCAAAAAATTGTATTTCAAACGTTCCGAGTTAGACGACTGGTTGCAGCGTAACCGTCAATCTTCTATCGAAGAAATGGAGGATGATATTATCCAGAATTTAGCCAAAGGCAAACAGAAATAGATTTTCAAACCGATAATAAAGATATAGAAATGGCTAGTTGTACCATATTCAAAAACTTTACAATCCCAGTAGAAAATAAATCTCTATTGCTGATAGGTAAAGACATTATTTCCGACAAGTACAAAACGGAAGTAGAAGAAATCCGCAATCTAATTGCACAAGGCAAAAGGGAGGCAGCGAATGAAAAAAAGAAATCTTTATTAGCTTTTACGCCTTCGGCTGTATTCAGCGAAAAAAGGCAAATGCCTTTTCTTGAAATGTACAGTGGCTTTGTGCATTTGGATTTTGACAAACTCACACAGGAACAATTGCAAACTGCGTTTGCAATCATTAGTAAAATCTCTTACACATCACTTTGTTTCATCAGCCCAAGTGGCAACGGTTTAAAAGTATTTGTTGAGGTAAGCACAGGACTGGAACACCACGACATTGCTTATTTGCAAGTGCAAAAGCATTATGAAGATGCCACAGGGCTAAAGGCAGACACAAGCTGCAAAGATGTTACAAGGCTTTGTTTTATGAGCCACGACCCCAACGCTTACAGGAACATCCAAAACGAGAAATTCGTTGTGGCATTGCCCCAATTCATTCAAGAACAACAAACGCAAACGCCTACTGCTAATGCTCCAAATGTTCCAGTAGAAACGGCAGAACTCGAAGACCTCAATAGTACCTTTTTATTCAATCAACAAATTCAATTCACCAACCAAAAATTAATATATACCGATGGAAACAGGAACAATTATATTTATCTGCTTGCTTCTAATTGCAACAGAGCTGGCTTACAGCAATCCGATACTGAATTACTATGTAAACAGCATTTTGATTTATCTGAAAGAGAAATTAAGGCTGCCGTAAATAGTGCCTAT
>JANRJY010000070.1:0-1563 GCA_033763735.1 Bacteroidota bacterium | reverse complement strand
CCACGATTTAAGCTATCTTTTTGAAATTTCTGAAAGAATTGTAATTCTTGAAAATGGTATAATTAAAAATGACATCCAAACTGAAAATACTACTTTAATTGAAATTGAGAAATACTTTGAAGTTGCATGATTTAATATTTTTATAAATTGAAATGTTTTTTCATATTTTTTAGTTCAATATCGTAGGCAGATTACGACTTTTTAAAAGGTTTAAGCTACCTTTCCATTCGAATAATTAACAAAATATGATAAACGAATCAACCTATCGTGCTGCATACATTGTTGCTGCAAAAGTTGAACAAGTACTTTTAGAACATTTGACTGAAGCTCAAAGAGCTAATGCGGATGACCTTGCAAGCATTCCAAAAGCCAGTGTAATTGAATCAATTATTGACATTGCATTTTGGGCAAGTTTGAGAAAAGAAGAAGGTCATTCTCCTAAAATATCCTTGGCTTACCTCACCCCTTCTCAGTCGGCTCAACCCATGATATTTGCACAAAAAATACCATTAGAACCAACTTTACTTGCCAAAATAGCACCCGGATTTGAAAGAGCCGGAATACACTTGGGCGTATGGAACGATGATAATGGCATATACATTTGGGGTGCTACCCCTACTATTCCCAATTATTGTTTCGTTCTTGATGTTTCAGAACCTGGATTGGTGGTTATTAAACATCGAAAAGCAAATGATTTTGGCAAATATTCGAATATAGCAATACTTACAGGTGACGAAGTTAAAATAGTGGATGATTTGAATACCGACATGAATGATTGTCCTGCTTTAATCAAAAATATGTTTGACTTTAATCCGAAAGAGGACAAAAAAAGCTCACTCAATGTGATGCTGCAATTAGCAGTTTCAATTAGAGCACATAAACGCGGAGGCACCCTTCTGGTGGTACCAACTCATGATTCAAATTGGCGTAATTCTATAAGGCATCCACTTCATTATTCCATACATCCTGCATTTACAGGATTATCATTCTTAGTGAATCAAGAAGTTAGTGAAGAAGACATAGCAGCATGGCAACTGGCATTGAATAGAGAAATTGATTTAATCGCAGGTCTTACCGCTATTGATGGAGCTATAATAATGAATGATGAATATGATTTAATTGCTTTTGGAGAAAAAATTAAACGACCTGAAGGAAATTCAATGGTTGAATACGTGTACCTGACGGAACCTATTTATAGTGGTGAAGCCAAAATAATTAACCCAGCTCATAGTGGTGGTACACGACATTTGTCAGCAGCTCAATTTGTACATGATCAACGTAATTCGTTGGCTTTGGTAGCTTCTCAAGATGGCAGATTTACAGTGTTTTCATGGTCAAACAAAAGACAAATGGTGCAAGCACACAGAATAGATTCGCTATTGTTATAGATATTAAAAAAATCCAAAAAAAAAGCCCCATTCAAGGGGCCTAAAATTTTTAATTTGCGGTTATGTTTTAACTAGTTGGCCAATTTTACGTTAACTGCATTTAATCCTTTTTTACCTTCTTGAATGTCGAAAGTCACTACATCACTTTCTCTGATATCGTCTTTTAATCCCGATA
>JANRJY010000049.1:0-26063 GCA_033763735.1 Bacteroidota bacterium | reverse complement strand
ACATAGGTGCTTATTTTTATATCAATCCTTGATTCTAATAATTTATCCTTTATTTCTTTTATCTTTAATTCTAATAATTCGGCAGTCATAAAGTATATATCAAAAATTAATTGTCCCACTATGTATATAGTTGCCTAATTTATTAAAATTGGGCGTATTAATTGATAATCCATTTTGGAAAGAATTATCTGAAAAAATGTTAAAAACAATTAGTTCCACCATTTATCAAGAGCCATATTACTTGTCAAATTGGGGAATTCTGTTAAGCTATTTTACATCACCATTATATGAAATAGCTATTTGTGGTAATAAATCTTTTGAATTTAGGAAAGGAATTGATAATTCTTATATCCCTAACAAAATTATATGTGGTTCAAATGATAATAGCGAATTGCCTCTATTAAAAAACCGATTGCCTCAGAATGATACTTTTATATTTATATGCCATAATTACGCTTGCAATCTTCCTGTCAAAAGTGTAGCAGAAGCTTTAATTCAAATGAAATCAAAATGAATTCAACTCCAAGGATTGATACGCTCAAAGAAAAGCATTTGATAGGTATCAGAATGAAAATGTCATTATCAAATAACAGAACCGGTGAATTATGGAAGGAATTTATGCAATTGAGAAATTCAAATATGAAGGTTAAAAGATCTGAATTATATTCTATTCAAGTATATCCTTTGAACTATTTCAATTCTTTTAGTCTTGAAAATGAATTTGAAAAATGGGCAGCAGTAAAGGTTGTTGATTCCCAAAATTTAATGCCGTTTTTTTATAGTTTTATTTTGCCAGCAGGTCTTTATGCGGTTTTTAATTATAAAGGAATCAATACGGATCACTCAATATTCAAATATATTTACTCCGAATGGATTCCCAACTCTGAATATATGTTGGATCATCGACCACATTTTGAAATATTAGGTGAAAAATACAAAAATAATGACCCAAATTCAGAAGAAGAAATCTGGATTCCAATTAAAGATAAATAATATTAAGTTGACTGAATTATAATTAATATGGATAATATATTTCTTAACATAATTCAAATTTAAATCCCAGAAAGCAAGCTTTTGCAATTAAATAAATTTATTTTACAATAAATAAAATTAGAAATTTTAATTTGGCAATGTTTTTTTACCCAAACAACTCAAAAATTGCTTTCGCTTTCACTAAGCATTCTTCATATTCTTGTTCGGGGTTGGCATCAATAGTGATGGCACTGCCTACCTGAAAAGATAGGTATTTTGCAGAGGCATTATATATCACAGAGCGAATCACAACATTGAAGTCGAAATTGCCATTTTCATCTATATAACCAATGGCTCCAGAATAAAGTCCTCGCTTAGTGTGCTCGTATTGTTCTATATATTTCATAGCAGCATATTTGGGAGCCCCTGTCATACTACCCATAGGGAAACTGCTTTTGATAATATCGGTAAATGTAATATCATGCTTTGATTCTGCAACCACAGTAGATATCATTTGGTGTACATTTGGGAAAGAATAAACTTTGCATAATTCATACAAATTCACACTTCCATCAGTGGCACACTTTGTTAGGTCATTGCGAACGAGATCTACGATCATTGTATTCTCAGCTATTTCTTTTTCTGAATGTTGAAGCTGCGTTTTTATTAATTCGTCCTTTTTTAAATCCTTTGAACGTGGTGCTGTACCTTTAATTGGTTGAGAAATGAGTTTGTTTCTGTCTTTTTTCAGAAATCTTTCCGGGGAAGCGCATATCAAATAATGATTATCCCATTTCATAAATGCCGAAAAAGGCATTGGAGCGCTACTGTTCAACAAGGTGTACAATCCAACCGGGTCAATGTCAATATCTTCTATATAAAATTCTATACAAAAATTCATTTCATATACTTCCCCGTTTTGAATGCGTTCTTGTATAAGGTTAACAGTTTTGATATAGTCTTTTTTGGTCACTCTTGATTTTATTTCACCTTTAAACTTTGTTTGAAAAGTGTTATAATCGGTCCATTTAAAAGAATTCTTTAGGTTGTTGATTGGATTAACAGTAGTAAAATCAATAAATATTTCAGGAACTAAAAAACCAAAATTTGGAAGTAAAACACCATCAAAATTATTACTTGAAATGGCTTCAATTTCGTTTTTTAAATCATATCCTAGAAAACCAAATTTAATTCCACTGTTATTGAAAATAAATTTTTGTAAATCTGATAAATTCCCATTTTGAGTGAAGATTTGATTACCCGCTGCCAAGTAAGTCGGAAATGACCCATAGGGATAATTGCTGTAATTATTTCCATTGAGTACAATTACTTTCGTGAAACTATCAGAAGCATTACGAATAAGAGAGTACAGTTGTTCCCGATCGGGAAAACGCTCAGCGTTCATATTATTTTTTTAATTCATGAAGGGCTGCCTTTGCTTTGGCATTAATGCTACCTTCATATTCATAATCTGAATATTCGAACACTCTTTTGAAGTATTCATAAGCTTTTTGAGGATCGGTTTTGAGTAAAATATAGCCTATCGTTAAACATGCATTTGGCGCAAAATAGTACTTTTCATTCCCTTGTATTTTAATTGCTTTTTCATAAAAAGGAATAGCTTTAACCTCTTCTTTGCGAAGCTCATAAATCTTTCCAATTCGATAATAAAACTCTGTTTTGTCTTTTTGGTTGGGGAAGTCATTGGCTGTCAGACCATGAAGTATTGATGCTGCTTCAGTAATATAGCCACCATCACAAAGCAGACGGGCTCTTACCAAACGCACGTCCATGTAAGGTTTTTCTTTCGCTGCTTTTTCTGCAATTTTATCTGGCTCTGTAACTGCTTGTCCAATTTCAGAAATGTAATTAAAATACTCTAGGGCTTCATTAGTTTTGCCTTGGATGCTGTATGCGAGGAATATTTTATAACAAGCGTCTTTTTTGTAATTTTTACCATCAAACAAATCAATAAATACTTTAAAGTCTTGTGCCGCTTCTTCATATTTGCCTTTTTGAAGTAATAAGTTGCCTTTTATGTACTTGTTGTATGGAAAATTTATGTATTTGTCATTGATTTGGAAATTATCCAGTACCACTAAAGCCATTTCGCCTCTGTTGAATTTTCGTAATACTCCCACGTACAAATACATAGCTGCAAGATTGTCGGAATTGTTTCCTAAAAAACGATTCAACTCCACCGGTTCTTCTCTTCGCTCCTTGAGTAAAAAATATTTTAATCCCTCATAAAGCAAAAATGCTTCTGACCGAACAGCATTATTTGACTCAAATACTTGTTTCATTTCTTTAATTCCTAATAATATATCAGGATTAAAACCCAACATTCGAGCAACCCATTTATAGTTATCAGGGATGGATCCTAATATAATATGAAGTGCGCCTAATGATTTTTTGTGATAAATAAAATCAGGAAATTTTTTCTCGTTTTCTTGAAATAAGTTGTAAGCACGAACTATATCTCTCGCACCTTCAACTTCGTTACCGAATTTCGCCTTTATGATTCCCCATTGTAAGTATATTTCTCCAAGAATGTAATTGTGATATGGTGACTTCGGGTCAATTTTTTCAATATTTTGGATGCGTATCTTTTCGTTTTTCTTTAAGACTTCGTATAAATCGGGATTTTCAGACACAGCCAAACGAATGACATCCGCATAATTTTCAAGCAATATGGCTACGCCATTATTTTTGTGCTTATGTTCATATTTTTTTAAAATGGATACTCCTGAATCTACCCTAAGTTTCAAAAATTCATCGTATGCCTTTTTTAAGTCAACTGAATATTCGTGTTGTGCAAACGAATGAAAGGAACAAAAAGTAATAATAACAACTATGAAATATTTATTCATTTTTCAAAAATAAAAAAGGGAGCGATAAACTCCCTTTTTTTATTACTATTTTTTTCAAATGATCTAGGCCTCTTTCAATTCCTTTGATAAAGCACTCTTTTTGACGGGTGCTTCAGGTACTACAATGGTTTCTACTCCGGCAAGAATTCTACCGCAATGTTCGCAAACAATAATTTTTTTGCGCTCTTTAATTTCAGCCTGGCGTTGAGGAGGAATAGAGTTGAAACATCCACCGCATGCGTCACGTTTTACAAGAACTACTGCTAATCCGTTACGATAATTATTTCTTAATTTACTATACGATTTGAAAAGACGTTCATCTACTTGTTTTGAAGCTTTTTCACGGTCGTTCATCAATTTTGTGATTTCTTCTTCGCTTTCAGCAATTAGCACATCAAGTTCCCCTTTTTTAACTTCCATGTCTCCTTTCCGAGCAGTAAGTATGTCATTGGTGGTTTCTATTTCTTTCTTTTTTAATTCGATTTTATATCCCGATTCTTTGATTTTCTTCTCACAAAGTTGGATTTCAAGTTTTTGAAGTTCAACTTCTTTGGATATAGCATCATATTCACGATTGTTACGAACATTCGTTTGTTGATCTTCGTATTTTTTAATCAGTTTTTCTGATTCTTTAATTGAATTTTTGTATCCGGCAATTGCGGCATCCAATTCTTTGATTTCTTCATTGAAATTATTGATACGCGTTTGCATACCGGCAACTTCATCTTCAATGTCCCTTACTTCTTCGGGAAGGTCACCTCTGGTGATTTTTATTTGATCTATTTGCGAGTCAATTGACTGCAGTTTTAATAAATATTCAAGTTTTTGCTCTACAGTTTGTTCCATCGGATTTTATGTGTATTGAACGGGGTTTGTAACCACTTTTGACAAAAGGACTGCAATATTAGGAAATTTTTTTAATATAATTTCTGATAATATTTCTTTTGTAAATTGTTCGCTTTCGTAATGCCCAATATCTGCAAGGATGATGCGGTTTTCGGCATCAAAAAATTCGTGATATTTAATGTCAGAGGTAATAAAAATATCGGCACCACAACTGATTGCTTTTTTTGTAAGAAAACTTCCCGAGCCCCCGCACATTGCTACGGTTTTAATTTTTTGTTTGATTAAATTAGTGTGCCTAACCATAGGAACTTGAAATGTAGATTTTAGTAATTGAAATGATTCTTTTGTATCCATTTCCTCTTTAAATTCACCAATTGCACCTGCCCCCACTTCATTGAATTCATTATCAAGGGGTTGAAAAAAATGGGCCACTTCTTCATAAGGGTGGGCTGCTTTCATAGCTTGAAGTATTTGAAATTGATTATGTGCAGGGAAAATAAATTCAATACGAGTTTCATTGACATACTCTTTGATGCCCGATTGCCCAAGGTGAGGATTGGCAAATTCATTCGGTTTAAAAGTGCCTGTGCCCAACATTCTAAAACTACATTCTTGATAGTTGCCAATGTTTCCGGCACCTGCATCATGGAGTGCTTTGGCAAGAACTTCAACATTTTCATTGGGGACAAATACGGTAAGTTTTGACAACTTATTTCTCTGAGGATCAAGAATTTTAATATTTTGCAAACCCAGTTTTTGCGCCATTCGAAAGCTTACGCCTTGAACCACATTATCCAGATTGGTGTGTATGGCATAAATGGCAATGTCTTTTTTTATTGCGGATACAACGGTTCGCTCAACATAATTGGAATTCGCAATTTTTTTAAGTCCTTTGAAAATAATGGGGTGATGCGCTACAATTAAGTTACAACCCAACTTAAGAGCTTCTTCAACTACTTCTTCAGTAACATCCAGTGTTACAAGTACTTTGGATAATTCAGCATTTGTATCTCCAACCAACAAGCCACAATTGTCGTAGCTTTCCTGATAGGCAAGGGGTGCGAATGATTCAAGTGCTTGGGTAATTTCACTGATTTTCATTATAGTTTATAGAAATAAGTAAATAGTTTGATAGCCATTAAAATAGCAAAATTAGCTATAATTAGAACACAAATAACACGGATTAGGCTAATTATCGCTAATTATTGGTGTTAATTCGTTTAATTTGTGTAACCTGTTTTTTTTATATTTTTTACTTAAAAGGAATAACACAAATTATTATTTCAATACTTCTATTTAACAATTTTTCGGTACAATTCTATAAAACTATTACTCACCGAATCGATGCTGAATTGATTTTTGACAAGAGTTAGTCCGTTTTTGATATACAGTTCTTTTTGACTGGGATTATGTTTTAGTTCTATAATAGCCTCAGAAAGTTCGTTTTCATCCACCTGCACCACTTTTCCAGCATGGTTTGATTCAATATTTGGCGCAATACCTACTTTGTTGCTAATTATAATTGGGCAAGCCATTGCTAATGACTCTATTACCGTCATTCCGAAGTTTTCAGAATACGAGCTTAGCAAAAACATACTTGCACCTTGAAAAGCTGCTTTTTTTGCGTCTCCTTCAATATTATCTGTGTAAATTATTGAATTAGAGATATTTAAATGATTTGAAAGTGCAACTAACTCAGCTTTATAACCATCGTTATCCGGACCGGCAATAACTAATTTTAAGTCGGGATATACTTTAATGACTTTTGCAAATGCCTGATAGAGAATGTCTAATCCTTTTTTGGGATGAATTCTACCGATGAAAAAAAGATATTCTTTTCCTGTTAAATCTGGGAAATAATGGGTTATAGGATGTTCTGATGATTTTTGAAAAGCATTCAAATCAATGCCATTAGCTATGACTTGATATTTAGTTTTTAACTTCAAATGCTTAACTACACTTTCAGCTTCATCATCAGAAGTGAAATGGATGTAAGAAGCTTTTTCCAAACACCTTTTAGCAACCAACTGGTAATACAATTTCTTTAAATTGGTTGATTTTAAGGCAATTGTCTCCGGGTAAATGGTGCCTCTGGGAGAAATAATATATGGAATACCAAACAAATTGCAACAAAAACTTGCAGCCCACACTGGAAAATTCCAAACTGCAGTAATGTGCACTAAATCGTATTTTTTAACATTAAAGAAAAGTGCAAAAAAAAGCGGTAAAGAAAAATTATAATGCTCATATCCAATAAAAGAAAAATATTTAACTTTTACATTTTCAACTTGTTGCCATGAATTAATTATTATTTTTTGATCTTTATCAATACCTGCGTCGGTAGTGATTACCTCAACATGTACTCCTTTGGAGACCAATGACTTGTTAAGTTCATGAACCGATCTGATGGGACCTCCAAATTTGATTGCAGGATAATAGGACGGGCTTACATGGAGGATTTTCATTTGAGAAAAATAATAAATACTTTGAAAAATAGGTTTGGAGAATGGAATTTGTTATTTACCCTAGCCACCCATTTGCATTACGGTCAATATCGTTCCAATTACTGCAAGAGTTGATCCAATAATCATTCCAAAATGCCATTTAATAAAATCATTTTTAGATTCTGCGATTTTTAGATGAATCTCTGCAATTTTTAATTCAAGTCGATGAATATCGTCTTTGGTTGCAAACACATCTCTAGCTTCCTCGAATTTTTTTTCAACACGAAATTCAATGAATTCTACAAGCATACGCGCTTGCTTCTCGTCCATTTTTTCTCGCAAAAGTTCATACATTTCGAATTCAGAAATATTCATAAAAGTATCTTTACTCAAATATAATGCTTGTTAGTATCATCTCTAAGTCCCAAATTATTTTTTTGTAAATATTTCTGTTGCCTCTTGCTCGTTGGCAGCCATTTTGTTTTTAAACCTATGGTTGAAAGCGGGCATAAAATTAAGCTCCGGAATATTATTGACAGGGTTGTCATATACCGGAAATCCTGTCCGGTCATAGGGTGTTTTTTGCAGATATCCCATAAATATGTCTGTAAAGTTACCCCATGGTTTACGGTAACATATTACATCAGGCGTTGCAACCCTGTCTGAATCCAAATTATTTCCTATAAAACCAACAACCACCTTACTGCCAAGGTAATACATATAGGAGGTTTCTTCATAGTTGGCAGCAATTACTAGGGTGTCTGTTTTTTTGTACTTTTCTTTAATAAACGGAATGGTATAATCCAAAGGTCCTTTGTATGGCTCTGTAAGTTCAGATAACCGAGAAGTGATGTTATTCAAATTGGTAAATAAAAATATTCCAAAACAGAAAAATGAAATGACCAATACAAATACAAATGATGTGGGTTTTTCGATGCGATTTATCTCCCAAAGTATAAAAACATCAAGTAATATACTTGCAGCCATTATGGGTTGCATAAATATAATATAACGTGTATAAATAAAATTAGGAATCCTTGAAATTAATAATGCTGATAAAACAAGTACACAGGTAAAAAACAATGAAGCCCAAAATTTTTGAGGTAAATTTTTCAGCACATTTTTAATATTGAAAAGCACCAACAATTTCACAGAAATAAACAACCAGAATGGTTCATATATTCTAAAATACTTAAGCACTGTAGCTACATTTTCCCAATACATTTTGCTGTTATATCCATTGAAGACAGCCATTGCATCCGATATTTCGAAGGTTTTGAAAAACTGAAGAAAAGGATAAATAAATACTAAAGAAAGTGCCAAACCGCCCCAAACAGGCACCCCTTTTTTGATCCATTCATTTTCACGAAAGAGTTGAATTGCTATTACAGCTTCAGTTAATCCTATTGCAACCATTAGAATGAAATACACTGGAGCGAATGTCATAAACAGCATCCAAAGGCATAATAAAATGATAAAGGAGGCGACATAAATGTTCAATTTTTGAGCAAAGCGAGTTGCTATATAAGCCCCACAAATGATGCTTGTCAGAAATATGGTAGGTGCATAATAACGAACTTCTTTAATCAATAGTCCCAATGAAACTGACAATAAACATAAGAGCGTGAATCCGGCAAGAAATGCAAATTTTGAAAATGTATCAGGAAAAAATAAAGTAATGAGCCAACCAAATATTAAAATACCAACAATGCCCAGTATTGCAAAAGTGCTTCTAAAAATAGCTGTTTTGGCATATATATCATCTTCGCCATTAGCAAGTGTAAGTCCAATTAAAGCATAATAATAATGCCCCCAACTTGTACCTCCAATGTATGCATCTGTTTTTTCATCAATACCAAGTTTCGGATTGGTGTGACGTAAATCGTACCATACGTTTTTGCCATCGTGAACTTTGGGATAACCATACTGCATCACTCGTTGCGCACCCACAGCAGTCATGCTTTCATCAGCCCAAAACAATGGATATGCAATGTTTTTGAATGTGACGAATAAGTAAATCAACAAAATAAATGCAAAAGCACCTATGGCTGCAAACTTATATTTTGTGTTAAATATTTCTAAATCAAACGGTGCTGCATTAATTTTTACATTAGCAGGTTTTACATTGGATTGCGTTTGATTTGTATTTGATTTTTTTTTGTCTTTCTTTGACATTATACTTTACGTTTGAATACCAAAATATATTCTTCACCCTGAGGTTGGCTGGTTTTTGCTAATTCATTCCACTTATACTGAGGTTGATAAGAATTCAGTCCATCCACAATCCCTACTACTTCATAGTTTTCGGTTGAATATTTATTGAACCAAGTAAATATATCCATAGGGCTATCCGGACGAGGTAACCATGAAGTACGAACATTGCAGTAAACCAGATACTTAGGTTTGTTCTTCTCAATCTCGTCTATCATTTGTTTTTGCATGGTTTTGTTATAATCATGACTTTCCATCAAACCGTAGGTATAGATATATCCAGTTGCTGAACTTCTATCTGCATAAAAGAATATCTGCGGTTCGGAACCCAACACAGCTATTTTGTCTTCTTTAGTTGTATTTTCCTTTAAATATTTTGAAATCTCAACTGATTCCACAAAGGGATTTGTGCCATAAATTCGTTTGCAAAGTTGCTCAGGCTTGGTTTTTAAATAATAATCTTTAAATCCGGTAATTGCTGAGGCTGCAATTATTGCAAGAACTACAAATCCAAACACTCTCAATCCATTAATTTTAAGCCTGTCAGCTAACCCACCTGCAATAGCATCAAGTGTAATTCCTGCCATCAATCCTACTGAAATAAGAAATGGAATAAAATAATGTTGACGGAAGTAAAAGCCGGGACAAACTGTTAGAAAGGTGAAAATAAACAATCCGGTTGCTAAAAGCTTATATCTTAAATCGTACTTTGAGAAATAAGTGATTATCAATCCAGCCCCGCAAAGCCACCATATCCCCATAAATTCTTTGTACATAGGTTCAAATGACATTCCAAATAACATTTTTGCATCATCCATGCTAACACCCGAACCGGCATATTTACTTGCATATTGTACTGTCCAAAACCAAAATGTGTCAAAAACTCCTGTGCTTGACATAATAACTAAAACCAATAAATAAGGAATGAAAACACCAATGGAATACAATCCTGCATTGATAATCAGGCTTTTAATCGGAAGAGGTTTTTCAAATACTTGGTAAATAACTATCATTAAGAATCCAAATACCAACATAAAAACGGCCTGTTGTTTCATTAAGAAAGACATGCCTAAAGCGATTCCTGTTAACAATGCCCAAAACCATTTTCGATTTTTGGTAAATTTAGAATAAAAGAATAAAGCTAAAGCAATATAAAAAGTCATAAAATGGGTAGCATGTGCTGCAAATCCTAACAAGTTGGCACTCAGTGACATAAGTCCATATACACCGGAAGCAATTAAGGCAACATTAGATGTAAATAGTGTTCGAAATGAAAAGAAAAGCAACAAAATTGTGCCAATGGTCATTATCAACAATCCAAAATGAACACCGGTTATAGTTGTTCCAAACATTCCCATCCAGAGTGCATACATATAATAAGTGCCAGGCAATTTCATATTGTAGGCATCTTTGTATGGAGGGATGCCATTCAAAATAAGGTTGCCCATGTATGCATACTCACCCTCATCGCGTTCTAGTGGAATGCCAAGCAATCGCATGCGGATTAATAAAACGACTAAAAGTATTACCCCCAATCCTACAAAATACCAATTGATTTCAATTCCTGATGCAGGCTGAGTAACTACCTTTGGAGCTGATTCTTTTTTAATTGGTTTGGAAGTGTTTTTCTGAACTTTTTTGCTCATGAAATGTAAAGTGATAAATTAAAGCAGTAAATATATGGATATTAACTAATGTGAAACAAATTCTGTATTCGAATATCTAAAATCTAACTAATTTCATTTACTATAATTATTTATTTCTTTCCATTTGCTCTTGAGTTGCCAAAAGTTCTTCCATATTTTGCCTCATTTCTTCTTCCTGACTTCTAAGGTTTTCTGCCATTTCCTGCGTTTCAGAAAGTAATTGTTTCATTTTTTGTGATTGTTTCATATTTGAAATGTATGAACATAAAGTTTGGGAGAGTTTCTGAACAAATTCAATTTCAAATGGCTGAAGCACTTTAAAAGAAGCTATTTCTATTACACCTTCAATGTTTTTGTCATCTTTAATAGGTACAATTAGAAGGCAATTTGGAGTGGCATCTCCAAGTCCCGAAGTAATTTTAGTATATCCATTTGGAATTTCTGTCAGAAATATGATGTCTTCTTCTAATACTGCCTGACCTGTAAGACCTACACCTACTGTAATTTGTTTTTGCAGATATTTTTGTCTGCTGTAAGCATAAGCTCCAATCAAATCAAGATTTTGTTTTGACTCATCTAATTCAAATATAAATACTTGATTTACTTCTAAGTAATTGGCAATTTCAGAAGCCATTCTAGGACCATAAATTTTTGAATCAGACTCTAAATTTCGAAGCAAATCTGCAAAAAGTGCATATCCTGAATTTGCCCAACTTTGTTGTTTTTCTTTAATTGAAAACTGTTCGAGGTCTGCTTTCATTTTTAATAATGCATTTCCTAAAACGTCATTTTGACCAGCTGCACTAAATGGATGATTGAAATTTCCTTTGCCTATTTCCAAAGCAAACGCACTTGCATTTGTTAGGTTTTCTGTAAGTTTATTTGTAGCTAATATAATAGAATCAAGTTCGGTTTTGGTTTCATTTTGCAATTCTGTAATCTCTCCGCTTGATAATTTGTCAAGTACATTTGTGGGACCTTTTATGATTTGGAAAATGAATTTTCTGAAATCCAATCCATATTTTATAATGAATAAGGTGATTATCACTGCTATAATTAGTAATGAAATAAAAATTATCAAATAAAGTTCATCCAACCTTGCCCTAAGTTCAAGTTTGTGTTTTGATAATACTTCAAAAATTAGTGAACCATATAAATGTGTATAAAACTTTCCTATATACACATCTGCATTTTGCCAAGTAGCCCGAATTAATGAATCTTCAACAGAGGTAGATAGCCCTGCCTTTATCTTTTCTTGCTTTTGGACTATTAAAGTGTTTACTGGCAAGGTTGCTATAGCGTATGATTCAATTGAATTACACAAAGAATCAATTGCAGCGGGTGCACTATACCCTGCAGAATCTAAGTTTTTGCCAATAATATTTCTAACAATATTATTAGACGCATCTATCAATTTGGGATATATACCACTGTCAGGTTCAATTTTTTTTATTGAATTCAAAACACCAAACTGCCCTCCTTGAAAATTAGCTAAAGTTATAAAGCCATGAAGCTCTGCTTGCCAAAGATGATTTAGTTTTGAAGTAGTATTATTTAATTCAATTAATCGAAAGATAACGTATACTGATATACCTATAATTGTACAAATAAATAAAAATAGTAATCTGTAGATTCTTCCGTTTATAGTGTTTCTAAAAAACGGTCTGATTATTTGAAGCATTTAGTTATCTTTTAGTAGCACTAAAAATATTCTCCAAAACCAGTTTCGGTAAAATCGAATTATATATTTTGAAATTCTTATCCAAGAAATAAATTGAAATAGTGTAATGACATAAAATGCAAGAAATGAGTAATACTACGCAACAAAATACATAGTTTTAATGTCCAAAAATAACCCATTTAAACTAAATTAAGTAAACAAACTTAAAAAGTTTTGTTTGTTTGAGTTTGAAGAAAAGTGTGTTTCAATGTAAATTTTCGCGTTTTTGCCTATAGATTGTCTCAATTCTTTGTTGGTAATTAGTTGATTTACAACTATTTCCCAATCTAAGATTTTTGAAACCAAAAATCCATTAATTCCGTGAGAAATTATTTGATTATTTACACCTACACTGGAAGCAATCACAGGAATTCCTAATGACATAAACTGCAAAGCTTTGAATCCGCATTTGCCTTTACTCCATTCATTGTCGGTTAATGGCATAATTCCAATGTCAATTTTCAAAAGGTCATCTATTTCGGTAGTTTTATTCCAGTATTTAAATTCAAATGGAAAATCAAAAGTTGGCTTTTTATTGGCAATAACATTAATTATTGTCGATTTATTATCAGATAATTTCTTTAAAAAATCTTCAATTTCATATAAGTATTTCAATGTGGAATGTGTGCCTGTCCAACCGATTATTACTTTATTGGATGAGGGTTTTTTCTCTGACTTAAGTTGTTGCAAATGGGTGGCAATAGTTGTAGGGTTTACAATTACATTTTCATTAAATTGTTGCGCATATGCAGCTAAATATGTATTTCCGGCACTTATCTTATATGCCCACTTGCATATCATTCCAGTTTTAGAATGAAATTTCAACTTTGCAATCCATTTGTTTTCATTTGAGGTATTAGGAAGCCAAATGGCATCATCAAAATCAAATATGATTTTCTTTTTCAAAACTTTGGCAATCATCCATTCAAATAAAGGAGGTCCTATTGGAGTAACTTCACGATGAATAAAAACATAATCAGCCGAATGACAATTAACTAAATCAATTATTCTCTTCAAAAAGCCTAAAATTACATACCAAACCTTTTGTAGGTAATAACTTCGTTTATACAATATTTTCCATGAATTTATTGAATAAAATGAAGATGTTTTGAACTTAATGTTTTGTTCAATTAAAACATCAAAATATTGCTCAAATCTGAATCGCTGGGATGGTGCTTCTCCAAAGGGGTAGGGGACTATGAAATAAATACTTAAAGATTTATTTTCAGCCATTTTCGTATATATTTTGATATACTTCAATTCCATTTTGCAATGAAAAAAATTCAATGGCTGAGTTTATGATATCATGTTTTTGAATTGAATTTCTTAGGACAAGATTAATTGCCTTCTCATATGATTCATTATCAAGGCTTTGCAGTGTATAAACAGAATTATATTTTTCAGAAATCATATTAATATCACCAATATTCGCATTGCAAACCACGGGAATGCCCATAGCCATCATTTCTCCTAATTTCACAGGTGAAGAAGCTATTTTTGAAAAACTATTTTTAATTAAACAAATTCCCAAATCAAATAAAGAAATCAATCCCGGCACTTGATTACGACTTGCTCCGATGCATCTAAAGTGTTGGCTATCAATACTATGTATTTTCATTTTATGTTCAATAAATTCATTTTCAGTGCTAACTAATAGGAAAAAAGCATTTGGAATTTTTGATAAAACGATTTTATAAAAATCAATCATTTCATCAAGTAAATACCAGGTAGAAACGGACCCAACATAACCTAACACATACGCATCCTTGTCAATATTCAATGTTTTTTTTATTAAGACTATAGAATCTAAATTAACTTTTTGATAATTAAATAATTGAGTATCAACCATGCAAGGGATAACAAATGTTTTTTTTTCATTAACTAATTGTTTTTCAACTAAGTATTTTTTTGCGGAATGAGTCAAAGTAACAACAATATCGGCTTTGGATAGCCATTGCAATTCTTTATGCTTAAAAAAAGTATATATCGATTTAAAAACGAAGTTTCGAATATTCCAAAGTCCTCCTTCAATACGTTCGTCAGCCCAAAAGCCTCGCATGTCAAAAATAAATTTTGCATTGTAATTTTTCTGTGCCAATTCACCACCAAAGGCTGCTATGTAACTTCTGCAATGTACTATATCAAAATGTTGATATTTAAATAGTTGCTTAATTTTTTCAAGTAAAAAATATACATTAAAAATAGTTGAAATTATCGGTGGAAATCGAGTATATCTATGCGGGTACCAAGTAATATTGTTTTCGCTTACAACTTGTTGAATATAAGTCTTGTTAATTTTATATTTTGAAGGTTTTTCATAACTGATAATGCTAATTTTATGCCCTTTTTCACTTAATCCAATTAAATAAGGCAAAATTTGTGACTGGCCAAGAGGGTCACAAAGTCCATCATAGGAAATATAAAGTACATTTTTTGCCAATGGATTTTGTTGATTTATAATAAAATACCGTCTTTCATTTGCAATTGGCGATCAGCCATTCCTGCCAATTCATTGTTGTGTGTTACAATTACAAAAGCCTGACCAAATTTTTGACGTAAATCAAAAAATAATTGATGCAAATCACGTGCATTGTTTGAGTCCAAATTGCCACTAGGCTCATCGGCAAATACTATTTCAGGATTATTTATCAGTGCACGAGCCACTGCAGTGCGTTGCTGTTCTCCTCCCGACATTTCTGATGGTTTATGCGTCCTGCGGGCAGAAATATGTAGCAAATCCATCAATTCAAGTGCTCTTTTTTCAGTTTCAGCACCTGTTTGTCCTTTAATGTAAGCAGGAATACATATATTTTCAAAAGCAGTAAATTCCGGTAAGAGATTGTGAAACTGAAATACAAAACCGAGTTTTTCATTCCGAAACTTCGCTTGTTGATTGTCTTTAAGTTTAGAAATATTTTGCCCTTCAAATTCCAAAGAACCTTCATCGGGTTTATCTAAGGTACCCAAAATATGCAGTAAAGTACTTTTGCCAGCTCCGGAAGGGCCTGTAATAGCCACAATTTCACCCTTTTGCACAGTAAGGTCTATACCTTTAAGTACCGGCAGGTTTTGGTATGTTTTTTTGATGGAATGGGCGGTGAGCATATTATTTAACCGGATAAGCTGGCATATTTGGGTTTGCAGGATTTACAATAAGTTTTTGAATTGAAGGATGAACCATCACATCCATATCTTCCATAGGTACGGCTCCTAAAAGTGGTTCATCTCCTAAAACTAGTGCACCAACAAAACAAAATCTATTTTCAAACTGAATTTTCAATGGTCCTACATATGGGACGCTGTGCATTTTGCCGTCTGCAGTGTAAACTTCTCTTTTCTCAAGTTCTTCTAAATTTAATTGTATGGCAATGTGTTGGGGAATACAAATTAATAACGCTCCAGTATCAACTAAAGCTTTTATCTTAGTTCCACTTAAATCACTATTTCGTGGATTTGACAAATTAATTTCAGCATAAGTAAGCCCCATAGTTAAATTTTAAAATACAAAGTTAATTATAATCTCAAGTTAAAAGTCAAAAATAAAAGTTAATTTTAAGTGCAATATTTGAACTTATCAACCTTTATTTTATCTTTCGAACCAAATACAAAATTTCTCCCGCATCACATGAATATTCACGAGTATCAGGCCAAAGAAGTACTAAAAAAATATGGCGTTAAAATAGGTGAAGGCATAATGGCCGAGTCTCCTGAAGCTGCTGTAGCCGCTGCCAACAAATTAACCGAAATTACAGGAACAAAACTTTGGGTAGTTAAGGCTCAAATTCATGCTGGAGGTAGAGGCAAAGGTAAAATCAAAGGAACTGAGAACAGGGGAGTACAGCTTGCCAAAACGCTTGATGAAGTTAAGGAAAAGTCAAAACAAATATTAGGAGGTGTTTTAGAAACGATTCAAACTGGTCCTGAAGGAAAATTAGTGAATAAAGTACTGGTAGCTGCGGATGTTTATTATCCTGGACTTACGCAACCTAAAGAATTATACTTGTCTATACTTTTGGATAGAGGCAAAGGCAAAAACGTAATTATTGCAAGTACCGAAGGAGGTATGGATATTGAACATGTTGCTGCCACAACTCCGGAAAAAATAACAAAAGAATGGGTAGATCCATTAACAGGTTTGCAACCATATCAAGCTCGTAAAATTGCTTTTGGACTAGGTCTTTCAGGAAATGCATTCAAAGAAATGGTGACTTTTGTAACCAAATTATATGCAATGTACGAAGGTACCGATGCTGCTATGGTTGAAATTAACCCCGTACTAAAAACATCTGACGATCAAATACTTGCAGTAGATGCAAAGGTATCGTTTGACGATAACGCTTTGATGCGTCATCCAGACCTTGCTGCATTGAGGGACATTACAGAAGAAGATCCATTAGAAGTAGAAGCAGGTGAAAATAATTTGAATTATGTAAAACTTGATGGAAATGTAGGTTGCATGGTGAATGGTGCCGGACTTGCAATGGCCACAATGGATATTATAAAACTTTCCGGTGGCGAACCAGCCAACTTCCTTGACGTTGGAGGCGGTGCTAATGCCAAAACCGTAGAAGCCGGATTCAGAATTATTCTTAAAGACCCAAATGTAAAGGCTATTTTGATAAATATATTTGGAGGAATAGTGCGTTGCGACCGTGTGGCTAATGGTGTTGTAGAAGCTTATAAATCGATAGGGAATATTTCAATTCCAATTATTGTTCGTTTGCAAGGTACTAACGCTGAAGAAGGTGCAAAAGTTATCAACGACTCAGGACTAAAAGTAAAATCAGCTGTAATTTTGAAAGATGCAGCTAAGTTGGTTCAAGAGGCAATGGCGTAAGAGTGAGTAAGTGAATTAGTGAGTTAGAGAGTTGTTGGGCTATTTGGTTTAAACTTGAGGAGTTGTTGAGTTGAAGATTAATTATTTAATAAGAAATTAAAGTAAACAGAGTGAAAGTTGAAGTAGTTATTAGAGCTTAATGTATAAACACTAATAACTCATCACAACTCACTTTTAATTTAAAATTTATCATTCAAAATTTAATATTTCAAAATTATGATCATGCTTGGTATTATCGGTTTTCTGTTTGTGTTAGCACTAGTTGCACCAATAGTATTACCTAATAGTATGTTTAGTAAAAACATACACGACATAAATGGATAAAACATCTTTTGTTTCTATTGAATTGTAGTCCGGTGTAACAATTGGACTTTTATCAAATCGTATTTATGGATTTTCTATTTATTACTTGGGATATTTCACCTGAAATTTTTTCAATAGGTCCTATTTCAATTCGTTATTACGGAGTATTATTTGCTTCCGGTTTTATCATTGGTCAGTATTTAATGACTTGGTTTTTCAAAATGGAGAAACGCTCATTGGATCATCTTGAGCAATTACTTATATGGATGGTACTTTCTACTATTATTGGCGCTAGGCTTGGACACTGCTTGTTTTATGAGCCAGAATATTACCTTTCCCAACCCTGGAAAATACTTTTTGTGTGGGAAGGTGGGCTTGCGAGTCATGGAGCAACCGTAGCAATGTTGTTGGGCGTTTATTTGTTTTCAAGAAAATATCCTGAGTTTTCATGGTTCTATTTGCTTGACCGATTGGTGATTACCGTAGCTCTTGGTGCAGGATTTATTAGATTGGGTAATTTGATGAACTCAGAAATTGTAGGTAAGCCAACGGATGTTCCATGGGGATTTATTTTCAGACAAAACTTGACTCCTGAGGGATTTCCTGAGGATTTTGCAAGACATCCTTCGCAATTGTATGAAGCAATTTTTTACTTTGCATTGTTTGTTTTTCTACTGTTTATGTATTTGCAGATGAAAGAAAAAACTCCCAATGGCAGAATATTCGGATGGTTGGTCGTACTTATATTTACTCAAAGGTTTTTGATTGAATATACTAAAGAAAATCAAGTAGCTTTTGAAAGTTCTTTACCATTAAATATGGGTCAAATGTTAAGTATTCCTTTGATTGTTTTTGGAGGATATGTATTGTACCGGAGTTATACAAAACCACTTACCATCTAAACTCCATTTCCATTATTCAATTTTAGGTATTCCTGCACCGCTTTGATTTGAGCATAGGATACCGAATCACCAAGTTTGGCTTTGTACTCACCACTTGGAACGGGACCCAATTCTTGAATCACTTTTACTATTTGACTAAGTGTCGTTTCTGTCATTAATTCTGTTATTTTTATTTCTCCGGTAGGAATGAATGAGGCCAAATGTCCTTCTATTGTCCCTGAGACCATAGAACGTATAGAAGCAATTTCTGAAATTGACTTGCCTTCCTTGAATAGTTCAAGACTTATTTTTTTGGTTTCTCCTTTTTCTGGTTTTTTAGTTTCGTCTTTCAGAATTGTTTCTTCTGGAACGTTGGTCATTTTTATTGCATCAAAATCTGCCCCTCCTTTTGAAAGACTTTCGGCTAGAATCGCACTTGATTTTATGTTTTTTTCAAGTACTTGAATCATTTTTTTATGATTTATGATCACACCTATATATTTTTTTGTTTTTGGCTTAGGTCGATATTCTTTGATGTGGATATCAAATTCCAAAAACACATTTTTGAAAAAAGTTTCAAAATATGATGATGCCTTAGAAACACGTTCATTTACACCTACAAAATCTATTTCGGCTTCAACATTAAACATGCCTTCCAGTTGAAATTTGAATTTTTTACATATTCTAAATTGTTCCTCTACTCCCGACACCAATTTTTTAGCCCAATTAATTGCTTTTGTTAAATCCGGTATTCCTGCCGTTTCATAATAAGGAAATAATTCCTTTAGTTTTAACATCTGATTTTCCCAATCAAATGCTTTTAAAATAACAGAACAAGCATATATTTTTTCTTTGTTGGGCAATTCCTTTTGCAATTGAGCAACTTTACCGAGTAAATAATCGCTTTTCTGAATGCTAGGGTCACTTACAATGGCTCTTGACGTAATTTTTGATTTTAGCACCAATCCATCAAAGTTGGTAAGCCTGCTCAAAGCCACATAAACCTGACCTGATGCAAATGACTGACCAGCATCAATTATAGCTTTGTCGAATGTTAATCCTTGACTTTTGTGTATGGTTATTGCCCATGCCAGTCTTATAGGGTATTGGCTAAATTTTCCTAACACCTCTTGTTCAATGCCATCATTACCGGGGTTGTATTTGTATCGAATGTTTTCCCAGGTTTCTCTTGACAAGGTTATTGTTTCATCACCGTTGGTAAATCCAACTATAATGTTCCCATCCGCAATTTTTTCAATTACACCAATTTTGCCATTATAATATTTCCTGTCCTCACCCTTGTCGTTTTTAATAAACATGATTTGAGCACCTATTTTCAGCGTTAATATTTTTTCGGCTGGTGTTGCTGATTCATAAAATTCACCATCAATTATAGCTTCAAATTGGTATTCAGCACCTTTCAAAGCAGCCAAACGGGTTCGATTGATTTCATCTGCCCTAGCATTATGTGAGGATAAATAGATATAACTGTCGTTTGAATTGGGTATAAAATCAGGGTTGTATTTGTCATTCAACAGTTCCAAATCATCTTCGGTACATTCATTAGTTCTGATTCTGTTCAACAGATTTACCAGTTTCAAATCTTTTTGGCGATAAACTTTTTGCAATTCAAGCCCCACAATATCCAAATCCTTCATTACATGAGCTTCAAAAAAATAAGGTGAAGCATAATATTCTGACATTAACTCTCTTTCATGATCATTTACTACGGGTGGAAGTTGGTATAAGTCACCAATAAATAACATTTGAAGGCCGCCAAAGGGCAGGGAAGGTTGCTTACGAATATGACGGAGAATGGTATCAGCAGCATCAAGCACATCAGCACGAATCATGGAAACTTCATCAATAATAAGCAAATCCAATGAACGAATTATTTCTTGTTTGTCACGATAAATCTTAAGATTACTAATGAGCGTATTCTTATCTAATATTCCTGATGCAGGACTCAAATGAACAGCCGGCAAAAACTGCTGAAATGGAATTTGTAATAATGAATGTAATGTCACCCCTCCGGCATTCATAGCTGCTACTCCAGTAGGTGCGGTAACGGCTGTTTTTTTGAAAGTAGTATCTTTAATATGCCTTAGAAAAGTAGTTTTCCCTGTTCCTGCTTTTCCTGTAATATACACATTCGACTGGGTATTTGTCACATATTTGGCGGCAAGTTCAAATTCAATATTTTCCATCAGTATATAAAAATTAAAAATCTATTTTATAATAGAATAAAGGTAAAAATCCAAGTTGATAATTTGGGACTAATGGATCTTTTTTAGGGTTGGCGGGATCAGGTGCGTAGGAGTACGCGAGTAAGTTTTTGGTATTCAACACATTCACTAAGTCTAACATGAATTCATGCGTAACTTTATTTCCATTCAATCGGAACCCAAATCGCAAATCCCAACGAAAGTAATTGGGTGTACGCAATGTATTTACCAACGAATCCACAGGATAATAATCCAGATTTTGACGTGAAAGGGCAGTGTCGGCCGGTGAATACCATCTGCCTCCTGCATATGATATTTTTGTGCCTGAGACTAATGTAAATTTATTAGAGATTGGTAATTCATATCCACCTAATAAATTTGTAACAAATTGACCATTAAAGTCAGAATTGCGCCATTTTCCATCACTAGCTTTATATTTTGAGTTATAAAAAGATGTGGTAAACAAAATATAATAATTTTTAGAGAAGAATTTTTCAATAGTTAGTTCAATCCCATAATTCTCTCCTTGCCCACTATTAACCATAGGTGCTCTGGGGAAAAATCTGGAAAAAGAAGCCCCTTGATTTATCATGGATATCGATGACGGATAAGGATACACAGGAATATTCCACAAATATTGATAATACACTTCTGATTTTATTCTCAAATCGGATCGAATGGAATAATCGTATGTAAGCACAAAATGATGGGCTCTGGAAGCACCCATATTTAAATTGACATCACTGGTATATCCTTGGGGCTTAAGATAATAGGTGTAATTCGGTTGCATTTGACTATGCAGGCCATAACCAAAGCTTATGGTCATATCATTTCTAAAATTCCAGTTTACTCCTGCCCTAGGTTCGTACAATGGATTTTGGTTGTTAAGTGTTTGAACCACAGCATGTAAGCCTGCATGAAAAGTCCACTTCTCGGTCAATTTATATTTGAATTGAATATATGGTTGAAATAAGACATACTGTTTTTGGTTAATATTTGCCCGCACGCGGAAAGTAGAAATAGAATCAAAACGCGCACTATCGTGAAACGAAAAATTGTAAAACGTTCCGTAATACCCTAATCTCAAACTTAATCTTTGAGATATTTTGTGGTTATAACTTTGATTGAAAGAGGTTCTAAGTTCCAATTGGTCCGTACCTAGTATCCTTTTTAGTCCAGTAAGGTTATAATTTTTATCTCTATAAATCAAGTCATGCCATGCCAAAATTTGTTGTGCACTTTGTGCAATGGTGCTTGATAAGTATCCTTTTTTGCCAGTATTAATTACGTGTTGTAATCCAACCACACCCATGCTGGTTCTGAAGTACTGATCGCGCGACTGATCGGCATACAAATCAGGTTCGTCACGAAGCTTTTTGGCATCTTCTTTACTTAAAACAATGTCAATGGAACTGGTACCGCCAATGCCAAACAGTGAAAAAGTACCGGCATTTTTAGTAGGCAAATTTATTTTAAAAGCAGCATCCTGATACTTCGGAACAGCACTGGTTCCGATTTTAATACCGAAAAAATTAAATAGCTCAAATGTGGAATATCGATACATAGCCAAATAGGTCGCTTTCGATTTTTTTGACAATGGTCCTTCTGCCGCAAGTTCTAGTCCGAGCAAACCTACTTGTCCAGTGAACTCATGCTTTTCATAATTCCCATTGCGCATTTTTAAGTCAAATACCCCAGCATTGGCATTTCCATATTGAGCAGGAAAAGCACCTGTCATAAAATCAGAAGTTTGCAAAAATTTTGTGTTGATAATGGAAAGTGGACCACCGGTGCTCCCAGCTACAGCAAAGTGGCTTGGATTTGGAATGTCTACATCGTTTAACCTCCAAAGCAAACCAAGAGGTGAATTTCCTCTGATTACAATGTCATTACGAGCATCACTTGTACTATTTACGCCAGCAAAGTTACCAGCCATACGAGCAGGGTCTTGCCTGCTGGAAGGGTATTTGTCAGCTTCTTCAACGGTGAAAGAACGTGCACTTACTATGGTCATATCATTCACTGCTTGGTCTTTACGAGAAGATGAAACCACTACTTCATTCATTTCTGTAATGGATTCCTCCATTTCCAGATTCAAAACCAATTCCTTACCTGAATTTAAAAGTACATTTTTCATGGAAATTGGTTTATAGCCAATATAGGAGGCAGTTAACTGTATACGTCCAATTTGCATGCCTTCTAGTTTGAAATAGCCATCGTCATTTGTAGAAGAAATAATTTTATTGCTACTGTCTTTACCAAATGCAATAATCACAACCCCAATCAAAGGCTGCTTTGACTCTTTATCAAGGATTCTGCCTTTTATGTTTTGCAAAGTTCCTTGAGAAAAAATAACTTGAGTAATGGAAAAAGCTAATAACAAAAATCTTAACTTCATTATTGCTTGTTTAGGTGATTCATAAAACAAACATAATGAATTGAACTATTTAAGTGATTTCCAAAAGAAAAAAAATATGAAAATAAGTGAATAGGTGTAAAAACTTCTAGTACATATAAACTCTTAATCCGGCAATAAAGCTTTGGAATACAAAATCGGATTTGTTATATGGAAAATATTCTTGAATTAAAGTTGAGCTTTTGGCTAGATTATAATTGTACTGATATTCACCAAATATGCTATACTTATCCCAAACATTTACATCTAATCCTGCACTTATAAATCCTCCTAAAACAGGCGCATTATACAAAGTGAATGACTGTTCACGATTGGTTATTTTGTCTACTTGTACATATTGAGCACTATTTTTGGGATATTCATCCCCCGTATTATTCTCAGAATCAAAAGTCCCTTGTGAAATCGTAATGAACATTGCATTTCCACCGAGTTTAAGATAAGGAGAGAATCGATAAACGTCAGGAGCAATAATATTGTATTTAATAGATCCTCCAACTTTTGCAGTTAATAATCCATAATTTGGTTTATTAGTTCTCATAACTTCAGCCTCAGCTGACAAAATAAATTTATCAGTAAGAAACTTAGAAGCGGCTACCCCAATAATTTGTCCTGGTCCGAAGCCTGCATATAAGTTTTTGGGTTTAAATGTAATAGGATCATTATCAGGATTTTGAGGAAAAACCGCTGTCCCTGCATGTACTTGTAATACATCAACCAATTGCGCATTGCTATTTAATATTATAAAAAAAGTAAATAGGTAAAAGATTATATATTTCATAACTTATTCAAGTTTTATGCCCAAAGTACTAGTTCCGCTGATAGTGAAAGTTCCGGTCCAGGCTGCATTAATAGTATTTGAACTTGCATAATAATTATAAATGCCATCCGGCAAATTTCTATATAAAGTTCCTGATGAGTTGATTGGGTTAGGTTCAGCAGTAAAGAATTTGCTAATTCCTCCTATAGTATTATTAATGTCCAAAACTACTGTAATGGGAATGGCGGCCTTGTTGGATGTCCAAAAACTAACGGCTCCTGAATTGCATTTATTTAAGTTAAAATTAATAACCGAATCAGCAAAAACTTCAATAGTCTCTACACCTGAGCATCCATTTTTGTTTATATATCCCAATGCATATTTTCCATATCTGAGTTTAAAGGTATTCGCTCCGGCAACACTGATTGCATTGGCAGGAATACTGTTGATTATGGATGTAATTGTAGTATTAATAGTACGTTTTGCATCTTTGTAATCGGCTGACATTCTGATAGGTACAGTGCCGGATGGGCTATTGGAAGCATAGAAATTAACAAAGCCTTCCGCAGGAAATAAATCAACTGAAGCTTCTGTAATGGCTCTTTCATTTAAAGTCCACAAAAATTCATATCCAGATTGAGAGTTATCGTAATAAATAAAATTCTTTCCATATTTTGTATCATACATTTTATAATAAACATTCATATAATAAAAAACATCAGGTTTAAGTTTAAATATTACTAACCCTTTAGTTGAATCGGTAACTATTGCAGAATCAATAGGATTGCCTTTTGTAAAATTAGCTGCTGAATTAATTTGAGATGAAGAATCTGTATAAATATATACAACTGACCCTACTGCAGGTTTACCTTTAAGCCTGACTGTTAATCGTAATTCTGTAGGTACTTCATCAAAAACTACATTAGGTTTACACCCAAAAAATCCCAAAACCAATATTAGCAGTGCTATTATTGAACAACTATTTTTATACATTTCGATTTATGATTTTCTTCATTAATACTGATATAATATATGCCTTTTCCAAATACGCTTAAATCAAAACTATCAGTTTGTAATCCAATTGAAACTTTTGTTAAAGTTCGTTCTACAACTGTTTGACCCATATAGTTAAATATTTGGTAAGACAGGCCAATTTTAGAAGACGTGTAATAATCAAGATTATATAATCCACTTGTTGGGTTCGGGTAAATATTGATAGAGTTCCCTATTGGGCCATTACTGTAATTTTCAATGGTAGAATCAGTATAGATCAATCCGGATCTTTGAAGATTGACATAATTTGGTTCATTTACTTCTAATATATTGGATTGAATCCTGCAATTACCTGATTTGTTGGTTGCATAGTATTTTCCGTTGTAGTATATATCGAGTTTACGACCGGTAGCACCTCTTATTAATCTGTTATTCAAATACCATTGGGTAATAGTATCAGATGTATTACTTGCAACATCTCTTGACGAAGTTATTAATGTTATCGGTGAACCTACACCGGATATAGTTGGTACAACAATATTACTAATGGATACATTAAAAGGTGGATAAGTTTCGGCAACATTACCATCTGTAAGCACGATCAACGTGTAACTTCCTGAAACTACAGCTCTGTAATTAGGTTGATCAGCCCCTCTTATTTTTAATGAATTCAAAAACCATTGATAATCCAAGCCATTTTGATTGGGTGATTTTAATACCAATTCTCCTTGGCAAGGATCACCAGTTGTAGAGGTAACCAATTTGTCAGGTTTTAAAGTTTCTTTACCTACAACCGTAACAACCCACATACCAAATGCATTTGGATTTGACTTGGATCGGCCCAATATAGTAACCACACCATTGCCATCCCCTATTACTGAGGCTAAAGCAAACCCGGGAAATGTTTCGATTCCTACCAAAGTACTATTTACCGGAATGGTT
>JANRJY010000046.1:0-3879 GCA_033763735.1 Bacteroidota bacterium | reverse complement strand
TGGGGTAATGTAAATGCTAATCCATCTACACCTATTATATCTGGAATGAATACATTTACAACTGGAAGTCCAATTAATTTTACTTCTACTTTACAAAGTGGCGAAACTAATACTTGGACATTTAATTCTAATACATTTACTGGAACTTCATTTACTACAACATTAGGTGTGGGCTCATACTCCGTGTCCGTTCAAAATTTTAATGGAAGTTGCGCTTCAAGTTCCGTTTCTCAGTCATTTACCGTTAAGTCAAGGCAAACCATAGCTGGGATATCGTCATTGTTAAGTGGTTATACCTATCCGGTATCAAATATCAGTTTGGCTAATGTAACAGCCTCATCGGGATTACCAGTAAGTGTGGTAAGTTACGACCCTTCAGTATTGTCTATTTCGGGGAATTTTATTTATTTCTTGAAAGCGGGAGTTACAACTATTACAGCTTCACAAGCAGGTAATAGTCAATACTTTGCTGCACCTGCTTTGGTATATAATGTATCCGTAGCACAAGGTGCTTCTGTAATATCAGTTACTTCAAGCATACCATCGGTGGTTACCTTAATTGGCGCTGGTACAAGTATAACGCTCTCAGGGGTTAGTTCATCCGGTACACCCCTGCAATATACGCTTTCCGGAGGTGGTTCAGTATTCGGCAATGTCATCACACTTTCGAAAGCAGGTACTTTTACACTTACAGTATCTAATCTTGCAAATGATAAATATGAGGCATCTTCGTTGAGTTTTGTAATTAATGTGGTAACAGTTGCAGGTATTTCTAATACAACTACTCCCGGTCCCACAAACTTATCAAGTTTTGAAAATTCAGAAAGTGTCTCTTTTAAGGTATTTCCCAACCCAACCACAGGCACTTTTTCATTTGTAAGCGAATTTGCTAACATGGAATATATTATAACCAATACGGAAGGTAACTTGGTTTACAAAAACACTGCAATAAAGGGTACAAACACCATAGAAGTAAAATTACCAAAAGGAATTTACTTTTTTAATCTTGGAGTTCAAAAGCAAAAGTTAGTTGTGGATTAAAAAATAGCGATTTTAATAACTATTGCGCTGTTTGATATTGAAAAAATCAAAAAAGAAAACAAGTTATGAAGGCTCCCACAAACCTACCGCAATAAAAAAAGCAAGGCTAATACGAGTTCGCTTTGCTCAGCCTTGCTTTTTTCCACCGCCTTCAAAATCAGCTTGCTTTCTTTTTTTCTTTTTTCCGGTTTTTCTTTGGTTTGTTTTGGGGTTTGATATTTACATTTTTAATACGTTATTTTGGTTTTAACACACTAATTCCTATTTTTACTATTGAAATCAATTTTTATAATTAAAACCAACTTGATATGAGAATTATCAACACAATATTTTTTTTGTTGTTATCTTATTTCACAATAGCTCAAAAATTACCATATCCCATTATTTTTATTCATGGGTTGAATAGCGAAAGTAGTACATGGAATTCATTTACTAATTATATAAATACATATGGTTTGACATATGGAGGTAGAATGGATTTCTGCTTAAATAATGATGCAAATAGTAGTACTTCTTTATTTTCAAATGATTACAAGGACTTTACTGCAATTTCAAATAGCTTAACCAACGCTGATTATTATCACATTAATTTTAATGTAGATCGTTGGGGAAATACAATTTCAGGTACAATGACTACTGTTTATAGTAACCAACAAGCGATTTATAAACAAGGAAGAGCAGTTAGGGATGCAATAAAATACGTACTTTCAATTACTGGAAAGGACAAAGTTATTTTGGTTGGACACAGTATGGGTGGACTTGCTTCACGTGAGTACTTGTCAAACTCAAATATTTGGCAAAATGATGGCAAGCATCACGTGGCAAAACTGTTTACTACAGGAACTCCCCATGGAGGGAGTAATTCAACTTCATTTGGTATTTCAGGTTTATTTGGTATAGATGAAAGTCAAGAATCTATAAGAGATTTAAGATATTCATACACTTATTCTGGCAACTCTGGTGTTTATCTTTTTGGTGGAACCGAAAATTTAAATTATATGTGGGATAGATTGTTGTTCGATTTTTATAATGCTGATGTAAATTGCAATGGAATAATAAATGAAAATATAATAGGTTTAAATTCAAAAGTTTCACCAAATGATTTATATTATTCATGTGCTATCGGAACAGGCGCAATTCTTGGGGGAGATGGTGTAGTTTCAACGCCAAGATCAAATATGACAAATTATTTATTTTTTCAAGTACCCTTAGCTTTTTCAGCTGATACTTTTATGGTTTACGACAATTCAGCACAATTTCATACTGATTTACCAAATAAAACAGAAATAAACCTAAAAGGATTGGATGAGCCATCCGACCCTAACTTAGCTTACTATATTGATACTAATAAAACGTATTTAGGAATGGCAACAGCACAAAGTGGTTCTACAAATGGATTTCATTATGATTATGATTATTATCAATTTGATATGAAACCTAAAAATTCCTTACGTGTTTCTATGACAGCAACAGGCTTTGGATATGCTTTTGCAATTTTTCAAGGAAGTACGTCCATACATATTGTGAATCCAAATAAAACAATAATTGATACGCTTTTAGAGGTTTCAAATCCTGTTTCTCATTATTTTTCAGTAAGGTCTCAAGCTTTGAGAGGTTATGCACCAAAATATACGTATAAACTTTCTTTAATTCCATTTCTTGAAATTGTAAATCAACCCATCTCACAAACTTTGTGTGGTACCGATTTTGCAACTATTAGTGTATCAGTAACAGGTAAAGGACCTTTTTCATACAAATGGAATACAGGAAGTACAGCAAGTTTTATCACCACGAGTGTGGCGGGCAATTATTTTGTAACCATTTCTGGAGTAAGTGATGTAAAGGTTTCAAACATTGCTACGCTTACAAAAGTCAATTGTATACCTAATATTGTATTACAGCCTCAATCACAAACGATATGTGGTAATAATCTAGCCAATGTAAGTTTGTCAGCTACGGGTTATAATAGCAATGCTTTCACATACAAATGGAATAATGGTATACAAAGTCGCTCATTTACAACAAGTACTCCCGGGACTTATTTTGTTACTATTGTTGGTGCAAATGCTTATAAAATCATTTCTAATACAGGAACTATTACTAGTTTGAATTGTTATCCTAAAATTGTACAACAACCTATTAATCAAACTGTTTGCGGAAATTCTTTAGCAACTATTTCAGTTTCGGCAACGGGAATAGGTTCATTACAATATGTTTGGAATTTAGGTAATACAACAAATGCAATATCTACGCTTGTACCTGGTAATTATGTAGTGACTGTAATTGGTTATCAGAATTATAAAACGGTTTCTAACATAGGGACGCTTACCACAATTACTTGTAACACGATAGCTTCAAGTGTAATTGAACATAGTAAGGAACACATAAATATTTATCCAAACCCAGTAAATAACTTACTATACATTTCTATTCCTGATCCAAAACCAAACTTTACAATTGAATTAATTGATGAAATTGGTATAACTTTATATACTAATATTCATTCTGAAAATATGGTAACTATTGATATGAATAATTATTCTAGAGGATTATATCTCGTCAAAATTTCATCTATTAATGGAAATCATTTTTTATACAAAGTATTAAAGCAATAAAAAAGCCTTGACAGAAACTATCAAGGCTTTCCAAATCCACAATAAACTATAAACCTAAACCTAACTTTTAATCTTTTGAATGCGTTTCTGTATCCATTTCAAACCCACTGAAACCGTAAAACTGGTCAATGCTCCCACAATTCCAAGTATTACTGTTCTCAAAACATCCGTACTTTGAATATTTACTAAAACCGTCAGCAAAGTACCACTTGCAGTTCCAACG
>JANRJY010000041.1:0-6743 GCA_033763735.1 Bacteroidota bacterium | reverse complement strand
TGGGAAGTAGTTTCTTCCTATCAATATTCGGGTGTAGGTACGGGAGTAGCAGTGACGGGTGTTTCAGTTTCTCCAACTTCATTAAATTTATCTGCCGGACAAACAGGATCAATCACCGCTACTGTAAGTCCTGCCAATGCTACTAATAAAGGTGTAACTTGGTCATCGAGCAATGTATCCGTTGCCACTGTAAATGCTTCAGGACAAGTGTCGGCAGTGAATGCAGGAACTGCTACAATAACCGCAACAACTTCTGAAGGTGCGAGAACTGCTACTGCTTCAATTACCGTAAGTAGTGGCTCTGGAGGTCTGAACTATCAATTTTATACTGGTACATGGAGTACTTTGCCAAACTTTTCGAGCTTGACACCTTCAAAAACGGGAACAGTTGCAAATTTTGATCTTTCTCCCCGCACTCAAAACGATAATTTTGCATTCAGATTCACAGGTAATATCTCCATCGCAACAGCAGGAGCATATACTTTTTTTACTACTTCTGATGATGGCAGTAAATTATATATTGATGGTACTCAAGTGGTGAACAACGATGGATTACACGGTATGGTTGAAGCCTCTGGTAATATTACCTTAACTGCAGGTTCACATACAATTGAAGCTACTATATTTGAAGCAGGCGGAGGCGAAGGATTGGAAGTTCGTTACCAAGGCCCTGGTATTGCTAAACAATTGGTACCAAACAGTTTATTTTCAACTTCAATAGCAGTTACCGGTGTTTCTGTAAGCCCTGCTACAGTAAGCGTAATGATTGGCAAAACTACACAATTGACTTCTACTGTGGCACCAGCAGATGCTACCAACAAAAACGTAACTTGGACATCGAGCAACAATTCCATTGCAACCGTGAACGCAAGTGGATTAGTTTCAGGTGTAGCAGAAGGAACAGCCACCATAACAGCTACCACAGCTAATGGCAATAAAACATCATCAAGTGTTGTTACTGTTTTTGCTAATTCAAAACCTACCGCAGTATTAAATGCTTCTGTTACAACTGGGAATGCGCCATTGACTGTGACTTTTAATACAAACGGCTCTTCAGACCCCAACAGCGGTGATTTTATACTAGGTTATGACTGGGATTTTGGTGATGGCAGCCCAAAAGAGGTTTCCAATGCACCTTCTCATACATTTAATTCTGTAGGAAACTATACAGTTACATTAAGGGTAATGGACAATAATAATTTGTACAGCGATCCTGTTACAAAAGTGATCAATGTAAGTTCTGGAGCAGCACAAGTGGGCGGTACATTAGCCACCTGGGATTTCACAGGCAAAGGTGGACAGTCTACCGTAGCTGCTTCTTCTAAATTAGGTGATGTTACTTCTGCTTCCGCAACAATTGGAGCTGGTTTAAGCGCCTTGGATTACCTTTCTCATGGGTTAACTGCTTCTGACAATACTAGTACAACATTGGCACAGGCTATATCAGGAAATGATTATATTTCATTTACCGTTAATCCAGCAAGTGGAAAGGCATTGAGCATTACTTCCGTAGAAATCAGACCAATAAGTCAGGATGCTATAAGAACTTTTGCATTATTTTCATCTAAAAATGGCTTTAGCGCAGGAAATCAGATTTCTACTTTCACGTCAGAATCTCAATTTGGTGCTGCACTTGTTTCAATTGCAATAAGCAATCATGTGAGTTTGACAACATCTACAGAATTTAGAGTATACATATATGGCGGTGGCAATCAATATCAGTCTCAAGGATTTGGAAACAGAACAAATGCCGCTGGAACTTATGACTTAGCTATATTGGGAACTAGCTCCTCAACTACAACTCCACCCAGTGGTGGCCCTGCGGGATATACTCTTTGTTCTGCTGAAGGACAAAGTTGTGTGCTTACAGGTACGATGGACGTGGCTTATGGTGCGAATGGTGCATTTAATTATTTAACAAATAGAACTGGCACTATTAATTGTAACAATGCTACTTTTGGTGATCCAATTGTAGGTGTTGGTAAAAGTTGTTATGTAAAATCAGTATCTGTTGCTACAGGAACTGTAACAAGAGAAACTTGGACAGGCATATCTGGAACCGCTATTTCTCAAATACCAATATCCACTTCTCCAAATGCAACAACTTCAGTGACTTCATTGGAAATTCCTGTTAATAATGGTGATAATTATGGTACAAGAATCAGAGGATATATTATTCCATCTACCTCAGGATCATATACATTTTATGTTTCGGGTGATGATGATGTAGAACTTTGGCTAAGCACAAATAACGCTACCACTAATACATCAAGAATAGCCTACATTAATGGTTGGACAAATTCAAGAGAATGGAACAAATTTGCTTCACAAACATCAACTCCAATATCATTAACTGCCGGTCAACAATACTATTTTCAAGTGTTGCACAAAGAAGGTGGCGGTGGTGATAACTTAGCCGTTGGTTGGACAGGTCCAGGCATTTCTACTATTTCAATTATAGGGGGTAGCAATATTGCACCATTCTCAGGTACAACTACACCTCCTACGGACACACAAGCTCCTTCTGTTCCTTCAGGCTTGACAGCTTCTAATATTGCCCAGACTAGCTTTACTCTTAATTGGTCAGCATCAACTGATCAGGGAGGTAGTGGCTTAGCTGGTTATGAAGTGTATAGAGGTAGCACACTCGTTGCAAGTCCATCAGGCACTTCTGCAAACATTACTGGTCTGACAGCAGGTACAAGTTATGCTATGACAGTGAAAGCAAAAGATGGTGCAGGCAATATTTCTGCTTCTAGTGCTGTTTTAAATGTGACTACATCAAACAATACTACACCTCCAAGTGGAACGCCCAAACTACCAATTGGTATGAACATTAATTCGACTAACTATTATACTAAAGGATTGATTTATACCGATATTATGAAAGCTGCAAGTTCTATGTTTACATTCTACGATGGCGGTCCATGGAATTCGGAACAAATTAATAATATTCCAAAAGATGTAAATGGATATCCTACTCAGATTCCTTACAACACAGCTGGTCAAAATCAATTGGTGCGTTTTCTTGTTAACAATTATTATGTAGGTAAATATGTGGTATTGTATGATGGTGCAGGTCAATTAAGAGTAAACGGACTTACAAATAATGTAGTTGGAGGTAAACTTTATATTGATTTTAACGGTCAGGGCGGTAATATATGGATTGACATACTTCAATCTCAGTCTGGAAACCACATTCGTAACATCAGAATAGTACCTGAGCAATATGCAAGTGGGGGTGCAGTACCTACATTCTTACCTAAATTTGTGGATGGATTAAGACCTTTCCACGCACTTAGATTTATGGATTGGACATCGACCAATAATTCTCCACAAAAAAACTGGAGTGATAGATGTACTAAAACATACTACTCACAATGTACAGAAAAGGGTATGAGTATTGAATATGCTATAGAATTAGCAAATCTGGTAAATGAACATGCATGGTTTTGCGTGCCTCATATGGCTTCGGATGATTATCAAAAACAAATGGCAAGGTTAATCAGGGATAACCTGAATGCAAATCTTAAAGTATATATCGAATATTCGAACGAAATTTGGAACTGGCAGTTTAGTCAGGCAACTTGGATTATTAACAATGCACCAGGTTCTGTAGATAGCTATGTGCCTACAGGCTTGGCAGCAATTGACCCGAATTCTGGCACACATCCTGAAAAAGATGCTTATATGATGGCGCGTACATTCCGATTATTCAAAGGTGAATTTACAGGTGCCAATGCAACAAGGCTAATTAAGGTAGCTGCCGTACAACATTCGTGGATGGATAACACCAGAAGGGTGCTTGAATATCTTAAAAATAACAACCAACAATGCGACTTAGTATCTCCAGGTGGTTATTTCAACTTTGAAGAAACGCAACACAACCTTTGGAATACACAATGTTCGGCAGTAACAGCAGCACAAGTTGTAGCAGGTGCCGATGCGGAATATGCAGCAGGAAGCCAATACTGGACAAGAGAAACAGCAAAATATGCCAATCAATATGGAGTAGGCTATGCCGTATATGAAGGTGGCCAACACATGCAACCTTGGCAACAAGGAGACTGGTGCTACAACCAAGCTGTATGGGATGCCCAAATTCATCCTGCCATGTACGATTTGTACATGAAAAATTTTGCAACCCATGTAGAGCCAGCCGTTAATTGTCAATTATTTATGGCATTCAGCTACATAGGTGAAAGGCAATCGAAATATGGTTCGTGGGGACATTTGGAAAGTTTGGATCAGGTAGGAAATAGCAATATGAAAACTATTGCTCCAAAATATCAGGCATTATTGGATGCCAATAGCCCTAAAAATAATGGCAGACAAGAACGTTCGGATGCAAATAATGTGTCATCTACCGACAATTTAGTGGTATATCCAAATCCGGCAAATACGGAACTGAATATTTCGGGCATCACAGAGGAATCCAAAATTGAACTAATCAATTTCAGCGGAGCCGTTATATCATCTACTTATTCTAGTGATATCAACTATAAACTTGCCTTGCAAGAAGTACCCAATGGAATTTATTTGCTTAGAATAACTACAGCAAATCAAGGTGCGATTGTAAGAAAAATAGTTAAGGAATAATCAATATTCTTATAAATACATCGATTCAAAAGCCCGCAAATGCGGGCTTTTTGATTTTAGCTCTACTCATCCCAACTCATTTTTTATTTCATTTTTTATTCATAATAATTCAATAAATCACTAAACTGACATTAATCATATTTAAACTTTATTTCGAATTCTATATTTGCAAACATAATTCACACAATAAATTATAATTTTTAAAACCATAATTTAATTTATGAATCTCGACAAAAAAGTTTTGAAAGATTTGCTTTATGATATTAAGCAATTGATAGAACAATGCCTTGAAAATGAAGTAAAACAAAAAGAATTATTAAACTCTCTTCATAAAAAAAACGAAAAAACACTGGTAAATTTTGTGCATTATTTGGCATTACGAAAAAAAGATATCCGAAAATTACAATTTCAACTTTCCAATTTGGGTCTTTCGTCTTTAGGAAGAGCAGAAAGTCATGTAATGTACAATTTAAAAGCAGTTGAAAATATTCTGAAAAGCTTACAAGGCATTGAAATTAAGGATAATGGGAAAGCGGATATTTTACATTTGGAAGACGCCAAAGATTTGTTAATAAAACACACAGATGCACTGTTTCAAAAATCAAAAAGAGAGAGAAGAGTCAGAATTATGGTTACTATTCCTTCGGAAGCGGCTGATAATCAGCATCTGGTACATGCACTTTTTGAATCGGGAATGGATGTGGCGCGAATCAATTGTGCGCATGATAGCCAGGCTGATTGGAAAAAAATGATTCAGAATATAAAAACTGCACAAATTAAATACAATAAAAAATGCCCTGTGTTTATGGACTTGTCGGGACCAAAACTTAGGACCGAGTGGTATAATATGCCACATATGGAAAAGAAATATATTGTGCATCCTGGTGATGAAATACAATTAATAAGTAGTGATTACAAGGGTATTTTCAAATCAAAAATTGTGCTTGGCTGTACTTTGAAAGATTTGTTCGAGAAGATACAACCTGGCGAAAGTGTAAAAATTGATGATGGCAAAATAGAGGCTACTGTAATAGAATCAAAAAACAATAGTCTAATTATTAAAGTACTGCATACGGGACCTGAAGGAGCAAAGCTCAAAAAAGATAAATCGATAAACTTGCCTGAAACCAAATTAGGCATATACGGACTCACGGATAGAGATAAAAAAGACTTGGAATTTGTAGTGAAATATGCGGATGGGGTGAATATGTCGTTCGTGAATAGAAAGGAAGATGTAAAACAATTATTAAAGCATTTGAAAGAATTGAATAAACCTAATTTCCCTTTTACACTTAAGATAGAGACTAAAGAAGGGTTTGAAAAACTGCCATTGATTATATTGGAAGCCATGAAATCATATCCTTTTGGTGTGTTTATTGCTAGAGGTGACCTTGCGGTAGAATGTGGCTGGGAGCGAATGGCCGAAATACAAGAAGAAATACTTTGGATGTGTGAAGCAGCTTGTGTACCTATTATTTGGGGTACTCAAGTACTAGAAAACATGGTAAAAACAGGCATTCCTTCCAGAGCAGAAATAACCGATGCTGCTATGTCACAAAGAGCTGAATGTGTAATGCTTAATAAGGGTCCTTTCGTTATGGAAGGCATTAAAATGCTGGATACCATATTGGCGAGTATGCAAGAACATCAACAGAAAAAAGTATCTACGCTTAGGAGATTAAACTTGGCGGATATTGCTTAAAAACCACAGAGAGAAGGAGGGCACGGAGAAAAAGTAAAGTTTATGGCGGATAGTACAATCGATATATCAATTACAAATTGAATCTTATTTTTTAAGTCTAAAAGCTAACGAACAATTTTAGAAACGTTAAAAATCAACCCATCCCACTCACAACCGCACACACATACACACCTGCGGTTTCGGTGCGGAGGCGGGTAGAGCCAAGTGCACACATTTCGAAGTTATTTTGGTTCATTAATGCAATTTCATCTTTCGAAAAATCACCTTCCGGGCCAATAACAACTACGCTTTCAGTGTTTTTATTAATAACTTTATTAATTGGGTTTTGAAGGGATTGCAGCAAATGTGCAGTAATTTTCACTGGATAATTTTCAACGGTTTTTATAAAACTTTTAATATCGTTAAATACATCTATTTCTGGCAAATACACTTGTAACGACTG
>JANRJY010000028.1:0-36466 GCA_033763735.1 Bacteroidota bacterium | reverse complement strand
AAGAAAACTAAATGCAGAAATTGATTTGGAAATAGCAAAGAAAACAGTGAAATCTATTGACGAAGAAATCAATAGACTTCATGGTATTATTAAAAGCTTTGCACCAATGGAAGCTTCTATAGGTGCTTTTGAGCGAGAAATTTCAGTGGCATCTGAAGTGTATCTTTTAGTGTTGAACAAACTTAATGCTGCCCAATTTGCGTCTCTTTACACAGGTGAAAACGTTCGTCAAACCGAATATGCATTGCCTGCAGAAAAACCTGAGTCAAGCAAGAGAATGATTATTGTTGTTCTCACTTTTGCAATTTCCTTAATTATTGTAATTGCATGGATCATTATTGCCAAAATGATGGATCATTCTATTTATTCAAAAGAACAACTTGCCGAAATATTGGATACAGATTCAGTAATTGCTGATTTTCCTTTACTCAATCCGGGTGAATTAGATTTCAAAAGTTTATTTTTTGATAGTAGTGCCAATTACATTCATCAGCAATTTGCCGAAAGTTGTCGTCAAAGCCGTCAGTACATATTAACGCATGTTCCTCCACATCAAAGTATATTGTTCTTGTCAAGTGAGCAAAATGAAGGGAAGTCGTTTTCCATAATTTCACTTGCTTATTCTTTGACATTGATTGGTAAAAAAGTGTTGATTTTGGATGCAAACCTAAAATCAAATTCAATAACAAAGCTATTCAATCCAAGCACATTTTTGAATAATGATTCAAATGTTTCTGGCGAAAAATTCAGTAATAATACTTCAAGTAATAATGATAATATAGCCGTTATAGGTAATAAATTGAGTTCAGGAACACCAAAAGAAGTGTTTCTTAACAATAAAAGTAAACTTGATTTTGACAATATGAAAAGAGAATTTGATTACATATTCATTGAGGCTGCTAATACAAAAGATTATGCCGATGCAAAAGAGCTCTTTGATATAGCAGATGCTTTAGTAATAATTTTCAAATCAGGAAGACCATTTATGAAACATGACATAGAACTACTAAAACATATTGCAACCATGCCAAACTTAATAAAAGGATATATATTAAATATGGTGCATGTCGAAATCCCAAATGAAGGCTTTTGGAGCAATCTATTCAGAAAAATATTTATTAGAAAATCACAAAAAACAGTTCAACCCATATACATGAAATTTAGCTAAAAGTCATTTCATTTTAAATCTAAAATTATGAGGATCGGTATTGAGGCACAACGAATTTTTAGACCTAATAAACATGGAATGGATATCGTCACAATTGAGTTGATTCGACATTTGCAAAAGATTGATTTGACAAATGAATACTTCATATTCGTTAGAAAAGATAAGGACATATGTCTATTTGAAACGCCTAATTTCAAGATAGTATTATTGCCAAGCTTTAACTATGCGGTGTGGGAACAAATAATATTGCCAATTGAAGCAAATAAATACAATTTGGATATTTTGCATTGCACATCAAACACAGCACCTCTTTTTGTCAAAGCCAAATTGATTGTGACCATCCATGATATTATCTATCTCGAAAAAACTAATAATTTAAGTCAATATAAATCATGGTATCAGAAGTTAGGTAATATATATAGAGCCTGGAATATTCCAAATATTATCCGAAAAACGGATGCGGTAATTACCGTTTCTGATTATGAAAAAAGTATCATAAACAAACATTTTCAAATCGCTGATAATAAGGTTGTTGCTATACACAATGGGGTTTCTGAAAAGTTTAAAGCCAATTATCCCAATTCATTTTATAATTCTATCAAATCAAAATACAATTTGCCCAACTATTTTCTTTTTTTCTTAGGAAATAAAGACCCTAAGAAAAACTTAATCAATACGCTCATGGCATATCATTTGGTTTGGATGGAACACAAAATCCCTTTGGTGATTGCAGATATAAGTCAATCATATTTGAAAGAGTTAATAATTAAACTCAAAATGGATGAGTCTATCCTAAAAAGTATCTTTCTTCCCGGGTACATCAAAAATGAAGATTTACCTGGAGTATATCATTTAAGTTCCGTTTTTTTATACACTTCACTTCGTGAAAGTTTCGGTTTGCCATTGTTGGAAGCTATGGCGTGTGGAGTTCCAGTGATTACTTCCAATACTTCATCTATGCCCGAAATTGCTTACAATAGCGCTGTATTTGTCAACCCTACGGATGCAATGAGCATAGCCAAAGGAATAATGGATGTATTAACTAATCCTTTATTGTCCAACCACCTTAAAGAACAAGGGAAAACGCATGTTCAAAAGTTCACTTGGATTGAAGTAGCCGAAAAAACGCTTGCTATTTATCACAAAGTTTTTGATCAGAAAAAATATTCGTTATCAATTAAAAATCATTAGTTATGGAAATTTTATTTTGGATTTGTTTCTTCATGGTTTTTTATACTTATGTTGGCTATGGGCTATTTATATCTTTGATTGTTTTATTAAAAAGAATATTACAAAAACCAAAGCCCAAACATAGATTTCACAAATTGCCGACAGTAACGTTGCTCATACCTGCCTATAATGAAATTGATTTTATTGAAGCCAAAATCAAGAACTGTGCTTCCCTAAACTATCCGTCCGATCGATTAGAAGTGATATTTGTTACTGATGGTTCCACCGATGGCACACCCGAATATATTCAAACGCATTCACATTACAAGGTTATGCACATTCCGACAAGAGCAGGAAAAATTGCAGCTATGAATAGAGCAATGCTCCAAGTAAGTTCAGATATTACCATTTTTTGTGATGCAAATACTACTTTAAATAAAAATGCTATCAAAAATTTGGTTAATCATTTTGCAAATCCTGAAGTGGGCTGTGTTGCAGGTGAAAAGAAAGTAGGCATTGAAAGTAATTCACAAGCTTCAGCTACAGAAGGTATTTATTGGAAGTACGAATCATTTCTCAAAAAAATGGACTCAGAATTGCTTTCAGTTGTAGGAGCTGCAGGCGAGTTATTTGCTATTCGCACGGCTCTTTATCAACCTATGCCTTCTGATGTAATTTTAGATGATTTTGTTATTTCATTAAAGTTAGCAATGGAAGGCTATAAAGTGTCTTATGAGCCCAAAGCATTTGCATTTGAAAAGCCTAGTTCCGGAATTAATGAAGAGTTAAAACGCAAAATTAGAATTAGTGCTGGAGGCATTCAAGCCATTATTATGCTGAGTCCATTGCTAAATATGTTTAAGTATGGATTATTGTCATTTCAATATATATCACACAGAGTCTTGCGTTGGACCATTACGCCTGTATGCTTATTGATTCTATTTCCTTTAAATGGATTACTGATGAATAATCATGGTGGAGTATATTCATTTCTTTTTTTAATGCAATTCTTGTTTTATGCAATTGCCTATGTAGGATGGTATTTGCAAATGCATAATGTAAAATTCAAAGTGCTTTATGTGCCAATGTATTTTACTATGATGAACTACGCTGTTTTCAAAGGAATTGTCAAGTTTGTTAATGGGAATCAAAGTGCTATTTGGGAAAAGTCTTTAAGAATGGGTTAAATACACCATTTAGTGTAATTACTATTCCAAAATAACTTAATAATTGCAATTTACGTTATAATGCAAAACATTTAATAATGCCGAAAATACTTGTTTCCATAGCAGACGATCATAGATTGATTAGAGATGCAATTAAGTTTTTGTTGAAAGATAATGAAGAAATCGAACTAATTCATGAAGCAGAAGATGGAGAAGAGTTGTTGGAATTTTTGCAATCCAATGAACCTGACGTTGTTTTAATGGATGTGAATATGCCAAAGATTGATGGCGTTTCATTAATCAAAATGATATTGCAAAAATATCCTGACATGGGTATTATCATGCTTTCCATGCACGAAGAGCCTGAAATTATATACAAATGTATTTCGGAGGGAGCATTGTCTTATTTACTTAAAAATGTGGGTCGTGAAGAACTTTTAACCACAATTAAAAAAACGAATAAAGGTGAAAAATTCTTAAATCCGCATATGTCTGAATTATTTAATATCGGATTAGCAGAAGAAAGAAAGCGCAAAAAAGAAGCATTAAAGTTATCGCGAAGAGAAAAAGAAATTTTGCATTGCCTTTCCAAAGGATTGTCATCAAAGCAAATGGCAGATACATTATTTTTAAGCACTCGTACCGTAGAATCTCATCGTTTGCGATTATTAAAAAAATTCAAAGCACAAAATGCAATGGAATTGGTTAAAATAGTTGTGGATAAAAAATTGCTAGTGTAGCTAACATTTTAGGTTTTAAACAGGTAGCTTATTCAATATGGTTTTATAAATGTATTACAGGTTTTATCTATTGTTATCGATATTTTCTATAATGTGTAATATTTTTTTATTTAGAATTAATTTATAATATTAAACTATTGAATTTTCATTTAATTTTTCGGCTTTATGTTCTAAGCTGGATAAAATCATTTGCCTAAGAAAATCTTTGGCATTTGAAACACTGTTTGTTTCAGAAAAATCAGCCAATGAAGGCAAATTGTTCATAAAAAAATACAAATTACGCGACATCAAAAGTAAAGTTGTAGCCATACTTTTTGAATAAGGATAATCCGGATTAATTTCTAATAATACATCTGCTATCATTTGACACAACGATTTATAAGGTTTATAAAATTGATTTTCATTATAAATCTGAACATTGTGATTTAAATAAGATTTTGCTGATTCTTTCACTACTAACATGTGAAGTGATTTCTTATTAAAATGCAGTTCATCAAATATTTCATCATCGGTATTAAACAATAGAATGTCCAACAAAATATTTAATTTTTTCACTTTATCATCAATGTTTTGTGTTTTATATGAAATCAAAAATTCTAAATAATTCCAATACCAATTCAAAGCATAAAGTAATAGCAATTGCTTGTTTTCAAAATAACGGTAAATGCTTGCTTCTGTTGTATCTAGATTATTAGCCAATTTTTTGAATGTAAATTCTTCTAATCCCATTTCTTCAATCATTATTATGCCTTGCTGTATTATACGTTGACCCAATTCTGTTGCTTTTGGGTCTTTAATGTATAATTTCTCGTTAATAACAATGTCCGGTTGCCACTTCATATTAAAAATTAATTAAATAATCGGTCAAATATATTAAAATGTTGTTAAAATTAATACTATCGATATATAATAGTATTGCTATTATTAAAAGTATTGATACGTTTGTGACAACAAAATTTAATTCTATGAAAACTACTTCAAAATCAACCAAAAAATTCAAAATGATTTTATTCATATTTCTTGTATCAATGGTATGTGTTTCCATTATGGATTCGGTCAGAAGATATTCAAAAAATCAATCTTCATCAAGCTCCATGAATCAGAACAATATTCAATATGCCGGTAAAATTTAACGATTGTATGCGGTTATAATGGCAATCGTCTGCTCGCTCAAATAAATCAGAATAATTGAAAAATTTATTTCGTATAGTCAAAAAAATGAATTTAAAACACTGATAATGAAAGTAATAATAAATATTTCATTTTTAATAATATTATTTTTAGTTATTGGTTGCGAACCCCAAGCAAAACTAAAGGAGGAAAAAGACATTTACTTGGCTACAAGTCCCTTAATTAAGGATACAACTACTACCCGTGAGTATGTTTGTCAAATTAAGGCTATACAGCATATTGAAGTAAGAGCATTAGTCAACGGTTATCTGCAAGAAATATTCGTTGATGAAGGTAAGTTGGTAAGAAAAGGCCAGAAAATGTTTCAAATATTGCCGATTCAATACAAGGCAGAATTACGTAAGGCACAAGCTGAAGCCGATTATTCCGAAATTGAATACTTAAACACCAAGTTGCTTTCCGACAGTGGTGTTGTTTCTCCAATACAGATGGCACTTGCAAAGGCGCAATTCGAAAAAGCAAAAGCGGAATTGGCTTATGCACAAACACGAATGACTTTCACAGAAATAAGAGCCCCATTTGATGGTTTAATGGACTTATTCCATGTCCGATTAGGAAGCTTGGTAAATGAAGGAGACTTGTTAACCACCTTATCAGACATTAGTAACCTTTGGGTGTATTTTAATGTTCCAGAAGCTGAATATTTGGATTTTAAAAAGAACCAGAAATTCGGAGAAAAAAATATGATTGTAAAATTAAAAATGGCTAATAATCAATTATACAATTACAAAGGAGAGGTGGAAACTATTGAAGCCGATTTCAATAACCAAACGGGTAATATTGCATTCAGAGCAACTTTCCCTAATCCTGAGGGACTTTTAAGACATGGCGAAACGGGAAATATAGTAATTAGCATCCCACTCAAAAAAGCCATACTCATCCCTCAAAAAGCTACTTTTGAAGTACTGGATCAAAAATATGTGTATGTAATTGACAAGGACAAAAAACTGATTTCACGTAGAGTAACTATAGAAACCGAAATGCCTGACTTATATGTAATTAAAGATGGGTTGAATGATAAAGACAAAATTTTGCTGGAAGGCATTCGTAAAGTTAGAGAAAATGACAAAATCGATTTTACATATGAAGAGCCGGAGAAAGTAATTGCGAATTTAAAATTATATGCCGAATAGTGTTTTAAGGCCTTTACTATAAGTATAAATAATGTTTCAAAGATTTATTCATCGACCAGCGCTTGCCATAGTGATATCACTTGTCATTATGTTTTTAGGTCTTTTGGCGATGAACGTATTGCCCAAGTCACAATTTCCTTCAATTGCCCCACCAATGGTAATTGTTCGACTTTCTTATCCGGGCGCAAGTGGTAAAGTATTGGTTAATTCTTCTTTGATAGCGATAGAACAAGCAATTAATGGCGTGCCGGGAATGAAATATATGTTTTCAACCGCAGCAAGTTCAGGTGATGCCAATATTCAAATAATCTTCAACTTAGGTACGGATCCAAATCAAGCCTTAGTCAATGTAACTAACAGGGTATTGGCTGTAAAGAGTATGCTTCCGGAGCAGGTTCAATTGGCTGGGATCATTGTGCAACCCATACAGCCCAGTATGCTCATGTATATTAATCTGTATAGTAAAGACTCTGTTAATGCGGACATGAAGTTTATTTTTAATTATGCATACATTAAAATGTTGCCTGAAATTCAGCGGATTAACGGTGTGGCTTTGGCGCAAATATTAGGTAGTCGTCAATATGCCATGCGGGTATGGTTGAATCCCGACCGTATGCGGGCCTATAATATCAATGCTGATGAAGTAACAAAAGCACTTTATGAACAAAGTATTATAGCTACACCGGGCAGGTTAGGAAGGGCCGATAGTAAGCGCTCCGAGTCCATAGAATATGTAATGACTTATACTGACAGATATAGTACGCCCGAACAGTATAAAAATGTAATCATAAAAGCCAATTCAAAAGGTGAGGTATTGCGACTCAAAGACGTAGCTGATGTTGAATTAGGAAGCACCAGTTACGATATTTATTCTAAGAAAGATGAATATCCTTCCGCTGCAATTCTATTAAACCAAACATATGGTAGCAATGCAACAGATGTAATTAATGAAGTAAAAGCCAAACTGGAAGAGCTTAAAAAAGATTTTCCGCCCGGAATGGAATATGATATTGATTACGATGTTTCCAACTTTTTAGATGCTTCTATTGATGAAGTAATTCATACTCTTAGGGATGCTTTTGTGCTCGTAGCATTGGTTGTTTTTCTGTTTTTGGGAGATTGGCGTTCCACTTTAATTCCAACACTTGCAGTACCTGTATCGTTAATTGGGGCGTTTTTTGCCATGCAGGCATTTGGACTTACTATTAATCTCATTACACTTTTTGCACTTGTTCTTGCCATCGGTATTGTGGTTGACGATGCTATAGTTGTTGTGGAAGCAGTACATGCCAAAATGGAAGAAGAGCACCTATCGCCTTATAATGCCGTAAAAAAAGTGCTAGGTGAGATAAGTGGAGCCATTATTGCCATTACTTTATTAATGACCTCTGTTTTTATACCGGTCACTTTTATGACAGGTCCCGTTGGAATTTTTTACAGACAATTTGCAATTACCATGGCCTCTTCCATCGTAATTTCCGGAATAGTGGCTCTTACGCTTACACCTGTGTTGTGTGCCATTATATTAAAAAATAACCATGGAAAAGCTCGTAAAAAAACGCCATTGAACCGACTTATTGATGGCTTCAATGCATTATTTGAAAAACTCACAGGCAAATATATTGGGCTACTGCGTGTAATTGTAAACAGAAGAGTAATCACTTTTGCTGTATTAATTATTTTCTGCGTTGGCACTTTTGGAATTGGAAGAATATTACCAGCAGGATTTGTTCCCGGTGAAGATCAGGGAATGATATACGCTATTCTTCAAACCCCCTCAGGCTCTACATTGGAGCGTACATTTGATGTGAGTTGCCAACTTCAAAAAATGGCAAAAAAGATAGAGGGTGTAAAATCTGTCTCTGCTTTAGCTGGTTACGAAGTACTTACCCAAGGAAGGGGGTCTAATTCAGGAACTTGTATCATTAATTTGGAGCCATGGCACGAACGTAAACATACAGCGGCTGAAATTATATATGAATTAGAAGAAAAAGTAAAAGATATTCCGGGTGCTAAAATTGAATTTTTTGATCCACCGGCAGTTCCGGGCTATGGAGCAGCAGGTGGAATCACTTTGCAACTTTTGGACAAAAATACAGACATTGACTATGTACGCTTAGGAAAAGTAACACAGGACTTCATGGATGCGCTCGAGAAAAGAAAAGAGCTATCAGCATTGTTTACTTTCTACAGAACAGATTATCCTCAGTATGAACTTGAAATTGACAACAATATTGCCATGCAAAAAGGTGTTTCCATCAGCAAAGCAATGGATAACCTGAGCATACTTATTGGCAGTTCATTTGACCAGGGATTTATCAAATTTGGTCGTTTTTTTTGGGTGTTTGTGCAGGCGGATCCAGCTTTCCGAAAATTACCTTCCGATATATTGAACTTACTATATGTCAAAAACGATTATGGCGAAATGGTTCCTTACTCAGCTTTTCTAAAGATGAAAAAAGTACAAGATATATATGAAATTAACAGATTCAATATGTACACTACAGCATCCATTCGATGTTCACCTTCAAAAGGTTACAGTAGTGGTGAAGCTATTAAGGCCATTCAAGTAGTAGCATCAACTACTTTACCCAAAGGCTACGATATTGATTGGGCAGCACTTACCAAGGATGAAGTAATCCGAGCTAGTGGAAATGAGTCATTATATATTTTTCTGATAGTATTGGTGTTCGTTTATCTTGTTCTAGTTGCTCAATACGAAAGTTTTATACTTCCAATGGCAGTAATCCTTTCATTACCTATAGGAGTATTTGGTGCTTTGCTTTTTGTAAAATTAATGGGACTCGCTAATGATATATACGCACAAGTTGCTTTAGTTATGCTTGTAGGATTACTTGGTAAAAATGCAGTACTGATTGTGGAATTTGCTATCCAAAGGCAACAACAAGGTTCCACCGTTTTTGAAGCAGCAATTGAGGGCGCCAAAGCCCGTTTCAGGCCTATTTTAATGACTTCATTTGCTTTTATTGCCGGCTTATTACCATTAGTAGTTGCTTCTGGGCCTGGAGCAATTGCCAACAAAACGATTGGAGGGTGTGCTTTGGGAGGAATGTTATTTGGAACGGTATTTGGAATAATTATTATTCCCGGTTTATATTTCATTTTCGCAAAAATTGCTGAATCTAAAAAACTGATTCAAGATGAAGACGAAACCCCATTAACCGAAGAACATGAGGATAATAACCATAAATAGTGGTAAATTGAATTATGGAAACTTTTTAATGATATCCTTAATGTTAATGGTGGTGGCATGTGTGCCAACGATTGTGCCCAAAACAGTAACTCAAAAGGTACCCAATAGTTATCTAAGTTCTTCTGATTCAACAAATGCAGCAAAGTTAAAATGGAAGGACTTTTTTAAAGATTCTGTTTTGGTAGCTTTAATAGACACAGCTTTAATTAATAATCAGGAGCTCAACATCATATTGCAAGAAATAAAAATTGCTAAAAATGAAGTAAGAGCAAGGAAAGGACTATATCTTCCATTTATTTCTCCATTTGTAGGATTTTGGGGTGATAAATCAAGCCAATTCACTCGAACAGGAGCCTTAGATGCAAACATTCCAATTGTAAACGGTCAATCGAATCCGGCATTTTTACCCGATTATTTGCTTGCTGCTAATGTATCCTGGCAAGTTGATATATGGAAACAACTTCGCAATGCCAGAAAATCGGCTGTTTATCGTTATCTCGCTTCCGTCGAAGGCAAAAATTTTATGGTTACTAACCTTATTTCTCATATTGCCTTTGCATACTATGAACTAATGGCATTGGACAATCAATTAGAAATAATTAAAGCAAATATTGAAATTCAAAAAAATGCTTTGAATGTAATTACATTGGAAAAAGCTGCAGGACAAGTTACTGAGCTGGCGGTGTTGAGGTTTCAGGCGGAAGTAAGCAAAAATCAAAGCCGTCAATATTTATTGGAACAGAAAATTATTGAAACTCAAAATTTGATTAATTTTCTCATTGGCAAGTTTCCTCGGCAGGTTCAAAGAAATTCACAAGTTTTCTTAAATTTAGATACGGACACTATTCCAATTGGAATTCCCTCGCAATTGCTTGACAATAGAACTGATATTCGAAAAGCAGAACAAGAATTAACTGCATCAAAATTAGATGTAAAAGTAGCAAAGGCCAATTTTTATCCCATGTTGAATATCAATGGTGGTGCAGGATTGGAAGCCTTAAATCCAGGTTATTTAGTTTCAGCTTTGCCGCAGTCATTAGTTTTTTATATGGGAGGTGCATTAATAGCTCCACTTGTGAATAGAAATGGAATAAAAGCCACCTATTTATCAGCAAACGCTCAACAAATAAAAGCTGCGTATAATTACGAAAGAACTGTTTTAAAGGCATTTACCGAAGTTGTAAACCAACAAGCCAACATCAACAACCTTTCAAAAAGTTATAATTTCAAATCACAACAAGTAGATGCACTTAACCGCTCCATTAGTATAGCAATTAATCTTTTCAAATACGGAAGAGCGGATTATGTGGAAGTGTTATTAACTCAAAGAGATGTGTTGGAGGCAAAAATGGAACTCATAGAAACTAAAAAACAACAGTTAAGTGCCAAAGTCAAAATGTATCAGGCCTTGGGAGGTGGATGGCGATAAATAGTTTGGATATTGACAAGACAATATCCTATGATTGCTGCAGCAATTTGGAATATTCATCTTTTATAAAATTGTAAATTGAATCATAAAAAGCTTCAAGTTCCATTTCATCTAAATCAATAATTACATTTTGGTTGTCGACCAATTGCAGTTTAAGTTTTTTGATAGGAGACTCTTCGTCTTTAATTACATCAATATATTGAATATTCTTTATCTCAAAACTACCAACTTTTTCATTGTTTTTATATTCAATTTCTTTGTTTGTAAGCTTTAAAAAATCATTGTAATTGTTTATCCCTGAAATAATCTTTTCAATAACGGGAATAATAGAACAAATACCTGCCCATATCACATATCGGACCATATTTACTTCATAATGCAAATAAATATATGCGTAAATAGCTGGTATTGAAATATAAATGAGCACCTGTGCCACTAATTTGTTTCTATGATTTCTGAAAACCAGCCCACCTTCCACTTTTTTTGCTTTCACTGGGAATAAAAATTCTTCCCAAACTATTAAAATCATAATAATTACCGAAGTACCAGCAAGCATCATACCAAAGTAAATATCCAAATTGTCATTTAAATCATGAAAGGGCACCTCAAATATTTGATGCGATAAAAAAGTGACAATAATAAATATCAACAAAAGCAGACCTACACTAAATTGTGCCGGATATGTTGGTCGGATTATTTTTCCCATTGCAGATTATACGAAATAAGTTCGATTTTTGTGATGAAATTAGTATTTTAATATTTTGAAATATTGCTCTTTTATAGTTAGCTTAAATTACTAAAAATACTTAAATTATTAGCTACTAAATTATACAATCTCCAAATGAATTACTAATTAAAAAAGTATTTAATTACCGCCAAGAAAATAAAATTCAATAGAAAAATAAATCTGGAATTAAATATTGATTTTGAATTAAAAAAGTATGTGATAGTTAGGTTTTATTCATTGGTTTTTAAAAGAGTTGAAATAAAATAAACTTAATATTAATAATATTGATAGGTATTTTGGTCATTTAGACTAAAAGGAATCAAAAAAAACATTTCAAGACTTCATTTTTTCAACTACTTCAAATAAAGGTTGCTTTTATTATTAAAATTGTCCATTAATTTCAAAGTTGATAAATTCTCTTAAAAATATTAAATCCTGCTATGTATTAACTTACAAATCTGAAGTTTACACATTATTTAAATTTAAAAAATAAAAGCCTATAAATGAGAAACTTATAGGCTTTTTAAATATATTATTGTGATTCCGCTGGGATTCGAACCCAGGACCCCATCATTAAAAGTGATGTGCTCTACCAACTGAGCTACGGAATCATTATACAGTTAATTTGTTTATAAAATTTCCTGTTTTAAATTTGGGACTGCAAATGTAGCAGCTTCATTTAATTATGCAAAAGAATACAGTTATTTTATTTGCTCTTTCAGGGCTTCTCGTTCTAACATCATTTAATTTATCATTTGCTTATAAGCATGACGACCTTTTGGCAAGAGCCGACCAGCTTTATCAACAAAAAAAATACAGTGAAGCCTACCAAATATATTTTAATTTATTTCAAAAAGAACGACAATTCACGCCACAATCATTACTTAAAATGGCATTCATAAAGGATGCTTGGGGCGATCATGCCGAAGCTCTTTACTTTTTTAATTTTTTTTATGAGAACTTTCCCGAAAAAAAAGTATTCAATAAAATGAAAGAAATAGCCGACAAAAATAAATTTGAAGGCTATGAATACTCTGATTTGGAATTCTTTTCAACACTATACAAAAATTACCACTTTGAAATAAATATTATCGTAATGGGTATGGTGTTGGTGTATTTTATGGCTTTGGCTACAAATTTATTTTTCATAAGAGGCATTTCTACTTCAAGTCCTTTTTTCTTTATTATTCTATTACTAATATCAGCGTATTTTATTAATCAAGCTGAAAGCATATTTATAAAACATAAAGCAATAGTACTTCAGGACAAATCCATTCTAATGTCTGGTCCTTCTGCTGCTGCTAATGCAGTCCAAACTATCAAAAAAGGAAGCAGGGTAGTTGTTTTGTCAAATGAAGAAGGATGGTCAAAAATTGTTTACCAAGGGCAAACATATTATATCAGAAAATCGAATCTGAATTTGCTATAAATCAGTTTTTATAACTGCATGTTTTTTTTCCTTAGGAGGGAACAATAGAGAAGCTGCAATGCTTGATCCCAATATAACAATTATTACAATTAATGAGTGAGATGTTTGAAATCCAATTTCATGTAGCACATCGTGTGGGACTAACATTTTGACCCCAATAAAAACCAATAAAAAGCCAAGACCTGTTTTCAAGTAATGGAATAATGGTAAAATATTGGCCAAAAAGAAAAACATGGATCGTAGTCCCAATATTGCAAAAATATTAGAGAAAAAAACTATATAAGGGTCTTTAGTTACAGCAAAAACTGCCGGAACTGAATCAATTGCAAATATTAAATCAGTAAACTCTACAATCAGTAAAACTACAAATAAAGGGGTAATCATTAAAACACCTTTTTTACGAACTAAAAACCTATCGCTCACATACTTAGGAAAAACCGGAAAATATCGAGTACAAAACTTTACAATAGGATGTTTGTCTGTATCAATGCTTTCGTCCTCTTCTTTTTGAAAAAATATTTTACCACCTGAAAAAATCAAAAGCCCTCCAAACAAATATAATATCCATTCAAATTTGTTAATTAAAGCGGAACCTGAAAATATGAAGCCAAAGCGCATCACAATAGCGCCCATAATGCCCCAAAAAAGTACTTTTTTATAAAATTTTTCTCTAACATTAAATGAAGAAAAAATAAGCATCATTACAAATATATTATCTACAGAGAGTGCATATTCAACCAAATAGCCGGTTATAAATTCTAATGATTGTACCCTTCGGTAATTATCCACACTGGCTTCAAAGTTGTCAGGAATCAAGGTTACATGCTGCAAATATTTGGTAGTTACTTCTTGTAACTTATCCATATCATAAATGCCATGTATGATATGACCATAAAAATTCAAAAAAGTATAAAAAGAAAGTGCAAACAATACCCAAATGGCGCTCCAAAGAGCAGCTACCTTAAATGTGACTGTTTTACTTTCTTTTGAAAATACGCCTAAATCGAGCAATAATATTCCAACAACAAATAGAATAAATACTGCAAAGAACAAAAATTCGTTACTAACCATCCGTTAAAATATAGCGTAATCTTAAATCATTTTTTAAATATAATTGGATGTATGCATAATGTAAAATAATTAACTAAAAATATTATCCACACAATCAATGTATAAACTTTAAAATACGCTTCTTATTTCTGATTTTACAAATGACAAAGCTTCTTGAATTGGATCTTTGGGTCTGTTTAACAAATTTTCAAAAATCTTTTTTGCAAGTTCTATTCCTCTGTCATTTTTATCTACTAATTCACCGGCTGAATTGATAATTCCTACTAAATCTTCTATGCTTTTTCGAACCATACCCCAGGCCTCTTCACTCATATAAACCTGTTGTGACAAGTTATGATTGTATTCATTTCTTATTTCTTGCAATAATTTTTGTTGTAATTGTAAACTACTAAAACTAGGATCATTAACTCTGATAATAAGGTTGTTAAGTGAAATTCGCTCCAGTAATAAGCACACTCTTTCATATGCTTGCAATCGTATAGGAAGCACAATTTTTGTGTTGTCTAATTTAATATCTATAAGTTTTTTTTGATATTCATTATTCAGAAACGATCGAACTATCAGAAATACTGCATATAGTACAGTGATGGCAGGAAGTGTTATTTTTAAAATGTCAAATATGGGTTCCATAGCTTTTATTTTGAACCCAAATTTGGTTATTTTTTTGATTCCCAATTGAATTAAATTTTTTCAACTTAATTTTGAATATGAATTTGCCATTTACCATTTCTGATATTGCCTGTGATGAAATAAAAAAAATGATGCAGATTAAAGGAATTGACGCTTCATTTAGTTTGCGATTAGGAATTAAGGGCTCAGGATGTTCGGGTTCCGGTTACTTAATTGGATTTGATACTAAATCTGGAAATGACAAACAATATGATTATAATGGTATTAAAATCATTATCGATAAGAAACAAATTTTATACATTGCAGGCGTCAAAATTGATTTTATTGAAGAAAATAATCAGAGAGGCTTTGTTTTTTCAATATGATAGAACAAATATTTGATTAAAATATATACTTAGATATAACTGATATTTAATGAAAAAGATTCTCGTACTTGTTATTTTTTTAATGTTCTGTGAAGCATTTGGCCAAGGCTCATCTAATATTGTTCAGTTTTCTGGATTAATTGTTGGGGGCGATAGTTTGTATGGAATTCCAGGGGTCACAGTATATGTCCCTAAAGCAGGAAGAGGTACACTTACTAATGATGCTGGGTTTTTTACGTTGCCCACTTTGGTTGGCGACACAGTAATAATAGCTGCTTTGGGTTACAAGAAAAAAGAAATAGTGGTCCCAAAATCTGAAAAGCAAAGCGTAACATTGATTGTTGAACTTACAGAGGACACAATATATCTGCCAATTGTTGAAATATTCCCATATCCTACTGAGGAAGTTTTCAAACAAGCATTTCTTTCAATGTCATCATCTGATCAATGGAATTACAACCGAATGTCCAATAATCTGGATCCTCGATTACTTGCTAAGTTAATTAGAAATGCTGCTCCCTCATCAGGTGAAAACGCCCGATACTCACTTCGCAATCAAATGTATCCAGGGGGTAGCATAGGCAATACACAAGGTTTTCAGATGTTTAACCCATACGCATGGTCAAATTTGGTACGAACCGTTCGTAAAAACAAATCCAAATCGGCATACGATGAATAATAATTATGGACTTAAGAGAAGTAGAACTTAATTCAAGCTATAATCAACTTTGTGCAAAATTATCTCAAACATTTGGTAAAAAACCAGACTTGAATGGCATACTTTTTTTAATAGGTGTGCAAGAACTTGGAAAAGGCGTACAGAATTTTTCAAAAGAACAAAAACAAGATTTAATGCATATAGCAACATGCAAACTCCTTAGTCAGGCAGGTTTTTATTCATTATCACATAAAGATCAGGATGGATGGCCACATTGGAACAAAGTGTCTGACTTGCCGTTTCTATCGGTTGATGAACAAGAAAAATTCCTTAAAATGATGGCAATTGAATATTTTAATGAAATTGGAATTTAGAAATATTAATAAAATTTTACCATTTAACATTTAACATTTAACATTTAACATATAACATTTAACATTTAACATTTCTCAATGCGAATCATATCTTATAACGTAAACGGACTTCGTTCAGCCCAATCCAAAGGACTTGAATCATGGTTGCATGCAAGTAATCCGGATGTTTTTTGTATGCAAGAAATTAAAGCAACTCCTGATGTTGTTGATGTTAAGGAATTTGAAAAAATGGGATATAAACTTTATTGGTACCCTGCTGAAAAAAAGGGATATAGTGGCGTGGCAATTTTCTCAAAAATTGAACCGCAAAATGTATCTTATGGCTGCGGAATGCAAGCTTATGACATTGAAGGAAGGGTTATTAGGGCTGATTTTAAAGACTTTAGCATCATGAATGTATATATGCCATCGGGCACTACGGGTGATGAAAGGCAACAGTTTAAATACAAATGGTTAGATGATTTTTATAATTATGCCAATGCATTGAAAAAACAAACGCAAGGATTAATAATAGTAGGAGATTATAATATCTGTCACAAACCAATAGATATCCATAATCCGGTTTCAAATGCAAAATCATCTGGTTTTCTACCTGAAGAACGCGCATGGATGGAAAGTTTTTTCAATTCTGGCTTTGTTGACACATTCAGGCATTTTAACAAAGAACCCCATAATTATACTTGGTGGAGCTACCGAGCGGGTTCAAGAGCTAAAAATTTAGGTTGGCGAATCGATTATCAATCGGCAAGTGAGAATTTAACTAATCGGTTAACTAAGGCAATGATTTTGTCAGAAGCCAAACATTCAGACCATTGTCCTACTTTGTTAGAGATAAATTAGAATAAATTTTGATTAATAATGGCTTAGTACTACTTTCGCGTTTTGAATTATCCTATTTTGTGTACAGTCAAATATGAAAATGCTTAGGAAGTTTTTCTTTTTAGTCTCAGTTGTATTATTTATTTTGTCTTGTGGTAAATCTGAAAAAGAGCAAAATGCTTCAAGTGGTTTAACGCCTGCTAATGGAGGCAAATTTTATGGTGGCGTATTCCGCATGAATGAGTCGGAATATATTAAAACCTTGTTTCCACCAAACCTTACTGATGCATTTTCATACAGAGTCGCTTGTCAAGTATATGAAGGTTTGTTAAAATTTAATCAATCAGATCTTACCTTAAAGCCTGGTATTGCCGAGTCGTGGACCGTGGACGAAACAGGAACCGTTTACACTTTCAAACTTAGAAAAGGAATTAAATTTCATGATGATGTTTGTTTCCCAGATGGAAAAGGTCGCGAACTCAAAGCATCAGATGTTAAATATTGTTTTACTTTCTTATGTACTCAAAATCCTAACAATCAAGGATTTCATATTTTCAAAGATGTTATTAAAGGTGCAACCGCATATTTCAATGCTACTTTATTTGTTGCCAAACCCGATTTTGAAATTGAAGGCATCAAAGTAATTGACGATTATACGGTTCAATTTTCATTGGAAAAACCCTCTTCAATATTTCTTTATCAATTAGCAAGGTCATTCACCTTCGTTTTTCCAAAAGAAGCTTATGACAAATATGGTCTTGAGATGAGAATTCATCCGGTTGGTACAGGTCCATTTTATCTTTCATCTATTGAAGAAGATATTTCAATTATATTAAAGCGCAATCCTAATTACTGGGGTCAAGATTCAGTAGGTAACAAACTGCCATTTTTCGATGCAATCAGTGTCACTTTTATTAAAGATCGTAAAGCTGAATTGTTCGAGTTCAAAAAAGGAAATTTAGATATGGTATATCGATTGCCTACAGATAACATTATTGAGATAGTAGAAGATGCAATGGACAAAACCAAAAAAGGTGAGTATACACAGTATCAATTGCAACGCAAACCAGAAATGGCGACACATTATTTGACTTTTAATAATCAAAGTGAATTGTTTAAAAATAAAAATATCAGGAAAGCGATAAGTTATGCTATTGACAGACGCAAAATACTTGAATTTGTACTTCAAGGAGAAGGTTATAAAGCTGGTTTAAACGGAGTTACGCCTCCTGTATTTCAAAATTATGATATCGAGAAAATCAAAGGTTACGACTTGAACATTGACTCAGCCAAATACTTCTTGTCAAAAGCTGGTTATCCAAGTGGCAAAGGTTTTCCCAAAGTGCAATTGGTTTTAAATTCGGATGCGGAAAGAAATAAAAATGTTGCTGTGGAAGTTCAGAAACAATTAAAAGATAATTTGAACATTGACATCGAACTACAAATATTGCCTTTTGCACAGCATATTGAAAATGTTTTAAATGGAAAAACAGATTTCTTCCGAATTGGATGGATTGCTGATTTTCCAAATCCTGAAAACTTCTTGTATTTGTTTTACGGCAAAGAAGTACCGGCTTCTAAAAACGACAAATCATATCCTAACATGGCACGTTATGTAAATTCGGCTTTTGATGATTTTTATGTAAAAGGGTTGAATTCGAAAACTGAAGTTGAAGCATTTGATAACTTTATGAAAGCCGAGCAAATCCTAATGGCTGATGCTCCGGTAGTAGTGCTTTGGTACGATGAAGGATACCGATTATTACAACCTACTGTACAGAAGTTTCCGAGCAATGCTATGCAATATCGCGACTTAAGTGATGTGTATTTCTCTCAACCAGCCACGGGAGTTGCTGTAGGAAAATAATTGATCCAATGGGACATACCCTGAAGCTGAACTTATCGGAAACGAAACGATTTTCAGGCATTTTTTTGGATTATATTAATCGTAATTCAACACTAAGTCAATTTTATAATATCTATCCGGATTTAGACGGCATTTCAGAAGCAATTACTAAAAGAAAATTTGATTCATATCATCGGAATGTTTTAGTGCAATCACTACATGAACAATATGCCGATATTCAAATTAGTGAATCTGTTAAATCAAATATTGAAAGTTTAAATTCATCAAATACTTTCACAGTAACCACCGGTCATCAACTTTGTTTGTTCACAGGACCTTTGTATTTCATTTACAAAATTGTAACCACAATTAATCTCACAAAAAAGCTGAACGAAGAATATCCTAAGCTCAATTTTGTGCCTGTGTACTGGATGGCATCCGAAGATCATGATGTAGCTGAGATCAATCATTTTTATCTTTTCAATAAAAAAATAGAATGGATTACTGAACAAACAGGGCCAGTCGGAATTTTTAATTTAGAAGGGTTTCAACATGTTTTTGACCAGATTAGAGATAAATTACCTTTGTTCGAACAAGCGTATTTGCAAAATAAAAGCCTTTCAGAGGCAACTCGATTTTTAGTGAATGCATTGTTTGCTGAATATGGATTAGTTATCTTAGATCCTAACACTAAAGTGCTTAAGCAGTTATTTGTACAAAATTTTAAAGATGATTTGATAAATAATATAGCCTTTAATAAAGTATCTGATACAAATCAAAAACTATCAGAATTAGGATACCAACCACAATTGCACGTTCGTGCAATTAATATTTTTTATATGAAGGAGGGATTGCGGGAGAGAATAGAATGGAATAATGGGAAATATATAGTTATTAACACCAATATTAGTTTCAGCAAAGAAGATTTACTAAATGAGTTGGATTCAAATCCGGAGTTTTTTAGTCCTAACGCAGTATTGCGACCAATGTATCAAGAAACAATTTTGCCGAATATTGCATATGTAGGTGGCCCTGCTGAAATTGCTTATTGGTTGCAGTTAAAGTCTTTTTTTGATGTTTCTGATGTATATTTTCCGGTATTAGTGCCACGTAACTTTGCTTTGTATATCAACCATAGTCAAAATGAAAAGTTATTAAAACTTGGAATTTCAATTAATGAATTGTTTGAAGATGATTTATTTATAAAAGAGCGATTTTTTACTTTATGTAATATGAATGATTTTTCGTTGCAAACCAATGGAAATGAGCTAATTCATGTCTTTGAACAAATAAAGTCAAAAGCGGTCGTCATTGATAAAACATTAGCTGATTTTGTAGATGCAGAAAAATCAGATGCTTTGAAAAGCATTGAAAAAATAGAGAAAAGACTAAAGAAAGCCTTGGAAATGCGTGAAGAGCAGCAACTAAACCAGCTTTTTAATATCAAACATCGATTATTTCCCGACAACGGTTTGCAGGAGCGACATGATAATTTTTTGAATATTTATTTACATAAACCTAATTTTATTGCAACTTTGTTGCAAATATTTGACCCTCTTGAATTCAAGTTTGTCATCTATTTTGATGAAAATTAAGTATATTCAAGTTGTATTTTAATTCGATTAGTCTTTTCTTATTGACTTTTTTCGCGGGCCTTTCGGTTTTTTTAATTCCGAATTTGGAACAAAAGAACTTTAAAAGTGTGTTGGCCTTCAGTGGGGCATATTTATTTTCAATTACAGTTATTCACATCCTTCCCGAATTATTTAGCAACACCAACAATGCCATGATAGCAGGCATATTTGTGTTGGCGGGTTTTTATTTCCAAATAATTATGGATTATTTTTCTACTGGAGTTGAACATGGCCATATTCATTTGCACAACCACAAAACCAATTCTAGCGCATATATCTTATTTGTCACACTTTGCATCCATTCATTGCTTGAAGGTACATTGTTGGTGCATCCTCATGTCAACCATGGAGATACGGATTTAATAAAATTATTGTTTGGATTAACTTTACACAAAATCCCCGAATCAATAGCATTAGTATCAGTTATTTACTTTCAGTTAAAGAATAACGCAAAAACAATTGCCTTGCTTTTTGTATATGCACTTTGTAGTCCTTTAGGGGTGTTATTAAGTGGTTTGTTTTCACAAGGGCAATTTATAGACCCAAAATGGTTTACATTTTTATTCGCCATAGTTGCAGGTAATTTCTTGCATATTTCCACAACCATTTTTTTCGAATCCGAACAACCAGGGCACACATTTAAAGGTAATAAGATAATAGTAATGTGTATGGCAGCAATATTTGCTGTTTTGGCTGAACTGTTTTTATAATTTCTTGTTATATATTTAACCTCACAATTTTATTTGAATAAGTATCAATTATGCAGATTACTGAAAATGATATTCTAAAGGCACTTTCAACCGTACAAGAACCCGATTTAAAAAAAGATTTAGTAGCTCTAAATATGATTAGAGATATTAAAATTCAAGGTAAGGATGTTTCATTCACTGTGGTACTTACAACACCTGCATGTCCTTTAAAAGAATTGATAAAAAAGAATTGTACAGATGCTGTTTTATTACTTTCAGAAGATTTAAATATTAGAATTAATCTAACAGCTGATGTGACTACAACCAGATTATCAGGCACTCCGTTACTGCCGGGTGTAAAAAATATTATTGCAGTTGCTTCAGGAAAGGGAGGCGTAGGCAAATCAACAGTGACCTCCAATTTGGCAGTAAGTTTGGCATCAACAGGTGCTAAAGTTGGGTTGATTGATGCAGATATATTTGGGCCGTCTATCCCTGTAATGTTTGGAATTGAAAATGAAAGACCTGAAATGGTTCGAAAAGGTGAGAAGGATTACATAATACCAATTGTTAAATATGGAGTCGAAATTATTTCAATTGGGTTTTTAGTGCCACCTGATAGCGCAGTTGTATGGCGTGGGCCTATGGCAAGTTCTGCTCTAAAGCAATTTTTAGGAGATGTACTTTGGGGCGATTTAGATTATTTATTGATTGATATGCCTCCGGGTACCAGTGATATACATCTTACTTTAGTGCAATCAGTGCCTGTAACTGGGGCCGTTATTGTTACAACTCCTCAAAAAGTGGCTTTAGCAGATGCTCAAAAAGGTTTGTCAATGTTTGTTCAACCACAAATCAATGTTCCGGTTCTTGGAGTAGTGGAAAATATGGCATACTTTACACCAGCAGAACTTCCTAATAATAAATATTACATTTTTGGGAAAGATGGAGGAAAACAATTGGCTACCAAAAACAATGTACCATTCTTAGGTGAAATTCCTTTGGTACAAAGTATAAGGGAATGTGGCGATGGAGGTAATCCAATTGCGATAGAAGAAAATGATATTTCAGAGCCTTTTACAATCGTTGCCGAAGCTTTGGCACGCCAAATTGCAATTAGAAATGCTACAGTAGATAAGACTAAAAAAGTTGAAATAACGGTATAAATACGATCATAAATCATTACCTTTACTTTTCAAATAATATGGATTCAGCAATAATTGATAAAATAGAAACAGCTTTAAATGGTATAAGACCCTACTTGGAGGCTGATGGAGGAAATGTTCGTTTAGTAGAAGTTACGGACGATTTTGTTGTAAAGTTAGAGCTCGAGGGCACATGTATATCATGCCCCATGTCAGCCATGACAATGAAAGCCGGTATTGAGGATTCTATCAAAAAAGCATTGCCTCAAGTGAAATCAGTAGAGGCAATTAATATGGTTCCTGTTTTATAATTTTTAATATTTTTTTATTGCTATAAATACTTCTAATTATGCAGCAAATCCAGATTAATATAATATTCGTTTTAAAAGCAATCCACAAAAGGTTAGCTTTATTTATTGGATTAAATATTGCAGTTGTGATAATTACAACGGTAATTTCTTATACGCTTCCTAAATATTACGAAAGTAAAGTAGTTTTTTATCCTTATAGTCCTGAAGCAACCGATCCTCGAACTTTTCTTTACAAAGAAAAAGTTGATATTTATGTGTTTAGTTATTTGGATCAATCCGACAGATATATTTTAACCTGTCACACCAAAAAAGTGTTGGATACCTTAGTAAGGAAATATGATTTGTATAAACGATACAAAGTTAATATGAACGAACCAAAAGAAATTATGAATTTTTATGCTGATTTGGTTGGGAATATTGTAGTTAAAAAAGGCGAAAATGGGGCTGTATTATTGAGTGTTTTTGATCAAAATCCGGACACTGCTGCAATGATGGCAAATGAAATATTGAAATTGGTTGAAGAAGCAGATATAGAAAAAATGCGTGAGCGAAATCAAAAGGTATTTGAAATATATCAGCAGCATTACATCAAAATGAATGGTTACGTAAATAGCCTAAAGGATAGTTTAGATAAAATTAGGGCAGCAAGAAAAAATGCTTTTAAGGAAGAAGTGGCCATTATTAATCAGATGGATTATACGATGGAAGAATTTACAAAGGTCAAATTTCAATATGAACAAGCAAAATCACTTGTAAATCAAACTCTAAGAACTATCTATTTAATTGAACCTGCACAACCCAATCTAAAAAAGGCAAGACCTAAACGACTGTACATGATTGCAGGAGCATTGTTAGCCAGTTTATTTTTTACAACCATTGGCTTTGCTGCTTTTCATTTTTACGAAAAAGCAGTAAAAAATTAAACAATGATTAGAACCTTTGGTTTGAATTGAATATTTTGATATTAGGAATTTAGAATTTATCAATATCGTAATGGGCCTTCTAATATTTAATAATTAACTAAATCAATAATTCTAAAGATGACACACAATCAAGTTCGAAAAGATAATATGTTCATGCTTTTGGGTGGCATTTTTTTAACAAATGCGTTGATAGCCGAAATGATTGGTCCAAAGATTTTTTCGCTCGAAAAAATGCTAGGAATCCCTCCTGTAGGTATTCAACTTGGAACATATACTTTGGATTTTAACCTTACCGCTGGCGTAATTATATGGCCATTTGTTTTTATTGTTTCAGATATTATTAATGAATATTTTGGGATAAAAGGCGTAAGAAAAATAAGCTATGCGACTGCAGGATTTATTGCATTTGCATTTATTATTGTATATATAGCAACCTTACTACCTCCCGCTACTTTTTGGATGGAAATTAATAAAACCGATGTTGACGGAAATGCATTTAATATCAATTATGCCTTTTCAACTATTTTCCGACAAGGGTTAGGAATTATTTTAGGGTCATTAACAGCATTTTTGATAGGTCAAATCGTAGATGCTACCATTTTTGGTTATATAAGAATTTTTACAAAAGATAAAATGATATGGCTTCGTGCTACAGGTTCTACTGTTATTTCGCAATTAATAGATAGTTATATAGTATTAACCATTGCTTTTTATTTTTTTGGAAATTGGCCTCTGGAAATGGTTTTGGCAGTAGGTACTATTAATTTTATATACAAGATCGGAGCTGCCATAATCTTAATACCTTTATTGTATATAGGACATTTTTTTATTGATAAGTATTTGGCTGGAAAGGATTCGTAATTTCATTGTGATTATGAATTAAGCTCATGATAAGTTGTTTTGATATTTTTAATTGTAGAAAGCGTTATAAAATTGTATTTATCTAATTTTTTATATGTTTATTTTGTTTTTACAGCACCATTTACTTCTTGATAAAATTATATTATTAGAATTGTACTAGTTCGTATTCAAAAAATACAATTGCAGTAATATGCTTGTATGGTTTTTGTAGATTTGCAAAAATTTATTTTTAATATAATTCACACATTTCTTAGAATAGTTATATTGAAATGTCAAAAATGTCCAATAAATGGCATGTTTTTAGAGAATTTATACAAAAAGTTAAAAATATTTTTTTTTAAGCTAATCACTTCATATACTTTTGTGATGTCAATAGATGACAATATGTAAAACGAAACGAGATATAAGAAAAATTAAAATTTACGATTATGAAAACTACAATTAAAAATATAACAATATTATCTGCATTAGTTGCTTCTTTATTTACATTTAATGTAAATGCACAATCAGAAAAACAAATAAAAGTGTTAGAAAGACATGCTCTTAAAGCATTCAAAAAACAAGATTACAAAAATGCTTTAGCAATGTATTTACAATTAGACAACATGGCGAAAGATCAAGTACGTTACGATTATATGATCGGAATGTGCTACTTAAGTTCGGAAACTCCTGAAAAAGCACTTCCTTATTTAAGAACGGGTAAAGATCATCCTTCTACTTCTTGGATTGTTAATTACTACTTAGGTCGTGCTTATTTTACTGAAGGTAACTATATCGAAGCCGGAAATTACCTAGCGGATTATAAAGAAGGATTAGTAGAACTGTTGGATGCAGGTTATAGATTCAAAAAAGTAGATTTATCAAGAATCCCTGAAACTAATAGAATTCATTTCGAAAAAACCCTTGATGATATCAACAAATTACTTGCTGTATGTCAAATAAGATCTCAAGAACAATTGGGACTTACTGTAAGCAAATAATAAACAACCAAACCCTAATTAATTAAAGGTTCTCAAATCATTGAGAACCTTTTTTTTGCTTTTTATATATCTTACCTTTGCAATAAATTTATTCCATTGGCAGTAAGAAAAAAGAAAAAGCAAAGTACCACTCCACGAAAAAAGCAATCAAAAGGATTTGGAGCTTTCATAATCAAATGTTTCAAATTTTTATTGTGGTGCATTATTATATTTTTCGGACTAAGTTTAGGTATTGTTTTATTTTATAAATGGGTGGATCCACCTTTTACTTTTTTAATGGCCAAGCGCAAAATAACTGCTATATTTAGAGGAGAACCAAGCAAAATCCATTATGATTTTGTACCATACAATCAAATTGGTGATTATCTTAAAGTTGCAGTTGTAGCAAGTGAGGACCAAAAATTCCCTTTTCATAATGGATTTGACTTAGTGTCAATTGCCAAAGCAATGGAACACAATAAGTTTGCTCGTAAAGTGCATGGAGCCAGTACCATTAGTCAGCAAACAGCTAAAAATGTATTTTTATGGGACGGTCGTAATTTTGTAAGGAAAGGTCTGGAGGTATATTTTACCTTTTTAATAGAACAAATTTGGGGTAAAAAAAGAATTTTGGAGGTGTACTTGAATGTGATTGAAATGGGGCCATTAACTTTTGGCGCAGAAGCAGTTTCGTACAAATACTTTAGCAAACCTGCCCGAAAACTTTCAAAAGAACAGGCTTGTGCCATTGCTGCGGTGTTGCCGGGTCCATTATTATTTTCTATAAATAACCCAACAAGATACATTCAACATCGCAAAATATGGATTTCAAGACAAATAGATAATTTGGGAGGGACTAAATATATAAACCTAAAATAAAAAAAGCATCAATCGAAACGATTGATGCTTTTTTTATCAGTATAAAACAAATTATTTCAAAGCATCTTTGAATTTGTCGTTTTCTTTGTAATTCACAAATTCCAAGTCGTCAAGTGCTCTGTTTTTTAAAGTGTCATCAAGTTTGAACGCTTCTTTTAGAAATTTGTTCATGTTATCAGCATCATTAAGTTTGGCAGCTGTAATTGCTGCACAATAAAAAGCATAAGCATTGGTTGCATCGGCTGTTAATGACTCGTCAAATGCTGATTTTGCAGATGTTAAATCTTTTTTCAACAATAATGCAAGTGCTTTGTCATATCCTACAATTACATCATTTCCTGCACTATTTAAATTGGTCATAGCGCTTTCGTAATTGCCGGCTTTAATATCAAGTACTCCTTGAATGGCATTGCTTCCTTTGGTAACTTCAGGACTTCCACCTAATGACTTCGCTTTTGCTACAGCTTCAGCAGTTCCTGCTTTGTCAGCTTTAATCAATTTGGCTGAAGCCAAATTCAAATAAACGGTTCCGGTTTCTTGTCTGTTTTTAGCAATTTCCAATTTTGCAATTGCATCATCGGCCAGTTGACCCTTACGAGTTGCGTCTTTTTCTTTAATCGCTTTTTCAAGAATCAATGCACCTAAATTGTTATATGCTTCGTAGCTGTCGAGTTTTTTAGTAGCTGCTAAGTATATTTTTTCTTTTTCTTCAGGAGTCGGAGTAAGTGTTGCTGCATAAAGCAATTCAGCCGGAGTTAAGCTATCTTTTGGTTCAGCATTACCGTTAGCGATTTTCATTGCTGTCAAGAAAATTTGCGCATCAGATTTTTTAGGTTTAACTGTTAGCACTTCGGTTCTGGCATTTCTTAGTGTAGGATAAATTTGTTTTTCAATCACTTTATAATACTTCAATCCTTGTAGCTTAAGTTCTTTTTGACGGAAAGTACCATCCGGGTTGTCAATTAGCACCGTGATTTCAGCCTTTTGATCGGCTGTTAAAGTTTTATTAGAATCCAATTTAACTTTAAAATCTGTCCAGTCTTTAACTTTACCTTTAATTACAAATGAAATAGAATCAGCTTTGGTGCCGTAGTTGAACTTTTTCATCATTTCGCGATAATACTTTTCAATGGCTATTGCTCGCTCTTCGGAAAGTTTTTCATTAACCATTTCTGCACCTTCAGGTGAATGGGTACCAATGATATTAACGGTGCGCGTTACATACTTGCTTGCAATAAATCCTTCAAAAAATTTGGCACGATTACCTTTTTTTTCTTCCGGCTGTAATTTTGAAACTCTTTTAGGATAATAGAATTGGACTACTGTGGGCTGAAGTTGCTCACGGTTGTCATATCCATGATCGGCATATGCTACTGGAAAAACATCTTTAACTAATCTTGAAGTGGTAATTATGCCTTTAACTAATGGAATTTGAGGCGTTTTTTTGCCTATTTTATTGATGTCCGACATTTCACCTTCAATGAATACATCTCCTTTTTTTATTTTATCATCATAAGCAAAAGCGAACTTTTTTGAAAGTTTTGGAGGTTCCGTTGCCGCCAAAGGAAAGTCGTTTCCATTAAAAACAACCGCACCAACAGTTAAAGTATTGTCAAATGATTTGTAAAATGTGCGAACAGTATATAATTTATTTTTTTTCAACATTTTCGGAGGAATCACTGCCGAAATTTCAAATTTTACAGAATCACCGTGAAGTTCCAATGGATCGGGCACACTTGTAAGTTTTTGTTCTTTTGCTAACTTTTTCATGTCCACTGTGGAACATCCAATAAGTATTGATAATGCCAAAGAAGCAGAAATTGTTTTTAGGATGGTATTACGGTTTTTCATGGTTCAAAAATACTTTTAATAGACATTTGACGTAAATATACACTTACAATAATCATATTACCAACAAATTAAAAATATTTTAATATAAATTTTAATAAATAAAATGGTTACTTTTTTAATATAAACGTATTAATTTTGCGGAGGTCAAAACAATATATGATAGAGAAAATAATCTCAGTATTTGAGCAAAAATTTTTTGGAGTGTGTGCTTTTTGGGGTGATTTTTGGGGCATTTCTTCAGGTAAGATTCGTTTGTTTTTTGTATATGCTTCTTTTCTAACTAAAGGATCTCCAGTTATTTTGTATCTCATTTTGGCATTTATAATGAATCTAAAAAAATATTATAGGCTCAAAAGAAGCAAGGTTTGGGATTTTTAATTGGCAATTGGGCTAATTCCTTTATTTTTGCAACTTCTTATAATATCAATGATTGTTCCTGTCCCCAAAATTGAAGAGGCTTATCAGCGATTAAAACCAATCGTAAAGCGTACCGCCACTGAAAGAAATTTGCATCTTTCTGAATTATTCAATGCAAATATTTTCCTAAAACGGGAAGATGAACAAATTGTAAGAAGCTATAAAATTCGTGGCGCATATAATAATATTGTGAGTCGGACAGCTGAAGAATTGAAAAATGGTATTGTGTGTGCCAGTGCGGGTAATCATGCACAAGGCTTTGCACTTTCATGTCAATTGTTACAAATCAAAGGGCACGTATTTATGCCTATAACTACTCCCAAACAAAAAATCAACCAAGTGAAAATGTTTGGTAAAGAAATGGTTGAGGTAAAATTGGAGGGTGATACTTATGATGATTCGTTTGCAAAGGCAATCGAGTTTTGTAACGCTGGTAAAATGGCTTTTATACATCCATTTGATAACTTGGATACAATTGCTGGGCAGGGAACAATTGCTATTGAAATATTAGAAGATATTGAGGTACCTATAGATTTTATTTTTCTGGCAATAGGTGGAGGTGGTTTGGCTTCTGGTGTTGGTTCATATTTTAGGCAAAAATCACCAAATACAAAAATTATCGGAGTTGAGCCATCAGGTGCTCCTTCAATGAAAAGTTCATTAGATGCCAACAAAGTAGTGACACTTGAAAAAATTGACAAATTCGTTGATGGTGCTGCAGTAAAGCGGGTAGGGGATATAACCTTTGATATATGCAAAGAAGTGTTGGATGACATGATGTTGGTTCCTGAAGGGAAGACTTGTACTACCATATTACAACTTTACAATACTGATGGGATAGTGCTGGAGCCTGCAGGTTCATTAACCATAGCTGCACTTGATTATTACAAAGACAAAATAAAGGGGAAAAATGTTTTGTGTTTGGTAAGCGGAAGTAACAATGATATTGACCGAATGAATGAAATAAAGGAGCGTTCCTTACTTTTTGAAGGCTTAAAAGAGTATTTCATTGTTAATTTTCCTCAGCGACCAGGCTCTTTACGTTCATTTTTGGATGATGTTTTAGGTCCCAATGACGATATTGTTCGTTTTGAATATCTCAAAAAATCAAGCAAAGATTTTGGTGCAGCATTAATTGGAATTGAGTATAAACAAGCTTCTGATTGCGACCCTTTAACGGCCAATATGACTAAGTTTGGTTTTACTTTTATTAGACTCAAAGAAAATCCGGTCCTTTTTGATTATTTGGTATGAGTGCGTTGAATATAGCACTAATCCAATCTGCGCTTCATTGGGAAGACTCCACTGCCAACCTTGCCATGTTTGAGGAAAAAATATGGGGACTGAAACAACCAGCCGACCTGATTGTGTTGCCAGAAATGTTCAATAGTGGTTTTACTTCCAATAAAGAAAAATTGGCTGAAACCATCAATGGTCGAACTTGGAAGTGGATGAAACAAATGGCACAACAAACAGGAGCAGCCATTACAGGTAGTTTTATTATTAAAGTTGATGGCAATTATTATAATAGATTGGTTTGGTACCAGCCTGACAATCAGGTGTATTATTACGATAAGCACTACTTGTTCTCTTATACCGGAGAAGACAAATTATTTGTAAAAGGCAAAGAACGAGTTATAATTAATTGGAAAGGTTGGAACATTTGCCCTTTGATTTGTTACGATTTGCGATTTCCCGTTTGGAGTAGGAATGCAGTAGTAGATAATCAATATGCGTATGATTTGTTATTATATGTGGCTAATTGGCCAGCTTCAAGAGATAGTGCATGGCAACATTTGCTGCATGCGAGGGCTATCGAAAATTCATGTATAACTATAGGTGTAAATATTGTTGGTACCGATGGCAGAGGACTGAATTATATTGGTAACTCGCTTATTTGTGATCCTCTATCCAACGATTTGGCACAAGGAGGTGATAAAGAAACTACTATTGAATATACCCTCCAAAAAAGTACGATAGACGATTATCGATTAAAATTTCCTTTTTTAAAGGATGAGGATATCTTATTGAAATGAAGTTTCTTATATTAATACTGGCAACTTTTTTGTTTTTTAATGTGTTGAATGTACATTCAGAAAATCTACCTAAAATGAAGCCTAAAATTGTGTATGTATTTGATCCATTATGTGGATGGTGTTATGGATTTACGCCTGTTGTTCAAAAACTTAAAGAAAAATATGCAGATCAGTATGACTTTGAAGTAATTTCGGGTGGAATGGTAATAGGGGACAGGGTTTCTCCAATTACAAACATCGCTCCTTATATTTCTAATGCTTACAAAAGAGTGGAAGAATATACTGGAGTTAAATTTGGAGATAATTTTTTGAAAAATACACTATGGAATGATACTTTACTTATGGATTCTTATCCACCTTCTTTAGCTTTGGAAGTATTTAAAAGTAAATTAGAGCATCATTCCATTGATTTTGCACATGATTTGCAAAGTGCTTTTTACTATGATGGTATTCCTATCAATAATAAAGATATTTTTTCAAAACTAGCCTTGAAATATGGATTTAATCAAGAAGAATTTGTACATTATTTTGATAATCAAGAGTTTAAACAGAAAACTATTGTTAGTTTCAAAAAATCGGCTAACTTAGGGGTGAATGGTTATCCTACTTTAATTCTAATGAAAGAAGATAAACCAACAGTATTAACGAGAGGGTATACTGGTTTCGCTGAAATTGAAAAGTTGTTAAATAAGATTAAATGAACATAGTTTTTCTTCTCTATGATGGATTTACAGCACTTGATGTTGCAGGTCCATACGAGATATTATCGCGATTACCTGATGCAAAAGTACAATTTGTAGCCAAACACAAAGGTATTATTGAATCGGATAATAAATTTTTAAAAATAAGTGCCGATTTTTCAATTGATGAGATTAAAGAAGCTGATGTATTGATAATACCCGGGTCCACGGTTAGTTTTTTGGAAATGGTGCTTGACAAAACGGTACTGAACTGGATTAAAAGAGTTTATGAGAAATCTATTTGGACGGCCAGCGTGAGTTCAGGTTCCGTAATATTGGCTGCAACCGGAATATTGGATGGCAAAAAAATAACTTCACATTGGTATACAGAACGAATTCTGGAAAATTATAATGTCACTTTTGTGCGCAAGCGGTTTGTAAAAGAAGGCAAAATTATCACTTCGGCAGGTGTAACAGCCGGTATAGACATGGCATTTTATTTAGCTGAAAAGATAGCTGGTTTGCAATTTGCGGAATCAATGCAACTAATGGTTGAATACGCACCCGAGCCACCATTTGAAAGTGGCACTCCTGACAAAGCAGATGAAGATACTTTATACTTTGCTCAGAAGCGACTAAAAGAGGACGCTATAAGGCTAAGAAGATTTTCGATGTTAGGCATTTAAAGAATTCAAATCTTATTTTTATATCCGTATCAATCTTTGATATTTGCCAAAATAAATAAAAAGTTTAAAATGAATTGGATTTCAAAACTTGAAGAACGATGGGAAGTGAAAGGATGGTGGCAAATCACTCTGATATTTATCGTGTTTGCAATAACCGGATCTTCTTCAGTATTTGTAGGGAAATATATCATGTATTACTTGGGAATAACCCCTGATACTAATCCTTGGATTAGAATTCCTGTGAGAATAATAATGGTTTTTGTGGTTTACCAAATTCTATTAATTTGGATAGGCTTTTTGTTTGGTCAATTTAAATTCTTTTGGAATTTTGAGCAAAAGATGTACAAACGAATAGGCTCATTATTTGTCGGTAAAAAGACAAAAACTACTTAGCATTCGCTAGTTTCCGAATCAACTGGATTTCTGTTTTAGTTTCGTAGTCATTAGGGAAGCTTTTTACATAGGTCTGTAAATCACGTAATGCTTCTCTATGTTCTTTCCTTTGATATCTTATCTGCCCACGATAGAAATAAGCAATTTTTAAATTTGCATCCAACTCCAAACATTTGTTAAAGTCCAAAATTGCACCTGAATAATCACCTGCAATTTCTTTTAAAATACCCCTGTTAAGGTAAGCAAGAGCATCTGTTGGATCATCTTTAATAGCATTATCATATTCATGTAAAGCAGTCATGTAATCGCTAACATTTTCTTTAACTTTGGATTTGTTAAATACAGAAGGGTGAAAAGTAGGATGGGTAGCTATGGCTTTATCATAGAATTCTTTTGCTTTATCATATAATTTCATTTGAAAATAAATGACTCCCATCAATTGATAGGCTTCAAAGTGATTTGGGTTATACAATATAGCTTCTTCCAAATCATTAATTGCATTATTTAACCTTCCTATGTGCCATTCACAACGAGCTTTATAATACAAATATTCTGCTTCGTGAGGATTATAATTATGAGCAATTAAGAAATTATCTAAAGCTTCGTGGTAATTTTTAATTTCTAATTCACTTCTGCCACGTAAGTAATATGCTTTTTCGTATTTTGGTTTTTTTTCAATAGCCTTTTCAAAAAAATCGCTGGCTATTTCATATTGTGCAGCTTCGTAAGCATTGAGACCCATATGAAAGTACTCATTAGCTGATTGTCCGTAAATTGTCACATTCGTAAGCATTATTGCTACCAGAGCAAATAATCCACTTCTTAATGTAGTTATCATTTTCATATTATCACCAGGGAATAGTTTTACTTTCTGACGATAATTGTAAGCTTGTTTACGTGAATTTTGGACTCATGTTGTTGATAAAACCTACAAGAGTAATATTTTATATTAAATTAAGTAAAATTATTCTTGGGAAACTGCAAAAACTATAGGGAGTGTGTACTTTACGGAAACTGCTTTTCCGTTTTGTTTTGCTGGTTTCCATTTGGGCATACTTGCTACCACTCTAAGGGCCTCAAGTTCACAGCCACCGCCTATTCCTTTTTCAATAACAGGGAATTTTATTTCACCATTTCCATCAACTACAAATGACACAATCACTCTCCCAGCAATTTTACGTTCCAAAGCAATACTTGGATATTCTAGGTTATCTCGAATATATTTCATCATTCCTTTCATTCCTCCTTCAAATTCGGGCATTACTTCAGCAACTAACAATATTTCATCACCTGAACTTTCAAGCACTCTAATTTTTGATTGTTCATTAATTGTGGCCATAAGTGTTTGAGAGACTTCGTCTTCAGGAAATGCTTTACAGAATTTATGGAAATCAGTCATAGCATCTTTAAGTTTTTGCATTTTATAATTGATGAGTCCTCTGTAATAATAACAAAAAACAAAGTCAGGATTAATTTCAATACACTTTGTGAAATTGGCATGAGCTCCATAGTTGTCTTGTGCAATAGCTTGCAAAATGCCATTATTGAAATATACGTATGCATTTTCAGGGTCACTCTTTATGGATTTGGAATAATCCTTAATAACAGTTCGGTATGCATCTCTATAATCATCTGTTCTTTGTTTGTTTATGATTTTAGATGAAAAATCAGGTTCTATTTGGATTGCCTTATCATAGTGTTCTTTTGCTTTTTTGAAGATTTTAAGCTCATGGTAGATAGAACCTAATATTTGATGCGCTAAAAAATTCTTTGGTTCATACTCCAAGGCTTGTTCCATGCTTTTGCTTGCATTTTTGAGTCTTTTTAATTTCCATTCGCAAAAACCTCTAAAAAAATGATATTCGGCATCCTGGGGAGCTATTTGAGATGCTTTACTGAAATTATCTAAAGCGGTATTGTAATCTTGTTGTTCAATTTTGCATTTGCCTTTCATAAACAATGCTTCATGAGCTTGTGGTTTTGACTTTAATTCTAAATCAAAATACCAAAGCGCTTGTGTGAAATTTTGTGCTTGGAATGCCTTGAATCCTTTCACAAAGTTTTCGTCAATTGGTTGATTTTGTTGACCATTGACTGAATAACTAAATAAATGAATAGTAAATAAAAGGATATGAAAAAACCTTTTTTGCATTTGGAATATATTATTGGAATTACAAAAATACTTAATTGGTGCTATTTTTAAAAACATTACTATTTTTTCTTCGAAATGTACTATTTATAATTAATACGTATTTTATATCTTAATGTTAAAAATTTACATACATTTTGGTTGTATCTTTTTTTAACCCAAAACTTTGAGGTAACTTTGTACGATGAGAGTGGCACAATTGTTCAGCCAATTAACATATTCCGATCAAATAATTAAAGCTAAAGCTTACATTGAATTATTGAAGGTTAAATTAACCTCATTAGTTCTGTTTTCAGGAGCTTTTGGTTATTTTTTAGGTTGCAAAGAAACATTTAATTTATCTAAATTTTTATATTTTTTAATTGGAGGATTTTTACTAACCGGAGCTGCTAATATTATAAATCAAATCATTGAGAAAGATCTGGATAAATTAATGTATCGTACTGCTTCCAGACCCTTACCTAGTGGAAGAGTAACTCAATACGAAGCCATGGGATTTTCAATCTTACTTTTCTTAATTGGTTTTGGTATTTTGATTTCAAAAGCAAATGTATCCACAGCTTTTTTTACTGTTGTTTCATTATTGTTATACGCATTTGTATACACACCTATGAAACAAATAACCCCATTTTGTGTATTGGTAGGTGCTTTTCCAGGGGCTATGCCTCCATTAATTGGCTGGATTGCAGGAGCAGGAAAGCTTGAAATTCAGGCAATAGTATTATTCAGTATTCAGTTTATCTGGCAATTTCCACATTTTTGGGCTATAGCTTGGATTTTGGATGAAGATTATAAAAGGGCGGGGTTTAAAATGTTACCTTCTTCAGGTGGCAAAAACAAAGAAACCGTATTTCAAATTATTGCATACACGTTCTTTTTGATTCCTTTTGGATTGCTTCCTTATTTTTTTCATATTTCAGGATGGATATCTGCAGTAATTGTAACTATTTGTGGAATAATTTTCTTTTTTCAATCTGTAGCTTTAAACAAAAGCATGTCAGATTCTGTTGCTAGAAAAATTATGTTTGGCTCATTTATATATTTGCCAATTATACAACTTGCTTTAATTCTTGATAAAATATGAGTGAAATTCAAACTGAGATAAAAATGGAATCGGCTGAAAAACCTTTAGCAATGAATGCTTTAAAATTTGCAATGTGGTTATTTATAGTTAGCATAGTTATGATTTTTGCTTCATTAACCAGTGCTTACATTGTAAGACGTTCCGAAGGAAATTGGCTTGAATTTGAGTTGCCTTCTTTATTTTATATTACAACAATTGTGCTTCTTATAAGTAGTGGAACTATGCATTATTCATTAATTCAAGCAAAAAAAGATAATTTGTATTCATTAAAAATTGGCATGATTGCCACGACTTTTTTAGGATTGTTTTTTGTAATTGGTCAGTTTTTTGCTTGGAATCAATTGGTACAAAACAAGGTTTTTTTTGCAGGAAGTAACCCTTCTGCTTCATTTGTTTATGTTTTGAGTGGATTACACGCATTCCATATAGTTGCAGGATTGATATTTTTGATAATCGTTTTTTACATGAGTTTGGCAGACAAAATCCATTCAAAAAGTATATTATGGATGGAAATGTGTACAACTTTTTGGCATTTTTTAGATGGTCTTTGGTTGTATTTATTTTTCTTTTTAATATTGAATCGTTAAATCAACATATTTGCATAAAGTATATCCAATTAATAATCAATCAAAACACTAA
>JANRJY010000025.1:0-75784 GCA_033763735.1 Bacteroidota bacterium | reverse complement strand
GAATGTAAAGCAGATACCTCAAAACCGGTAATAATCAAAACCTGTTTCAAAGGAGAGTATGTACCCAATGCCTTGGCACCCTACAGCAACAATCCGGAAGAAGCGGTATGGAAATTAGATGTTTTAAGATTGAAATCGTTTGCCGACATCAAAGTATTCAACAGAAGTGGCATAGAAGTATATAGTGCCAAAGGAGAGCAAGTGAACCGCCAGCCATGGGATGGGGGAGGCTTACCTGCCGGCACCTACTACTACTACATCGACAACCGCGATGGTACCACACCAATGACCGGAGCGGTGACGATTGTGAAGTAAATATTTGAGAGATAAAAAATGGTCTTATATTTAAAAAACCAATTATTGTTCCTGTCTTTATTATTCAATTCTAATTTAAAAAGCCCGAATTTACGGGCCTTTTATTTAAATTAATCTGTGGTTTTTTCTGCTTTTTTCTTCTTTAACTTTATTGAAAGTTCTTCCGCTTTTTCAATGTGATCCACAAATATAACATCACCTTCAGTCGTCTCTCCTTTAAGAATTTCTTCAGCAACAGGGTCTTCCACATATTTTTGAATAGCTCTATTCAAAGGTCTAGCACCAAATTGTTGATCATATCCTTTTTCAGCAAGAAAATCTTTAGCTTTTTCTGAAAGTTCTACTTTATAACCTAATGCATTAATTCGAGTAAGCAATTTTGCTAATTGAATATCAATAATTTTATGAATGTCTTCTCTTAACAAATGATTGAAAATAATTACATCATCCAATCGATTTAGGAACTCTGGTGCAAATGTTTTGCGCAATGCATTCTGAATGGTTGATTTCACAATTTCATCCTGCTGCTCTGCTTTTACTTTGGTTGTAAAACCAATACCTGTACCGAAATCTTTTAAATCACGAACACCTATATTAGAAGTCATAATAATAATGGTATTTCTAAAATCAACCCTTCTTCCAAGTCCATCAGTAAGTATACCATCGTCAAGTACTTGCAACAATATATTGAAAATATCAGGATGCGCTTTCTCTATCTCATCGAGTAAGATTACACTATACGGCTTTCTTCTGATTTTTTCAGTTAGTTGTCCCCCTTCTTCATAACCTACATAGCCAGGAGGCGCACCTACCAAGCGACTTACGGAGAATTTCTCCATATATTCACTCATATCAATACGAACCAGTGCATCATCTTTATCAAATAAATAAGAGGCCAGCACCTTTGCTAATTCTGTTTTCCCAACACCTGTAGGACCTAAGAATACAAATGAACCTATTGGTTTTTTCGGATCTTTCAAACCTACACGAGTACGCTGAATTGCTTTTGATAATTTACGAACAGCCTCTTCTTGACCAATAACCTTTGCAGTTAAATCTGTTGCCATAGTAACCAGTTTCTCATTTTCTTTCTGAGCAATTCTTGTTACTGGAATACCGGTCATCATACCTATGACTTCTGCAACATTTTCATCAGTTACATTATATCTTTTTTGTTTGGTGTCTTCTTCCCAACGTGCTTTTGCAATATCCAGCTGTTCTAGGAGTTTTTTCTCTTTATCTCTTAGTTGAGCGGCTTCTTCATATTTTTGACTTTTAACAACTTTGTTTTTGTCTTTTTTTACAATCTCAATTTGTTCTTCCAATTTAGTTATATCAGCAGGCACATGGATATTGTTAATGTGTACACGTGCACCCACTTCATCAAGCACATCAATGGCTTTATCAGGCAAATATCTATCTGTAATATATCTGTCCGAAAACTTAACACATGCAACTATTGCTTCGTCGGTATAAGTAACATGGTGATGGTCTTCATACTTATCTTTGATATTATTCAATATCTGGATAGTTTCTTCCGGAGTGGTGGCATCAACCATTACTACTTGGAACCTACGTGCCAATGCACCATCTTTTTCGATATACTGGCGATATTCGTCTAAAGTTGTTGCACCAATACATTGAATATCCCCTCTTGCCAAAGCAGGTTTGAACATGTTCGATGCATCCAATGAACCTGATGCACCTCCAGCACCTACAATGGTGTGCAATTCATCAATAAACAAAATTACATCCGGAGATTTTTCAAGTTCATTCATGACCGCTTTCATACGTTCTTCAAACTGACCACGATACTTGGTACCAGCAACTAAAGATGCTAAGTCAAGTGTAATTACTCTTTTGCCAAACAAAACCCGAGACACTTTTTTCTGAACAATTCTAAGGGCTAACCCTTCTGCGATTGCTGTTTTACCAACTCCGGGTTCTCCAATAAGTATTGGATTATTTTTCTTTCTTCGACTCAATATTTGAGCCACACGTTCAATTTCTTTTTCTCTACCAATAATTGGATCAAGTTTTCCATCTTCTGCAATTTTTGTTAAATCTCGCCCAAAATTATCTAAAACCGGAGTTCTTGATTTTTCTTGTGACTTTGAAGTTGATTCTTTTCCTCCTTGTCCCTGAGCACCACCTTGACCTGAAAACATTCTGCCACTTTCATCATCCGGATCATCAGTATCGGAAGTCGCTTTTGGAGTTGGGTTTGAAACGTGGTATTCAAGCATCTCTTTGAATACATCATACGATACATCAAACTTATTAAGTATCTGAGTTGCCAAGTTTTCAGAATCTCTCAAAATTGAAAGCATTACATGCTCAGTACCAATAAGTTCACTTTTAAATACTTTAGCTTCTAAATATGTGATTTTGAGCACTTTTTCCGATTGTTTTGTCAATGGAATTTGTTCAATATTTTTTATCTGATGAAACGTTGCCGTTTTTTTGGTATATAACTCAATATTTTTTTTGAGTTCATCCATTGACACACCTAATTTTTTTAGAATTGCCAAGGCAATTCCTTCGCCTTCACGAATCATTCCCAAAACTAAATGTTCTGTACCTATATAATCGTGACCAAGTCGCAATGCTTCCTCACGTGCATATGAGATAACTTCTTTAACTTTTTCTGAAAACTTTGCTTCCATAATATAAATTTTATAACGACCTGTATCTCAACAAATATTTCGACTTAAATATATAAATTATTTTGTCTTTGTTAACAACAACTTAATATTTATTCGAATTGATTTGAAATATAATACAAATATTCACTCGAATTCGTTCCAACATTGAATAACAAATCAAGTATAGATAAATTCAGAACAAAAATGTTGCCAAACTGTTGAAAATACTTGTGATTATATTCAGAGGTTAATACGGGTTTGAATATAGAAGGTAAATACTTATTACGAATATCTTTAATATTAATTTCGCATTGGCTTTCATATTCTGTTGTGAATTCAATTATATTATTGATATTCAGCAACTTAAAACACAACTTAAGTAATTTAGTATTTAACTCAACTAATGTTTCATTTTTTGTCAAAATAATTTTTTCAAAATCATCTCTATAATGTTCAAAAAAAGGGCTATTTCCATATGAAGTACATACACTTCTCCACATTATTGAATTCCATCGTTGTGAGTTATCAATAATAATGTCTTTTGAATGGATTTTGCCGGAATGGTGCACTGGCACTGTCAGTATTTGTGGCCCATTAGCGGAGAGAATATAGCAACGATTTCTAAAGGTTTGTTTTTGAAAATGTTCGTGTATTTCGATGTTAATTTTTGAAAAATTTATAACTTCTTGAAAAAAGGCAATTGGAGGTAAAAACAGTGATTCAACTAAAATATTCATATAAAAAAAGAGGGCAATGTGAATTGCCCTCTTAAATAAGATAATAAATCTTCTTACTTTATTTTGTCTACTACTTGTTTGAAGGCTTCTGGATGGTTCATAGCCAAGTCGGCAAGTACTTTACGATCAAGTTCTAAGCCTGATTTGTTGAATTTTCCCATAAATACAGAATATGACATTCCATAGTTACGAACGGCTGCATTAATCCTTTGAATCCATATAGCACGGAATTCGCGTTTTTTTGCTTTTCTATCGCGATAAGCGTAGGTTAATCCTTTTTCTACTCTGTTACGAGCAACGGTATAAAGGCGACTGTTACCTCCCCAATACCCTTTGGCCATGTTTAAGAATTTCTTTCTTCTGGCTCTTGACGCGGGTGCATTGACTGAACGTGGCATATTTTAATAGTTTTTGAAGTAAGACGGCAACACTCCGGTTACACTTTTTGCCTTACATCGGGTTGAACAATTGAACCAAAGAACAAACTATGTTCTTCAATATTGAGGTGGTGACTAAACCAACCCTCTAAGCAGCATTGATATATTATTCATATCAGGTTTGCTAACCAGACCTTTTTTGGTCAAGTGTCTTTTTTGTTTCGTGGTCTTTTTGGTAAGGATATGATTTTTGAAAGCATGCTTTCTTTTAATCTTTCCTGTACCGGTTATTTTGAACCTTTTGGTAGCCGACGAATTTGTTTTAACTTTTGGCATGATACTTAAATTTATTTTTTAACTCCCGGTTTTGGAATCATCATCAATTGCATTCTTTTACCTTCCAAAGTGGGGAGTTGCTCAACTTTTCCAACTTCTTCAAGTGACTGTGCGAACCTTAATAACAACAATTCACCTCTTTCTTTATATACGATAGAACGTCCTGCAAAATGCACATATGCTTTCACTTTAGAACCTTCTTTTAAGAAATTAATTGCATGCTTTACTTTAAAATCAAAATCATGATCATCAGTATTAGGTCCAAAGCGAATTTCTTTCAAAACCGCTTTTTGAGCCTTAGCTTTAATTTCCTTTTGTTTCTTTTTTTGTTCGTATTTAAATTTTGAGTAATCTACAATCTTACAAACCGGTGGATCTGCAGTTGGTGAAATTTCCACCAAGTCCAAACCCATCTGCACCGCAACCTGCAATGCTTCATCAATACTGCATACTCTAGATTCAATATTGTCACCTACTAACCTTACTCGTGGAGATCTTATGCGATCATTAATCTTATAAGGTTCTTCCTCTTTTTTGAATGTACGCGGACCCCTACTGAAAGGCGAACTTGATGAATTAAACTGCTGTGCGATTTTGGTAAATATTTAGTTTTCTCAAAATAAGGGTGCAAATATAGTAAAAAATCAAACGCCAAAAACTTTTTTTACAATTTGCTCAGAAATTATTGGATAGTATTTGTGTTCCAATTGGTGTACTTTGGAAGCAATTGTGTCAGGGGTGTCTGAATGATTTAAGGAAACTTTTTCTTGAAAAACAATGTCGCCTTCGTCATAATTTTTATTTACCAAATGAATAGTAATTCCGGTTTCTTTTTCATTTGAAAGTTTTACTGCCTCATGTACATAACGTCCATACATACCTTTTCCTCCAAATTTGGGTAAAAGTGCCGGATGAATATTAATGATTTTGCCTTGATAAAAATTCACTAAATATTCAGGTATTAACCATAAAAATCCTGCCAGAATGATAAAATCGATTTTTTGATTGATTAAAATTGGTAAAAACATATCAGGGTTCAAATAGGTATCTTTGTTGAAAGTTATTGCTGGAATTGCAAATTTTTTTGCTCGTTCCAACACATAAGCATCTTTCTTATTTGATAAAATTAATGAAACCTGTATTAAAGGATGTGAATTAAAATATTTGATTAATTCTTCTGCATTAGAGCCGGAACCTGATGCAAATATGGCAATATTAATTTTTTTTGACATTTGTTTTAAATTAGTACCATACTCATAATTCCAAAAACCATTATGACCTTTGTAATAGCACTTAATCTTGAAAAATCACCAGGATTATCTGCTTTAAAAGTTAAATATGAAATGTACAAAAATGGAATTATTACAAATGCTGTTAAAAATCCAAAGAGAAGATTATTGATAAGCCAGTAAGAATATATAAGTAAACTTACTTCAATAAATATTAAAGCATAAAGTACATTTTTTGTTTTTTTTACTCCAATTAGAATGGGTAAAGTATTGCTTCCATAGGTTTTATCTCCTTCAATATCCTCAGTATCTTTAATGATTTCTCTTATTAAATTGGTAATGAATGCAAAAATTCCGAAGAATATAATTTTATTCATTTGATCTTTATAAAACAAACCAATAATAAATAGAGATGCAAAAGCTAAAAGTGATATTAAGATATTACCTATAAATGGTGTTCTTTTGAAATAGTTAGAATAAATCCAAAGCAAAAATTGGCAAGTTATAATAAACAATGAAACGTTGAAAGAAAGGAAGAAAAAGGAAATCCCTATTGCAATTGTATTTAGCAAAAGGTGCATGAGTAATCCTATTCTTCTGTTAATTGTTTTACCCAAAACAACGCGTTTGGGTTTGTTAATCATATCAATTTTAATATCATAATAATCGTTGATTATATAACCTGCAGCCGCGACTAACATAGTCGAAATTATTAAATAATATATTTCGGGTTCTAGTAAAATAGTCGAATAAGATTTCCTAGGTCCAATAATAAAAAGACGGGTACATAATTGTGTAAATGCTAAAATAAGCAAATTTTTAACCCTAATTAACTTAAAAAAAGCAAAAACAAACAAGGAAATTCTACTTATTTTCAATTTAACAAAATTTTATTTTATTTTTGGTCGATTCAATTTTATAATTCAAATCTAATTATGAGCCAAGCCCTAAAGTTAGACACAACTGACAAAAAAATATTAGAAATTTTACAAAAAGATGGAAACATTACTAATTCACAGCTTGCAAAGGATATTGGATTGTCGCCAGCTCCTACTTTAGAGAGGGTAAAAAAACTCGAGCAGTCGGGTTTAATTAAAGGATATCATGCAGAACTGAATACCAAACAACTTGGATTGGGTGTAACCGTTTTTTTAATGATTACCATTTCAAGTCACAAAATCAATCAAATCAATACATTTATAGAAAAAATAACCAAACTCGAAGAAATATTAGAAGTATATCATATTACGGGAGCTGGAGATTTTTTGGTAAAGATTTTGGTGGAGGATATAGATAATTATCATAAATTTTTAATGGAAAAATTGAGCCAAATAGAAGAAATAGGCAATATGACCAGCATGATTGTTTTGGCTAATTACAAAGAAAATGCGATAATTAGGGTAAAATGAGTGCCTGAAATTGAATTTTGGAATTTAGAAAGGACAAAATATTTGAGTGCAAATCAAAAGCACAAAAAAACAGTATTTTTATTCGAAATATATTTTGGTATTTGGGAGGAGAGAAGAAATAACAGCCTGTTTGTCTTTGGGAATATCGTTTCCCACTAAATTCAATTCTTTTAAGGATTTCATGGTTGCCACTTCAATGGGTAGTGTAGTAAGTTTGTTCAAAGACAAATCCAAAACTTGTAAATTCTTGCATCGTGCTACTGATTTAGGCAATTGGGCAAGCATATTACTTCTTAAATTAAGGAATCGCAGTTCGGTCAGATTTCCAAATTCATATGGTAATTCTGTGATAAGATTTTTACTTAGATTTAATTCGCGAAGTGCATTTAATTTAGAAATTTCAGGAGAAACTTCTGTGATTTTGTTGCTGCTAACATCGAGCGAAATTAAAGTATAAAGTGGAGAAATTCTTTCGGATAATTTTGTAAGCTTATTATTGAATAAGCTGATTTTGACAACATTAACAAGCTTAGAAACATCAGTTGGAATTTCGTATAGCACTTTGTTACTAAAGTCTCCGCAATATACCATATCAGGTTCATCAAATGCAAGCTTTGAATCAAAGCATTCACCCATACAATTTTTTTCTAATAAATCGACTGCTTCTTTGTTCCCATATCGCATTGCCATTACCAAGTCACCACAGGCTTCAGAATTAACGAAACCCATTTGCTCCCCTAAGAGTATTTTTGCTTTGGCTCTTTGCAAATAGGCTTCGGCATAATTAGCCCTCATTGAGACTGCATTAGTAAAATCACCAATGGCCTTAATATAATCCTTTGATTTAATGCTTTTTACTCCGGATTCATAATAAGTATTAGCGTCCGGTTGTGTAAAAGAGAATTGAATTAATAATAAAAAACTTAGAAATAATTTGTTTAAAATGATTTTCACTTTTTACCCTAATTTGACTGCAATTTACTATTAAGTATAAGAATACGTAACTTATTGATAAGATGTTGTAAGTTAAATTGGGCTTGTAATAAAATTTGGAATATTAATACTTTAATAACCATTACCAACCCCATTTAGTTTAAAAACCCACATTGAATCCGAATCCTATTATAATGAAAGTTCCAGGTTGCCACCTTTCAATTGAATTTCTGCCATCCAAAGTCAAAACAGACCCATCTTTCACCTCAATAACTTTCCCCAAAGCAGGAAATGAAATCGGATAGCCTATTTCAAAATACCCTCTAACAGGACCAGCAATTTTATAATGATAAACGTAACTTAAGCTAAATACATGAAAAGGAAGTAAATCTACCAAAACTTGCTTTTCAACAATAGTGTTATTCATTCCTGAAACAGATTGAACTTCAGCTGTTTGGGTAATATTTTTAATTCCGGTTACATAAGTATAAAATATATTAATTGATGATTTGTGTGGTGGAGTAAAGTAAAACCTGGTACCGGCAGAAAATTTTAATCCCCAGGATCCAATTCCGAAACCAGATATCGCAGTCCATTTTTTTGAAAAGAAATATTCAAACGTTGGACCTATTATTCCACTGATGTTATTGATCCCGCTTGAGCCTCCAATATACATTTTGAGAGGCTTATTTATTGTAACGGTTTCACCTTTAGGTTCTTTAAAAGAATTGTATGATTCTTGTTTTTTTTGAAAATAGGAAACACTAACGTCATCATTCTCAATCGCTAAAATTTTATCTTTTTCGTATGATATGGCTTCATATTCTATTTTGCCATTTATAGAATCTTGTAAAATGATTTCTGGCCTGGGAGATGCTCCCTCATTATCAAGTTGGCATTTAAAATAATATTCTTTTCTACTTTCAACTTTGAGATAAATTTTAGAGTTAAGCCATGTTTTGCCTAATAAAGAAATTCTTCCGGGATTAGTAGGAATTCGAAATTTTACACCTTCTTTTATATATCCAATCAAAGTGTCATTTAAATACAAAGGGAATCCTCTTGTTTTCCCATTATATTCACCATTGAAATAAATAAATAAAGTTCCAAGTGAATCAGATTGTGTATGTGCTACTGAATTAAAAGATTGCATTATTATAATAAAAAATAAAATACAAATTTTAAAATATGCTAACATTGAAGCACGAAGATACAATCATTAATATTTAAAAACATTATTTCAAAACATGATGTTGAAATATCGAAAGTATTACTAAAACTTTAGTTAAGCTTGATTTTAAGTTTAATTTATTTACTTTATTCCATAAAATATCCATTATTTTTGAAACTTAATTTAATTTGATGAAATCATATTCTTTAACAGTTAAAGAAATAGCCAGAGAAACGCCTCAATCCATAAAAATAACTTTTGATAACGCTATTGAAAGAATTGCCTATGAATCAGGACAGTTTATAACATTTGTACTCCAACTTGATGGCAAGGAAGTAAGGCGCTCGTATTCAATTTGTTCTTCTCCATATGTAGATGCTCTAATATCTGTTGCAGTTAAGGAAGTTGAGAATGGATTTGTATCAAAATATTTGAACAATCAATTAAAAGTAGGGGATAAAATAGAAGTAATCGAACCTATGGGACATTTCGTATGTGTTCCTTCTTCAAAAAAAAGACATATAGTATTGATTGGAGCCGGGAGTGGCATTACACCACTAATGTCAATGTTAACTTCTATACTTATGAAAGAACCTCAAAGTATTGTAACTTTATTATATGGTAACCGAACAGAAGATTCGATAATTTTTAATCATACTTTAATAAAATATTCAAACGAATATCCTTCTAGATTCAATTACATTCCAGTAATATCAAAACCAAATGGAAATTGGACAAAAGAAACTGGAAGGATTAGAACAGAACTTGTTCAAAAATACGTATTGGCACAAAACAACTCTGAATATCAGTCGGTTGAATACTTTATTTGTGGGCCTAAAATAATGATGGATGATTTGACACAGTACTTAATATCCAAAGGCGTTCAAAAAGACTTTATACACAAAGAAAGTTTCCATAACGAAAATACCGGAGCTCCTGCTGAAGCAAAAGGATTTACCAAAAGTAAAGTTACGGTTAAAGATGGAAGTAAAACGTATCAATTTGAAGTAGAAACTAAAAATACTATACTAGAAACGGGACTAAAACTTGGTTACAAACTTCCCTATTCTTGCCAAAGTGGCATGTGTACCGCTTGCATGGGTAAGTGTACTTTTGGTAAGGTAATAATGGACAATCCGGATGGACTTACTGATGGCGAAATTGCAAAAGGATATGTGCTTACTTGTTGTGGACATCCTGCCACTGAAGAAGTTGTGATAGAACTTTAATTCTGATGTATAAAATGGATGCTAGTCAATTAATTAATAAATTACAGCTTCAACCACATCCCGAAGGTGGGTATTATAAAGAAATATTCAGATCGGCAGATTATATTTCGATTGATTCATTACCATTAGGCTATACTGGCAATAAAAGAAATATTTATACATCGATATACTTCCTTTTACAAAAGAATGATTTTTCTGCATTTCATAGAATAAAATCGGACGAACTTTGGTACTTTCATATGGGTGATCCACTTGAAATCTTCATTTTGGAGAATAATGATTTGATTAAAATAACATTAGGCGATATGAATGAAAGTTTTCCATGTTTTCAAGCAATGATACCTAAAAATTGTTGGTTTGGAGCACAATCGAGTGGAAATGAAGGATATAGTTTGGTTAGTTGTGTAGTGGCACCGGGTTTTGATTTTGCTGATTTCGAAATGGCAAAACAAGAACAATTGTTAACAGATTTTTCGGAGTATAAAGAATTAATTCTTAAGCTTTCAAAAGAATAATTGCTGAATTTGAACGTTGTAAATGAAATTCAGTAAACCCCCGATGCGTATTTTAATAGTATTATTTTTTATAGTCTCAGTGAGCATGGGGCAAAATTCAAAAACATTAATCAGTTTGCAAACCTGTGTAAACGAGGCAATAACAAATAACATTCAATTACTACAGTCGAAACTCCAAATTGACCAATCAGAAATACTCCGCAAACAAGCAAATGCAGCCATATTACCTGATTTAAATGCAAATGCCAACCAAGGGTGGAACTTTGGTCGTTCAATTGACCCAAGTACTAATCAATTTGTTAACCAACAAATTCGATCAAATAACTTTGGTATTTCATCAAACTTGATTTTGTTCAATGGCTTTAGAATCCAACATACTATTGCACAGGCAAATGCAACTGAAAAAGCAACACAATATGAATATGAAGAAAATAAAAACAATCTGATCTTGAATGTAGTAAATGCATATCTTCAAGTTCTGTTCAATAAAGAATTGTTGAAAAACAATCAAAATCAGTCTAATTTAACAAATTCCCAATTAGAAAGGACTCAAAAACTAGTGCAGTCAGGAATATTACCCGAAACCAATTTATACACGCTTAAATCACAATTAAGTACAGATGAATTAGCTATAGTGAATGCCAATAATCAATTGAATCAGGCAAAACTTAATTTGATAATGTTAATGAATACAAAAATGATGGCAGATAGTTTGGAATTGTTTGATATTGAACCCATTAACATCCCTAAAGACACAAATATTAACTATGGAAGCCCCGATGAAATATATACCATTGCTGAAAAAAAGCAGCCTTCAATATTAGGTCCCTATCACCGCATAATTAGTGCAAATATTGGAGTAAAAGTGGCAAAGGCATCAGTGTATCCAAGATTAACACTTCAAGGGAATGTGTATACCATTTACTCAAGTTCAAGAACTCAATTTAAAGGTTATTCACTTGGACAACCTGTAACAATTGGGTATCTTACCAATGACCCTACCCAAACGGTGTCCCAACCCACTGTAATTCCAAGTTTTAATGAATATCCTTTTGTAAATCAGGTAAACGATAATATTTCTCAATCTGTATCGTTAAATTTGACCATTCCGATATTCAATAATAGAAACATTAAAACAAGTATTGATCAGGCGCAAATTCGTCAAAAAAATGCCGAACTTAATTTTCAAAATGCTAAAATTCAATTGAAAAACAGAATAATTCAAGCCTATTACAATGTAGAAGCAGCTTTAAAACGTAAGTCAGCCTCTATATTGCAAAAAAACGCAGCTGATGAATCATTCAGAATTTCCGAAAAAAGATATTTAGCGGGAGTTGCAAATTCTATTGATTATATGGTAGTTTTAAATAATTTGAATAGAGCGAACTCAGAATTGCTACAAGCAACTTACGACCTTGCACTTAAAATTAAAATTCTAGAGTTTTACAAAGGAATTGATTTGAATAATTGATTTTTTAATACATGGTTAAACTCAACACAGGCAGTATTCTTACTTATTTTTTGTATATACCCTTGATGATTGTGTATCATTCAATTAAAGAAATCAAGCAGATTTTGTATGCATTACCACTTTTTGTTACGATGGTCGTTTTAATTTTTTACGCATGCGATTATATTTTTAATAAGAGGAAATACCCATTAAAGTTGGACAGAGGATTAGTCACAAGTTTGGGCTTTTTTTTATTTGCATGCATTTCTTCATTAATAGTTGCCCCTGAAACTATTTATTGGTTTACATTTTTTAGAGATATCATCATCATTGCGGGTCCTATTATTATTTTTTCTTATGATGTCAAATATTCCCATTCGGATGTTGTGGCATTATTATTTACTGCTTTGGTTACTTATTTGATATGGATTAAATTTAATGTAGACTTTGTATTTCTAAAATCCATTTTTGAAAGCAATTATGTAGTGGACAATGAATATGATTATGGAACCATTACCGGCATATTTATTATTTATTTCCTTTATAAAAAAGATTACAAAATGCTTTTAGTTGCGATTGTTTATTTGCTTTTTGTAAACAAAAGAGCCACTTTTTTAGGCTTATTGCCTTCTATACTAGCTTATTATGGAGGTATTCGTTTTTTTCAATTGGATAAAAATAAATGGGCTCTCTTTTCATTTTTATTCGCTTATTATATAAGTTTTTATATTATTTCAATCAATTTGCCCTATTTCACATCACAGTTTTTAGCACTTACAGGCAAACAACATATTAAGTTAGATGATTTTCTAACGGGTAGAATGGTAATGATGAACCCAATGTTGCCCGAAATTTATAACAGGGGATTTTTGAATTATTTTTTTGGAAATGGTATTGGTCAGGCTGATTATTGGCTATGGAAAACCGTAAAGCATTTTATATATAATTTCAAAGACAAACCTATCAATCCACACAATGACTTCATGAAGCTTCAGTTTGACATTGGATTATTTGGGGTAATAGTTTACTTTTTTATTATGTATTATATGTATTGTGTAAGCAATGTTGGCATTATGATATTTCTTTTTGCAGTACCCCTATTTTTAATTGAAAACACCTTAATTTATTATATTAATTTGATTCTATGTTGTGTAGTGGCGAGGGCAGATAATTATTTGGAAGATAAAAGAAAGAATTTACTTAAAGATTTGTAAAGTTATTGTTTTTCAACATTTTATAACCTTTAATAAGCTCAATAATTCCCATATCCAAATTTACATCAGGCAGATATCCGGTTTTTTCTATTTTAGCATTACTAACTATATAATTTCTTTGGTCTTTATCTTTGGCATATTCAGCTTGCATTACAACAAAATCCGGAATATATTTTTTAATTAAATCACAAAGCTCAATTTTTGATAGATTAGCAGTACTTAAACCAACGTTATAAGCGTTATTCTTCATTTTATCATAGTTCTCAATTCCATGAACAAATGCTTTTGCAACGTCCTTAACATGAATAAAATTTCTTTTAAAATGACCTTCAAACAGCACTACAAATTTGTCGTTAAATGCTCTCCAAGTAAAATCATTCACTAATAAATCAATCCTCATTCTTGGACCGATACCAAACACTGTAGCTAATCTAAAAGTTAGTGCATTCCCTGTATTGAGCAATAACATTTCAGCATCAACTTTAGTTTTTCCATAAAGAGAAATAGGATTCAAAGGCGTTTCTTCAGTACAAAACACCCCATCAGTACCTATACCATAACCACTATTGGTATTAGGGTAAAGAATCATTTGATTTGAACTTCTAAGCTCATTTATCATTTTGATTGCTTCAAAATTCAAAGAAACGGCTCCTGAAGCATCTTTATCGCATGCTGGGGCCCCAACCACTGCTGCAAGTGGAATAATAATATCATGCTTCGAAATCAAATTCGAAATCAAATTTTTATCTCTGGCATCGCCATCAATCACATCGAAATTAGGGTGAGAGCAGCAACTCAAAAGCGAATTTTGATTGAAATAAAAATTGTCTACTACAGTAACTTTGTAGCCTTTTTGTAATAAGATGGGTGTAAGCGTAGACCCAATATAGCCTGCGCCACCTGTAATAAGTACTGATTGCATAATTGATTAATTACAAAGTTCAGGATAAATAGCCTGTTCTATTAATTGAATAAGCGTGTGAATTATTTTGATATGAACTTCTTGTATTCTGTCTGCCCAACCAAGATGTGCCACTCGAATTTCAAGATCTGCTAATGAGGCTAACTTTCCTCCATCTTTGCCCGTCAAAACCACTGTTTTTATTCCTTTTTTCTTAGCAGCTTCAACTGCGTTTATAACATTTTGACTATTACCACTGGTGCTGATTCCTAATAACACATCGTTTTTAGTCCCTACCGATTCTACGAATCTGGAGAAAATAAATTCATATCCGTAATCATTAGCAACACAAGTTATATGAGCAGGGTCCGAAATAGCAACAGCTGCAATAGCAGGTCGGTTTTTTTGAAAACGACCGGTCATCTCTTCAGCAAAATGCATTGCATCGCTCATGGAACCGCCATTACCACAACTTATTACTTTTCCTCCGTTTTTTACTGATTCAATCATCCAACTGGCAGCAAGCTCAATTTTTTTAAAATTTTCTTCATTACTAAAATCAGACAAAACTTTTGCTGCTAAACTAAAATTATTTTTTACTAACATGGTGCGAGGTAATTCGAATAAAATGGTCGCAAATATATTTTATACTAAACGATAAAACAAATTGATTTTATCGTTTAGCTCATAAGAAAATTTGGGGTTTAATTACTTGGGGGTAAATACGCTTTGGAAGTATAAAACCAATCTATAGTTTTTCTTAAACCTGATTCAAGTGATATTTGACTGAATTTTGGATAAATTTTCATTAATTTTTCAATTGACAAAAATTTTGATTTTGCACCTGTATATTTTGATGTGTCATATATAATTTTAGAATGATCATATCCAACAATATTGCAAATTGAATCTGCGAATTCACGAATTGTATACTCTTTGCCTCCACCTATATTGATAATTTCATTTTCTGAAATACCTGATAAAAAATATAGGGCTTCTACAAAATCTTTGACATAAATAAGTTCTCTTTTTTGGAATCCATCTCCCCATAATATAACCTCTTCTCCAAATTCTTTTCCTCTGATAATTTTTCTTATTAAATCAAATATGAAATGCATTTGTCTGCCATCATTATGATAACTTTCACCATACAAAGTAGAAGGCACTACAGTTAGATATTTAAGGCCATATTGTTTATTTAAAGACTGAAGCCCTATTTGTAACATTCTTTTAGTATGTGCATATGTATACAAACTATCAATTGGTTCGCCTAATAAATAATTTTTTTCAATAAGTTGATTTTCAGGAGCATAGGAACAACTTGTACCCATGCTTATAAATTTTGACTGCGGTTGAAATTCTGACCACCAGCCTAAAACATTAGTGTTGATTTTTTGATTTATAACCCATTGTTCACCTGGATGGTACAGACAAAAATCACCTGCCTGCGTCCATGCAGCCAAGTGATAAATTAGGTCGTATTTTACTGAATTAAAATTATTCAGTGATACTTGCGTTGTTAAATCTGCGTTTTTTGAATTTATTTTTACAACATTATGGCCCTCAGCTTCTAATTTTTGAATTAGAAATTGTCCAAGAAACCCCGTTGCCCCAGTTACTAAAATATTCATTTTTATTCTTTAGGATTTACTGGAAAGTAAAATTCTACTCCTTTTTTAATTAAATCTTGGTTATTTGCCAAAATCTCCTTCTTGAAGTTCCACGCTAAACCATAATATATATCCGGCAATTCCGTTAGTTCTTCCTCAATAACTATTGGAATATGTTGGCCAGGTGAATATAATCCTTTTCTCAGTTTATTCTTTTCAACAAGAAAATCAATGTATTGAGTTCCAACACCAAAATAATTAAGCATTGTGTTGCCTTTGACAGGTGCTCCCATTCCCCAAATTCTTTTCCCTGCTTTTTTCGCTGAAGTCAAATATTTTAGATTTTCTTCCTTCATTTTTTTAATTCTTTCTGCAAACTCTACATAGGTTGAAAATTCATTGATTTTATCCTTTTCTTCTTCCTCTCTTAATATTTGTAGTCGATCAGATGCTGGTTTATTGGCTTCTTTGTGTGTTATATAGCCAATAACTGAACCTCCATGAATTGGGTCAACGTAAGCATCAAACATACTTAAGCCATGTCTATTCAAAAGGACTTCAATAGTTTTAAGAGTATAATAGAGTAGATGTTCGTGATATATTTGATCAAAAGCTAAGTTTTCTACAATTCGCTTCATATACAAAAACTGAACAACAAAAACCCCCTCTTTTTTAAGCCCTTTTTTAATGCCTCGAGTCACAGAATGGAGTTCTTCTAAATGAAAAAAAACTCCAGCGGCATTGAATAAATCAAACTTTTCTTTAAAGTTATATTTATTGATTAAATCTTCATTAAAGTATTCGTTAATGGTATATACGCCTGCATCATTTGCCATTTTTGCGGTGGTTTTAGAAGATTCGACCCCCACCACATTGTATCCTAATTTTAAAAAATGTTTTAGCTGAGTACCATCATTTGAGCCAATATCCAAAACCCATTTCTCATTTTTACCTTTACAAAATAATTCATCGGTTTCCTTTGCTATGCGCTCAAAATGAGCAGATAACGATTTGGTAACGCCTGATAGATAAGTGTGATCGCCAAACATTATTTCCTTTTTAACGGTATAATCAAGTTGTGTTGTAGCACAATCGTGGCAATACATTAATCTAAGTGGATAATAAGGCTCCTTACCTATTTCTTCTTTTTTAAGAAAATTGTTACACCAAGGTTGGTTTCCTAAATCCACTGCTAACTCTAAGTGTTCAGAATCACATACTCTACATTTCATAATTTTGTATTTATCTTGTTAAAACTAGCCAAACTCCAAATAAGATAATAACTGAACCAACAAATTGCTTTGATGTAAGCCATTCATTCAAAAATATATAGTTTGAAAAAAAGACCACAATTATTGAAGCAATCGAAACAATTGTAGTAATATTTGTCGCGTTATTTCGCGTATATTCTATTTTTAAAAGTTCACTATTCATAAGAACAAAGGTGAATCTGCTCAAAATAGCTAAAAAAATTGCTAAATAAAATCTCCAATTCATGATCAAAGTTAAAATTCCTTCTTTAGATAACAAATTTCCGGCTAACATGTCTTTGTCTCCCATTAATGTAGTTGAACCTGCTGCGGAAAGAGAAAAAAGTACCAAATATGAAATAAATTTAATTATCATTTTTTTTAACCATTGCAAACAATATTGATGTAGCTAGATTCCAATTATAAGGGTGATGATCTTGTAAAATTTCAATAATTTCCTTTTCCTTAGGATGTGGTATTAATCCTGCTTCTTCGAATTGTTTTAACCACCAAGTTTTTGACTCAACTGTCAAATGCACTTCCATTTCTCTAAGACAGGCCGTACCTAAAAATATTGAATTATCATGCATGTGATTTTTTATTGTTTTTAAAATGTTTGGTATAGTGGTTTTTTTTAAATGTTCCAGAACCTCAAATGAAATAATAATATCAAATTTATATTGAAAATTAATTTCTTGATCTAAATTCACCTCCTTAAAATTACTCTCAAATCCTTTTATGTAAGGGCTGTTTTTTAACGCAATAATATTAGCATCTAATCCTAAATACTCTTTGCAATCATTGTATTTTAAAAATTCAAATATACTTCCAGCTCCACATCCCAATTCTAACAAACTGAAATGATTGATTTTTAAATATTTTTTAGAAATGGCATCAATTGCTTTCGTTATTGGGTAAAAACTTAAGTGTCTCCATTCATACTTATAGCTCAAAGCATCATCTAAAGCCACTCCTTCAAAATTAGCTAACCTTGAAGGTTTAGAGCCAATTAAAACTTTTGAGTTAATTTTTTCAATAATTTGTTCTTCACTAATTTTGATTCCACCCGTGTTTTCCAAAGAATTATTTACATTGGGAGCAATTATATTGTTGTTTTTTGATTGTTTTTTTATAAGATTTCTTACAAAAATCGTATTCGAAAGATGAATTAATTCATTTAATTTCGTAAAAAAAGGGGAAATATAATAAAATATACCCATTTTATCAGTAAAAAAATATACCATATCAAAACTTTTCGAGACTATGTAATCAAATATTTTTTTCATTCTTAAGTTAATTTAGTGTACGAATATGATTTTACTTCCATCATTATCAAAATCGAATTGGATTTCTTGATATTGATTTAATGCTTTTCGAATTTCAATGTGTTTAGATGGATCTGCAAAAAAGAGAAAAAATCCACCTCCGCCAGCTCCTAATAGTTTTCCTCCAGAGGCTCCGGCATTAATTGCAGTATTATACATTTCATCCAGGTAATTGTTTGAAATTGAAGATGATAAGTTCTTTTTAAGTTTCCAGGCTTCATCCAAAAGTTTTCCGAACTCCAAAAGAGAACTATTTGAAGTGAGAATTTCATATCCTTTATCTACCATTTTTCGAATGGAAGCAAGATCTTGCTTTACTTCCCCTGTTTTTGTTTTTTCAATTTGTTCTTTTAATACATCCTCTGCAAATCTTTGCACACCTGTATAAAAAAGTAACATATGATTTTTAAAAGCAACAATTCTTTCTTTTGATATGGGTACCGGCTTATAGGAGATTGATTCATCTGTATTAAACTCAAAATAATTAAGCCCCCCAACAGCAGCAGCACTTTGATCTTGAACACCTACTTTTTCACCTATTAATTTTTGCTCTACATATATTGCTTCCTTAGCCAGTTCCAAAGCAGTTCTTTTTGTGTTTTGATACTCATGCAAAGCATTTAGCAGTCCCACAGTGAACGAAGAAGAAGATCCTAACCCTGTTTTTGCAGGTAAATCACTGATTGTATGTACTTCAAGACCATCATTAATTTTCATGTATCGCAAACATTCCCTAACAGAAGGATGAATGATTTCGTCTATAGTTTGTACTTGTTCAACTTTTGAATATGTATTTTTGTATTTATATTCAGAAATTGCAGATATTTGATTTACTGAGATATATACGTATTTATTAATTGAAGTTGATAAAACTGCGCCCCCATATTGTTTAAAATAATCGGGGTAATCAGTGCCTCCGCCAAAAAAGCTTATTCTAAGTGGTGTTTTTGAAATAATCATTAATCAATTATTTGATTTTTTTTGAGTTTGACCCCAAACATAAAACAATTTTGAAATAAACGAGGCAGGAAAAAGTAATAATGTTTTTTCTGCAAACAAAAATAGATAATCATTAAATGTAAATTTTAATTTACTTAAATGGTGTTCCTTAATATTTATGACAGATTTAAGTGTTTTTTTTACATTCTTATTTCTTCCATTATCTTGACTTTGGTAATATAGAAATAGCACTTCCTGAATATTATAAAAAATCACACCTTGTTGCTTCCACCTTACCCATAATTCAAAATCAGGGCTGTTCCTATGTTTCTCTTCTTCGCTATAAAATCCGTATTTTTCATATAAATATTTTTTTGCCATTACTGTTGGGTGTGCAATAGCTGCAAATCTGTTAAATTCTTTAAAACTATATTGGGGGTAATATCTGGTTACTATTTCTTTTCCTGTAAAATTGTCTACATATCTAATAGCGGTTCCTACTACGTCAATATTTGAATTGGTATTAAAAACTTCAATTTGCTTTTCAAATCTTAGAGGCAAAGACTCATCATCTGCTTCTTGAATGGCTATTAAAGGAGTTTTAGCCATTTTTATTGCAATATTTAGACATACTGTCATCAATAGTTTAGTTTCATATACTTTAAAGATAATTCTTGAGTCTGTTTTTTGAGCATTAAGTATAAAATTAATGCCTGCAGAATTTTCAGGGTTTCCAGCTATAATAATAAACTCGAAATCATTGAAAGTTTGGTTTAAAATCGAATATACCGAGCGTTTCAATAAATCAGGAGATTCATTAAAAAAAGTCATAATTACCGTCAATGCAGCCATTTAAAATTACTATATTAGGTTGTTTACTTTGACAAAATTTTCTATTTCATGTAATGTTTCTGGGGTGCCAATATCAATAAATTCATTATGAGCCTTAAATCCATAAATACCTGATTCTATTATTTTGGGAAAAATGGTTTCTTCAATACTGCATATTTCAGGAAAACTATAATTTAAGATTTGTTGCTTGTTCAAATAATATATTCCCGCATTAATTAATCCAGGTCCGGTGTTGCTTTTCCCTTTTTCAATAAAATGGGTTATTTTATTAAAGTTATCTAATATTACTGTACCGTATCTAGTGGAGTCAACAACAGTTTTCAAAGCTATACATGTGTGTAATGGGTTGTTTAATGCATGATTGACAAAAGAAAAAAAATCTAATAAATAAAGTGTGTCACCATTTAGAACAATTACATTAGGCTCTTTGATTTTTGACATCGCAAATAAAATGCCTCCTCCAGTGCCAAGTGGCTGAGTCTCGTGAATTATATTGATATTTTTATTATTTCGGTAATAGTTTGCAATTACATGACCTTGATAACCAGTAGAAATATAAAAATTTTGAAACCCAAATTTTAACAAATAATCAATTTGATAGTCCAAAAATGGTCTGTTGAATACAGGATACATCGGCTTTGGTAAATCATTGAGTAAATGTTGTATTCTGGTTCCTTTACCCCCTGCTAATAATAATACCGGTAAATCAGATATTTCCATTTTATTCAATTTGGTAAAGTTTTAAATAATTACTTTATTATTTTTTTGGATAATTGGATACATCAAAATTAACTGCTGAAAGTATTAACTGAAATCCCAAAGTAATGAGCAAAGTTGGAATAACTACAGTACCGGTCGGAGCTACAATATGTAAATGAGTGTATTTAATATAATTGATTAAACCATACCAAGCACCCAATGTAAATATTGGAAAACCTAACATTATATAAATTGAAGCTATATTAAAATCATATAGAAAATATTTGAATAAAATTCTTTTAATGAAAGCTAAGAATAATTTTGGTGGGAATTCAAATAATGTTTTTGTTACAGACAAATTTGAAATCTCCTCTCCATACTGAGCATCGATAGGAATATCTTGAATAACTGTATCACTATGATACATTTCAATTAACAACGAACTTTCAAAAAAATAACGGTTATGAAGCGTTTCAAGATTTATTAGCTTAAGTGTGGTTATATTCATAGCGAAATAACCGTTCGTAGGATCAAAAATATTCCAATAACCTGAGGCTGCTTTTGTTAAAAAGCTCAATCCTAAATTTCCAATGCGTCTTATAATAGGCATTCTTTGAATGGTTCGGTAATTTCTGAACCTATTCCCTTTGGTAAAATCTGCTTTCCCTTCGATAATTGGTTTAATAAATTCTGGAATATATTTTGGGTTCATTTGACCATCCCCGTCAAGTTTAATAATAATATCAGCATTAAGTTCTAAGGCTTTTACAAACCCTGTTTTCATTGCCCCCCCTACACCTTGATTCTGCGTATGTTCTAAGTAAATAACTTTATTATTTGTTGTACCTATTTTATTAAGAATCAATTTAGTATTGTCAGGAGAACAATCATTAACTACAATAATATAAGTTATTATACTGGGTAATGTATTAATAACATTTTCAATATGATTTTCTACTTTATAACAAGGTATAATTACAGCAATATTCACTTAAGTTAGTCTTTTAGTTTGTATATTGGAAATGGATTTTGGTCTACCAAATCAAGACACCTTACTTCTGCTGGTTGTGGTTGATAAGTAAAAAAATAATATTGTACCCCTAATGCTTTTAGTTTTGGAGAACAAGGGTCCATGGCTATAGTATAAGAATCTGTAAATTTATTCCCATCGTAAACAAAAGCTACAGAATCAGTTCCGTTAATAAAAGGATAAAATGAAATATGAGCATATCTATTGTGTATGTGCTGAAATTGATTTTTTGAATCTAGAATATCTAACTTTTCTTTCTCAGGAGTATAATTTACGCCACTTATCACTTTTGCACCGGTAGTTTTGATAAAATTTGAAAAAGTCATTTGTCCGAACACAACCCATTTCGAATTTTGATTATTTAAATTTTTCACTTGTTTATAGAGCGGATTATTTAATATGGGGCCAAGACCTTTGGTTATTGGATTAACCAATAAATTAGAAGAAAGGAATAAGATTATTATGCCAACAAAAACTAATTCTCTGAATTTAAAATTAAACAAAGTCAGACTAGTCAGAATTAAAATTAATATTAAAGCAATAATAAATTGATTTCCAGTGATATACTGATCCAAAATTTCTTTAATATTTAAATAAATTGAGAGATAAATTAAAGCAGCAATTGATATGGTTATTACCCTTTCCAGATTTGTAAATTTTGAATTCTTAGAAATGTCATTTAAAAAGTAAATCGTTAGAACTAAACTTAAAAATCCAACAAAAAGATGGCATCTTACGGATGAAATCATGCTTAATAAAGTTATTTTATATAAAAAATCAGGTAATTCAACAAAGCAACTAAACGTAAGCAAAAAAATTAATGATAAAATGATAGTATAAGTGTAATCAATAGCTTTTTTTCTGATTTGTTGAAATACTATTGCAGGAATAATAAAAGGAAAAAGCATTAAAAATCCACTACTTTCACAAATATTGTACCAAACATTTAAGTTAGGAAACTTTGTTTCATTTAAGAATACATCAAAAAAATTGACAAAAAATCTTGACCAGGTAAAGTTTGCATGATCAACTAATCTTTGACCTGGGTAAATAGTTTGTTGAACAATTTCAATAGTTTGTTTGGTATCGATATAAAAAAAGTAAATCAATAAAATATCAATTGATAAAATAACGAGACATATACATATTTTTAGATAAATATTTTTGCGAAAAAGAATTTTATCCCAATACATTAAAAGTAAAACCAAGAATAAAACTACGATAGTATAAAAAGTTAATAATTGAAAAGGAGGATAAATATGAAAAACAAGAACCCAAGAAAACAAGAGTATTGAAACAGAGGATATTATAATGTGAAAAAGATTTTTTGCATAGGATAAATATAATAAAGAAGTCGTAATGATACATAAAGAAATAAGCATTTCCGGCAGACTTGTTGAAAACCACCATTGAACTCCACTCGACAAATAAAGCCAAAAAGAGCCAAAAATGCTCAACCAAAAGTTGTTTTTAGTAAGCAACATAAAAAGCAGAAATGAGGATATTAAGAGAAAATAAATTTTAAAATTCCAATAAAAGGAATAACCGTACTCAATGTTAAATAAATAAAACCCAAGGTAATTTAATTTAATATGTGATGTTAAATCATTTGCGGGGCCACCCATTGCCACAGGTGAATTATATGCGCCCCATGATTCGTTTTCATTTGAAAATTTTCTGTTAAATTGAGAAATTAAAAAAGGAGTCTGAACAAGCCATTCATCTGAGCGAATACTTTTTGGTGTTCCTAAGATTACGCTTTTATTTTTAAGACTTGTATTTCCTGTTATTGAATCCCAAATCCCTATTGAAGATCCATGTAATTTAAATAAAACACATATAAAAAATGCGATGAAGCAAACAGAAATGAATATTTTGACTTTACGGTCAAATATTATAAGATTACCCTTCAATTCAGGTTTCGCATTCTCTATTGAAATAATTTTAGTATCTTTTTTTTTAATCGAAGACATTTGTTTTAATAATTAATCTTCTTTAACATATATTGTCATCATCTGATTAGGGTCATTCGTTGTTAATGTCTTAAACTGATGTGTAACCGGATCTTTTTCATTTATTTCTGGCATATTATTCACATAGAAATCCACTACCGGAAATTGTATGGGTTTGTATTTGGCTTTTTGAAAGAAATCATTAAAAATATTTTGGTCATTTTGCCAACCCCAACCTCTTCTGTAAATAATAATATCAGGTTGATATTTTTTGTCTTCTTCTAAATTATTTTTAATAAAACCTATTGTAGTTTTAGATTTTAAGTAAAACATATAAGCTAATTCTTCATAATTCGTAGCAATTGTTAGTTTCTCAGGGTTTTTATAGTTTTCCTTAATATAGGGAATAATATAATCAAGCACTCCTTTATATTGATGAGTTAGTTCATATAAGTGCAAATTAATATATTTTAATTTGTTACCTGTGTTAACTGCAAACGCAATAATAATGACAAAAGAAATTAGTGCTTTTGAAAAAGTTATACTGGTTTTTTTAACATTTTCATTAAAAATTTGAAAAACAATAAAAATATCCAATACCATCATAAGTGACATTACAGGTTGTAATACAATAAAATGGCGCACATAAAAATATGGTAATCGACAATTAATAAGCGCATAAATTAAAATAAATAATAACATAAAATTTGAAACCATTATTTTATAATTGATTGTAAATGGAATTTTAGTAATTACAATTTCATTTTCTTTGTTTTTGGTTGGTTTTTCGGATATAGATTTTTTTACGGTTAAAAAAGTTAATAAAAGAATAATTTTGACAACGATTGCCAGATATAGATATTCAAGTTTAGTAAAGTATTTTAACACACTTGAAAGATTTGAAAAATAAAGATTTAAATTGAAATTTTTGAATTTTGACAATTCAGCAGATGATTCAATTATTTCAAAATAAGAAATCAGTGGAATTGCCAACAATATAGAAATAAACAAAGGTATATATTGAATAAATAGATTTATGATTCTGACTTTCCATGATTCAGTATTACCTGATTTTTTGTCAAATGATTTACCATTTTTAAATTGAAATAAAAATAAAATGAATTGATAAAATCCAATTGTTCCAACAAAAATTGCAAAAACTATAAAATTAGTATTGAATGTTAAGAATAACAAGATAGTCATTGCAATACTATAAGCGATTAATGACATTTTATTAAGAAGCTGAAACCTAAAAAATATAAAAAACAATATTCCTGTAAAAAAGATTACTAAAGAAAAATATCGTACTTCTCGCATGTGTAATACAAGTGATATGGATAAAATTTCAAAAATACCAAATATGATTGCTAACCAAAGTAATGTTCGATTTTGGAGGAAAAAGTCTTTGATCGATAACACCATCAAAATAATACCAATAAAACCGGCCAAAGCGAAAGGAATGCGCATTAAAGCCGTTTTAACATAAATGTCGTTTGTAAATTTTGAAAGAAATTCTCCAATTACCGCAAAATAATACCCACCCCAAGTTATATAAATATATGCATCATGTTCCTTTTTATAGCCCATTTTCATATTTGGGGCATATACTAAAAATACTTTGTTTTTACCATCATGAACTTTAGGATAGCCAAACTCCATTATTCTGGTTGACCACATAGCTGCATCAGTTTCATCATTCCAAAGCAATGGGTAAGAAATATTCTTAAACAAACTAAAGCTGAAACTAATTATTACTATTGCAACAAATACAGAAGGAAGTATATTGCTTAGTTTATTTTTTTTGTCCAAATTCATAACAAAGCCTATTTTTTTTGAGCAACTATAACTGCTTGAGTGAATATATCTTTAATGCCAAAATAATAGTCAATCAAATTCATTCCAGATTTTTCGATAATTTCTTGAGCATGTTTTTTGGATCTGATTCTTGTAATCTCATCGGGATGGAGTTTAACATTCATTTGAAATATCTTATTACAAATAAAATGTACTGAGTCTAAGAAATTAACAGTGATTCCACGGGTAGGAGGCCAGAATAAAATAATCTTACCTTCTTTTTTGACTACTCTTTTGAATTCTTTCAAGATCAGTTGAATTTCTTCTTCAGTAAAGTGTTCCATAACTCCAAGGTTATAAATTCCATCAAAAGAGTTGTCTTCAAACGGCAAATCAAAAATTGTTCCCTTTACTGTTTTTTTATTAGAAGGATTAACTTTTTTGTAAATTTCAAGCGCTTTTGATGATATGTCAAGAGCTGTAATATTCAAGTAAATATTAGCATCTAAATCAACTTGTCCACTTCCGCATCCGGCATGCAAAACATTTTCATGCTCTTTATAATGTTTTTTTAAGAAATGATTCAGAATTTTAATAATAATATTTCTTCTGTAAAACTCTGCGATTAAATCATATGTTTTACTGGTGGGTTTACCTTGAGCTCCCCAGTAAATCTCCCAATCTTGTTCTATTTGTTCGTAAGTTAGTGCCATATTAATTCTTGATTATTAAGGACTGCCTGTTAAAATATTTTCTCATTAATAATAAATACAAATATTTTAAACTCTTAATAACATCTTTTATTTCCATTTTTGAATTTCCATAAGTACGTGAAGGCAAATCTATAGGTATTTCTTTTATTTTAAATTTATTGAAGGAAATAATAAACAGACTTTCAAAGAAAAAAGAATAGCTTTTTGACTCAACTAATGAGAAAAGTTGCTTTGGAATATTATTTAATTTGTATAATCGAAAGGCTCCTGTTGCATCTTCTTTCAAATTTAAAACATACTTTGTTAGTATATGGCCAAAATTGGTTAAAAATTTTCGGATTAGATTCCAGTCCTTGAGACTATCTTTTTTCATATATCTTGAACCTACTACTACATCATAATTGTCGGAGTTATTAATGAAGTCAATTATTGATGATGGGGAATGTGTAAAATCACAATCCATTGTAACAAGAATTTTATATCCTTTTTGATATGCAAAATTAATGATTTCTTGATGAGCACTACCAATTCCAAGCTTACCTATTCTATGTATAGCAAAAACATTTTTATTTTCTGATTGGATCATTTTAATTATTTCACCTGTTCCATCCGGAGAGTTGTCATCCAAAAACAAAATATCTTTCTTGAAATTGAGTTTAAAAATTTGTTCAAATAATTTTTTGACATTTTCAGCTTCATTATATGTTGGAATTGCTACAAGAATTTCTGATAAATTATCCATTGTTGCTAAGTTCATAATCTAATAATATTTTAATCATTTCAGAAAAAGTGGTTTCAGGATACCATCCAGTCATATTTTTTAGCTTAGAATGATCTCCTAAAAGATTGTTTTGTAAGCCTTTCTTTATGATTTCACTGTCAATTTTAATATATTTTCTCCAGTCCAGTCCGAGCTGATTAAAGGTTTCTTCTACAAAATCAGCAATAGATGTCAGCTTATATGTACTTATAATAAAAGTATCTGGCTTTGAAATATTTAAGATCATATGATAAGCCTTTACAAAATCAGGTGCATAACCCCAATCAATTTTAGCATCCAATGAGCCCAAAGTTAATGAATCTAAAAGTCCTTTTTTGATTGCAACTGCTCCTTTTATAATTTTTTGTGAAACGAATTTTCGATCTCTAAAAATTGACTCGTGATTATATAAGATTCCCACAGAAGCAAATACACCTTTATTTGCAAAGTACTGAGTAATATAAGTACCAGAAGTTTTTGTAATTCCGTATATACACAACGGAACTGGTTTTGTTTCTTCATTTTGTGGCGTTTGTACTGAGCCTCTAAAAATGTGAGAAGATGAAGCATAAAAAAATTTGGTCTTTTTTGAATAGTTAAAAATACAAGAAAGAATTGTACTTGGAGATACAAAATTTACTTCATTACTTTTCCTAAAATAATCTAATTCGTTATCAAGTACGTCAGTAGAAGATTGGTGCACAGCTGCAAGAAAGTATATTTCATCAATATATATAGTTGAAATCAATGATTTAATATCTGATTCAGAACTTATATTAAAATTAGAGTGATTTAGACTATAATAGTTCGAAATTATTTTGTTTGTTGAAATACCTATTAAATTGTAACCTAAATTTTCAAGATACTTCCATAGAATTTGACCATCTTGTCCAGTAAATCCAACAATTAAAGCAGTTTTTCTCATCAAACTATTTCAATTTTTGGCAATGGAAAAATGAATTTACCTCCATTTTTTAAAAACTCTTTTTCTCTTTCTAAAATGCCTGCTCTAAAATGCCAAGGTAAAACCAGGAAATAATCCGGTTTTAATGCTCTTGCTTCATTTTCAGAGATAATTGGAATTAGAGTGCCTGGTGTAAAAGATCCAAACTTATCTTCATTTACTTCTGCGATGTAAGGCATCAAATTTTTATCAATGCCGCAATATTGTAATATAACATTTCCCTTTGTGGAGGCCCCATAACCAAATACTTTTTTGCCTTCAGTTTTAAGTTTGGTTAATAATTTTATTAATTCATTACGATGATTTTCAACCTGTATTTTATAATTAATCAAAAGTTTATGAAGGTTGTCATTCTCATTGATTATTAATTTGTCCAAATTACTGCTTGATTTAATATTATTATTTATAGCCTTTGTGCAAATTATTTGAAAACTTCCTCCATTGATATCATTTAAGATAATATCAACAAGCTTGAAACCAACTTTTTTAGCCATCCATTCAATTTGTCTTATTGCATAATATTCGATATGTTCATGACAAATTGTGTCATATGCATTGACTTCCAACATGGTTAAAAGATAGCTTTGTTCAAATATCCAAATTCCATCGTCAGATAACACATTATAAATGTCCTCCATAAATGAAGTAGGGTCTTCTAAATCGTAAAACATTGCAATTGAAGAAACAACTTTAGCTTTTTTGTTTGGATAAGCCTTTTTAAAGATATTTGCAGAAAAAAAGTCAGCAATCAAATTAATATTTTCAGGGTAATACTTTTTAAACTTGATTCCGGTTGGGTCAATTCCTATTAAATTAAGTTTTGCCTTTGTTACCTGGGCATATGATTGCAATAAGGTTGAATCATTGCTTCCAATATCAATTATTACATCATTGTCTTTTAATTCAATAATTTGAGAAACTTTCTTTGTTATTGAGGACAAATGCATAACCATAGATTTGTTTAGCCCTGATCTATACCCATAATTCATTCCATACATTTCTTCATGACTAAAAGAATGTTTTAATTGTACTAATCCACATGAATTATCTCCTTTACATTGTACTAAATCAAGGGGACCTTTATCAACTTTATCGTCAATAGATTTTGGAAAAACACCGGTAAGTGATTGGACACCAAGAGAAACTATAGGTTCAAATTTTGTGTTACCGCAAATTCGGCAAACATTAACTTCTTTATACATTTTTAGTCTTTAAATTGATAAATTGATATGCCATCTTTTGAGATTTGTTCTAGATTTCTAACCTCAATAGGTTGGGGATCGTAAGTAAAAACAACATATTTCACTCCTATTTTTTTGAGTTTTTCAGAAGAAGGGTCGATACCCATTGAGTATGCATCAGCATTATTAAGCGTAAATGCAATGGTATCTGTATTATTAATAAACGGATAACATGTAATGTGGGCATATCTGTTGTAAACTTTTTTGTTTTTATTTTCAGGGTCCAATACAGACGTATATTTGTAATTAGGAATATAATTGACACCGTTAATTACTTTAGCTCCTGTGCATCTTATGAAATTTGCTACCATAGAACTACCCATAACAATCCAACCTTTATCAGGATTTAAACGGTAAATTGATTTTACATTATCATATAATGGATTTTTGGTAATAGGAGAAAGTCCAACTTGTATCGGATTTATGGCAATATTTTTGAAAGATATAAATAAAATAATACCTACAAAACCAAATCTTAAAAACATATTATTAAAATTAAACATGCAAAAGCCTGATAACGAGATTAAGAATGCAGCAACTAAAATTTGAGTACTTGTAAAAAAATTATTTAAAACTTCATTTGATTTATATCCAATAAATGCAACAAAGACAAAAATTAATATAGAAAAAATAATTGATGCAAAGGTATTCATATTTGCATTTTTACTCGTTCTAGATATATAAATAATCGTTATAAAGATTCCACAAATTCCTATTATTTGACTTCCTCGATCAGGGGTAGTCATATCTAAAAGTAAAATTTTGTACAAAAAAGGAGGTAGACCAACAAAAACCCATAGCACAATAAAGATGAAATAAATCAGGAAAACGTATAAAACATAATCGTGTGTCTTATATCTAATGGCATTATAAACGACACCAAAAAAAGCAAATGGAAATATCCATAAAGCCTCTGCTATTTCTGATTGACTTCCACTACCGGGATACATTGGAAATTTAGTTTTAGTATGAAAGAAATCAAAGTATGCTGTAAATGCATCTAAATAAGATATAATGGTTACCCCAGTAAAATCTCGTTTTCCAGGATATTCCGTTTGTAACATTGTGTCAACAATACTTTTCATTTCTTGTAAAAAAAGTGCAAACAATAGTCCTGAAATAATAGTCAAAAAAATGAAGCTAATCATTTTGATCTTATCCAAAAAAACCAATTTGATTAACTCTCTCTTTTCAAAAATAATTGCAATCAATAAAAAAACTCCAAAATGGGCAAAGGGAAACATATATGGCGGATATAATTGCATTGCAAAGAAAAACATGGAATATACAAGACCAAACGAATAAAGAATAGAGTGTAATTTTTTCGTAGAATTAATAAACTGAATTAAAAAAAAGAATGTAAGGCAAAATGATGTAGTCATTTCCGGAATATTTGTAGAAAACCACCATTGTGTAACAGGAGACAAATACACCCAAAATGCCCCAAAAACGGAAAGTAAAAAATTGTTTTTAGTTAGACAACTCAAAAACAAAAAAACAGAAATAATAATCCCAAAGATTTTGAAATTCCAAAAAGCAGAATACCCTTGTTCTTTATTAAGAAATAAAAAAAATATCATGTTGGGTTTGAAAAAAATAGAAAAATGTTTCACTGGAACATTAATAGGTAATGTTATATTACCTTCTCCTAAACTTTCATTTATAACATTCATTCCATTTTCGTATTGGTTTAAAAGCATGGGTGTATAAACCATCCATTCATCTTGTCTGATGGGTACTGCTTCTCCAAAAATTACACTTTTTTTAGTGTTTTGAATGGTTCCAAATATTTGATTCCATACTGAAATTGATGAACCATTCCATTTCAATAATATGAATGAAAAGTATAGTAAAAGTGAAATTCCTATAAACCACTTTTCTTTATTGCCGAAATTAAAACTAAAAAAATCATTATTGGCTCTTTGTTGTAAAGAGGCAAGATTGGAAGATGTATTATTTTCTAAAGATTTATTTTTAGAATTTTTCATATTTTAAAAAATTAGAAAATAAACTACATTTTTCATTGTGATTCATTTATTTACAGATGTTTTGTTTTGAAATAAAAATATTATTTTTTAATCAATATTTTATATGTCAACTGTACTAAACCTGTATCAAAGGTATTAGAATTAATAAGTTTTACAGAATTTTCAGGTAAATGTCTGGAAAACAATCTTTTGCCTTCGCCTAATAAAATTGGTATTATTGAGATAACCATTTCGTCAATTAATCCATATTTCAGCAAAGTGTGTACCAATGTAGCACCACCATCGCAGTAAATATCGCCACCTTCAGTTGTTTTATACTTCTTAAGCCAAATTTCAGGAGATTGATCAACAAATGTTACGTATGGGTCTATAAAAGTTTTGGCAGAAGAAAAAACAAAGCATTTTTTGTTTCTATGCGGGAAATCTATTCCAAATGATAGCACTTTTTCATAAGTTCTACGACCCATGATTACTGTGTCAATTGTATTATAGAATTCATTATAACCATAATCCTCTCCTTTCTTTTCAACCAATGAAAGCCATTCAATATCATCATTCTGACGGGCAATAAACCCGTCTAAACTCATCGAAATATACAATATTACTTTTCTGTTCCCCACGTTATTAGTTTTTGTTAAAAAACATATCTGCTTTTCCCAGCCATTTTATTGAAAATGGACTTGTTCCAATAAAGAACCAGCATAATGGTACAAAGTTAAACATCCCTCTTTTATACGAAGCATTAATATATGCATCAATACTACCTGCAAAATTATAATCTATTTGATAATATAAAAGTGTATAACCCATCCAAGCAATAAATATAAACATTGCTACCGGATTTCTTGTTTGAAATATATCAACCACATTCAATCCGGCAATTGCCACAAATACAAAAAAGGTGATTCCATAATATACGCCATTTCCAAGCACAATTACCATACATTTGGACAATATTTCAGACATTTTTTGGCTATCCCAAAACAACGTTTTGACAAAAAAGTCAGAAGAATTTGCACCAATATTCATCTTTATAAATAATCCCCATACAATAAATGGAATTATTGAAATTACTCCATAAATTATTATATTCTTCCATTGAATATTTTTTAAGTTAAAAAATAGAATAACTGCAAGGGTAGCTATTACAAAAACTATGCTATCACTTCGACTCCAATTACTCAAAAACATACAACTTAATGAAATAATAAAATAGGACTTATCATTGGAAATAAGCCAATAATACAAGCAAATAACTGAAATAGAAGTATATACTGTGTTTGGGAGATTTGTTAGTGAAAGAGAGGCATGCGAAAACATTTCAGGTGTTATCATCATAAAAAAAGTGAATAACAGCGCCCAAGTATCATTAATTGACTTACGGATTAATCCATAAAATGAGATTAAAAGGCTGTAAAACAATAAGATAACTGTTATTTTACTATTGTCAAATCCAAATATATAAGCTAATGCAAATCCAGCAGATGATAAAGGAGGGTAAATAAACCTTGCTAAGTCATAGGTGCTGTTGTAAGGATAATCAAATTGACTTGTTACAAATGTACCTTCATTTGCTATCATTTTGGCTTGTAAGTCGTATCCTGTCAACGAATCGTGTTCTGCAGGAGGCCAATAAAGTCCTTTAGAAGTTATACCATAAAGTAAGTAAATTATAAATCCAATTAAGAAAAACCATCCAAAGGAGTATTTAATGTTAAGTAATTTGAAAGAATCAATCCAATATAGCCGTGTAGTTTTAAAAAGTGGATACCCAAATAATATTATTAAAATTATTACTCCTAATAATATAGGAGCTATTGTAATTCCAACTTTGCTGATATCCAACAAAAACATAAGTACAGTAACCAACCCCAATCCAATAGGAAAAGAAAAACCAATTTTTTCGATAATTGAAAGTGTATTGGCAAATCGGTTAACCAACGCAAATCCTAAAATAAAAAATAATATAAATGCAAATATCCCCATCTTAATTACCCATTAAATTCAATTGCGATTTGTTGGAATGCAAAGGCAAAACATCAAACATTTTTCTGCTTTCTACCGGATAATCCAAATAATTATAACCCCAATTGCCCATGCAAACTACATGTGTGATCTTGTTTTTATACCTATTTTTTTCAAATTCATCCATGTACACAAGTTTGCGTGGATACAAAAAATATGTTGACCATACTCTTATTTTAATTCCACCTAGCCCTTTAATAAATTGATATCCGGAACTATCACTAATGATAGTGTTGTAGTATGGGAAAAGTATTATAGCAGTATCTGGGGTTTTAAGTTTAATATAATCGAGGGCCGCTGCATCGACACCAAACTTTGCTTGATACTTTTGGGCAGTGTTCAATTGTTTGTTTTTACTGATAAATTTCAAATTTTCATTAATCAAATCACTCCAGACCCACGAATACCCTTCATTTCCTTTCATACAAATAAGTATAACTGCCAATATCACAAGCAATTGAATAAAGTTTTTAAAAAATGACATTTGAAAAAAAGCGTTTTTGGTTTCTTTAATTATTTGAGGAGCAACAACCTTTTTAGGCGGTATTGGGGTGCTTTTTTGATTTACCTTTTTGCTCATATTTATTCAAAAATGGCTGCCAAAATAACCAAAAATTAAATTTATTTAACACCGGATGGTAATAAAATAAAAAAACATAGCTTTGCAACCGATTTTAACAAAAACCTAATAACATACAAATATGTCTATTTCCGCTACAGATGTAAATAAATTAAGACAAATGACCGGTGCCGGTATGATGGATTGCAAAAAAGCTCTTACTGAATCGAATGGTGATTTTGAAGCAGCCATTGATTTCTTGCGCAAAAAGGGTCAAAAAGTATCAGCTTCCAGGGCTGACAAAGAAGCTAATGAAGGAGCAGTATTCGTAACAACCAACTCTGATAATACAAAAGGAATCATTTTCTCAATAAGTTGCGAAACTGATTTTGTTGCCAAAAATGAAGAGTTTGTCTCACTAGGCAAGAATATTGCCTCTGAAGCTCTTAAAAACAACATTTCCAATGCTGCTGCATTATTAGAAATGACCATTTCCGGTAAAAAAGTAAGTGATTTGCTTATTGATTTGATGGGTAAAATTGGAGAGAAACTTGAAGTAAGCTCATTTGAGAATTATGAAGCCGAAAAAATAGTACCTTATATTCACTCAAATAACAAAGTAGGAGTATTGGTAGCATTTAAAAATGTAAACGGCAAAGATGTAACTGAAGTTGGCAAGGATGTTGCAATGCAAATTGCAGCAATGAAACCTGTGGCCGTTGATAAAGATGATGTTGACCCAAGTACGATAGAACGTGAAATTGAAATTGGTAAAGAACAAGCACGTGCTGAAGGAAAACCGGAAGCCATGCTTGAAAAAATTGCTTTGGGTAAATTGAACAAATTTTACAAAGACAGTACTTTACTAAATCAGGATTTTGTAAAAGATACTTCAAAAACAATTGCTCAATTACTTGATAGTGTGTCAAAAGGACTCACAGTTAGCAAATTCAAAAGAGTTCAAATTGGTTAATATTTAAACATTTGGCAAATAGGTTTCGATAAAGAAACTATTTGCCAAATTATTTTTACAATAAAAGTTACCTCGAGCGATTTTTTCGTATTAATTTTACACAATTACTTTTGATGAAGTTATCCAAGTTACTAACCTACTCGCTCATTTTTTTATACGCTTGTACCTGCAGTCGTAATGAGGATTTGCCAAAAACAAAGTCTGTTCGTATTACTTTGAATATTAGAGATGATGTAGGAAATAAACTGACCAATGCAAAAGTTTATTTATTGGCTACACTACGCGATTATGAACTGGCAGCAGGAAATTTTACCGGTAAATATGCGATTGACAGCACTGTGAGTACCAATGGAGTAGCAGTAGTAAATTTAAATAGCAATACATCGTACTGGCTTTATATCCAATATAATGATGAAGTACGAAAACTTATTTTTACAAATGAAGGATATAGCAATGCAATAAATGATTTGCCGAAAAATATTGATATTTCGGTTGATGTAAAACTGATACCTACAAGTGCCAATGTAGGATTTTGGTCAGCATCAGATAATGTATTTCCGATTCAAGTAGTAATGATAGAAGATACTTTATTACTCCAAAGTCCAAGAAATACAGCTCCGACAGTTGCGAGCGACCCTAATATTGTATACAAAACAATTCAAAAAGGCACGCATACCTACTATGCAAAAAATGCGTTGGGTTGTGCTTGGACTGGCAAGTTTAAAGTGAAATCAGGCGATTTCTTGCCAATTAAACTAGAAGCATGTGAACTTGGAACAGTTGTATTTTGGACAAGAACCAAAACCTCCACTTTATTCCCAATTTCCATCACCCTCAATGAAATTGAATCAATGCCGGTGCTTCAAACTGCAATAAATAGTGATTATACTTGTGGGGATGCACTCACAGGAACTTCAAATGAAAAGAAAATGGCAGGGACTTATAGTTACCTAGCGCTGTCGGCCGACAAAAAATGTGCTTGGCAAGGGACTTTTGTGATAAAGAAAGATACTTGCGTATCTGTTCAACTCAAACCTTGCAATTAATCACTTATTCAAAGGCCAAATTTTGTTTTAAGTTGTTTGTTGATGTACCTATCAGTTTTATTTTAAGCACATTAGCAATATGAGACGCAAAGTTTTTGAGTTCATTTGATTTTTTTCCTTCAAAATGTTCATCAATGGTTTCTTTAAAATGCATTATCCACTGTTCAAAATGAGCTAGGAGAAATGGCATATTTGAAAAAATATTGGAATGTTTTCCTAATACATCTCCATTAAATTCAGTTGAATTAAACAAGATGAAATTCCAAAAGTCAACCATCCTGCTTTCGTGTACTTCCCAATTTAATCCGGTGTATTTTTCGAAATATGGTGCTAAAACAGCATCCGTTTTAAGTTTTTCTGAAAATTTATTTATTAAAAAATTTAATTCGTCTCTTGAATTAATGTCTTGCTTCATAGTGTATTTAAGAAGCAATTAATAGCAAAAAAAAAACTCCAACAATGACATTTATCATCTTTGTTGGAGTTTAATGTAGAATAATTTACTGTGCTATTTCCAAATTTACTTTGTACCCTTTGATTTTGTTACCAATCATAGTATCCATAATGGTGTTTACCAGATTTTTAGGAACATAAACAAAAGAGAACTTATCTTTAATTTCAATATTTCCTATGTCCTTTCCATCGACCCCGCATTCACCGGCAATAGCACCAACAAAATCTCCTGGTCTTATATTCTGATTGCGACCAACATTAAAAAACAGTTTAACCATGTTAGCATCGCCACCATAACTGCGTTCACGGTCACGACCTCTGTCCCTATCTCTTCCTCTATCTCTTTCATCCCCTCTACCTCTGTCATCTCTATCTCGAAAATTTCTGTTCCTGTCTCTACCTCCTCCATCACTGCTTTCGTCTCTCCTTGAGGCACTCATAGCAAAATTTGTTTCTTCACGTTTTTCTGGAGTCAATGTCCCCAAATGTAATTTCAACAATCCTGCAATAATATTTTTAGGTGCGATGTTACTTTCCAGAATCTCATCAGCTATTGGCAAAAATTCTTTGATTTCATCAGTATACATGGTCGCAGAAAGTTTGTCAAGAAATTGTCTTTTTCTGAATTCTTTAATTTCTTCATTGCTCGGAATAGTACCTTGCGCAACCTGGGCTTTGGTATAATGCATTACATCTTTCAATTTCAACACATCTTTTCTGCCTGAAATAAAGGTGAATGATTTGCCTAACCTACCGGCTCTACCTGTTCTACCAATTCTGTGAACATAGTTTTCCTGATCCAAAGGCATATCAAAGTTAAATACCGCATCTACACCTTGTACATCTATTCCTCTTGCTGCTACATCGGTAGCAACTAAAACCGAAACAACACCTGCTTTGAATTTGGCCAACACATTGCTTCTTTGCGTTTGTCGTAAGTCGCCATGCAATCCTTCGGCTGAAATATTTCTCAATTGAAGTTCTTCCACTAAAGCATCAACCCCACGTTTGGTATTGCAAAAAACAAGCATCATTTTAAGCCCATGCATATCTATCAATCGGCACATAGCCTCCGTTTTAAGCGATTGCTTAACTTCAAAGTATAATTGTTCAATATTAGTTACCGTAAGTTCCTTATTTGCAACTTTAATCAATTCAGGATTTTGCTGAAATCTGCGTGTTAAATCCAAAATTGGTTTTGGCATGGTTGCAGAAAAGAAAACAGTTTGACGATCTTCAGGTAAATGGGTAAGAATCATTTCGATATCTTCTATAAATCCCATGTTTAACATTTCATCGGCTTCATCAAGAACCAAAATAGAAACATGACCTAAGTCTAAAGTCCCTCTGTTTAAATGATCTATTACTCTTCCGGGTGTACCTACCACAATTTGAACCCCATTGCGAAGGTCTTGTATTTGGCGGTCGATAGATGCCCCACCATATATAGGAAGCACTTTAATACCCCTTAGATATTTTGTCATCTTTTTAATTTCTTCTGCTACTTGAACTGCAAGTTCACGTGTAGGACAAAGCACAATAGATTGAATTTTTCTTTTAGCAGGGTCAATTGCTTGAATCATTGGTATACCAAAAGCAGCAGTTTTGCCGGTTCCGGTTTGTGCTTGGCCAATAATGTCTCTTCCTTCGAGTAATAAAGGAATCGCTTGTGATTGAATAGGCGAAGGTGCTACAAAGCCCATATCGGTAAGGGCCATCTTGATTTCTTCGGATATAGCAAAATCCGAAAACATAAGGTTTTCTGTCATTGAAATGAATGTTTAAATTGTGTGACAAGTGCCTTGAGGCATTTTATTTCGTGCACGTCACAATCTGAAAGGAGAGGGAAACGAAAAGGAAATGTCTGAAGACAAAATTAACGAACCGCAAATGTAATATTTTTTTCAGATACTTTTCAATTTATTTTTCTAAATGTCAAATTAATACGAGGTTGTTCTAAATTTTTGACTTTAGGTAAGGCATGTTGCCAAAGTAGTTGTGTATTGCCTTTCATAATTAATAAACTACCGTGATGAAGTAAACATTTTTTAACAATCTTGTGATTTTCTTTCAATCGAAAGTGAATAGTCCTTTCTGCACCCATGCTAATGGATGCTATTATTGGAGAAGGGCCCAATTCCTTTTCATCATCACTATGCCAACCCATACTATCAGTGCCATTTCTGTAATAATTCAATAGTACGGTGTTAAATTCAAGCCCTACATCAGAATTTATCTTTTGAATAATCCATTCCAAATCAGAATTGAGGCTTTGAGGTTGCATATTTTTGCCAGAATATTTATAACTTTTAGAGCCAAACCATGCGGTTAATCGAGGTTCAAATATTTTCTTCCCAAAGAGTGTAATTTGTTCATGATTCCAATGAATATTTTCTTTGAATTTTTGGAATAATTCATCAGATTTTTTTGCATCAATAAAGTTTGGTATGTATTGTAAATCAGGTTCTTGCATTTTAAACTATAATATTTACAGTTTTTATGATTTTGATTTTATCCACAATTGAAACATTGGCATTAATAATTTACTTATTTTGTAAGAATTAACAATTATTTAACCATCAAATTATTTATGGGTTCTTTTAATTTATCCCAAACGCCATTTATTGATCGCCATATTAGCAGCAATAGTACCGAATTAAGTCAAATGCTTCAACAAATTGGTGTAGATTCATTGGAAACACTTATCAGTCAAACAGTTCCACAAGGAATCAGATTACCAAAATCACTTTCTTTTGTAGAACCTAAAACAGAATTTGAATATTTAAAAGACATCAAAGCTATTGCAAATAAAAATCAGCTATGGAAAACCTATATTGGATTGGGGTACTACAATACGATTACGCCACCGGTTATTTTGCGTAATATTTTAGAAAATCCGGGATGGTATACCGCTTACACGCCTTATCAGGCAGAAATTGCGCAAGGTAGGCTTGAAGCATTAATCAATTATCAAACGATGGTAATGGACCTTACCGGTATGGAAATAGCCAATGCATCATTGCTCGATGAAGCAACTGCAGGAGCAGAAGCTATGACCATGTTGCATGGTTTACGTGGTTCAAGCAAGCAAAATGCACATACTTTTTTTGTTTCGGACAAAGTATTTCCTCAAACTATAGATGTACTCGAAACAAGAGCTGCTCCTTTGGATATAAATTTACAAATTAATTCTTTGGATAAACTTGATTTAACCAACCCAAATTTGTATGGTATATTGCTTCAATATCCTGATTGTGAGGGTAATGTACAAGATTATTCAAGTTTAATTGCTTCAGCAAAAGAAAACAATGTTCTTGTGGCTGTAGCTACTGATTTGATGGCTTTAACATTACTTACCCCTCCCGGTGAAATGGGGGCTGATATTGCTTTTGGTTCTTCTCAACGATTTGGCGTTCCTATGGGTTTTGGGGGGCCACATGCTGCTTTTTTCGCCACAAAAGATATTTACAAAAGAAATATACCCGGGAGAATTATTGGTGTTTCTGTTGATGCAAAAGGTAAAAAAGCCTACCGAATGGCTTTGCAAACCCGAGAACAACATATTAGGAGAGAAAAAGCAACATCAAATATTTGCACTGCACAGGTGCTATTATCTGTAATGGCTGGAATGTATGCTGTATATCATGGCCCAAATGGTGTAAAACGAATAGCAAATCGAATTCACAACTTTGCCGTTCAACTTAATGAAACATTAGTTGGATTAGGATACAATAATAAAAATGGCAGTTTTTTTGATACTTTAACTTATGAAGTAAAATCAAACGAGTTATTAGACACCATAAAAAGGAATGCACAACAACAAGAAATTAATTTTTATTATACAAATAATCAATTTCAGATAGCTTTAGACGAAACGGTCGACAACGATGACATAAAAGCGATAATAGATGTGTTAGCTAAATCTGTTGGAAAACCTGCTTCAAACTTTCAATTTACAAATAAAGATAATTCATTTCCCAAAGGATTGGCAAGGCATACCGATTTCATGACGCATCCTGTTTTCAATAGTTATCATACCGAACATGAAATGCTTCGATATATGAAACGATTGGAAAACAAAGACTTATCAATGGTTCATTCCATGATTTCATTAGGATCTTGTACTATGAAATTAAATGCAACCACAGAAATGATACCGGTTACATGGCCTGAATTTGGACAATTGCATCCCTTTGCACCAAAGGAACAAACTTTAGGTTACCATCAATTATTCGACACCTTACAAAATTGGCTTGCTGAAATTACAGGTTTTGCCGGAGTTAGTTTACAACCTAATTCAGGAGCACAGGGTGAATATGCAGGTTTGATGGTAATTCGTAATTATTTAATCAACAAAGGAGAAGGACACAGAAAAATCGCGTTAATTCCTTCATCGGCTCATGGTACTAATCCGGCAAGTGCGGTTATGGCTGGCATGCAAGTAGTTGTGACTAAATGCGATGAAAAAGGAAATGTTGATATCGAAGACCTTAAACTTCATGCAGAGAAACATAAAGAAAATTTGGCATGCTTAATGGTCACTTATCCTTCAACACACGGTGTTTTTGAAGAAGGAATTAAAGAAATTTGCAAAATAATTCATGATAATGGCGGACAAGTATACATGGATGGGGCTAATATGAATGCTCAGGTGGGTCTAACTGCTCCTGGATTTATAGGCGCTGATGTTTGCCATTTGAATTTGCACAAAACATTTTGCATTCCTCATGGAGGTGGTGGTCCAGGTATGGGACCAATTGGAGTTGCCAAGCATTTAGTACCATTTTTGCCCGGTCATTATATTCAAGGAACTAAAGGGGCTGTGTCTGCAGCACCTTACGCTAGTGCTTCTATTTTGCCAATATCATATGGGTATATAGCAATGATGGGTAGCAATGGAATTACTCATTCAACTAAATATGCCATTTTGAATGCAAATTACATCAAAACACGATTGGAAAAGCATTTCCCAATTTTATATTCAGGAAGCAATGGACGATGTGCACATGAAATGATTATTGATTGCCGAAGTTTCAAATCACAAACCGGAATTGAAGTAGAAGATATTGCCAAACGATTAATGGATTATGGTTTTCATGCGCCTACTGTTTCATTTCCAGTTGCAGGAACTTTAATGATAGAACCTACAGAAAGTGAAAGTAAAAATGAATTAGATCGCTTCTGTGACGCAATGATTCAAATCAGAACTGAAATTGAAGAAATTGAAAAAGGTTTATTTGCAAAAGATAACAATGTACTAAAAAATGCACCACACACAGCAGAAGTAATTATGTCGGATAATTGGGAATATCCATACAGTAGAAACAAAGCTGCATTCCCTTTGTCTTTTGTTAGAGAATCAAAATTTTGGCCTACAGTTAGCAGAATAGATGGTGCCTTTGGTGATAGAAATTTGGTTTGCAGTTGCATACCAATTGAAGCATTTGCATAATAATATTCTATAATCTCTTCAAAGAATATGGTTTAGTTATTCTCATAGAGATTTTAGATTTAAATTTTAAAAAAATCGCTTATTTAGCATAATCTTTTGTATAAAAACGGCATATTTTAACTCTTTTCTAATGAAAAAAATTTTTATTCTATTAGTTATTTCTACTATACTTTTGATTTCATGCGACAAACAAAAAAAGGAAAAAGGTACAGATCTTTTAAAGTTTCAAGGATCATGGTTTTTAAGAGTAAATGAAATAGATTGGTCGGATACCATAAATCCGGGTAAGATGGTACCTGTAGAGGGCAATGAAATTTATGCAGATTTTACTCCTAAAGTAATCAATTTAATAAGAGAAGGTAAAATTCAAGCCTACTCCGAAGATAACAATAAAATTAGTTACAAAAGGGTGATGTATAATCTTGTATCTGAAGGACTTAAAAAGCAAATAGATTCAAATAAAGTAAGTGAATCTGATATTTTGAATATTAAATTGGTAGGTATTGAGTTGAACGATAGTATTAATTTGGATATTGAGCGAAATTCAAAGACTTATAAAATGCAGTCGGTCACTTTGTTTATACCTGCCGAGTTTAGTTTTAATGCAATCAATCAACCCATTTGCAAGATATTATATGAAGATTTGAAAAATAATGGTTTTGAAAAGGAACTGGCTGCTTTTGAAGCACGTAATTTCGCTAGAAAAGAAAAAATATATTTGCCAGATGGAACTGTTAAGATGGAATATACCTTTTATCTTACTGATGCTGCAGGTGTGGAATATTACTTTAGAATTCCTTTAGAAAAAGTATTAGAAGATGATCATCTTATTCAAAATTCAATTCTTCATTATTTCAAAGATGATTTGGTAGATAATTAATTTATGCCTTGGATACCAGTTATTTATCTTGTCTTTATTCTGATTACAGTTCTCATAGTTTTTTATGCTGAAAGAAAAATAGCATCTTTCATTCAAGACAGATTAGGACCAACACATGTAGGAAAGTGGGGCATATTACAACCAGTGGCCGATTTGATAAAATTATTCCAAAAAGAAGACATAGTTCCAAGTGCGGCTGACCCATTTTTATTCAAAATTGCACCATACTTAATTTTGGCATCTGTATTTACAGGGTTTGCAGTAGTTCCACTTTGCAATGGATTAAAAGGTGCAAGTATTTCTACAGGTGTGTTTTTTATGATGGCAATTGTAAGCCTAGATATTATTGGGTTATTAATTGCAGGTTGGGCTTCTAATAATAAATATGCACTTTTTGGATCCATGCGATCAGTTGCCCAGATTATATCTTATGAAATCCCCCTTGGTTTCAGTGTATTATCTGTAATAATGATTACTGAAACACTTGATTTGTCAGAAATAAGTGTCTTTCAATCAAATAGTTCAAATACTTTCGTTTCTGGGGGATTTTTATCTTGGAATGTCATTAAGGCACCACATTTATTTATAGCATGGATTATTTTTTTTATTTCTTCATTGGCAGAGTGCAACAGAGCGCCTTTTGATATACCCGAAGCTGAAAGTGAACTAGTAGCAGGTTTTCATGTGGAATATTCGGGATTTAGATTTGCTATTTTCTTTTTGGCAGAATATGCCCTTATGATTTTAGTAAGTATTGTTGGTGCCATAATATTTTTTGGAGGGTGGAATTCACCATTACCAAACATAGGTAATATTTCGCTTTTTGATTGGACAAATGGAATACCCGGAACCTTTAGTGGATATCTGTTAAGTGGCTTTTGGCTGGTGTTAAAAGCAATGATATTTCTCTTAATTCAAATTTGGATTCGATGGACTTTCCCAAGGGTAAGGATTGATCAACTGATGTACATAGGTTGGAAAGTTCTTACTCCGGCTTCATTACTTTTAATTTTTATATCGGCCGTATGGAAATTGTGGGTGATGGGGTAGTTAATTTATTATTTGAATTTTAAAGTTTCTATTAAAAAATATCCTTCAAATCAATTTTTAACCCCGGAATCGTAAAAACAGGTGCAATGTCATCTTCAATGTATTTTTTATCCAAATAATATTTGCCATTTTTCAATAAATACACCTCAATCATGCAATCCAAAGGGTAGGCTATCCAGTATTCACTTACTCCAGCTTCTTCATATAGCTGAAATTTGGTAACCAAATCGTGTTTTCTGTTTGACTCTGATAAAATTTCAATAATCATGTCGGGTGCATCATTACATCCTTTTTCATCTAATAGTTCGGGATTACAAATGATGCAAATGTCAGGTTGCACTACCGTTGTTACTTCTCGGTCATTAAGTTTTCGAGTAAGTCTAACATCAAAAGGCGCAAACCGTAATTGGCATTTTTGCTTTTTTAGGAATCTGCCAATTTCAATAGACAAATTTGCACTTACTCTTTGGTGAATATTATTTGGATCGTGGGACATTTTTTTTATGAATCCCTTAATTAATTCCACACGCTCATCAAACCACCAATTGAGGTAGTCTGCATAAGTGTATTGCTTGTTCAAATCAAGCTGCGACAACGAAGTTATTTTTTCAGACATATTTTATCATAAACGAATTTATAAAATATTTCCGATGAATTATCAAAAATGACCTCCTTTTGGGCCTGTTTTCCATTTCCAAGCGTGGGCCACCGTTTCTTTTACATCTTTATATTTGGCTTCCCAACCCAATAATTCCTTGGCTGCTGCAGGGTTTGCAAACAAATATGGTGGGTCTCCTGCTCTACGATCTCCATATACTACGGGAACTTTTTTGCCGGTTACTTCTTCCACTACCTGAATCATTTCTTTCACCGATACACCTATGCCGGTGCCTAAATTACATACTATTGATTCTTTACCACTTGAAAGATGTTCCAATGCAGCCAAATGTGCCGTTGCAAGATCATCCACATGAATATAATCTCTGATGCATGTACCATCAGGTGTATCGTAATCGGTACCAAAAACAGTAATATGTGGTCGGTCACCATTAATTGCCTCTAATATAAGTGGTATCAAATGTGATTCCGGATTGTGATCTTCACCAATAAGTCCATCAGGTGATGCGCCTGAAGCATTGAAATATCTTAAGAAGGCATATTTAAAGCCATATGCATGAGCATAGTCCCTAAGTATTAGTTCTAGCATGAATTTGCTGGTGCCGTATGGATTGATTGGTTTTTGTGGATGTTTTTCGTCTAATGGAGTGTATTGTGGATTGCCATAAGTAGCACAGGTTGAGGAAAATATAAAGTTTTTGCAACCATATTTTTTCATCACATGAAGCAAGTTCAATGGTGCTACAATATTGTTGAAATAATATTTTTCCGGTTCAGTAACTGACTCTCCCACATAGGCATATGCTGCAAAGTGAATAACCGCTTCAATGTCATTGTACTCAAATAATCGTCCGGTCAAATCTTTGTCACCCAAGTCTCCAACGATTAGTTCTACTTCAGGATTGATAATGGATTCACGATGTCCATATACCAAATTGTCAAGTACAATGAGACTGTATCCTTTTTCAGCTAAAAGACGAACAGTGTGCGATCCAATATATCCGGCACCACCTGTGATGAGTATTTTTTTTGAAGTCATTACTTAGAAATGATAAATGTTGAATGTTAAATTTTGAATTATAATATTCAAATTGATTTGATTTATTAATATTTTTATTCCGTAAGGTTTATTTTTCTACTCATATGTATTCAACTTCAGAAAGTATTATTTTACCAATTACAGGTTTTAGATTTTTTTTAGGAACTAAATCAACTTTATTTCCTAACAAATTTTGTAAGTATTCTTCCAATTCCAGAAATTTAAAAAAATCAACTTTTTGATTGAAATCAACAAGAATATCTATTACGCTATTACTGGTTTGTTCATTCCGAATATATGAACCAAATAACCCTATTTCAATTACAGAAAAGCTTTGCAATAAAAATGGTTTATTTTCAGATATTTTTTGCAGAATCTCTTTTTTATTCATTTACCTATTAATAAAATATTCTTCAAATATTTTTACCTCGGCAAGTTCATTTTCAACATACTTTTCAAATAGTTTATCACCCACCTGTTCTTTTATTGCAGATATTCCCACATCAATTAATCGTAATCCTTCTTTGGTGAGCATAATATTGTCAAACTTTTCACCAGGGATATTTGAAGGTCGACAAATATCCCTGTGCACAAATCCATTGGTATGTAGTTGTTTTAATTCATCTATGAAAACAGATAAAATTAATTGTCTTTTTTCCACATCTATACCACGAAAATCTAATGGATAAATACGTTCCATTACTAACATATCCCAATTGTTGGTTGTATCATAATCAAGTCTTTCAAATTTTACAACCAAATCATTTATTTTGTTAGCATACTTCATTTTTTCAGCTTCTGAACCTATATCAGAGCGCGTATCTCCTTCATATATTTTTGCCACAAAATAATCATCCAAAGCAATTACGGTATTGTTTGCGCCATAGGATAATTTTTTATTGTATTTGCTCATGGATTTAGGTTACGCAAGTACTTTTAAGTAATCAGAAGCTCTAATAAATACACGTTCGAGTCCATTAATATCTTTTCCTCCAGCTGTTGCAAAAAACGGTTGACCACCTCCACCACCTTGAATTTCTTTGGCCAATTCTCTAACAATATTTGAAGCATTAAAACCTTTTTCTTTTACCAAATTATCAGAAATAATTACCGCTATGTGAGGTTTATCATCGGTAATAGCTGTAAGTACACAAAACAAATTTTCAACTTCATTTTTCAATTCAAAAGCAAGGGTTTTTACAGCATCCGCATTTTTTACGGCTACTTTTTCATTGATAAAATTAATTCCATCAAGGTTTTTGACTTTTGTAAGTAGCTCTTTTTTAATGACTTGCAATTGATTGCTTTCAAATTCGCTCAATTTCTTCTGTAATTCTGCTTTTTCTTGTATTAAGGCTTCAATTGCCTGATTGATATCCCTGGGATTTTTAAGCAAATCATTTGCTTTTTCTATAGTACTTGATAAAGTGTGGATATAATCTTCAACACCGTTTGCTGTAACAGCCTCAATTCTACGAACCCCAGCAGCTACCGAACTTTCAGAAATGATTTTAAAATATCCAATATTACCTGTAGCAGATACATGTGTTCCTCCACAGAGCTCCACTGAATAGTTCTTATCAAATGTTATTACTCTAACGAAATCGCCATACTTTTCACCAAACAAAGCGGTAGCACCATATTCAAGAGCCTGCTTGATGGGTATATTTCTTTTTTCATCCAAAGGGATATTTTGGCGGATATGTTCATTAACGATTCTTTCTGTGCGTACCAGTTCTTCGTCAGTCATTTTTGCAAAATGAGCAAAGTCAAATCTCAGAATTTGGTCTGAAACGTAACTTCCCTTTTGTTGCACATGGTTACCCAATACTATTCTGAGTGCCGATTGCAATAAATGGGTAGCGCTATGATTGTTTTGAGTCAGAAGCCTTTTATTGGAATCGACTTTTGCAATAATGCTGATATTGGCAAGTTGATCGATTTTGGATATGTCTTTATCAACAAAATGTATAATTAAGTCATTTTCTTTTTTCGTGTCGAGCACTTGAATTACATTTCCATTATTCAAGGTCAAAGTACCAGTGTCACCTACTTGTCCTCCACTTTCAGCATAGAAAGGGGTTTTGTCAAGTACTAGTTGATAAATTGTTTTGTCTTTTAATTTTACAGATCTGTATTTGACAATTTGCGAAGTGGTTTCCAATTGATCATAACCAACAAAATCAACTTTATCTGCTTCATTTACAATTATCCAATCACCTGTTTCTTGAGAGGCAGCATTTCTAGATCTTTCCTTTTGGATTTCCATTTCCTTTTGAAAACCCGTTTCATCCACCGAAAATCCATTTTCTCTGGCAATTAATGAAGTCAAGTCCACAGGAAAACCATACGTATCATATAGCTCAAATACCGTTTTTCCATCAATCACTTTTGAATTGGTTTGATTTTTAATTGCCGTATCAATTAGCTTTATTCCATTATCTAATGTCCTTAAAAACGAAGCCTCTTCTTCTTTGATAACATTAGCAACAAAAGCTTCTTGGGCAATAAGTTCAGGAAATACGCCATCAAATTGTTTGGCAAGTACAGCAACTAATTTATAAACAAAAGGTTCTTTGAATCCCAAATAAGTATATCCATATCGAATGGCTCTTCGCAAAATACGCCTTATTACATATCCAGCTTTTGCATTTGATGGCAATTGTCCGTCTGCAATAGCAAACGATACAGCCCTTACATGGTCAGCCACCACACGCATAGCTATGTCAGTTTTTTTATCAGTACTTGTTCCTTTTGCTCCTATAGGTTTGCTGTCTTCAGTTTGGTATTTAATGCCGGATTCAGTTTCAAGAAAATTGATTAAATATTGAAATAAATCGGTGTCATAATTGGAGCTTTTGCCTTGAATGACTCTGACCAAACGTTCAAACCCCATTCCTGTATCCACATGTTTATCAGGTAATGGTTCAAGCGAGCCATCCGCTTTACGATTATATTGTATAAATACATTGTTCCATATTTCAATTACCTGAGGGTCGTCATTGTTTACCCTGTCTTTTCCAGGAACTTTATCAATTTCACTTTGAGGGCGTAAGTCAATATGGATTTCAGAACAAGGGCCACAAGGTCCCTGATCACCCATTTCCCAAAAGTTATCTTTTTTGTTTCCTTTTAGTATTCGTCCGGGTTCAACAAACTTTGACCATATATTATAAGCTTCTTGATCAAATTCCAGTCCTTCTTTTGTATCGCCTTCAAATACAGTTACATACAAACGTTCTTTGGGTAGTTTGTACACATCAGTCAGTAATTCCCAAGCCCATGAAATGGCTTCATTTTTGAAATAATCACCAAACGACCAATTACCGAGCATTTCAAACATGGTGTGATGATATGTGTCAAACCCAACATCCTCAAGATCATTGTGTTTACCGGAAACGCGAAGGCATTTTTGTGTATCAGCTACACGTTTGTCAATTGGTTTTTTATTCCCTAAAAAAAAATCTTTAAACTGATTCATCCCTGCATTAGTGAACATTAGTGTAGGGTCGTTTTTAATAACCAAAGGTGCAGAAGCAACTATGGTATGTTGTTTTGATTTAAAAAATGTAAGAAATTGTTCACGTATCTCCCTCGAATTCATTGACTACTATTTTAAAGCTACTTAATTTGAAAATGTAATATTAGTTTGTAATTTGCGTATTGATGTTGAATTTGTTGTGCAAATATTGTGCAAATAAATGAATAATGAAGATGTTTTATAACTGAATTTGTTCATATTATTTGATTTAAGTTATGGCGAGAATAAAATATTACTATAATACAGAAACTTGCAAATACGAGCGGTCAGTAACCAAAACTTCTGATATATTGCTCAATTTGGCAGGCTTTGTTGCACTTTCATTATCGCTAGCATCCTTGCTTTTTTATCTTTATTTCAAATTTTTTGATTCTCCAAAGGAAGTTTTGCTTAAAAAAGAGAACGAACAACTCAAAACGTATTACGATATTATCAACAGACAGCTTGTTGAGTCCAATGAAGTGCTGAGTCAGTTACAAGATAGAGATGACAACATTTACAGGGTGATTTTTGAAACGGATCCTATTCCTCAATCCAAAAGAAATGCAGGTGTAGGTGGTGCCGAAAAATATGCAAACATGGTGGTGCAAGGTATTGATCGTGAAAAAATCATTGCATCTACACTTAGTAAAGTGGAAGAACTTAAACGTAAGATATATATCCAAAGTAAATCATATGATGAAATAATAAATCTTGCTCGTAATAAAGAACAAATGTTGGCTAGTATCCCTGCTATTCAGCCCATTTCTAATAAAACTTTAAAAAGTTTGGCTTCCGGATTTGGAATGAGAATTCATCCTATATATAAAGTGAAAAAATTTCACACCGGCATTGACTTTTCGGCAGTAAGAGGCACGCCTGTATATGCAACAGGAGATGGAATGGCATATATTGGAAATGCATCATACGATGGCTATGGTAGATTTATTGAAGTGGATCATGGATTTGGATTTGTGACCCGATATGCTCATTTGGACAAAATCAATATTAAAAATGGACAAAAAGTTAAAAGAGGTGAGGTGATTGGATATGTAGGCAGCACTGGCACAGCTACTGCACCACATTTGCATTATGAAGTAATTAAAGGCGGTGTTATGGTAAATCCTATTCATTATTTCTTCAATGATTTATCTCCAAAAGATTACGAAGAACTCATAGAATTAGCTTCTATTGAAAATCAAAGCTTAGGCTAAACCTCCATAATGTTTACTAATTTCAAGAATAGGTTTGTTTTTTTAACCCTTATATTATTATGTTTTTCAATACTTTGTAATGGTGCTAGAAGAAAAAAAAGAAGATATAAACAACTGGTTAAAAAAGAGGCATCAGTAAGTCCAAAACAGTTGGTGGAACAGTATTTTAAGGCAGCCTTTGATGAAAAATATGGTACTTTAGAAAAAATACTAGCCAACGACCTTGTTTTTTACGGTCCAAAGCTAAAAGATTCACTCAATAAAGAAAAACTAATCATTAGTTGGAAAAGTACGCATCTACGCAATGATTCTATGTTTTATCAAAATCCCGAAAGTTTTATTTCCATAAAGAAAAATGATAAAAACAAATCGGAAGTATGGGTAATGCATTATTACACAGCAAAGTTTCACAATCGCGATTATAATACCTGGGCTATTTTCAGGGTGCATGTGAAGTTTTTAATATTGCAAAATCAGATTAGCAAAGCTTTTATATATGTAAATCAATCAGATATTCAGCAGCAAATAGGTTATAAGAATTTGAAACCTGAAGAGTACAAGGCGTTAAAGGATTCGATAGCACTAAAAAAGTAATTGAATTGGACAAACTGATTCATAAACTCAACACAAGGCACGAGGAAGATTCGTTCAGAACACTTCCAAAGCAAAATAATTTAATAGATTTTTGTTCCAACGATTATTTAGGTTTGGCTCGTAATCCTGAGTTGTTTCAGTTAATTGAGAAAAGATTTAAACAAGCAGATTTTCAAAACAAATTGGGTGCCACTGGCTCCAGATTGATAAGTGGGAATTGCATTTTTTACGAACAATTAGAAGAAAAGCTGCGAGTATTCTTCAAAGGTGAATCTGCTTTGATTTTTAATTCCGGGTATGCCGCCAATACAGGTGTACTTTCATCTGTTCCTCAAAAAGGGGACACCATTTTATATGATGAACTTTGCCATTCAAGTATCAAAGATGGCATACGATTGAGTTTTGCCGAAAAATTTGCATTCCGTCATAATGATATTACAGATTTAGAAAAAAAGATAAAGAATGCACAAGGCACAATTTTTATCGTTATTGAAAGCATTTATTCAATGGATGGCGATGAAGCTTCAATAATTGAGATTACAAATATTGCAAAAAAATATCAAGCCTATATTATTGTAGATGAGGCACATAGCACTGGTGTGTATGGTCCTATGGGGGAGGGATTGTGTGTTGATTTGAACATAGAAAAGGACATTTGTATCAGAATTCACACTTTTGGTAAAGGCATGGGTGTTCATGGTGCAGTGGTCATTTGCAGCCGAATGGTAAAAGACTTTTTGATAAATTTTTCTCGACCTTTTATTTATGCAACAGCTTTGCCTTTTCACTCATTAGTATCTATTGATTGTGCATTTGAATTTCTTCAAGAAAATATTTACCTGAAGTTACAATTAGAAAATAATATTGCCTTATTTAAGTCGGTATGTAATTCTGAAGTTTTGAAAATGGATTCAGACAGTCCTATTCAAGTCATTATTATTGGCGATGTTAAAGAAACTAAAAAAATAAGCAATGATTTACAGAATAATCGATTATGGGTTAAACCTATTCTTTCTCCAACAGTCAAAAAAGGAACCGAACGACTTCGGATTTGTTTGCATCAATTCAATTCAAAAGAGGATATATTATTGTTATCCAATATATTAAATAGCAATTTGAAAGGTTAATTCCGATAAAAATTTTTATGAAACTGACTTTAATATTGTAAAGAACTGCTACATTTTGAATGTAATGCATCCTATAAGTAAAAAAGCAATCTTGACTTTTTATTTTTTTTCGACCATAATATTTGCTCAAAAACAATTTGTAGTTTCGGGTTATGTCAAAGATAAAACCACAGGTGAGGAATTAATTGGAGGAACAATTTCCATAAAAGCCAAAACTCAAGCAACTTCAACCAATGGTTATGGTCATTATTCTATAAGTGCAAAACCGGATACAATCAGTATTTTATGCTCATATCTGGGTTATCAAACGCAAAGCAGGTCATTTGAATTGCAGAAAGATACTGTCATCAACTTTGAATTAATAAGTGCTTCCAAGCAAATAGATGAAATAGAAGTAACATCCACAGCTTACAAAGAACAAGTTAATTCCACCCAAACAAGTATGCTTCAACTAACAACAAAAGAAGCCAAATCGGTTCCTGTTATTTTGGGTGAAGTGGATTTGATTAAGGTATTGCAGCTAAAACCTGGTGTGCAATCTGGTGGAGAAGGATTTGCCGGATTGTATGTAAGGGGTGGGGGAGCAGATCAAAATATGTTTTTGCTTGATGAAGCTACCGTGTATAATCCCGGTCATTTATTTGGTTTTTTTAGCACATTCAACCCGGATGCGGTAAAGTCGGTCGATTTATACAAAGGTGGATTCCCTGCTCAATATGGAGGCAGGCTTTCTTCCATTGTAGATGTAAGGATGAATGAAGGAAACAAAACCAAGTTTTCAGGTTCGGGGGGCATTGGATTAATTGCTTCTCGTGGAATGATAGAAATGCCAATTGTAAAAAATAAAGGCTCTATTTTAATTGCAGGAAGAAGAACCTATGCCGATATTTTTACTGAAATGTATAACCAATTGAATAAAAATGTTAAAAACTATGAGCCAATCCCAGCTTATTATTTTTATGATTTGAATCTGAAAGCAAACTATATTTTGGGAAATAGAGATAGAATATTTTTAAGTGGATATTTTGGTCAAGATGTGTTTGGCTTTCAAAGACGAAATTTCAAAATTGATTTCACATGGGGTAACATTAATTCAACATTCAGGTGGAATCATGTGTTTAGCGGTCGCTTGTTTTCCAATTTGTCAATACTATTTTCAGATTACCGATATGAAATTAAAAATGCGCTTGATGCATTTAAGTTTAGTCTGGGTTCCTCCATTAGAGATTATTCAATAAAGTATGATTTTGATTACAATTTGAATACGCGACATGCCGTCAAGTTTGGAGCTCAATTTACAAGGCATGATTTTGTATTGAACCGAATCAGTATAAGTACTTCCGATAATTCATCAAACTTTTTGAACGAAACTCCTATCAATGCTTATAGTTTTGCTGCATATGTTGGTGATGATTTTGACCTGAGTTTGCGATGGAAGTTATATGCAGGACTCAGATTTTCAGGCATTTACAATCCTAAAACTTATGCATATTATATTAATCCGGAACCAAGGGCAGCTGTACGATATAAAATCAATGAGCGATTTTCATTAAAAGGAAGTTATGCACGTATGTACCAATATCTCAACTTAGTTTCCAACTCCGGGGCATCACTTCCATGGGATTTTTGGTATCCTTCCAACCAAATGGTAAAACCTCAATATTCCGATCAGATAGCAGGAGGGGTGTCAATGACCATGTTTGAAGGTAAAGTATTGATAACCAATGAGCTGTTTTACAAATGGCTCAATAATCAAATTGACCTGAAAGACGGAGCAAATATATTCAATGTTGACCAAATAGATAGTCAGTTTGTTTTTGGAAAAGGATGGGCTTATGGAAATGAATTTTACATTGAAAAGAAAGAAGGAAAACTACACGGATGGATAGGTTATACCCTTTCATGGAATTGGCGTCAATTCGAATTAATTAACAATGGACAGGCATTTCCTTCAAGAGTGGATAGAAGACACGATGTATCTATTGTGGCAGTTTACGATTTTTCAAAAAGATTAAGCTTTTCTGCTACCTGGGTTTATGGCACGGGCAATACACTAACAATACCGGTAGCATTATTTGTAAAGCAAGGCATTAATGGTTCTGATCCTGCAATTGTTCCTGTATATGATCAGCGCAACAATTCCCGAATGGCAGCATATCATCGGTTGGATTTAGGATTGATTTGGAAATTTTACCCCAAATGGGGCACATCAGACCTTACTTTTAGCATCTATAATGCTTATAACAATCGTAATCCTTATTTTGTGTATGTGGATACCGGTGATTTGCAAGAAGGCCAAAATACGGCCATCAATGGAAGTACGGAAATCAAGAATTTATTCAAACAAGTCTCTCTCTTTCCAATAATTCCGGCTGTTACTTATAATTTTAAATTTTAAGTTTCAACCTGAAAACAATTAACTTTTACGTTTAAATCTTCATTTAATAAGAATAATATTTTACATCACACAACTCTTCAAAACATTAACACTTGAACACATAATAAGACATAACACTTATACACGTCCAAGCGTCAGCACTTCAAATCGTCAACACTTCTAAGGTACCGGATCATATCCACTTCCTCCCCATGGGTGGCAACTACTTATTCGCTTGATAGCCAACCAACTTCCTTTTAACACTCCATATTTCTTAATTGCTTCTTCTGTGTATGAGGAACAAGTTGGAGTATACCTGCAGGCCATTGGTAAAAAAGGCGAAATAGCATACTTGTAAAAACGAATAATGATAATAGCCAGATACTTCAATGTTTGGATATTGTTTTCGTTATAAAACTAATCATTTTATATTGCATCAAAATTTTGTTTTTATGTATCGCACACTAATTATATTTTTATTAAGTCTCAATTTAATTTTTGCTCAAAAGCTGTTCAAACGCGAAGTTGACAATTTGCTTACTCCAAGAGAGCATCCATTGGACTTTATTGAGTTGAAATTAGAAATAGCTTTTGAGCCCAAACAAGGTCTTGTTAAAGGAAAAGTAACACATATATTTACTCCCCTTCGAACCAAAGTTGATAATTTCTTTTTGGATGCAAAAGATGGATTGATTATTAAAGATGCTCAAATCAATGGTGTAAATATTGAATTCAAACGCGATTCAGCTGGGTATACCTTTTATCCTGCTCAGGAAGTATTATTTGGCAACAAATATAGTTTAGTACTTAACTACGAAGCTCGTCCTAAACGGGGATTGTATTTTGTAGGGTGGAATGATTCCACAAATGTAGCCAAAAAACAAATTTGGTCACAAGGTCAGGGAATTGAAAACCGCAACTGGATTCCAATGTATGACGAAATGAATGATAAAATCATTTCTGAGGTTCAGGTAACTTTTGATAAAAAATATAAAGTCCTTTCAAATGGGGCTAAATTAAGCGAAAAGGAAAACTCGGATGGTACTAAAACCTGGAAATACCGTATGCAAATGCCTCATGCACCTTACTTAATTATGATAGGTATTGGTGAATATGAAATCAAAGAAATAAAATCTAAATCAGGAGTACCAATCAGGCTTTATTATTATCCAGAACATAAGGATAGGGTAGACGTAATTTATAAATACACGGATAAAATGGTGGATTTTTTTGAAAAGGAGTTTGGCGTACCATATGCCTGGAAAACTACCTATTCTCAAATTCCAGTGCAGGATTATATGTATGGCGCTATGGAGAACACCACTGCCACTGTATTCACGGATTATTATTGTGTAGATGCAAGAGCATATTTAGATCGTAATTATGTAGGAACCAATGCACATGAATTGGTTCATATGTGGTTTGGAGACTTAATTACGGCTCGTTCGGCTTCCGATACTTGGCTTCAGGAGAGTTTTGCTACGCATTATCAATGGGTATTTGACCGTGAGGTCTTTGGTCAAGATCAATTCGATTGGAATCGCAAACAAGCTATAAATCAAGCAATTGCAGCATCCAATACCGACAAAAAAGCTATAGCACATTCTGAAGGGGGTTCAACAAGATGGTACCCTAAAGGTGCATTTGTAATTGAAATGCTCAAAAATCAGGTCGGAAAAGAACAATTCAATAGAGTAATCAAATATTATCTTGAAAAATACGGATATAAAAATGTCGATTCCCATGAATTTTTATTAGCTTTTCATGATGTGCTTGGTATTTCATTGAATTGGTTTTGGGACGAATGGATATACAAAGGTGGAGAACCTGCGTTTAAAGTACATTGGCAGGATATGAAAAACTCTAAAAATGAACGTGTTACAGAAATAAAAATTGAACAAACACATGAAATCAATGATATGGTTGGCTTATTTAAAGTTCCAATTAAAATTGAGGTGTTTTACAAAGATGGGACAAAAGATACATCCAAAACAATTATGGAAAACACCTTCCATACCGTTGCAATAAATAATAAAAATAATGTAGACGTTGATTTTGTGCTTTTTGACCCTAATGCACAAATTATGAAGTCCGTAGTATTTAATAAGTATTTGGATGAGTGGATGAATCAAGCTTTACGTGCCCCTTATATGTTGGATAGGTATGATGCAGTGGTTGCCCTCAAAGGGGTTGATATTGGTAAAAAACGTGATGTATTGATTAGCACATACATGAAAGAAAAATTTCATGCTGTCAAATCAGAGATTATATCTCAATTGGCAAACGATACTGCCAAATCAACTTTTGATTTATTGAAAAGAGCTATAAATGACAAGGATGCAAATGTACGTAAGGCAGTAATTACTAATATTCAGAATATTTCACCTGAATTAGAAACTGAGTTGCGCAAGTTGCTTAAAGACTCATCTTATGTTGCTATTGAATTGACTTTAGAGAAATTGGCATTCAAATTTCCAGAAAATACAAATACATATTTAGAAATTACTAAGTCTGAATTTGGAAATAACAATAAAAATGTCAGAATCAAATGGCTTGAAATTGCTTGTATTAATGAAAAGAGCAAATATATAGATGAGCTAATCGCTTATTCTTCACAGTCTTATGAATTTCGTACTCGTACCAATGCCATAGAAGCGCTTAAAAAACTTAACCATTTGGATGATAAAGTTGTGACTAATTTGGCAAATGCAGCTGCCCATTTTAATAGTAGATTATACACTGTCGCTGGAGATGCCATACAATATTTCTATAAACAATCTGCACAAAAACGATTAATAGTAGATTACCTTAAAAAAAGTAACATTTCTTCGAAAGAAAGACAGGCATTGGTAAGGAATATGAAATAGTTTGCTACCATCATTTTTTATCTGTTCTTTTGCACCCGTTTTCATAATCATGACTAAAGTAGCAATTCAGGGATTTACAGGTTCATTTCATGCAATAGCAGCAGAAAAAATGCTGGGTTCTGATATTGAATTAGTGATGTGCGATTCCTTTCCTAATCTTTTTAAGGCCTTAGATTTAGGACAGGCTGATTATGCAGTGATGGCTATTGAAAACACCATTGCAGGAAGTATACTTTTTAACTATTCACTTCTCCATCAATATCAGGGATTAAGAATAATAGCAGAAACTTCTTTAAAAATCGAACATTTTTTAATGGGACTCAATGGTCAAGAATTAGAAAATATTAAGGAAGTTAGGTCTCATCCAATGGCAATAATGCAGTGTATGCGGTTTTTTAGATCATATCCTGAAATACGATTAGTTGAAGATATCGATACCGCTTACATGGCTCAGTTAATTTCTGAAAAGCAAACTAGGGGTGTAGCAGCAATTGCAGGAAAAAATGTGGCTGAAAGATTTGACTTAAAAATATTGAAAGCAAATATAGAGGATAGTGATCGAAATTTTACTAGATTTTTAGTGCTTAAAAAAACAATTACTAATACTGAAAGTGGAACAAATAAAGCTACAGTTTCGTTTTCAATCCCAAATGAAAAGGGTCAACTTAAAAAATTGATGGATTTGTTTTTAACCAAAAATGTAAATATCGCTAATATTCAATCATTGCCCATTGTTGGCAAAGAGTGGAATTATAGATTTTTCTGCGATTTGGAATATTCAATGACGGTTTCTGAAATGGAATCTTTTTTATTTGATAACCATATCCAAAGTCATGGACACTATATAAAAGGAATTTAACTTTATATATAAAAACTAATAAACTTTAAACTTAACAACTCAAAAACTCACTAACTCTACAACTCAAAAACGTGAACACTTTAACACGTGAACACTTAAACACATCAAAAAACAATGATTATCAAACCTGCTGCCACTTTAGAGGAAACCAAAGAATACTACTTTTCACTCAAACTAAAGGAAATCAAAAAAATGAATGATGCCGGCATCCATGTTATTAATATGGGCATTGGAAATCCTGATTTGCCACCCTCCAACAACACTATTAAAGCATTAGTTGATTCAGCTTCAAATCCACACAATCATGGATATCAAAGTTATATTGGATTAAAAGAATTCAGAAAAGGTTTTACTGACAAGTATCGCGATTTGTATGGAGTTGATTTAGACCCGGATACTGAGGTGTTGCCACTTTTGGGTTCTAAAGAAGGAATTATGCATATTTCACTTACTTTCCTTGATCCGGGCGATGAAGTATTGGTTCCAAATCCCGGTTATCCCACTTATTCTTCAGCAAGCAGAATAGCAAAAGCTAAAATTAGGACCTATGATTTGCTAGAAAAAAACGGTTATTATCCTGATTTTGAAGCTTTAGATAAACAAGATTTATCTAAAGTAAAAATTATGTGGCTCAATTACCCTAACATGCCCACTGGAGCACCTGCATCAGAAGAAGTGTTCAAAAAGTATATTGACTTTGCTTTAAAACACAAAATATTGTTAGTGCACGACAATCCATATAGTTCTATTCTCAACTATAATCAGTTGAGTATTCTCAAATATCCAAGGGCTAAAGAGGTGGCATTGGAACTCAATTCTATGAGCAAATCACATAATATGGCTGGCTGGCGTGTTGGGTTGGTAGTTGGGGCAGCCGATTACATTCATAGTATTCTTAAAGTTAAAAGCAATATTGACTCAGGTCACTTTTTGCCAATACAACATGCCGCAGCTGCAGCCACTCACAATACACCTGAATGGCATAAAGCTCAAAACGATATTTATGAGAAACGAAGAGAAGTGATATGGAAAATAATGGACACCATCGGGTCCGTCTATAATAAAAGGCAAGTTGGTATGTTTATGTGGGGACGAATACCTTCAAAATTTAAAACTTCAGAGGAATTCACAGAGTATTATCTTCAAAAAGCACACGTATTTATCACACCCGGTTTTATTTTTGGGTCTAATGGCGAAGGTTATTTGCGAATATCGGTTTGTACACCTGTGGAAGACCTTAATTTGGCATACGAACGAATCGCTGCTGTAAATTAAATTCTCAAATATTTTAATCCTCAATTCGTAATTATTCGTACCTTCGTTGTTATATCTATTTTGTAAAATAAGAATAAAATTAAAAAATGACAATTGATTTAAACATACTTCCGCTGGAGCAGTGGGGATACAGCTTAAAGTCTCCTGTGATTATTTCTGGCCCTTGCAGTGCAGAAAGTCCGGAGCAAGTAATGGAAACAGTAGTGAATGTTGCCAAAAATAAAAAAGTTTCGGTTATCAGAGCTGGTATTTGGAAGCCACGTACACGTCCTGGTACTTTTGAAGGCATTGGAATGGAAGGACTTAGCTGGCTTACGGATGCCGGTAAAGCTGTAGGGTTACCTGTGGCAACTGAAATAGCAAATGCCACTCACTTAGAACAAGCCCTTAAAGCAGGTGTTCAAATTCTTTGGATAGGTGCGCGTACTACCGTTAATCCTTTTGGAATGCAAGAAATTGCGGATGCCCTTAAAGGAATAGATGTGCCGGTATTTGTTAAAAATCCTATTAATCCTGATCTTGAACTTTGGATTGGTGGATTGGAACGTTTGAATAAAGCCGGAATCACTCGATTAGGTGCTATTCACAGAGGTTTTTCAACAACTATAAAATCAGAATATAGAAACAAACCCATGTGGGAATTGGCTCTTGAATTGAGAAGACGTATTCCTAATTTGCCAATGATTTGCGACCCAAGTCATATTTGCGGTACAACCGAATACATCCAGTTTGTAGCTCAAAAAGCTATGGATTTGGATTATGATGGACTTATGATTGAGTCACACATCAATCCTAAAGTTGCTTTAAGTGATGCCAAACAACAAGTTACGCCTGATGTACTTAATGATATATTGAACAGTTTGGTAATTAGAGACAGAGTAAGTACGGACCCTGTTTTTATTAATAAGCTTGAAGAACTACGTGATGTTATTGATAGTCTTGATAAAGATATTGTGAGCTTGATTTCGAAACGTATGGAAATTGCTAAAGAAATAGGCACATATAAAAAAGATAATAATATCACTATTTTGCAATCAGATCGATGGCAAGATATCATGGAAACTCGCATAAAAGAAGCTAAAAATAAAGGGCTTTCTGAAGAATTTATGGAAACTTTCCTCACAGCAATCCATGGCGAATCTATCAGACAGCAAAATGAGATAATGAACAAGGATGTAGAAGTGCATCACTAAAAAGTTTAAAAGTGCCACAATTTGTGGCACTTTTAATTTATATTCAATTGTTGTTTTTATTTTTTCAAAGCCAATTTGTTGACAAAATTGATGCCTTTTAATTCAAAAAGTGCTATTATTGCATATCACATGATTGATATCTTTTAACAACATATTTTACATTCGAAAATATTATAAACTCTTTATTCATGAAAACTCAAAAATTAAATGCCGTTATGCTTATTGATGACAATGAGATTGACAATTTAATTAATCAAAAAATGATTGAATCAGTAGGTTTGGCCGATAATATTTTTGTTCATTCCGGAGCAAAAAGTGCTTTGGAATATTTGAAAAATATCGAAAAAATTAAAGACTCTACCGACAAATTTTTACCTAAACTTATTTTTTTAGACATAGATATGCCTTTAATGGACGGTTTTCAATTTATTGATGAATTTGAAAAGCTAAACGATTCTACTAAAAACTTTTGTAAAATTGTTTTGCTAACTTCATCGCTTGATCCAAAAGATATATCAAAATCTAAGAAAAATGCTTTTGTGCTCAAATATTTGAACAAGCCTCTTACTCAAGAAAATTTATCAAAAATTTCAGAAGGAATCTAGCTACTTAATTTTTCCATTAAGAATTCATCAAATTTCACCAATTTCAATGGGCTAAAGTATTTGATGTGGCTCATGTTGATTTTGTTCACCAACATCTTCAGTTTTGCAGTTTTACCTCTACTTGGGGTTGTACTCAATGAAGTTTTCATTGCTTTGGACAGATAAGTAATATGCTCCAAACGTTTTTTGCCTAGCATTCTCACTTGTCTTTGAATACTATTCATCAACTGATTAAACAAATCATAATCATCAATCAAACAATAAGTTAATGCTTGAAAAGTTTTTGTTTCAACATATAGTTCCGGATATTTTTTCAAGCTTACATCATTCAACATGGTATTAATGATTTTGGATGACATATCATATTTTTGAGCATAAAAATACAACAAGGCTCTGTAACAGTTGTAAGTAACAAACTTGGAAATATCAGACGATTCACATTCAAAATCAGCAAATATTGCTTTGTTTTCTTCAATAATTGCTTTAGCAATGTCGGGATTGGTACATTTATTTAAAGAATATAAAAAAAACATTTGAGGAAAGGTGTATAAGCTATAATTCGCAATAAATATTCCTGCAGAGTCCTTTACTTCTTCAAAATACTTTTCAGCTTTTTTAGTGTTTTTGGTTTCAGTGTAGTAACATAACTTCAAATAATCAGATACTATTTGAAGATGATGATAAGTTGCGTCAGAAGGATATGTGTCAAATATTTCATCTATTTTTTCAAAAATAACCTCCGTTTTTTCTTCTTCCGTGTTTTTTGAAGGATATTCTACAAAAAAACGATGAAAAAGAGTCATACAACTTTGGTACACATATAACCGATGTGATTGGTATAAATGAGAAATATTTTTAATCTCCTTACACAATAGAGTTAATTCTGTTTTGATAAGTTCATCACCACTTAAAAACAAAGAACCAAATTTTTTGAAATAATCTGCCAAAATTGATTCTGCTTTATCAATTGCCAACATATAAGCAACGTGCTTGTTATATAGTTGTGAGTAATGATAATGTTCAGGAGTATTGATATGTTGTTTTTTAAGATTTTTGTATACAATGATAAGCTCACTGGATAAGTCATAATCCAAAAGTTCTTTTTCGAGTTTTTTGAGTGTAGCTACAACTATAGTCTTCTTTTTAGTGAAAATTATTTCACTAATATTTGCAACCTTACGTAATAAGTCCGTTTTGGGACTTTCCATTTGTTTTACTAAATAATCTTCGATTTTTTCATTCAAACGCGAACGAAGTGTGTAATACGCATTGGGGTTGACGTCTAATTCTACCATTATTTTTGCATCTGAAAGCTGGCGTTCTTTCAAATATTTAAGTAATGAAGCTGATTTTTCTGCATTACTATCTTGTAGGGAAGCTACAATTTCGAGATAATCTTTCTCTGAAAGTTGTTTTACTATATTTTTTAGCTTGGACATGTAAAAGGTGGTTAAAAAAAACTCTATAATTCAAATCTATTTAATATAAACGCATAATCAAAGCAACTTGTTTAAAATAATTACATTTTTTGTGATACATATAAGTAGAAATACTTAAACAGATTGTATTTTACTAAGAAACAATTATATTTTACATATTATAATCTCTTTGTGAAATAACAACTAAATATTCCTATTTTATCATATAATGATATTTGTAATTAAACATTAATAAAATACATGTATTTCCAAAAAAAGTATAAAAAATGAAATACTACGTTAAAATTTAAACCTTGTTTCAAAAAAAATGTATAAAAAATTGTGATGGTATACTTTTATTATTATGTTTGTATTAAATTCTAATTAAATATTAATTCAATACCCTAAAAAACAATTCTATGAAAAAGTCAATTTACTCGATTGCCTTGGGGCTGCTTGGCTGCGCCTCAGTTTTTGCACAAGATACTTCGGCAACTAAAAAAGACGAAGGAAAATTCACTGTAAACGGTTATATAGATTCTTACTATTTAACAGCATTTAATAATCCAAAATCCGGACAATTATTAGGAGCATCTGCTGGTAGAGCTTTTGATAGGGTTACCGATCAATTTGGGTTGGGACTTGTTCAAACTCGATTTGCATACACCAATTCAAAAAGTGAAATGGTAATTGACTTAACCTTTGGACCAAATGCTGAGTTAGGTAACTTTGGTAATGTACGCCCAATGATAAGTGGAGTTACAGCAGTAACAGATCCTGCAACAGGTGCAGTTACTGGATATGCTGGTACTGGTGGTGGAACTGCTGCAGGTTATTATCCAACAATTGGAGGTAAACAAGCTCTTTATGGTACTTCCGCTGCTATTAAACAGGCTTATTTCAAATATAACATTACTGATAAACTAAGCTTCACTGTAGGTCAGTTTGGAACACATATTGGTTACGAAGTAATTGATGCTCCTGTGAATTATCATTACTCATTATCGAATCTGTTCAACAATGGTCCATTCTACCATGTTGGAGGTAAATTGAATTATGCATTCTCCGACAAATTGGGTGTTATGTTAGGAGTTGTTAATAACTGGGATGCTTTAACAGATTGGAAAAAACAAAAATCAGTTATTGGACAATTTTATGTAAGCCCAATTTCTGGATGGAATGTTTATGTGAATTTTATTGGAGGTCATAATGACGATGGTTACAAAATCGTAGGTAACCAAGTTGAACCAGGTTTTGCAACACCTAACTATAACAGAATGTTGTTTGATTTAACAACTGGATATCAGGTAACTAGTAAGTTCTATATTGGTTTAAATGCCGCATATGGTATGTATAGTTTTGATAAAAAACAAGCCTTAGCTTCAAGCAAACTTGATCCTACAACAGGAAAAATGGATTCATCAAGCACCATTGGATGGTATGGTGTTGCACTTTATCCTAATTATCAAATTACGGATATGATTGGCGTTGGTGTTCGCTACGAGTTTTTTAATGATCAAAATGCTGTTAGGTACTTTGGAGGGATTAATAATAGTGTAACAGTTACAGTTCCAATTACATTAGCAGATGGTCATCTTATAATTAAACCTGAATTCAGAATGGACATTGGTGAAAGATATGTTTATGGCACAGGTAAAAAAGTAGCATATTATGAAGATAAAGATGGCAAAATTGGTGCATTAGATGCTGTTACTGGGGATGTTAGTCCTGGTGGAACTACAACTCAAACTACATTTGGAGTTGCCTTCATCTATAAATATTAATTCAAAATTAATTTGAGGACATAATTTATTTACTATTTTGTGTCCTCAAATTATCTAATAATTAAACCCTTCTAATCTTTTTCAATATGAAAAAATCTATAATTCCATTTATTGTGTTGGTAGCGGTTAGCTTACTGGCACTATTTACACCTAATGTACCAACAACTATAGTTACTGAAGGTATTAATTCCGGTGACACAGCATGGATGCTTACCGCAACTGCGCTTGTATTGATTATGACGCCTGGTTTGGCTTATTTCTACGGAGGTATGATTGATAGTAAAAACATCATATCTACTATGCTTCAAAGCTTTATTGCTATGGGTATCATTAGTGTGTTGTGGGTAGTCATTGGCTTCTCACTTGCATTTGGCGATACTATTGGAGGTTTCATTGGTAACCCTATGACTTTCTTTATGTTTCAAGGCGTACTTGATGGTAAACCATGGTCACTTGCGCCTACAATTCCATTGGCTTTATTTGCATTCTTCCAATTGAAATTTGCAATTATTACTCCAGCTTTGATAAGTGGTACATTCTCTGAAAGAATCCGTTTTCAATCGTATGTATTATTTATTTGCTTGTTCTGCTTGTTTATATATGCACCCCTTGCACATATGACTTGGCATCCAAGTGGATATTTGTTCGGACTAGGCGTATTGGATTTTGCAGGTGGTACAGTTGTGCATATGTCTGCAGGTTTAGCGGCATTAGCTGCATCTATATATCTTAAAGGTGATAAAGCAACTGATCCACATTCACCTGCCAACATTCCTTTTGTACTATTAGGAACTGGTTTGTTGTGGTTTGGATGGTTTGGATTCAATGGTGGTTCGGCTGTTGGTGCGGGTCCTTTAGCAGTAAGTGCTTTTGGTGCTACTAACACCGCATCAGGTGCTGCCGGACTTGCTTGGGTATTGTTTGATGTTGTTAAAGGCAAAAAACCATCTGCACTTGGTTTCTGTATTGGAGCAGTAGTTGGTCTGGTTGCTATTACACCAGCTTGCGGATTTGTAACAATTCCTTCAAGTATATTTATTGGAGTTATTGCTGCTATCATCAGTAACATTGTTGCTGACTGGAAATCAAAATCTACACTAAGCGATACTTTGGATGTATTTCCTTGCCATGGAGTTGGTGGTATGATGGGGATGATACTTACCGGTATTTTTGCTCATACAGCTGTTAATTCTGCTAATACTACTGGTAATGGATTATTATTTGGCGAAACCAAATTATTCTTTACTCATTTAATGGCATTAGTAATTGTAAGCGCTTTTGCTTTCGTAGGATCATTTATCTTATTAAAAGTAACGGATCTTATCTCTCCGCTAAAAGTAACAGATGAAGAACATAAAATGGGATTGGATTTGAGCCAACACGGCGAAAACCTATAAGTAATATTACATACTCTATTATTTAAAAGGGCCCTTATAGGGCTCTTTTAATTTGATTTTTACTTTGATTTTTTTGAGTTACTTAAGTCGGATTCAACATAATCAAGCTTGCTGCCTACAAATCCTATTTCTGTAATATTCTTTTTTTCAAGCATTTTTACAATCTTAATTTGAAAAATAGCATAACCAATTACAACTAAGAATGCAAGTTGCAATATGTGTTTTAAAAATATCTCTTTACCTAGTTTTAGTAACATTAATTGTATTTCAATGTTTAAATATAGAAGTACTTTAATAGTTATCCACATCAAACTTTGTAAAATACTTACACGCTTAAATTGTTTGAGCTATAGTTAAAGCTTTTTTAAGTGCAGCTAATTTATTGTGAACTTCTTGTAATTCGTTTTCGTCTTTAGAATCTGCAACGACACCTGCACCAGCTTGAAAATACAAAGTGTTATTTTGGCTTAAAAAGGATCTAATTATTATAGCCTGATTAAAGTCACCATTAAAACTCATAAATCCAATACATCCGCCATAAAAAGCTCTGTTTACATTTTCATAAGTATCTATTAATTTCATAGCCATGTGTTTGGGGGCACCTGATAGCGTGCCTGCCGGAAAAGTGTCAGCTACAATTTTGAATCGATTAGTATTATCACTTATTTCTCCTATTACTTTTGATACCAAATGAATAACGTGAGAATAAAATTGAACTTCTTTGTAGGTATCTACATATACTTTATCACCATTTCGACTCAAATCATTACGTGCCAAGTCAACTAACATTACGTGCTCAGAGTTTTCTTTCGGATCTTCTGAAAGCTTTTGAGCTAATATTGCATCGTCATTATCGTTTCCTGTCCTTCTGAATGTTCCTGCAATTGGATTAATAATTGACTTATTACCTTTGATAATTAGTTGCGCTTCAGGGGAAGAGCCAAATATTCGAAAATTACCATAATCAAAATAAAATAGATATGGAGAAGGATTGATTGATCTTAACGCTCTGTATAAATTGAAGTCGTCTCCCTTATATTTTTGTTCAAATCTTCGGGATAATACTATTTGGAACACATCTCCTCTGAAACAATGATCTTTGCCTTTATTAATTATTTTGAGAAATTCTTCATCGGTATAATTTGATGTTTCTTCTCCTATAGTTTTGAAATGGAATGTCGGAATATAAATATTGTGAATATAGCTTTCAATTTGATCAATAGTCACAGAACTTGACTCAATTCCATCGATATCGTGCTTGATAATATACAATTCATCATTGTAGTGATTAATTGCAATGACTATTTGATAAACGAAATACTGTAAGTCTGGAATGTCTATCTCGGAATTTTTAGCTTTGATATCAATGTCTTCAAAATAGGTTACAGAATCATATGAAGTGTAACCAAATAGTCCATTGTGAATAAAATTCAAAGGCAAATTTTTGTAACTCACTGATTTGCAAAAAGATTGAATTAAATCAGGCACATCATTTTTGGACTTGAGCGTATAATTGGTAATTCTTCCGTCACTGTTTTTTATAAATAATACTTTGTTTTTGACCCAAAAGCCAACAGAAGGCATGCTGCATATAAATGAAAAACTATTTTCATTGCCATGATAATCGGAGCTTTCCAAAAGAATACTATTTGGAAACTTGTCCCTTAACTTCAAGAAAATAGCAACGGGAGTTGCTGTGTCGGCAATATATTTTTTATAAGATGATTGAATTTGAATGCTTTGCACTTTTGGTAATTTCAATTAAGGTGTTAAAAGTAACAAAAATTATTACCAACAATATGAATTCAGTTATTGAGATAAGTAAAAAATGCATTTTTTTTACTAAATGACACTTTAATAGCTAAATTTTGACAACCTTAACCATTTTAAAATTGAGAGTAATGATTTCAATAAAAAAATATTTTGAAGTGACATAGGGGTAAAGGTTTAATTATTTGTCTTTACCATAGAAACGCGATAACGAAACCAAAAATGAACAACGAGTCGGGTGATTTAAATATCGAACAAAATTTACTGCTTCAAATTGCTGCAGGTGATGAAAAGGCTTTTGAAGTGATTTTTCGCAAATACTATGGAATGATGTGCAACTATGCATATCGTATTGTTTCAAGTAGAGAAGAAGCTTCGGAAGTTGTTCAGGATGTATTTTGTCGCATTTGGGATCATAAGTCAAAAATCAAAAATGTTCAATCGATTAAAGCTTATTTGTACAGAAGTGTTCACAATAGCTGTATGAATCATTTGAAAAAACATCAATATAATATGGCAAATATGGAAAATATGTATCACGAAAAATCAGAATTAGATACACCTGTTACTAAACTAGGTTTTGAAGAATTGCAAAATAAAATTTCAATGGCAATAGCTTCCTTGCCTGAACAGTGTGGTAACGTATTCAAATTGAGCCGTTTTGAAGATTTGTCTTACAAGGAGATATCTTCAGTAATGGGAATTTCTATAAAAACCGTTGAAAATCATATGGGAAAAGCATTGAAACTAATGAGACTCAATCTGGCTGAATACTTAACGATTTTCATTTTAACATTAGCTATTTAAATACAATTAACATGAAAGATAAGGATAAAGACAATCTTATAGCCAAATGGGTAACCGGCGAGATAAGTTCTTCTGAAAAAGGAATGGTTGAACAATTGTTGAATAGTGATCAGGAATTTGCAAACGAACTCAAATTGGCTCAACAAATTTGGAATGATAGTTTGAATTTGAAAGAAACTCCATTGATAGATGAGGACGAAGCATGGACGAAGGTTTCAGTTAGAATGAAAAAATCGGGCAGAATTATTCCTTTGTTTTCTTCTAAAGGGATGTTTTCAATAGCGGCTTCTTTGCTATTGGTTATGGTTGCTACGGTAATGTATTTTATATTAAAGAAAAACAATTATCAATCCATTGAACAACAGGCTGTTGTGGTGTCGTCAACAAGTTCTGGGGATGTAGTTATAAGTAAAAAATTGGCCGATGGATCAAGTGTTACTATCAATAAAGGAAGTAAATTAATTTATCCTGATTCATTCAAAAGCAATGAAAGAAGAGTAAAACTCGAAGGAGAAGCTTTTTTTGATATTACCAAAGATCCTTATAAACCATTTGTTATAGAAGCCGGACCTCTAGCAAGCATACAAGTATTAGGAACTAGTTTTAATGTCAGAGAATTAGAAAATGGCAATGTTGAAGTGAAGGTCAGCACCGGAAAAGTAAAGTTGTATACCTCTGAAAGTGAAATCTTCATTATTCCTGGCGAAATGGGTGTATTTGATAAGCAATCAAATCAGATAACTAAATTATTGAACAACGATCCAAATTATGAATTTTGGCGAACAAAGACCTTGGTATTCAATAACACTGAATTATCAAAAGTGGTAGAAGTTTTGAGCAAATATTATGAATATGAAATCGTAATAGGATCAGCCAAATTGAATGAACTACGCCTAACTGCCACTTTCAAAAATGAATCTCTGGAGCAAGTTTTGGAACTCATTAAAGAAAGTTTGGAAATTGATATAGTAAAAAGTGGCAACAAGTATATTTTTATTGAAAAATAATATTCGTAATAATTTGATATTCAGATAAATATTATGAAACGGAGAGTTGTATTTTCTAAGGTTTTTTTATTATTATTAATCATTTGCTCCATTGTGTTTTCTAATGTTAATAGCCAAGCTCAGGTATTGCAAAAAACGGTCAATATTGATGTGAAAAACACTAGAATTGACAAGGTGCTAGATGTTATTAGCGAACAATGCAATTTTAATTTTACCTATAATACAAGTTTATTCAAAGTGGATAGTTTGGTTTCATTTAGTGCCAAAGGTATGAATGCAAAACAGGCATTGGATAAGTTGTTCAAAAACAAGTTTGAATATAAGGTTAAAGGCAATAACGTTGTCATTGTTAAAACTGCAAATAAAGTCGTTGCACATAAAAGGTCGAATTCAAATTATATTATCAAAGGTGCTATTCTAAATCAAAAGACAGGCGAATTTATTGCATTTGCCAGCGTATATGATACTGCATCTTTGGCTTCGGCAGTATCCAATGACAAGGGGTTTTTCCAACTTCGTATCGATGCCAAAAGTAATCAAACGGCAATTGGAATAGCTATTGCCAAAAAAGAATATCTGGATACAATTGTTCAAATATATCCTCAACCGGAACAAAACTTGACATTTGAGTTGGCACCTGAACCTACTCCTGTTACTGTACAATTAACAAAAGATAGTTCATTTAACGTGCAATCAACAAATGATTCAACCGAACAACAAACCGGTCATCCCAAAAGAGATTTGGTCAATGAGAAATGGATTCAGCTATTCACTTCTTTTAAACAAAGGATGAATGCAATCAATATTCCTCAAATCAAAAATCATGATATACAAGTGTCGTTTATCCCCGCTTTGGGAACAGATGGAATAAATAGTTCCTCCTACAATTATAAAGGGTCAATAAATGTGGTTGGAGGGTATACAGGGGGAGTCAAAGGCATTGAACTTGCTTCCGTATTTAACATCAATAAAAAAGATGTAAAAGGTGCCCAATTATCAGGATTTCTTAATGCAACGGGTGGGGAAGTTAATGGATTTCAATCAGCAGGCTTTGCCAATGTTGCTTATAGTAAAGTGCATGGTGTGCAATCAGCTGGTTTCATGAATATAAACAGAGATACTTTAAACGGAGCTCAATTAGCTGGTTTTGCCAACATTAGCCTGGCAAATGCTAAAGGTGCACAGATAGCTGGATTTACTAATATTCAAAAGAATGACTTTTCAGGCGGACAAATTGCTGGTTTTATGAATGTAGGATCCGGTAAAAAGACTGATTTGCAAATAGCAGGATTTTGCAATGTTGCATATAATAATGTAGCTCAAATTGCCGGATTTGCAAATATAAGCAATCAATCAAAAGTACAGTTGTCGGGATTTGTAAATGTGTCTAAATCCATCACCGGAGCACAAATGTCAGGATTTATTAATGTCACCAAATATATCAAAGGTTTTCAGTTAGGTGTGGTTAATATTGTTGATTCCTGTGATGGCGTTTCATTGGGATTGATATCATTGGTAAAGAAAGGGATTCATCAAATTGAAATTAGTGCCAATGAGGTGACCTATGCAAATATTGCATATAGATCAGGAGTAAAAAAGCTATATATAATTTATACGGCTGGTTATCAACCCATTATAAATGACCAGAAATTTACATACGGATTAGGATTAGGACATCAAATCGTGTTGAATAGCAAATCAAATATCAATTTGGAACTAATTACTCATCAAGTTCATTTGGGCAGTTGGGAACAATTCAATAATATCTATGGAATGCGAGTAGCATATGAACGGTACTTATTGCCCAAGTTATCAGTGTTTGCTGGTGTAACGGCAAATGTAAATCTGTTTGACAGCAAATATGATCCGCTAACTCCTTATTCATCCCGAGCATATGGAGGAAATAAATTCTATAGCCAATCCTATGGAAACGGTTATCAGCTTCAAAGCTGGATCGGTTTCAATGCTGGCATAAGATTCCTTTAATATCCCTAGTAAAAATCTCAATAATGCTTCACCTAAATTTTAGGACAGGATAGCTATTGCCCTTTCAGTCTACAATTATTAAATAAATACAAACATGAAAAATATCAGAATTGCCATCTCAATAATACTATTAATGCTTTCCAAAACCTCATTCTGTGACGACGACGCAGCCGGAAAAGTATCAATGAGCGGATATATCAAAGACGCCAAAAACGGAGAAGATATAATTGGTGCCACAGTGTATGTCAAGGAACTAAAAACGGGTGCGACTACTAACTCTTATGGTTTTTATTCGGTGACTTTACCTAAAGGAACTTATAATATATTAATCAGTTATATCGGATACAAAAGCATTGAAAATCAAATTGTTATCAATGAAAATATCACCCAGAATTTTATGCTTCAAGTTGAATCTATCACAACTGATGAGGTGCTTGTGTCTGCTCATCCCAAAGATGAAAATGTTAATAACATTCAGATGAGTATGAATAGACTTACAGTGGATCAAATGAAAAAAGTTCCGGTAATGTTTGGCGAAATTGATATAATAAAAAACATTCAACAATTGCCCGGAGTACAGTCAGTAGGAGAGGGTTCTTCAGCTTTTTTTGTGAGAGGAGGTAGTTCGGATCAAAATTTAATTCTTTTGGATGAAGCCCCGGTTTATAATGCCTCTCACCTAGCCGGAATTTTTTCGGTGTTCAATGGAGATGCTATTAAAAGCGCAGATATTTATAAAGGAGGAATTCCGGCCCAGTTTGGAGGGCGATTGTCTTCAGTTGTGGATATCAGAACCAGGGATGGAAACTCTCAAAAATTATCCGGAACCGCTTCGATAGGTTTATTGTCATCCAAAGCAACTTTGGAAGGACCAATTATTAGAGATAAAGGTTCGTTTATAGTATCAGCAAGAAGGTCTTATTTTGATGTTTTTCTCAAAGCCTCATCAGACAAAGACATTAAAAATACTACTTTATATTTTTATGACATCAACGCCAAACTCAATTATCAGTTGGGTAAGAGAGATAGAATTTATCTTTCCGGTTATTATGGTCAAGATGTTTTTAAAAGTGGCAATTTCGGATTGAGTTGGGGCAATGCAACTACTTCTTTAAGATGGAGTCACGTGTTTAATAACCGACTTTTCATGAATACCTCCGGAATATTCAGTGATTTTAATTATAGTTTAGGTTTAACATCTGGCGTTCAGGCATTTGAATGGGTTGCAAATATTCAGGAGCAAAGTCTAAAACAGGACTATAGTTATTTGTTGAATATAAACAATGAGCTGAAATTCGGTGTCCAAATTTGCAACAAAAGCTTTCAGCCGGGAGTCATCACTCCCAAATCTGACAATTCAATATTCAGAGAAGTCAAAATGCCACTGAATAATGCATTAGAATATGCATTGTATATCAGTAATGAACAAAAAATATGGAACAGGCTTCATTTGCAATATGGATTAAGGTTCACAACTTTTCAAAACAATGGAAACACCACCTACATTTATGCCAACAATAATATATCATCAAAAAACAATATAACTGATACAATATCAAATAATTATTATCAGGTTGACAAGACCTATTTTGGATTGGAGCCCCGATTAGGAGTTAAGTTTAATGTAGATGAGAAAAGCTCAATTAAAGCATCCTATAATCATACCTATCAATATATACATCAATTAAGCAATTCAGCTTCCCCTCTACCCATAACCATGTGGGTGCCTAGTTCAAGATACATTGCTCCTCAAACTTCAGATCAAATTGCGCTTGGCTACTTTCACAACCTTTTGGATAACACAATTGAATGCTCATTGGAGGGATATTATAAGTGGTTAAATAATACCATTGATTTTAAAGATAATGCACAGTTATTAATGAATCCGGCAATAGAAACTGAAGTGTTGCGTGGAACAGGATATTCATACGGAGCTGAATTAATGGTCAAAAAATCATCAGGAAAGTTTACTTGGACTGCGGCTTACACACTTTCTTGGACAAAATTGAAAATTCCGGGTATCAATAATGGCAATGAATACTTTGCATCATGGGACCGTCGTCATAACATCAATGCAAGTTTGTTTTATGAAATCAACAAAAGGTGGAGCGTAGGTACATCATGGATGTATGGCTCTGGTAGGCCAATTACGCTTCCAGCCGGCAAATACACTTTCGAACAAACATCAGTATTGATTTATAATGAAAGAAATGGCGAACGCACCCCTGACTTTCATCGATTGGATTTGTCGGTTAATCTTAAAAGTAAAGTTAAACCAAATCGCAAATGGAGTAGTGAATGGAATTTTTCGATATACAATGTTTATAATAGAAAAAACCCATTTTCAGTATATACACGCAATGAAGAAGTGCCGAATCCTGAAAATTCAAACAAAACCATTACTACTAACAACAAACAAATAGTAATGCTTTGGTTATTTCCTATTGTTCCTTCTGTGACTTACACCTTCAATTTCTAATTAAAAAAACAATTAAACTTTAAAAACATGAAAGCTTCATATATAATCATATTTATATCAACCATTATTCTAATGAGTACATGTGGTAAACCTGTGGATATCACACCGGAATATAATCTGGATAAAGACAATCATAAAATTCCAAAAATTGCATTTGAAGGCAAAATAACAAATTTGATAGATTCAAATTGTGTCAAGGTCAAGAGAACAGTTTCAATTCATTCAAATGAAAATATTTACATTGAAAATGCTGAAATTATTATTTCAGACAACCACGGCAATATTGAACAATTGCAATATGTCGGAAACGGCAGATATCAATGCTTGACCACCGTTGGCATTTCGGACGGACGTGTATATACAATGACTGCTAAAGTAGAAGGCAAAACATATACCGCTAATTTGGTAATGCCGGCTAAGCCATTACCAATAGATTCGGTGGTAATAGTTCCAGATGAAAATAATGAAGGCAAATTCAAAGCAATAGTATTTGCAATGGTTCATACTCAATTCAGAGAGTATTATTTATTTCAGAATTTTGTCAATGGGAAATTAAAAAACGAACCGGACGATTTGTTATATGCAAGCAATGAAAACCTAAACGGGAAAATTCCCGGATTCACACTAGTCGAAAAGTTAAATAGTGGAGATAAGTTTACTTACAAATATTATACGATTACCAAGGAAGTATTTGATTATTACAATGGCATTAATGATCAGGTCAATAGTGATGGGGGCGTTTTCAGTACGCCTCCTGCAAACGTTGTCGGCAATATTCCTGACGCAGCAGGCATCATTCAAGGAATGTATTTGTATACCGATTCATTGATCGTGCCTTAATTTATCTCAATCCACCTGTATGAATAGCTAATATTTTAGTGCCTGGAGTGAATTTGCCTTTATTTACCAAGTCCATAATCCCATAGAACATCTTTGCCGTGTATACATGTTCTATGGGAATAAGAGTGGTGTTTGTATAGGTTTTAATAAATGAATCCAGTTCTGAGTTACTTTTTGCATATCCACCAAAGTGATAATGGTTGTTGATGGTATAATTTTCGAATAATTGCCCCGAATAGTCATAGGTGATTGTATCAACAGCATTTTTCATAAAGTCGCCTTTTAATACAGAAAATCCAAGCGCATTTTTATTGCCATTTAATTTAATCAAAATACCACTTAAAGTGGCTCCAGTGCCACAGCAGCAACAAATAATATCATATTCATTAATTTCTCGTTCACTCAATATTTCAACAGTCCCTTTAACTCCTAACAAATTACTACCACCTTCCGGAATAATATAAACGTCACCATAAGTTTTCAAAAGCTCATCTTTAAATTCCGGATTATCTTTTAATCTATATTTTTCTCTTGAAACGTATTCTAATTGCATTTGGCAATCGGTTGCAAACTTCAATGTATCATTTAAAGGCAAAGTTTCTTCACCTCTAATTATTCCTATGGTTCGAATTCCAAATCGCTTTCCTGCCGCAGCAAGTGCATAAATATGGTTGGAATATGCGCCACCAAAAGAGAGCAAAGTTTTGATGTTCAATCGGTTCGCTTCTTCAATATTATATTTTAGTTTGAACCATTTATTACCTGAAATAAAAGGATCAATTAAGTCGAGCCTTTTCACATCTAATCTTATTTCAAATGATTGCAATGTGGGATGAAGTACGTTTTGAATAATTGGCTCCGTGAAATCAAACATTTATTTTAAAATATATTTTGAATTAGATAATGCATTTTCTTACATTTGCACCGAAATTGAAGTATGAAGGGGAACAGAAGTTCCCTTTTTTATTGTACCGCATTGAAAAAAGAACTAG